>CAZJWX010000036.1:0-43295 GCA_964549915.1 uncultured Anaerolineaceae bacterium | reverse complement strand
CGCACCAGACTCTACCTTGCTTTATCCTTCATATCCACTGTGACTGAGTAATAGTTTGACGTTGTTTTTGCTGGAGATGTTCTACAGCCCACATAGGCAATTCAGTACGCTTCGATACCACTCGAAATACATTAGGCTCATACAAAATCTCATAATGTTCTTTCCAGTCAGGATCAATCCGAGAGATAGCTGCAGAGGCAGCTTCTTGACTGGCATATGTTGCCTTTAGAACCTGATCAATTGCATTGACAGGTTTCTTCTTCTTTTTCTTTTTGGACATTCAATCATTTACCATCCTTGAAAGTCTGCGACAGTTGGCGCTTCTTTCATACGTCTTAGGTATTGCAAACCTCTAATAAGTTTCTGGACAAACAAACGCTTATAGCCGCTGTCAGCAAAACGTTGTGTGTTCGCAAACTCCGCAGCAGCAAGTATTGTTTCCCTGAGTGGTTCCTTGTCAAATTGACATCTGTTTGCAACGGTGAAAACATCGGCAAGTCTGCTACCAACTTCTTCCAGAAAACGAATCCGTTCCTCATCGGATTCCATATCGTCTAACTTGATTTTCACACCGTAGGGGTTCATAACCTCAAATACAGTCGCTAGACGTTGGTTCAGGGCTTCATATGCCTGTGTCGCGCCATCAAGAAAATTTTCGTCGGGCACTGCATAAAGCATCAGCACTCGCTGAAAGTTAGTTTGACCACATGCATCAATCACTTCACGGAGATTGCTCAAATGCTGGTCACGTTGTTTTGTGGAAAGACTGGGAACACGTTCTGCCTCGTCGAGCAAAATAACCAGACCATTATATTTAAGATGATGAATCCAAGCCGCAAGCGAGCGGATCATCTTAAAAGCAGTCGTTTTGTCGATCTTTTCCAATATGCCATACTGCTTGTGAATAGATGACTGGTAGGCTTCCCCGCTGAGCCACTGACAAATCGTCTGGAAAGCTTCTTCCTGATTGCGTGATAAGGCTCGAAATGCAGCAACAATGGCTTTACCAAAGCTGATGCTTTCCAGGTCTTGAGCATCAATATCGCGCAGAACTTTGTTACTGACATCGTGATCTGGAAGTCCACGACCGATATAGTCTTCGTAGCGCAGATGATACTCACGTCTTAAGAAACTCGGTATACCCTTACTGTATCCGTTCAGGAGTTCGTCAGCACTTAGGGGGTGGGTCAATCCGCGTGCGATTGCAGCGTATACCGCATTCAACTGGTGAAATGGGCTTTCCGTCTGGCTGAGGCTCACATACGACACAACATAGTTATGCCGCCACGCGAGATTACGCACGTTGTAAAGAAAATGTGTCTTGCCTCCACCATAGACCCCAACAACCAACTTGAATGCTGAGCCACCATCGGCGATATAGCTTTCAAGGTAATCTTCTTCCATTACACTTAGATAGTGATCCAGTCCTGCAGTGAAGAATTCAATACCGTATTCAGGTGGTGTACCGTTGGAAGCGACGGACTCAATAATCATTCTTGCTTGTCTTTGACTAAGTTCACTCATCGATCAACTAGCTCCTAAATTGCAGATGGGAATAACGAGTACCTTTTCCGCTCTTGGCATCGTCCGGAATCCATAAATACTGCCCACGATCTGCCGTTTCTGAACGAGTTGCGACGGTTAATCGGATTTGATCAAGCAGGTGTTCGCGCAACCTCAACAGGTCATAGCTAAAATCCACACGTGTATATTCACCATAACGGGATGTACTTGGATCCACGTGATATTTCTTGTCTTGATAAGCCCAGACGAAAAATGACATAACACGAACTATCGGAGCAGGCTGTCCTTCTGCCACACTTAACAAATATGCTTCTTTAAGTTTATCTCGAAATCCTTCTGGGCTTAATTGAGAACCCATGTTTTGCTGCGTCTTCTTGAGAATATCACTGACCGCCGAAGGTTGAAGTGAACACCGAGCAATTCTTTCCTGTTTTGGACCATACCATACAGTTGTACTACGTTGTTCAAAGTTAACCTCAATCTGAAATAGACCTGCTTTGAGGTCTGGATACTGTCCACTCAAGCTGATACCAATCTCTCTAAGCTGTTGAGCTAATTCAACACCGTACTGTGCTGGATCAATCGTAACTTCATCTTCTAGCGTTGCTGCAAAATCATCCAATTCGTCTAGGGTTGATTGAATCGCCTGGACATCAATCAGGGTTTGTAGGAGTGTTCTTGCCTCGAAGGTTTTTGACTTTAGATCTACAAGGTTTTCGTCGCGCTTTTTGTTCAGCTTGACAATATCACGTAACAGCCTAGATAGTGTCTGAAACGATTTCTGTGCATCCTTCAGATTGTTATCACTCATTAGAGTGCCTTTCTCTTCATGTATTCCCGATTCATCAGTTCATCTTCATTCTATCTTACTCAAACATCGGGAATGGCACAGGTGTCTCAACTGGCTCAACCAGATTTTGCCGACTTGCGAGCAACTTTTGTGGGGGGGACGTGATTTTTTGAAAACGTGTAACGGTGCCTGTCTCAGGTTGTGCCGCCTGTGCCACCTGAGACAGAATCCCATCGAAAGTGGTATCTGCAACAAAAAGAGACGCTCCATTTGAACTGACCCCGAAAAAGTGGACACAGAGTTTATCCCAAGTACACTGTGTTCATGAAAGGGAGTCAAGAGATGAAGAAACGCGGACGGTACAGCAACGAGTTCAAGCAGGAAGTGCTGCGCATGGCGGAGACCAGCGACAAGCCCATCGCCGAGTTGGAACGCGATCTGGGTCTGTCGCCCGGTCTCATCCGCAAGTGGCAGCAGCGCTATCGAGTGCGCGAAGACAGCAACCAACTCCAGGGCAGCGAGGAGAGCGAAGTACAGGCGGAAATTCGTCGCCTGAAGCGTGAACTGGAAATCGCCCGTCAGGAGCGCGACATCCTAAAAAAAGCGATCCAGGTGTTCTCACGGGATCAAAAGCCATGAAGTTCCGGTTCATTGCGCAGCACTGTCATCAGTTTCCGGTGGTGCGGATGTGCGCCGTATTGGGCGTCTCGCCGAGCGGCTACTATGCCTTCCGCAAACGTCGACCCAGCCGCCGAGCGCGGGAGAACCAGCGGTTGCTGGTGCATATCCGTGCCATCCATCGCGCCAGCCGTGAGACGTATGGCTATCGACGGATTTATCACGAATTGCGTGAGCAGGGGATCGTGTGCAGCCGTCACCGGATTGCCCGCTTGATGCGGCAGGCAGGCTTGCGGGTGAAGTCACGGCGACCTTACAAGGTCACCACCCGCGCCAATCCGCGTCATCCGGTGGCAGATAACCTGCTGGATCGCGATTTCCAGGCCGATCAGCCCGACCGCAAGTGGGTGGCCGACATCACCTATATCGCGACCAACCAGGGCTGGCTGTATCTGGCAACGGTGGTGGATCTGTTCTCGCGGCGGATTGTTGGCTGGTCGATGCAGCCGCGCATGAAGACCGATCTGGTCGCGGATGCACTGAAAATGGCGCTGGCGCGGCGACGTCCGGACGCAGGGTTGCTGCATCACTCGGATCGCGGCAGCCAGTTCACCAGCGCCGATTACCAGAAGCTGCTGGCTGCACATGGCATCCAGGTGAGCATGAGCCGCACCGGCAATTGCTACGACAACGCCGTGATGGAGAGCTTCTTCGCCACGCTGAAAACGGAGTGCGTAGACCGACGTTATGCCACACGCCAGGAAGCGCGAGCCTGTGTCTTTGATTACATCGAGGTCTGGTACAATCGTCGCCGCCGCCACTCCTCACTGGACTACCTCAGTGCGGAGGCTTACGAGCGGCGCTATGCCCGTGACAAACTTACTGTCCACTAAACGCGGGGCAGTTCACTCCGCTGATCGGCATCAACGTGAGCACCATGCCCGAAGGCGAAAAAATCGCCGGACGGGGATGGTAATTGGAGATTCTCAGTGGAGAGGATGCCTCGCGCACCCTCTCCATCTATTAAGGCAGGATTTCGTTTCGCTCGCGCGTATCCTGCCCGTTCCCGCTCTTGGCTTCCGCCCTATCCTTCCCAGGGGTCTGGTGCATTGAGCTGCATGTAGGTCGCGACCGCCCCCGCTGGATCGGCGATCAGGGCGAAATAGCCAGTTCCGGGCGCTTCCATCCTGGGCATAACGACATTGCCGCCATTGGCCTGCGCCAGTTCTACGGTCTTGTCGAGGTCCGCAACGGAGAAATACACCATCCAGGCCGGGGGCATCTCGCCCCATTCCTCGTTCATTTGCAGCAGCCCGCCATTCATGCGCCCCTTGTTGAGGAAGTAGGTGTAGCCGCTGGCCTCGTCAACACCAAACGTCCAGCCGAAAAGACCACCATAGAATTCCTTGGCCTTTTCCACGTCACGAGTGGCCAATTCATTCCAGGTCATGGCACCCGGCGTATTCACCAGCGAAGTCCCGATATGGTTGACGGCTTGCCAGAACGCGACCGCGGCCCCGGTGCTGTCCTGGATGCTCATCATGCGTCCTTCGCCCATGACATCGAACGGCTCCGCGACCACCGTACCGCCCAACTCCCTGACCTTCTCCGGCAGCGCGTCCACATCATCAACGCTGATGTAATTCGACCAGAACGACGGCACGCCCCGGGCGATCATCTCCGGCGACATCTGGCTCAGTCCGGCGACGGCCTCGCCATCATGGTGGAACATCGTGTAGACCATCCCCTGCCCAATCGGACGATCCTCGCTCGTCCAGCCCATGACGGCTTCGTAGAACGCTTTGGCCCTGGCGGCATCAGTTGACATGCAATCCGCCCAGCAGAACGTCCCATGCGGGTACTTCGTAACTTTGAACATGCTGCCTCCCTTTTTGCTTCTGTGTGAAAGATGCGAAAGAAAAGAAATGATGAACGTCGTCGCTGGTAGGTTTCATGAACCCGTGTATTTTTGCAGGGCAGAACCTCATCCGGTTTCCCTGTGTGGCCCCGTAGGAAGCCGCGCCTACAACAGATTCGCCGATAGAAGCATGAACTGCCGCTCCAAATCCGCGCCCAACAGAACACACGTTCTCAATCAGTGTACATCTGTTCTAGTGAAGTTCCAAGCAAGATACGGTGAAGTTTGCATTGAGGTCTGCTGAAGCGTTACGTGTATTCGCACCATCATCAGTGGCCCGAAGCAGATTCGGCATAGCGTAGGCGTGCAGGGGTTCGCTATGCTTAACGCCTAGCGCACAAACAGAGAGTGACTACTATGCCCGACAAAATTGCGATCCTCGCGCCCGATGACGAAATCATCTCGTTGGAGGATCTCTACGAACTGACTGGTGAAGAGAACGTTCGCGTGTTACAGGATGGAGATGAAATCGTGGGTTACGATGTGACCTGGGATGATGTGCAAGTCGCCATCCGTGTGCCCCCGGTGGATACGCTGGTGAGCCGTCTCGATCACCTGTGGGAAGATGTCGAATCCTGGCTGGCTGAACGCCGCGACAAAAAAGCGAAGAAAATTCGCCGCCGTGCCGAACGCATGGTGAAGATCCTGGATTGCACCATTACCCCCGACTGGGACGAGGAACGCAAGGCGCAGCACCTCATCCAGGGCATCATGGAATCCTACGATTACGCGCTGATGGTTGCCGATGGCGCGGTCTACAACGAGAACGGCAACATCGAAGTCGGCCCCATGGATAGCAAGCTGAAGTATTGGAAGCAGCCCAAAGTAGACCTGGAGACCGCAGCCGCCCTTGAGCGCAAGAAGCGCACTATTGCGCAGCTCAAGCAGGAAAATATCCCCTACATTCCGCACCTGCCCGTAATTCCGGATGAGAGCATCGCCAACCTGCGCAGTACAGAAGACGCTGCACGCCGCTGCGTTGCCCTCAGCCTGGTCTCGCGCCGTGCCGAAGGCCAGTCGCTGAACTGGTTCAAGCGCAAGGTGCAGCAATACGGCCTGAAGCAAACGATCACGGAAGACGAATGGGAATTTGCGGAGGACGAAGAGCCGCCGGAATACGTCACGCTCAAATTCAGCCAACGGTTGGAAAGCTGCTGGCTGCTACTCTGGGCGCTGGGCTTCGTGAATCGTCTGAACTTCCCGGACAGCTTTGCCCTGGTTGACCGCGCTTACGAAGAAATCGATTCGCGTTCGATGGCGCAGTTTTTGCAGTATGCAACCCTGCGCGATGCCACCGAACTGCTGGATACAACCGACCTCTACTATCGCTATCACTGGGCCATCGTCGATGCGGAACTCTACGGCAAGAAACCACCACGCAATATAGAGCCAGTCGTGGTCTACGAGCGGCATTATGCGCTCAACTGGTTGATCGGCTATAAAGACGCCGAGTGGGACGAGGTGCCGACAGATACGTGAGTCGGGGGCGCTCAAGATTTCTGTAATGCTCACATGGTGAACTGGAAGCACCTGCAACGAAGTGAGGAGTTTCTATGTTCAAGCGAGTGCTACTGGTATTCACGGCAGCGCTGATCGCAGCGGCAGTGCTGCCGCTGGTAGGAGGTCGCGCACAGGAAAGCGCCTGCGCCATCCCGGCGAATTACGACGAAGCCACACAGGAAAACAACACGAACGTACTGCGCCTCTTCGCCTTCCTGGGCGATGACGGCCTCTTTGACGCCGACCCGGATACGATCTCGCTGCACTTCGCCATGCTGCGGTCGATTCGACAGTACCATGAAGCGCAGGCCGCCAGCCTGCCGGACTGCGCCCAGGACTTCAACACCTCGTACATCCGCGCCCTGACCGCCATGCAGGATGTGCTGGCCTATAATTGGGCGCTGCTCGCCAACCCGGATCGAGCGGCATACTTCGTCAGCCGCGCCAACAGCGCCAAGGATGACCTGAATGAAGCCTGGGCGCAGTTATCGGAAGCGCAGCAGACGACGGATTTCGTGGTTGAAGAGCGCGACTGAAGCCGCCGGGGTGAAATTTGTCATTCCGCGTTTCAGCCGAAGCCCAACGTTGCGGATTGGGTAGATGAGGAGTTGTGCTGATGGGGCGGGTACGTACCCGCCCCCTGCGCATGAGGCTCAGCCCGAAGCGACCATCGAGGCGACCATACCAATGGTGATCAGGCCAAAGGCGAAGATACCGGAAAAGATGATGACGAGGTTGAACACTTTCACGATGATGTCTCCTATGTGTTGAATGATCCTGTGACATCACCACTCTACTAAAAATTGCCGCAGGATAACCTTAAGGTTTATTCCGGCGCACAAAATCAACACTTCCTTCACACAAAGATGTAGTGCATATACGAAAAAGGGGCGCAAATTGCTTTGCACCCCTTCACAAGTTCACGCCTTACCGACGATCAACCGCAGTCACCGGCATCCAGCACATAGCGGATCGCGCTGAAGTTATCGCCTTCGTTGGTCTCTGCCACGTTACCATCGGGATCTAGCTCGACGATGACCTCGTGTTCCTCTTCAAAGAAGGTGTTCACCGTGAGCGTTGCCACGACGACGAAGTTGCCACCCTCGTTGAGGATCGGGAAGCCGCCGACAGTGGTCGCGGTTGTGGTACCGCTGGCGACATGGCGATCAATGACGCGCAGCGTGGACGATGCGTTGGTTGGCCCCGTGCCCGTATTGGCGACGTTGATGAAGATGTCGAAGGACTCGTTGCAGACGGGCTGCACGGGTTCCAGACGCAGACCCGTCACCTGCAAATTGGCGCTGGTGATGGGTGTGGCCGTTGCGGGCGGTGTGGGCGGCGGCGGCGGTTCGATGGGCGGCAGCGCATCGACATCACCCGTGACATTGACCGTGCTGGGCGCGATGAAACCGCGACGACCATTCGGCAGTTGGATGTAATACCAGCCAGAACCGAAGCTGCTGATACCCAGAATCGGGGCGCTCTCACCCGCCAGCAGGGCACCGACACGCGGATAGGTCGTGTCATCCCCGGAGCGCACATTGGCATCGACAGCAGCGGTCACAGTGGGTTCGCCCGTGTTGAGCGGCGTGGGCGTGGCGGCCAGAGTCGGGCGTGCACCATCCCCGCCGATCTGCGTGGGAGTCGGCTGCAAAGTCACATTCAGCGGCAGGCCGACGAAATCCTCCGTCGGGTTGTTGAGCACGCGCACCGGACTCACGCGGAAAATCTCCTCTTCCCCGGTTTCCAGGGTCACGCGCAGGCGAATTTCATAGAGGGCGTCGCGTGCCGTGATCGTGTTCCAGGTTCCCAGAACGCCATTGCGCACGGCCTGATTGCCAGGGCGTGTAGCGGGGAACCAGGGGCGCTCTTCTTCAGCAGCGGTTTCGGCAGTGGTATCTTCGTCCGCTTCGTCAGCGGGTGGAAGCAGTTCGCGATATTCGATGATGTATTCCGCCAGGCCGATGGAGTCCGCAGAGCCACGAATTTCCACTTCGCCAGCGACGGCAAATACGGGCGGCGGGAAGGTGATGACGACATCGGCATCTTCGGCAGGTGGCTCGAACGGTTCGATCTCCTGTGCGCCTACGACGACCACAGCCGTCAGTGCCAGCAGCAGCACGAGCAAACCAGCGGTACGATTGAACATAACTTGTCCTCCATGTGTGAAAATAAAAACTGCAATTTTCAGGCTAGGGGAGACGACGTGTGCTTGCACAACGCTTCCCCTACGAAATACGGCGCTTGCCCCATGCCGCGCCACCTATCTCACCTCAGCGTGCGGTGATGGTCATGGGCATGCCGTTGGCGGTGCTGAGGACGCCGCGCATCTTCCATTCGGGATGGAAGCCGGGCTGCAATTTCGGGTAGAAACGCGCTGCCAGGACGGCTACCAGGATGTGCGTCTCCAGCAAGGAGAAGTTGTTCCCCAGGCAGATGCGCTGTCCGCTGGCGAAGGGGTGATAGGCCTGCGGGTGTCGTTCCGCTTCGCGCTCCGGCGTCCAGCGTTCGGGATCAAAGCGCTGCGGATCCTCCCAGAAATCCGGGTGACGGTGCGTGAAATACGGGGAGAGCATCACCCGCGACTCCGCCGGAATCCGATAGCCGTCGTAGGTGTCATCTTCGACGGCATCGCGGGCGTAGAGCGGCGCTGCCGGGTAAAGGCGCAGCGTCTCCTTGATGACCTGCAAGCTGTACGGCAAATTGTGCAGGTCATCCAGCGTCGGCAGGCGATCCCCAACGACGGAGTCCAGTTCGGCTTGCAGCTTCTGCGCGACTTCGGGGTTCTCCGCGAGCGCGTACCAGAGGAAGGTCATGGTGCGGGCAGTGGTTTCATGCCCGGCGAAGAAAGTCGTGATCGACTCATCGCGCAGGAGTTCGGCGCTCATGGCCTGCCCCGTTTCTTCATCCCGTGCCAGCATCAAGCGTGAGAGCAGATCATCCGGGTATTCGTCTTCGGCGAGGGCGCGGCGCTGTTCGATGACTCCGTTGATGTAGCTGAAGACCATCGTGCGCGAACGCTGGTAATCCCGGTTCATCTTGGTGGGAAACCAGCGTGGCAGCATCCGGCTGAGCGAGACGCTGCTGCTGCTGTAGGCAATCATGGTCTCGACGGCATTTTTCATGCGCGTGATGCTCTCGTCGGTCTCCATGCTGAACATCGCCTTGAGGATGATTCGAGCCGTGACCAGAGTCATCTCCTCGAAAATATCGACCTGGGCGTTCTGCTGCGCCAGTTTGTCCCAGCGTTCGACCAGCTTCTGCGCGTCCTTCAGAAAGATATCTGCGTAGACCTGCACCCCACGCGGCGTATAGAAGGGAGCCATGAGCTTGCGCTGCCGCCGCCAGAGATCCCCTCGGCTGGTGAGGACGCCGTTGCCGAGAGCGTATTTGCGCACCGCGTCATAGCTCTTGAGCTTGTCGTAATTCTTGCGGTTGCCGATGGTCACGTAATGTACGTGATCCGGGTGCATCATGAAGACCATCGTCGTGCCGCCGACGCTGATCTGGAAGATGTCGCCATGCGTCTCCCACTGTTCTTGCACGTATTCGAGAAAGCCCTTACGCCGCATCTCCAATATCGTACCGAGGGCGCTGACGCTGCTGCCGGGAATCGTCCTGGGGGTTGTCGTCGCCATATACCTCGTGTCCCTGATCGCTATGTGGTTCACCTCGGTTGCTAGCATACCATATTTGCCATCACAAGCCGCTGAATCGCCACCGCAATGGGCTGTGAAATTCACGCGATCCCAGGCCAGAGCCTATTGCACCCCCAGGCAAATCCTTGCCCTCGCCCCGTAAGCGCTGCATGAGTGGTCTCTGGACAAAGCCGCAGAACCCGCACACAATGAGTTTGTAAGATTTCGCACAGGGATTCAACGAGTTTTACAGGAAGATCAACCCATGCAACAGAATCACGAATATGATGTCGTCATTGTTGGTGGGCGCGTCGCCGGTTCGGCACTCGCAGCGCGCCTGGGGAAAGTGGGCTTCCACGTCCTGCTGCTGGAACGCGCCGAGTTGCCTTCACTGCCCGCCGTCTCTTCGCCGATCATCTACGCTTCCACGATGCAGATGCTTGATGAGATCGGCGCAGAAGAAGCCGAATACGCCCGCAATACGCCCAAAATTCACAACATGCACAGCGTGGCGCGGGCGCTGCGCGGCAAGCTGCCGATTCCGGATTACAACGGGCGCGATTACGCCTACGCCATCGACCGGGCACGCTTCGATGCAGCACTCTGGGACAACGCCCTGCGCTACCCCACAGTACACGGCATCCAGGGCTTCGCCGTCACCGATCTGGTCTGGGAAGGGGAGCGAGTGGTCGGCGTGGTCGGCAAGCACAAGGGCGGCGTCGAAGCCGAATTTCGGGCGCAGGTCGTGGTCGGCGCGGATGGGCGTTTCGGGCTGGTAGCACGCAAGACGGGTGCGAAGACCGTCGATGAACATACCGAACACCCCACATCGATCTATTACGCCTACTGGCAAGGCGTCGCACCGCTGGATGAAAGCGGCGAGAAGACAGCCGCAGCCTATGAAGGGGACGGCGCAAGCTATGGCTATCTGGTGATGGACAGCGCCGACGACCAGACGGTGATCGCTGTCGAAGGACGCTCAGAAACGCTCGATCCGGGTGCCGGACGCGCCGAGGAATTCTACCTGGAGATGTTGCAACGCAATCCAGATTTGTGGCGGCGCATGGAAAACGCCGAGCGCGTGACGACCGTGCGCGGCATGCGCAACATCAGCAATGGTTACCGCGAACCCGGTGGCACAGGCTGGGCACTGGTGGGCGATGCCTACCATCAGAAAGACCCGCTCGACGGGCAAGGCATCTACAACGCCGTCGTCACGGGCAAGGTGCTGGCACGTTCCATGCGGCGCTGGCGCGACGGGGAATTGACCTGGGAAGAGGCCCTCGCCGCATATGACGAAGGTGCGCGCATCAAGACCTATGCCATGTACCGCCGTTTGCAGAATCAGGTGCGCTTGAGCTTCTACAGCGGCGGCGGAGTCGAGATTCCGGAATGGGTGCAAGAGACGATGGGGCGCTGGCTGCTGGATGATCCACGCTTCACCGAGTTGATGGGCAAGACCCTCACCCGGCAGATTCCGGCGGATATGGCGACGTTGATGCTGCCGCCGACGATGGTAGGCGCGATGGCACGCGGCTTCTTCAACGACCTCAACGAGCGCATCAAGGAACGCCTGCCCTTCGGATGAGCTAGATGGGCGATCCACCGGGTCGCCCCTGGACGTTCACCTGCGCCCCATGCGAACGCGGTATACTCCCGCTGTGGAACCGTACATACACCCCACAGTGAGGAGAACAAGCCTATGTTGCAAATCGGCCTGATGATCGAAGGACAGAACGGCCTGAACTGGGAGCGCTGGACGAACGTCCTGCGCACCGCTGAAGAGGGCGGTTACCAGAGCGTCTTCCGCAGCGACCACTTCACCAACCCCAACGGCGACCACCTGGATGCGCTGGAACTGTGGACATCGCTGACCTACGCCGCGACGATCACGAAACGCATCGAATTTGGCCCCCTGGTGACGCCAATCACCTTCCGCCATCCATCATTCATCGTGCAGTACGCCGCCGCCATCGACCTGCTCAGCGAGGGACGCCTGATTCTGGGCATGGGCACGGGTTGGCAGGATCGCGAACACCGCGAGTTCGGCATCCCCTTCCCGGCGCTCTCCGAACGATACGAGCGCCTGCAAGATGGTCTGGAAATCGTGCAGCGGCTCTTCAACAACGATCAACCTGTGAGTTACGAAGGCCAGCACTACTCGCTGGATGGTGCCCTGATCACGATGAAGCGCCCCGGTGGCCCGGATTTGCTGATCGGCGGCAATGGCCCCAAGAAGACGCTGCCACTGGCGGCGAAGTACGCGGTGGAGTGGAACGCCGTTTACCTGGATCGGGCGGCCTTCCAGCAGCGCAACGACTTGCTCAACGAGTATCTGCAACAGGAAGGCCGTCAACCGGGAGAGGTTCGTCGTTCCGTGATGACGCGCCTCATCTATCGACAGGACGAGGCAGCGCTCAACGAGGCGCTATCGCAGATGGGACGCAGCAAGGGAGAGTTGCAAGAGCGCGGGTTGGTCGTCGGCACCGCGCAGGAAGTGACGGATCAACTCGGAGCCTGGGAAGAAGCAGGGGCGCAGCGGATCATGTTGCAATGGCTGGAACTGGACGACATGGCGAGCCTGGAATCGATGGCGGCGGAGGTGCTGCCGCACTTCCACAAGTGAGCCTACCCTATATGAAACGAGGCGCAAGGGACAGTTCCCTGCGCCTCCGTCTGTGCGAAATGCAATCTGTGCGTGCTTACGAGACTGACTCCGGCGCGTTCGATTCGGCGTTGGTCTCGGTTTCCTCTTCGTCCTTGCCGCGCTTGCCGGGGACGACGAAGACCGGACACGGCATGGTGCTGATGACCTTTTGCGTGACGCTGCCGAAGAGCCAGCGGCTGAACCCGGTGCGCCCATGCGTCGTCATCACGATAGCATCAACCTCGTGACTGTTGGCAATATCGACCACGACGGTCGCAGGATCGCCCATCTCGGCGATGGTTTCGACGTTGTAGCCCTTGGCGACCAGCCCGCGTTCGATGCTGCCCAGGTATTCGCGGACGCGGCGGTGCGTGGTGGCATAGGCATCTTCGTTGAAGGCGCGCGCCCCACCAACGACCGTGATCGGGATATCGGTGATGGCATAGTCGGCTTCCAGGGGCGTTTCGACGACGCTCACGAGCGTGATTGTACCCTGATTACACAGGATTTCAGTGGCATAGGGCAGTGCTTGTTCGGACAATGCTGAACCATCCAGCGGAACGAGAACGTGGTTGAGCATCAGCTTCCTCCAAATGTGTAATTTGCATTTTCTTCAGCATACGCCCTGGGAGCATCCCACTGTGAGTAATGAATTGTACCCCTGGCTGGTGACGAAGGGCATGATTCGCCTTCACGCTCGTACCAGCCAGGGACGATGGCGCGTCAGAGGGCGAAGACGGCGTTCGTGTCACGCTCCAGTACGTAGGGCGGCAGTGGCGTCGGCAGGTCACGGTCGAGGCCTGGGAGATGGCGCAGCAGCGTCTCATGGTCTGTGAAGACCTGGTAGTGCTGGGCGATGGTGCGCATCACGATGTTGGTGACGAAATTCAAGACAGCGTTCTTCTGCATCACCAGCAGCATCCAGCCGTGATTCGGCTCCTGCATACAGGCCGTCAATGGGGTGAGTTGGTGGAAATTGCGCGGGAAGCGCGTGACTTCGCGCAGGTCAACGATGTTGTGTACGGTCTGGTGGGTGCTTCGCAAAAGCGCGATGCTCTCCTGGGCGGAAATCCTGGCGTCGGGAACGGTCAGGTCATCGTAGATGTACGTCAAAATGACCCGTTCGGGGATGTACCAGGTATTGCGGATCGGCATCCTTCACTAACTCCTTGATTGATTGCCTTGACGAATGAAATGAAGGGATGCAATCTCCGCGATGTGCGTTCGCTCCCCAGCATAGGCGAATCGGCGGGGCGAACGCAAGTCTCTGGGGCTGCCCTGCGCCACCAGGTAACAAATGTGATATGATCGCACGCAAATTGTCATGAAATCGAGCACCAAGACCATGAGCCTGGAAATCATCGAATTCACGGTAGAGAGCGCCGGGGAGCGCCTGGATAAGCTGTTGGTGGCACGCTTGCCGGATTATTCGCGGGCGCAGATTCAGGAGATGATCGGCAGTGGCGCGGTGCAGGTCGATGGCAAATCCGCCAAACCAGGCAACAAGCTCAAAGGGGGCGAGCGCGTCGTGGTCATGCTGCCGCCGGAGCCGGAATTCGTCATTGAGCCGGAAGACATTGACCTGAACATCGTCTACGAAGACGAGCACATTGCCGTCGTTGATAAGCCAGCGGGGATGGTCGTGCATCCCGGAATCGGCCAGGAGCAGGGCACGCTGGTTGCGGGGCTGCTGGCGCGGTACCCGGAACTGGTCGAATTGCAGGATGATCCGCTGGCGCAGGGGCGCATGGGCATCGTGCATCGGCTGGACAAAGAAACCAGCGGCCTGCTGGTAACGGCCCGCAACCTGGACGCGCTGCAAAACCTGATGCAGCAGTTCCAGGAGCGTACCGTCGAGAAGATTTACCTCGCCTTGCTGGAACGTCCGCCCAAGACCCTGACCGGCGTGATTGACGCCCCCATCGGGCGCGACCTGAAACAGCGCAAGCGCATGGGCGTGCGCAACGACGGCAAACCCGCCGTGACCGAATTTGAAGTCATCGACAGCAATTTCCGTGATGGACGTACCCTGGTCAAGATCCACCTGATGACCGGGCGCACGCACCAGATTCGCGTGCACATGGCCTTCATCGGTTGCCCGGTAGTGGGGGATACCGTCTACGGGTTCCGCAAGCAGCGCACCAGCCTCAAGCGCAATTTCTTACACGCCACAGAATTGGCCTTCGACCATCCTACGACAGGCGAACGCCTGCACTTCACATCCAAGCTTCCCAGAGGCCTGCGCAACGTCATGGAAAAGCTGCGCGAATAGCGAGGCTGCGCTCTCCTCAGGCCACCCTCAGCATAGTAAAATAGATTGTTCCCCAGATAGCTTACTGAACGAGGACGCCTCATGCAGCTAATCGGCCTCGGCGATTTTGTGCGCCAGGAACCCACGTACCAGACCCTTCTCGACGCGCTCAAGAGCGGCGAATCACAATCCCTGCCCGTCTTGCGCGCGGCACAGCCCTATTTGCTGGCGACACTGGCACGGGATTGGCAGCACCCGATCCTATATCTGGTGGCGCGGGGCAAACGCGCCTATAACGTCGCCGAACAGCTTCCGGTGTGGCTGACCGAAGAGGAGCGCATCTTTCGCTTCGCCGAACCGACGCCGATGTTCTATGACCGCCTGCCCTGGGATCGCACCGTGATCCGCGAACGATTGGAAGCGCTGCGTGCCCTGGGCTTCGCGGAGACCCAGGCGCAGCCCCCCGTCATCATCACCCCTGCCCGTGCCCTGATGCAGCGCACACTCCCGGTGAAACGCTTTCGCGATGGCAGCCAGACGCTGAAAGTGGGACAGCGCTACAACCTGGACGCGCTGCTGCGCGATTGGATGCGGCTGGGCTACGAACCAACCACGATGGTCTTCGAGCCGGGGACGTTCTCGCGGCGCGGCGGCATCCTGGATATTTTCCCGATGGCGGCACCGCTGCCCTTGCGCATCGAATTCTTCGACGATGAGCTGGACACGCTGCGTGCTTTCAATCCCGGAACGCAGCGCACTGTCGAAGCGCTGAAAGAAGCCGTCATCATCCCCGCGCGCGAAGCGCTGCCGGGACAGATGAAGTCCGCAGCTTCGCAGCTTCGCGACTGGTTCCAGGAGCACACGGGGGATGATGATGACGTTCACAGCCTGGGGCAGGATGACGAGGCGCTGCAAAACCAGCAGGTCTTCCCCTTCCTGGAGCATTACCTGCCCTACGCCTACGAGCATCCGGTGAGCATCCTGGATTATGCGCCGGAAGATGCCCTGGTGATTGTCGAAGATCTGGAAGCGCTTCAGCAGGCCGTCGAAGAACTGGTAGAGGAAGCCGAGGCCAACCGCAACGCCAACGTCAAAACCGGTCAACTGCCGGAAGACTACCCGCAGCCCTACGTCCCCTGGGAGATTCTGGCGGATGACCTGGCAAACAAGACCACGCTGCACCTCTCGATCCTCAGCGGCGAAGGTGGGCAGAGTCTCTTCACGCCAGGGGAGCGCTTCGGCGGGCAATTGCGCCCTGCCCTGAGCCAGATTCGCAAGTACCGCACAGGTGGCGAGCGCGTGATCGTGGTCTCGCAGCAGGTCGAGCGCCTGGAGAATCTCTGGTACGAACAGGACGCCTCGGCACCGCTGCCCAAAATGCAGGAAATCAACACCATGCCGGAGATGGGATCGCTGGCCTTCGTGCAGGGCGAACTCAGCGGCGGCTGGACGCTGGACGCCAACGGGCAGAGGCTGCACCTCATCACGGATACGGAGCTTTTCGGCTGGTCGCGCCCCGAGCCTCGGCGGCGCAAAGCGGCGAAGCGCGGCGGCGGTAAACTCCCGGAGAGCGACTACAACGACTGGAACGAGGGCGACTACGTCGTCCATGTCGATTATGGCATCGGGCAGTTCAAGGGCATGCGTGCACGCACTGTTGAGGGCAATGAGCGCGAATACCTGCTGGTGGAATACGCTGAAAACGGCCTGCTCTTCGTACCGATTCACCAATCCGATCGGCTGACGCGCTACGTCGGCGCGGATGATGCCCCGCCGAAGATGAGCACCCTGGGCAAGCAAGATGTCTGGAATCGCGCAAAAGAGAAAGCACGCAAAGCTGCCTACGAAGAAGCCAAAGAACTGCTGCAAATCTACGCCGAACGCGCCCGCAGCAGCGGCTTTCACTTCCGACCAGACACGCCCTGGCAGCGCGAACTGGAAGCCTCCTTCCCCTATGTCGAGACAGTCGATCAGGTGCGCGTGATTGACGAGGTGAAGCGCGATATGGAAAACGGTATGCCGATGGATCGCCTCGTCTGTGGCGATGTCGGCTACGGCAAAACGGAAGTGGCGCTGCGGGCAGCCTTCAAAGCCGTCATGGATGAGAAGCAGGTCGCGATTTTGGTGCCGACGACGGTGCTGGCGGATCAACATTACCGCACCTTCAGCCGCCGCATGGAAGCCTTCCCCATCAAAGTAGCCCTCTTTTCGCGCTTCCGCACCAGGGCCGAACTGGCGGAGGCCTCGCGTCAACTCGCCAACGGCGAAATCGACATCGCCATCGGCACGCACCGCCTGCTGAGCGATGACATCACCTTCAAGCATCTGGGGCTGGTGGTCATTGACGAAGAGCAACGTTTCGGCGTCAAGCACAAGGAGCATTTCAAGAAGCTGCGTGCTAACGTGGATGTGCTGACGCTGACGGCGACCCCCATCCCGCGCACGCTCTATATGAGTCTTTCCGGTGTGCGCGACATCAGCATGTTGCAGACCGCACCGGAAGATCGCCTGCCCGTGATCACCCATGTCGGTGCGTTCGATCCGAAGTTGGTGCGGCAGGCGGTGCTGCGCGAACTGGATCGCGGTGGGCAGGTCTTCGTGATTCACAATCGCGTCAAGAGCATCAACCAGGTACGCGAGAAACTCGAGCAAATTGTGCCAGAAGCCAGCGTCGTCGTCGGGCATGGGCAGATGAGCGGACGCCAGCTTGAGAACGTCATCAGCGAGTTCAGCAAAGGCAGCTACGATAT
This sequence comes from uncultured Anaerolineaceae bacterium, assembly GCA_964549915.1. Taxonomy (GTDB): domain Bacteria; phylum Chloroflexota; class Anaerolineae; order Aggregatilineales; family Phototrophicaceae; genus JAUZRW01. The sequence goes on along the minus strand of CAZJWX010000036.1, from coordinate 25,659 downwards.
TCTGCTGGCGACCAGCATCATCGAAAACGGCATCGACATGCCTAACGTCAATACGCTGATTGTGGATCGGGCGGATTGGTTCGGCATGGCGCAACTGTACCAGATTCGCGGCAGGGTCGGGCGCAGCGCCACCCAGGCCTACGCCTACTTCTTCCACGCGGGCAGCCGCAAGCTCACGGAAGAGGCCCGCGCCCGGTTGGAAACCCTCGCCGAGCACACGACACTGGGAGCGGGATTGCAGATCAGCATGCGTGACCTGGAACTGCGCGGCGCCGGCGACATCCTCAGCACCAGGCAATCCGGGCATGTCACAACCGTCGGCCTACAACTCTACACGCAATTGTTGCAGCAAGCCGTCGCAGATCTGAAGGGCGATCCAGACAGCGCCCCATCCCCGACCCTCTCGCAGGAGCGCATCGTCATTGACCTGCCGATTCCGGCCTACATCCCGAATGACTGGATTCCCGAAATGGCGCTGCGCTTGCAGCTCTACCGGCGCATAGGCAGCCTGCAAACCCTCGCTGATGTGGAGACCATGCGCAGCGAACTGCGGGATCGCTTCGGCGTGTTGCCCGTCGCGGTGGATGGCTTGCTCTCCCAGATTCAGGTGAAGTTGCTCGGCTCGGCGATCAACGCCACGCACATCATCAAACCACGCGGACGCATCCTGATCAAACTGCCCTGGCTGGCAGCGATTGATCGTGGGGCACTGGAGCAAGACCTGGGCGACGATGTGGAAGTCAGCCGCACTGCTGTCGAATTGGAGTTCGACGAAGACCTGTGGCAGCTTCGCCTGCTGGATATTCTGCGCGAACTGCATGCAGGCATCCCGCAGGAAATGGGAGCATAGCACAAAAACTGTAGGAGTATGAAATATCATGCTCCTACAAACATATTTCTGGTTGGAGGCGAAAGGAATCGAACCTTCACCCAACAGCTTCCCTCACGGGTCTTCGCTGTTGACGAATACCAATCGCGCCCCCTTACTGGTGACCACTTCCAGATACACAATCTATACCAGAACTTACCCCTATACCCCCTCATCACTCTCAAAAACGTCTCAAAACGTCTGAGAAATCGGTGAGTGCGCTATACTTTCGCCCAAGAATAGCTACCTTCTAACCTGGCCTCAACACAGGTCGTTTTGTGTGAGAAGGTGGAATGGCAAATCCACGCCAGTGGCTTCACCGATGATGCTGCGGGCTTCTACGAAAAACTGGGGTTCGAGCGCCAGCCGCACGGCGTGGGGCGGGTGCAGGGGGAGCGCCACAGAACAAGACGCGCGGAGGCACGCCGCAAACGTGAATGTTTTGTTGCGGTTTTGGCCTCCTTTTTGCGCACGATACGCCACCACTGTATACTCTGTAGCGATGGGTTATGGTAGCGTGCGAGCACATGCCATGCACGCATGACGACGAAGCGCAGAGGTGGTGGGATGATCCCGAATATCGCATTGCAAACCGTGTTGGACGGACTGGGTCACGGCGTACTCATTTTTTCCGGTGATGGCAAACTCGTCCAATACAACCTCACCGCTGGCACCATCCTCGGCGCAGACCTGAACCTGATTAAGGCAGAAGGCTGGCAGACCGCCGTCGCCCTCTTCGATACGAATCTACGTCCACAAGATATGCGGCTGGAGGCTGTACGCGAGCAAGCCCTGCAAGCAGAGCGCCCCATCCGCTTCAAGATTTATCGCTCCGGCCAGTATATTCCCTGTTGGGCTGCTGCCGTCCCTGCCGAGAATGGCGAAATCTACCTGATGCTGACTCTGGATGTCGCGGATTGGCGCTTCGTCGGTTCGGTGATTGATCGCTTCCGCAAGGAGATGCGCGATACCATCGACAGCACGGCAGGGCACATCAGCCTGATCAACCGCACGCTCAAGGCTGATGACCCGGAACTACAAGACCCGGCAACCGCCAAGATCGCCCGGCGTGTGGGTGGATTCACGCGCCTGATTGACGTACACATGAGCCGCGCCGGACGCCTGATCCGCATGCTGGATCGCCTGCAAGACTTGCGCACCGGAGACCTGCGCGACAAAGTACGGACCATGCGCAAGAAAATCGACCTGGCGGACTTCCTGGAGGATTTCGTCGAGTCGCTGGATGAAATCCAACTGCTCGACCCGGAAGCGGAAGCGCACGATTACCGCGCCCGCGTGCGAACAGAAATTGAAGACGGCCTCGTCCTCTATGCCGTGCCCTTCTACCTGGAAACCGCCTTGCGAGAGATGCTGCGCAATGCTATTATGTACAGCCTATTAGGGACGCCAATCATCATCAAAGCAGTACAACGGGTCGAGAGCGTCCAGATTGAGATGATCGACGAAGGGTACGGCGTGCGCCAGAGCGAGACCGAGCGCGTCTTTGAAGCCTTCGAGCGGGCGCGTCAACCGCAGATCATCGCGGAGTTCGGCTACGGATTGGCGCTGTATTTGAGCAAACATGAGCTTGAAGCGATGAACGGGCGTTTGTGGTTCAAAAGCGAAGAGAACGCGGGTACGACCTTCAGCATTCAGCTTCCCCTGTGGCACCCTGAGGCCGAGGCTATCTCCAGCAGTTCTAGCCAGCAAGAACCCTGAACCCGCCCGCATTTCGGATGAGGTCATTGCGCCTTACCCTGCTGCCGGGGTGAGGCGTTTTTTGTTTCCCGGCAATCCCCAGTTTCGTATGGCAGTTTTGCGGGGATGCCGATAGAGTTCTAGCAGCACGCACAGCGAGAGGTAGCCTGAATGGAAGCCCTGACTCCCGAAGTCTTCAATACGCTGGTAGTCGCGAATATCGTCGTTGGGATGGCACTGGCGGCCTATCGCTTCACCCGCGATATGATCCGTCCCGTCCCCAACGCAGAGGAGCAGCGGGAGCAAGCCCATGATGAACACAGTCCGGCTCGCCTGGATGATACAAAACCCGGGGCGCAATCCGGTTCAGGGAATTTGTGAGCCGTGCAATGCATGACGGCTGGCTAGTCGAATCTGTCGTGAAGCACAGGCCGTTGCAGCAGGGCTGAGACCGGCTCCTACACCCGTTCTTCTGCGGCACGTTTCAGCGCGAGAAAAACGCACAGGGCTGCAAACAACGGAGCTTCATGGATTCGACAATGCGCTCGACCGATGCCTGTTTCGCGCAACCTTGCAGCGCAGGCGCTTATGTAACCCGAAGCAACTGTAGTATCTACAACACAACCACACGAGGAGAAGAGACGCCATGATCGACATTGATGTGATCCGCGAGAAGCCCGACTGGGTACGCGAGCAGCTTCGCAACCTGAATGACGAAGCCGCCGCCGAGCGCATCAGCAAAATCCTGGAACTGGATTCACAGCGGCGGGCACAGCTCAATCAGGTCGAAGCCATGCAGAGCCAGCGTAACACGCTCAACAAGCAGATGGGACGGCTGCGCGGCAACAAGAAGCTTGACGAACCGACCAAGGCATCGTTGGCGATGGCAGCAGCGGCAGCCATCAAAGAAGGTGATCTGGAAAAAGCGGCGGTCATCATGCGGGGCGAGGCGGACGTAGAAGCGCTGGATGCGTCCAGCCCCGGTGCCAAGCAAGAATTTGACGCCCTGATCGCCGCCATGCGCGAAATCGGTGACCGCGTGGAAGCGGGCTTCGGCGAGATCAAAGAGATCGAAGCGGCGCTGCAAGAGGAAATGTACTGGATTCCCAACCTGCCGCATGAGAGCGTCCCCGTCGCCCACGACGAGGAAGAGAATGTTGCCTGGGAACCGGAAGGCACTCCGCGCGAGTTTGACTTCGAGCCGAAGCCGCACTGGGAACTCGGCCCTGAACTGGGGATCATTGACTTCGAGCGCGGCGTGAAGCTATCCGGGACGCGCTTCTACATCCTGACGGGATGGGGGGCGCGGTTGCAGCGGGCGCTGATCAACTTCTACCTGGATATGGCGCTGGAAAAGGATTTTACCCCGCTTTATGTGCCGCACATGGTACATGCGGACGCGCTCTACGGCTCCGGGCAGTTCCCGAAATTCCAGGATACGGTCTACTACGACGAACGCGAAGACTACTACTTCCTGCCGACGGCGGAGGTCGCCATCGCCAACATGCACGCGGATGAGATCCTCAGCGAAGAGCAGCTTCCGCTGTATTACGTGGCGCACACGCCCTGTTACCGTCGCGAGAAGACCAGCGCCGGACGCGATACACGCGGCATCAAGCGCGGTCACCAGTTCGAAAAGGTGGAGATGTTCAAGTTCACCACGCCGGAGACCAGCTACGACGAACTGGAGTCGCTGACGGAGGCGGCTGCTGATGTCTGCCGGGCGCTGGAAATTCCCTTCCGCCGCCTGGAGATCGTCACGGGTGACCTGGGCTTCAGCGCGTCGAAGAAGTACGACCTGGAAATGTGGGCACCCGGCTGCCAGGAGTGGCTGGAAGTCAGCTCGTGCTCAAATACGGAAGCCTTCCAGGCACGCCGCGCCGGGATTCGCTACCGCCCCAACGGCAGCAAGAAGACCGATTACGTACACACCCTGAACGGTTCGGGGCTGGCGCTGCCGCGCGTGATCATCGCCATCCTGGAGAATTACCAGCAAGAAGACGGCAGCGTGGTCATCCCGGACGTGCTGCGCAAGTACCTCGGCGGCGCAGAGAAGATCGAGAAAGCGGAGGCGTGAAAGTCAAATCTGGCTCGCGCACATGGATCGGCAGCCGGCAGGAAAGCAGGCGCTGTCGACATCTGAGCAATGTCGATTAGGCCAGCTACTGCTTGCTGCCCGGTTGCGAATGGGGGCGAAGGCAACACGTGTCGCCTCGGGTCGCGCTGTAGCCATCCCGGATCAGTGTTCCAGGTCTTGCGAGGTATCCGACGATGGCGCATCTCGATCCAAAAAGATATTGGGCGCGGCTTCATCGAAGGTGCTGGGGATGATGTTGCGCTGGCGATTGGTCTCGATCAAACGAGTTGCAGCGTCCAGAGAGTTGACGAAGCAGGTCTGCGGAATGCTCATCTGTAGCATTTCCATCATGCGCTGCAAGGTCTGCACGAGCAGCATGGCAATCGATGGCACGACGATCACCAACAGCCCCATATTGGGATTCTCGGTGATGAGCTTGCGTCCGCGCTGCAAATGCGGGATGGCATTACCCGGCGGCATCAGAGCGCGTGGTTCGACAATCACGTCGTAACGGCTCTCACAACTGCGCACCATCTCGGCGGCAGAATCGACCATCTGGGCGAAGTCATCCCAGGAAGCGGCATGTTGCAGGACAATGCGCAGGACATGCTGGCGAGTCGGTGCTGGGTCCCAGTAAATGCGGTGTTTCCCGGTTGGTGTCATGATGTGCTGCAATCCTTTTCCCCAAAACGGTGTGCCTATCATGACAGAAATTGAGTCGCCTGTGGGGCTTCTGCGGCAAAAACTCGCCAGAAGTCCTGGTCAGGTGACCAGGGGCATTGCTCAATCCCACAATCGGCGGATGATTGGATAGAGCAACCACAGACACACGCCCAACGTATTCGGTATAATGAGTAGCGTCACGAAACCATGTAGAAAGCCAATGCCATGCAGTTCTTCATGAATCTCTGGAACCGCATCCGCAAATTCGACCCACGCCGCCTTACCCCGATGCAGATCATCCTGGGCATTGCGACCGCGATTATCGCGCTCTGGCTGGTGGGTGTTGTGCTGAACGCCATCATGGCGATCTTCAACTTCCTGGTGCCGGTTGCCATCGTGGTCGTCGCCGGATATTTCGGGTACCAGTGGCTCAGCAACCGGGCAGCCCGAATGCCGGAGCAGGTCAGCACCAAGAGCAAGAAAGAACGTGTCGTCGAAGACGCGGTCGCCAACGTGGAAGCCGCCGAGAGCGAGACACAGTTCATTGTGGAAGAGACCGTCAGCGAGAGCGTGGAAGAAGAGGATGATCCCCTGGTGATCAAGCAGGTGGTCAATCCGGAAACGGGCTTCAAAGAGCCGGACATCGCTCGTTTGATCGAACGCGAAGAAGCCATGCTCAAAGAAGCCGATGAAGTGAACGACTCGGTGATGTCGCAGCTAGAAGCACGCCGCCGCCGCCTGCTGGGGCAAGAGGGCGAAGACCAGGGCTGAGGCGAACAACAGGGGCGATCCTGAAACGTCATCGCCCCCGGCACTCGTTCACTTGCGGTCTTCTGCAGCCACCTCCGGCGCGACGGATTGCGCATCCGCCCCCAGTGGCAGGCCGATGATGACCGCGCTGCCGTCTTCCTCTACGCGGAAGGCCACAACGTCCACCCCATCCTGGAAGTCACTGCCACCGGGCACGCCTGTACCGCTGGTCTCGTAGAGCAGGTCATCCTGCACGCGGACGGTCAGCGTCCAATCGGCTTCTTCGAGCACATCGCAGGTCGGTTCGCCGATGACAACGGAGACCAGATATTCGCCTGTGGGCGCTTCGTCCTCTTCCCAGAAGACATTCTCCACAGAGAACAGATTCTCCCCGCAGGGGAAATTGGCATCCACATCCAGTTCTCCGCCCGTATCCGATAGCGGATTGTCGTAGAAAATCACTTCCCCGCCCGGCTCTGTCACATACAGGTCGAGATCATAGTCATTATCCCAACTGAGCGTGACCTGCACATCCCCCGTGCCCAATTCCGGCGTCTCGGTGGCTTCTGGCGTCAGTTCCGGCGTCATTTCCGGCGTCTCGGTGGCTTCTGGCGTCAGTTCCGGGGTCATGACTCCTGGCGTCTGTATGACAACGGTCGCCGAATCGAGCCGTTCGCCATCGCCGTAGATTTCGCAGATGACCTCGCGCATCACACCGATACCTTCGGTATCTTCCACCAGCACATTGAAGCCCACATTCTGATTCTGCCCGGCGATCAATTCGACCCCGGCTTCATCTTCAGGGAAGCTAACGGTATTTTCTGTGAGGGCGTAGGTTTGCATGGCGTGCGGGTAAATCTGATTCTCCACGAAGGAAAGGCTGCCCTGTCCCGCTTCCGAGATGCGGCACACGACGCGCACCCCCGTCAGCGGTGCATTGCCCTGATTGCCGAATTGCACGACGACCTGCGGCTGCTGCCCTGCCGGAGCTTCGATTACGGAGCCATTGTTGATCTGAATGGTGCCGCTGCCCTGTGCGCTGACGAGGGTCGCGGCCAGCACGACGAGGACACCCAGCAAAAGGAAGTGTTTCATGATACGGTTTCGCTTTCTCTCTCCCGACGGTGTGCGCAGAGACGTGTTCTCTCCACAGGCTGTAGTATATGCCAGATCGAAATCGGGGCAATCAGAGACGACAGTCACGGTAGGGGAGCATCACCTATGGTGCGTGCATGTGGGGTACATGAAACTGCTAGCGCAGCTTCAGTCAAACAGATGCGCGGCGTCAGTGCCTGACCGCCTGGCAAAACCATATCAGGGGCAAACTCGTCGGAATATTCTACGTTCCGGAGCCAATTTCTCCTGTCAGATGTTCAGGTACTGCTGCACCGTCGACCGCAGCCGTTTGATGTTGAAGGGCTTGGGCATGTAGTGATCGACGCCTGCGGCCAGTGCGCGTTCTTCGTCATCGGGGTCAACCTGGACGGTGACTGCGATGATCGGAATCTGGCGATAGGCTGGATGACTCTTCAACTGGCGCGCCAGCTCCCAGCCGTCGAGGCCGGGCAAGCGCAGATCGAGCAAGATCAATTGAGGGAGTTGTTCTGTCAGTGCCTGAAAGGCCACCTGGGCATTCTGTGCATGGGCGATGCGGTAGCCACTTTTCTCCAGCACATTCGCAACCAGTTGGTACGTCTGTACATCGTCCTCAACCATCAATATTGAATTTGCCATTCTAAGAATCCTGAGTCCGATAAACCCCTGTAAGTGTACCGTAAAACTGTCAAATGTGGAATCACACCTATGGCCTAAATCTGTCACATGGCTCTTTTATTTGATTCTGGTCAGACTTTCTGAATTTATATCAATGAAGTGACGATCCGACAAGGGCGAAACCGCCCGGGGCGCAATCCGGGCTTACATCGCCGGTTCGTTGCACGTCAGGGCTGCGGTATAATCATTGCGGACTCATCAAGCGTGGGAGGCACAGCCGATGCAGATTGCCGAACTGATTCCCGAATTCCAGAATTTGCCCAAACCGATCCAGACGCTGCTGCTCAATTTGCTGCTGCTGCTGCTGGCATTGGCCGTCATCTGGGTAGTGCGCTTCGTGATAACGCGCGTCGTGATGGTGCCATTGCGCCGCGTGATCGGCAGAACCGAAACCACCATGGACGACGAAATCTTCCGCGTTGCCGAACGCCCGATCCGGCTGGTGACACTCTCCATCGGCATCCTGGTCGTGACATCGCTGTTTGACTTCACGGCAGACCTGGATCGGCTGGCGGATACCATTGCTCGCGCCCTGATCTTCGGGGCCATCACGATGTTCTTCTATTACCTGGTGGATGTCATCGGCTTCACCACGGAAACGCTCAAACGTTTCACGGGGATTCACGTTGAAGAACGGCTGCTGCCCTTCTTGCGCACGATGTTAAAAGTCTTCGTGCTGGTGATGGGGGCTTTCGTCATCATACAAGAATTCGGCTACAACGTAACCGGCCTGATCGCATCCTTCGGTGTCGTCGGTCTGGCGCTCTCGTTAGCGGCGCAAGATACTGCTGCCAACGTCTTCGGCTTCACAGCCATTGTCGGTGATAATCCGTTCGAAGTCGGGGATTTCATCGTTACGGCGGATTTTTCTGGCGTGGTGGAACATGTCGGCGTGCGCTCCACCCGGGTGCGCAAGCTGGATCAATCGCTGGTGACCGTGCCCAACAGCCTGCTATCGGACGCTGCGGTCACGAATTGGTCGCGCCTGGAAAAGCGCCGTGTGGATTTTTACATCGGCCTGACTTACGACACAGCACGCAACGAAATGGAGGAACTGCTGCACCGCCTGCGCGAGATGCTGCGCAGTCGCGAGAGCATTGATCCCGAATCGGTGATTGTCCACTTCGTCGAATTTGGCGACAGCGCTTTGCAGGTGCGCATCATCGCCTATGCCCTGCTGCCCGATTGGGGCGAGTACACCGCCGAGACGGAGCGCATCAACCTGGAAATCATGCGCATCGTCGAAGAACTGAATCTGAGTTTTGCCTTCCCCAGCCAGTCGCTCTACATCGAGACCTTCCCCGGCGTGGAAGCGCAGGAGAAGCAAACGACATATTACCCCAGCCGTCGCCAGCGCCGCCCTTCGCAGCAAGGTACGCCGGAAGAGACCTACCAGGATAATCCGTCAGCTTCCAGCGACACAGGCGATGAAGGCGATTAGGAGAGTGCGGCAAGGGGACAGCGCTGCCTGCTCATGCAGCAGCACTGTTGCTGCGGCGATGGCAAAGCAGACGAAACGCCTTGATGAGACTCTCGCCATTTCGATTGTTTCCGTAGAAGCCTGGGATGGCACGCAACAGGCGTACCGCCGGGGTACGCCTGGGGGAAGGGTTATACAATTTCGCGCACGATGAAAGTGATGTCGCCGTCGGGCGCTTTGATCTTCACTTTGTCGCCGACTTTGGAGCCGAGCAGCGCTTTGCCGAGCGGACTCTCCATGCTGATCTTGCCAGCGCGCGGATTGGCCTCTGCCGGGCCAACGAGACGATACTCTTCGATGTCGTCCGTCCCCTTCTCGGCGATGCGCACCAGCGAACCGATCTGCACTTCGTCCTTGCTTTCCGAGTCTTCGATCAAACGAGCATGGCGCAGGATGCGATCTAAACGCGCAATCTCGCCTTCAATGAAAGCCTGCTCGTTCTTGGCCTCTTCGTACTCGGTATTCTCCGTCAATTCACCACCATCTTCCAACGCGGAACGCAGCCGTTCGGCGACTTCCTCACGGCGCACTGTAATGAAGAACTCCAGCCGCTTTTCGAGGGCGTCCATGCCTTCGCGCGTTAGATATTGGATTTCATCGTCCATCGCGGCTCCCTTCTCAAGAGAAATACCCTGTCATCTACTGCGATGACCGAAAGTAACAAAAATACAGGTGTGTCCTGTGTTGGCGCGGTTGGGTGATCGTTGAAATGTGTGCAGTAATCTATCATGAACTCAACACCTTGTAAAGTAAATTTTCCATAAATCACCCCCTTCTTTTCTGAGTGCCAGATGGGTATCCGGTAAGCCTTCTCTGTCCATCCATCGTTCGGTTGATTCAGCCTCCATCCACCCATGTTCACACTGCGCTCTTCGGTGGGCGTGCGCCGGGGCGTTTTCTGCAACACTGAGGGCATGATCCGCTTGTATGACGGAAGGTAAGTATTGCTCATGGTTTCCGGATCGTTCGTCGTCCGCGCCTTCAATGGGCTGGTGATTGCCCTGGTTGCGCTGCTCCTCACCCAGATTGGTCATGAAGGCGTCCACGCCATCAGCGGCGTGCTGCTGGGCGAAGAATTGCGCGTCTTCAATCTCTTCGCAGTCGATTTCATCGACTTCAACGCGATACCAGAAGACGTTCTGCTGATCGTGGCCGGAAGTGCCGCCGCCGTCAACATCCTGGTTGGGATCGCCTGCGTGCTGCTCTTCCGCACATCTTGGGCGAAAACGAACCCCTCGCTGCGCCTCTTCATCATGTACCTCGGTGCATACAACCTCTTCACAGGATTCGGCTACCTCTTCATGGATCCGCTGCTCTACAACCCGGACGCTGCCAGCTATGGCGATTGGCGGCAGATCATTCACATCCTCGGCGGTGGTTGGGAAGTCCGCCTGCCCATCCTGCTCGTGGGAGCGCTGGGCATTCTCTTCGGCTTCTACTGGCTGGCGAACAGCGTCAACCAGTTCGGCGAAGGCATGACGGACCCGAAACAGCGCGTGCGCCTGAATCTGCCGCTGCTGATCGTTCCTTATGTGGTCATCAACGTGCTATTCACGGTGCTGTCCTTCTGGCATCCCCTGGGCGCGGATGGGGTCATCATCACGATCTTTCAGTACTGGCTGGGCTACATTGGCTTCTTCTGGGCGTTCTTCATCGCCAGCATATGGACGGAGATCAAGGAGCCGATTCGTGGATCTTCTATGCTGCCGGGGCGCGTGCTGGTCGCATGGGCGGCGGTCGCTATTGTCGGCATGGGTCTGTCAGTAGCAGTGCTGCTGCCGGGGATCGACATTAACACAACCATGCTAGCTAAACAATTGATAAGGATGTGATCATGTTGAACAATCTTTCTCGCAGTCAGTTGATAGCGTTAGCTGTCTTCGCGCTCGCCGCGGCCAATGCCATCATCACCTTTGGCATTGAAGGCGAAAAGACATTGTGGTACGCGCTATCGGGAATAGCATTCGTTGCCTTTCTGGTTGTCGTGAGCGGGAATGACAAGAAGAAGAACGAAGAATAGCAGATTTCATGTGGGGCGTGGCATCACCGCGTCCCCTATTGACGAAACAAGAATCCCAAAATGGCCCACTTCACACCACTGCTTTCCGTATAAGGTCTTATACTAGGCACAGAACAATACGCATTCACAAGCCATGTGAGAACGCAAATTGCCGTCGAAACAGCAAAAGACGCCCTCGCCTGAACCGACACACGAAGCTGAAGCCTGGATGCGGTGGTTGCCAGCTTGGCACGCGCTGTTTTATGGATTTCTGGTTCTGTGTCTGTCAATTGTGTTGCTGAATCCAGATCAAACGGGTTCGACAACGCAGCTCATCTTGCTGGCGGCCTTACTCGGTAGCTGGTATTCGCTAACAATGCTATCGGCTCGACGTGGCAAAGTCAGAAAATGGATCAATGAGCCACCCCTATTCTTCGTCTACCTGCTGGTTGGATGGACGGTGTGGTTCGCACTCACAGGGTACGACCTGACCTTCTTCTTGCTGCTTGGGAGCATTGTCCCGCATCTGTTCATGTTCGCGCCAATGCGGTGGGGCATTGTGGGCATGCTTATCCTGATGGGTGTTTTGCTCTATCGGTTGGGCGCAATGCAATCAGACTCCACAATCTGGTGGATGGGGCTTCTGATCATGTCAGGAGTGGCAGGCACAATGTTAGCCCATTTCATCAATGATATAATCCGCCAGAGTACAGAGCGCAAACGCCTGCTCGATGAACTGGAAAGCACGCGGCGCAGCCTGGCCCAGGCCGAACGACAGGCGGGCATGTTGGAGGAACGCCAGCGCCTCGCCCGCGAGATTCACGATACGCTGGCGCAGGGCTTCACCAGCATCGTGATGAACCTGGAGGCGGCAGAGGGGAGTCAGGATACCAGTGTGCGAGAGCATCACCTGACACAGGCCAAGCAGATGGCACGCGCCAGCCTTGCTGAAGCACGCAGCTTCATCTGGGAATTGCGCCCCGTCCTGCTAGAGCAGCACCCCTTCGAGCGCGGTTTACGCCAGATGCTCGACCAGTGGGCAACCCTGCATGACATCCGGGCTGAACTGGTTATCACAGGCACACGCACCGCGCTGCCGTCTTTCACCGAACACGCCATACTCCGGATCGCGCAAGAAGCGCTCACCAACATTCGCAAGCACGCGCAAACAGGTCGCGTAACCGTCACGCTGACGTACCTGCCGCAGAGCATATTGTTGGATGTGCAGGATGATGGTGTAGGCTTCAACCCGCAGCAAGCACCACGCGGCTATGGGCTGGTGGGGATGCGTGAACGTGCGCAGGCTTTAGGCGGTAGGCTGACCATCGAGAGCAGTCCCGGTGAAGGGACAACGCTTGTCGTCGATGTGCCCCTGGATACACCGATTGAGGAAACGTGATATGATCCATTCCATCCGACTCCTGATTGTGGACGATCACCCTGTCGTGCGAGCGGGGTTGAAAGGTATGCTCGGCAGCCAGCCAGATTTTATCACCGTAGGGGAGGCCGCCGACGGACTGCAAGCCGTGCAACTGACCCGAGAACGCAGCCCTGATGTGGTGCTGATTGATCTGAAGATGCCCGGAATGAACGGCACGGATGCAATCCAGCGCATCCGCGAAGAAAACGACCGCGTGCGCTTCCTGGTACTGACGACTTACAACAGCGACGAAGATATTCTCCCCGCGATCCAGGCAGGGGCAGCGGGCTACCTACTGAAAGATGTCCCACGCGAAGAATTATTCCAGGCGGTTCGCGCTGTCGCAGCGGGCAAATCCGTCCTCGATCCGAACATCGCCTCGCGTGTGCTGCAACACATGCGCAACCCACAGCCGCAATCCCTGCTCAGCGAACGCGAGATCGAGATTCTACGGTTGGTCGCCAGGGGCTTCACCAACAAGGCAATTGGCAGGCAGCTCCACATCAGCGAAGCGACGGTGAAGACGCACCTGCACCACACATTCAACAAGCTGAATGTGCCAGATCGCACCTCGGCGGTGACGGCGGCGGTGCAGCGCGGCATCATCCGCCTGGGGGAAGCATAGCGCAGACCCAACACAGGATAGACAGCACCCCCGTGCCTTGCTATGATACCTTGCTGCAAATGTTCGCAGAGCAAGCCAGACGAAGAGTCCCATTGAAAGGAGCAGCGCGGGAATCATCCCCCGTTTGAGTATTATGGCTAATCATGCATCCGCAGAGAAACGCAATCGCCAGAATGAGAAACGGCGCATTCACAACCGCACCTACCGCAATCGCGCCCGCACCCTCGTGAAGAAAGCACGCGAGGCCATCGCCAGCGGGGATGTCCCGGCGGCGGAGGAAGCAGTGCGCGTCGCCCAGAAAGATCTCGACATGGCAGCCCGTCGCGGCGTCATCCACAAGCGCAACGCTGCCCGTCGCAAGAGCCGCCTCATGCAGCAGTTGAACGCCATGAAGGCCGAAGCCGCAGAATGAACGAAGAACCGACCCTCCTGGTCGGATTCTTCATTTTTGGGGTAGTTCAAGGCGGTACCCGACCCCGCGCACCGTCTTGATGTATTGCGGCGCGCTGGCATCCAGCTCCATCAGTTCTCGCACATAGCGAATATGCACACTCAGCGTGCGGGTATCCCCCACGTAGTCGGTATCCCATACGTGCTGCATGAGCAATTTACGATCCAGCGTGCGGTTGGGATTTTGCAGGAACAATTCGATGAGCGCGGCGCGTTTGGGGCTGAGGACGTGTTCCTTTCCATGCGCGATCAGAATGCGCCGCTCGACATCAATCTGGAAGGGGCCTTGCGAGAGCACATCGCCCCCGCTAGCGGCAGAATCAAAAAAGCGGTTGACCGCATTACAGAGCGCGCGCACGCCGACAGCGCCATAGAAGGTCATATCGGCTGCCGGGTTGCCGCTGCCATTACTCCCCTCGCTGTCCGGGTAAATGTGCAGGAGCATGATGTCGGGGCAGGATTGACGCAGGGCTTTGCAGATGCGCTTGCCTGTCGATTTCAAGGAAATCGCATCCACGATGACCAGCTCGGCCTGGTGTTCCTGGACGAGCGCAATCCCCTGTTTGCCGCTGCGTGCTGCGAGTACGGGGTACTGCTTGCGGAGGGGCGGCAAATACGCTGATGATGACTCACCAATCAGCACAATGGGTTTCGACATGATGCTTCCTTCCGGCAGGATGTCGCGCGCTGCTTGTAATGCTTGGCTGGATTCGGCACAATCTCGGTCATACCGAGTTCGTGAACGAGAGGGTGTCTCGTCGCACACTCCATCCAGGCTGAGGCGCTCCGGTGACCGTGTCGGTAGTGTGCGGCGAAAATTATAGCATAGAAGGGAGTGGGGGGTAGATGCATCTCTCCCCCAAATTGACGATGAAGAAGACTGTGTTACAGATCAACCGCACAATCAATTGGCGAGCGCTCAATGATCTTTCGAAGTGGATCGTGGAAGAAGGTGTGCGCGTCCAGCAGATCCCTGCGCCGACCTTCCGGGAAGATGGACGCGCAGATTATGTCGCCGAGCAGTTCCGGACGCTGGGGTTAGAACAGGTACAGCAAGACTCGCAGAAGAACGTCTACGGCCTGTTGAAGGGCAGCAATCGCGCCGTCCCCGCTGTGATGGTCAGCGCACACACGGATACCGTCTTCCCGCTGGAAACCGAATTAACGGTCGAGCACAAAGACGATTTGATCTATGGCCCCGGCCTGGGCGATAACAGCGTGGGCGTTGCGGGGATGCTCGGCCTCGCGCACTGGCTGCGCGATATGCAGACCACGCCTGACTGCGACATCTGGTTCGTCGCGACAAGCTGCGAAGAGGGGTTGGGCGACCTGAACGGGATGCGTGCTGCCTACGAGCAGTTGCGGAATCAGATAGGGATCGTCATCAACCTGGAAGGACTGGCCTTCGGGCACATTTACCACGCGGGCATCGCGGTACATCGCCTGCACATCACCGCGCACGCCGAGGGCGGTCATAGCTGGCTGCACTTCGGCAGACCGAGCGCCGTTCATGGCATCCTGGAATTGGGTGCGCAGATCAGCCGTTTGAGCCTGCCTTCGGTGCCGCGCAGCACATTCAACATCGGCATGATCGAAGGTGGGCAGGCCATCAACGCTATCGGCACCTCAGCGGGCTTGTGGCTGGATTTGCGCTCGGCAGAGCAGGAGACGCTGGAGCAAATGCGCCAGCAGGTCTACGGCATCATCGAAGGGCTGAAGCGCCCCGGTTTGGGCTTTGAAGTCGAGGTAGTGGGCGACCGTCCGGCTGGTTTCATCGACCCATCGCATCCGCTGGTGGAAGGCGCACTGGCGGCCTTGGAGCAGGTCAACGTGCGTGGCACCCTGGAACGCGGCAGCACCGATGGCAATATCCCGCTGCATGAGGGCTGCCCCACTGTGACCATCGGCATCACGCGCGGCGGCAACGCGCACCGCCTGGATGAGTACATTGAGACGGCTCCGGTGCGCCTGGGCATGCGCCAGTTGATTGTGCTCACGTTGGCAGCAGCGCATTCCCTGCGCGAAGAGAACGAAAAAGCAGCCGGAGATTGAACGCCGCTGCGGGTTGAATGCATGATATGAGATGAAACAATGACGTTTGCAGCGCATTTCGTCCCGCCGGAGCAGCGGCAGCGCCTGCTGCTCTTCAACTTACGCACCGACGCCGACGATCACATCCTGGGCTTCACGTCGCGCTGGATTCGCGCATTGGCACCGTATTACGGCGCGGTAGATGTGCTGACGACACACGCGGGTCGCATTGATCTGCCGGATAATGTGCGCGTGTTTTCGGTAGGGCGCGAGGACGGCCTGGGGCGTACCAGACGCTTGATGCGGTTCTACGGCATTCTGGGGCGGCTGCTGGCGACTCATCGCTACGACGCCTGCTTCGCGCATATGCAGCCCCTCTTCGCCGCGCTGGGTGGCCCCCTGCTGACGCTGCGCGGAGTCCGCACGACGACCTGGTATACACACCGTCAGCACAATGCACAGGTGGCCTGGGCGGAACGCCTCTCGTATCGGGTAGTCAGCGCAGTACCCAGCAGCTTCCCGATCCCGACGAAGAAATTGCGTGCTCTGGGACATGGTATAGAGACGGATTTCTTCACTCCGGCGGCGGTTCCGGCTCTGCCCCGCGTGGTCTATGTCGCCCGCCTGACGGAGATCAAGCGCCAGCACTGGCTGCTGCAAGCCGCCAAAGACCTGGCCTGCGAAATCGTACTCGTCGGGGATATTCCCGATGGCTATGACGACTCCTACAAACAGCGCCTGCAACGTATTGCTGCTGATCTGGGCATTGCGGATCGCGTGATCTTCGCCGGGGCGCAGACGCCGGAACAGGTACGCGACTGGTATCGCAGCGCGGCGGCTGCCGTCAACCTGAGTCCTCCCGGCCTCTTCGACAAGGCGGCGCTGGAAGCGATGGCGACCGCGATCCCGGTGGTGGTCGCCAATGAAGCCTTCGCACCACTCACCGGGGAATACGCGCCCCTGCTGCAAATCGCCGCTGCGGATGACAACCACGCCGCCGCTTTGCATGAAGCGCTGGCGCATCTGCTGGCGCTACCGCCGGAGGAACGCGCAGCCATCGGTACCGCCCTGCGCGAGCGAGTGGTCGCTGCGCACAGCCTGGAGCAATTGGTTGAAAAGCTGATTGCCGTGATGCACACGGGCGAACTGCCGCTGTAGATGCAACTTCTGCACCCCGGCCTGCTTGTCTGCACCAACCGCCTTCCACGAGCCGCCTCGCCCGTGCTATGCTTGGACTGATCGAAGATCAAAGAATGAAGCGTGGCGAAGAGCAGACAACGCAGGGAGGCGACAAACCGACCATGAAGAACATCTTCATCTCGTACTCACGCAGGGATACGCGCTACATGAGCGAACTGCGCGAGCATCTGCTGCGGCTGGGGTACAAACCCTGGATTGACCCCAATCCTCGCCCGGGGCAGGATTGGCGCTTCACGATTGACGACGCCATCCGCGCCGCCGATGCCATGATCGTCGTCGTCTCCCCCGCTGCGGCGGAGTCGGTCTATGTGACCTATGAGTGGGCATTGGCGCTGGGGCTGGGC
Source organism: uncultured Anaerolineaceae bacterium (assembly GCA_964549915.1). Lineage (GTDB taxonomy): Bacteria > Chloroflexota > Anaerolineae > Aggregatilineales > Phototrophicaceae > JAUZRW01. The sequence continues at coordinate 8,281 of CAZJWX010000036.1, read as the reverse complement.
ATTCCCGTGATCCCCGTGATCTTTCGCGCCGCGCAGATGCATCCGCGTCTGCAAACCCTGGAACACTTCGACTTCACCGAATTTCGCGAACCGGCGCAGTTCTGGGATTATTTCGTGCGCGAGATTCAGCGCGTCATGAACCAGCTACCTGACCGCCAGGATCAACCCGCCATGCCCAGCGGTCAACCTCCCGCGCCAACTGCGCCCCCTGAAGCGCCGTCGGAGCCATTCACCCGCAGCGTGATGCCAACAGAGCCGGGATACTACCTGGTTGTGCGGCGCGGCCCACAGTTGAACCGGATGTATCTGCTGGCGCAGGATGTCGTGACCGTCGGACGGGATGCCGCCAACGACATCACAGTAGATGATCCAGAAGTCAGCCGTTACCACCTCAAGCTGATCTGGCAGGGAACCGGACGCGGTTACGCCGTCGAAGACCTGGGAAGCACAAATGGCACGCGCATCAATGGTGGTCGGCAGATTCAGGGGATCACGCCACTGCAAGCGGGTCAGGCGCTGATGCTGGGGGATGCCATCATCCTCTCGTATGAAGTCGTCCCTGCTTGAGTGCTCTATCCGGGACGCCGTTTGACATCCTCCCCAAATCGTCTCCTCGCCGATCGAGGGGACTTGCACCGACTGGCGGGAATGTCTGCTGCATGTTCACAGGATGCGGCACTCAGGCGAAATCAGCACGAAAAGAGCACGAAAAGAGCACGTCCAGGGACGCGGGATGGCGTATAATCGAGGTGTGGATCAGAAACAGCGAAAGTCGGAAAGATGGGAGACAGAATGCGCAGATGGGTCTGGATGGGGTGGATTTTGCTGCTGATGACCGCCTGTACCACACAGGTCGCTGATCCGACGGCAACGCAGGCCAACGTCGCCACCCATACCCCCATCCCACCGCAGACCTTCGCCGCGACCGAAGCCCCTGTTTCGGCGGCTCCAAGCCCCACGCCATATGAGCGCTTCAGCGGATGTCCCGGTGCGCCGCCCTCACGCCTGATCGTGCAGGAACGCGGGCAGGTCACCCCCAGCGAGGAGACGCTCAACTTGCGCGAAGGCCCCGGCACGGATTTCGATATTCGCACGCGCATTGAGCCGGAAGAATTCTTCTTCGTGATTGATGGCCCGGTGTGCAGCGGTGGCTACACCTGGTACCAGATTCGCTACGAAAGCTTCGAAGGCTGGATTGCCGAAGGCGACCCGGAAGACTACTACGCGCAGCCCTACCTGCCCGGTTGACACGGTAAGGGGACGGGATACAATACAAGCAACAAGCAAGGAGCAGTGACCCAATTGGCAGAGGTAGCCGACTTAAAATCGGCGTGTTGTGGGTTCGAGTCCCACCTGCTCTACTCCCCCGTTTCTCGCACAAAAAAGCACACGCACCCCATGCGAATCCGATAGGGTGCGCGGTATGGCGAAAGCACGGTTAAGGTGGGCGTCGTTCAGTACATCATTTCGCCGCGAGTGCTGGCCTCACTGCCACCATCAATGTAGATCATCTGCCCGACGAGGTGCGAATTCTCCGGGCTGATGAGGAAGACCAGCAACCGCGCCACTTCTTGCGCCTGACCATGACGCCCTGTCGGCTGCGGCATCATCTCGGACATCATCTGCATCATCTGCATCATCTGCGGATCATCAATCAAGGCCTGTGTCATGTTCGTCTGGATCAAGCCCGGGCCAATGGTGTTGAGCAAGATGCCCTGTCCCGCCCACGCTGGTTTGATCGCATTGCGCCGAACCCAGCGAGCAACCGCCCGTTTGGTGGAGGAGTAGATCATCTGCTCCTGGCCGCCACCAGCATCCACCGCTGCCTGTGCCGCTGCCAGCGCTGCGCTTTCATCGCCCTGCAAGCAGGTTTCGACGATGGAATCGAGCGCATCAAACGTCGCCGCCAGCGAGCTAATCACTGCTGCGCGCGGATCGGTGCCGCGTTCCAGCATGGGACGCAGCCCTTCCAATGTGGCGATTGCGCCAAAGTAATTCACGCTGACGGTCTTGGCGATGGGGTGAGCGATCCCCGCACAGGCCAGTACTGCATCCAGCGAGCCACCCGTAGCGCCCTCCACTTCCTGTACCATCTGTGCGCGACCCTCTTCGGTCGAAAGGTCAGCATTGATGTCGGCGTTTTGCAGGTCAACGCCGATGACGCGATGCCCTTGCTGCAGCAGCAAGTCAGCACTCGCCTTACCAATGCCCGATGCGGAACCTGTAACAACAATTGTACGCATAAAACTCACCTCGATCTAATAATATACTTTGGCTTGAACATGACACGCTGTTCAAGTGCGAGATAGCGTAGCCAACTCCGAAACCAGTGTCAAGAAAACCGAGTAGATGGACGACGAGCTACGCAGTGGGGGACGCAAAGGGACAGACAAACGGAAACGTGGCTCGTCGGGTAATTGAATAGCCAAACGTCAATGTTTCACCCCCAGGCATTGCGAGAGACTGGCGACCACAAAGCGAGAACGGTTCCACTTTTTCAGGGGGCTGCTTCTGGCTTTTTCTTTGTGTTCTTTGCGGCTGCGTGGTTCAGCCTTTTTGGTGCGATTGCCCTGTATGAACGGCTCCCCTGGTGGCGAATTACAGGGTTTCGCACTATAGTATGGGTATTCGGTTGCCTGCGCCACTCGGAGCGAAAAATATGGCTACATCAAATGAAATCATCTGGAATTTGCCGCGCATTGAATTGCGCGAATTGTCTTCTGTGCAAGAAACGCGCCCCGCAGCCGTGTTGACCGGGACGCGCGCCTGGAACGCGGTCGGCGGGATGTTGAACCTGCCTATCGTCGTGCAGGCGGAACCCTATGCAGCACGGTACTCCTTCCTGGAAGAACTGGCAGGTGGTCTGCCGGAGCATGTGGAAGTCGTCTACGGAATCGGCGGCGGGTTGGCGGCAGATGTGGCGAAGTACGTCGCGTGGCGCAACAACCTGCCCAGTGTGATTATCCCCACAGCGCTCAGCGTCGATGGTTTCTTCACAGCCCTGGTCGCCGTGCGGCGGGATGGCGGCGTCTACTATGAGACGACCGGCCCGGCGGAGCGCGTGATCGTCGATATGGATGTGGTCTCCAGCGCTCCACGACATATTCGTGGCACGGGCATTGTGGAAATCCTGAGCATGACGACTGGCCTGCTGGACTGGCAATACGCCGCCCAACGCAAGAAAAATACCTATGTCGAGCGCTTCCAGCCCTGGGCAGCCAGCATCGCGGCAGGCATCGCCCAGCAAGCCTACAAAATTGCCAGGGGCGTGGGGGAAGGTCGCCCGGACGCCCTGCGTAACCTGTTGGATTTGATCGCGGTGGAAGTGCAATTGACCAACCAACTGGGGCATAATCGCCCACAGGAAGGCAGCGAACAATACTTCGCCTACGCCATCGAGCCGAGCGCCGCGCACCGCCAGGGCGTGCCCTATGCGGATCTGGTTGGCCCCGGGATTTTGCTGGCAGCGGCCTTGCATAAGCAGGACATCGGCCCCATCCGCGATACACTGCTAGACGCGGGAGTACGCCTGGGGCAGCTTCGCCGTGATGACATCATCGACACGTTGCAAATGCTGCCGGAATACGTGCAGCGTCACAACCTACCCTACAGCATCGTGCACGACCTCGACCTGAATGACGAGGAAGCACGCGAATTGATCGCCACAACCGGACTCGACCTGACAGACCGCCGCCAATTGTGAGCGAGGAACACGCAGCCTATCGTTTGGCAAGCGGTTCACCCGGCGGCATCATTCCCGCTATCACGGAAGTGGGATTGAGGGCGGCTCAGTGCTCTGTCCGGAAAACGTTCCGAAATCCTCCCCAAATCCCCTCCACTTCGTAGAGGGGACTTGCACAGACTTGCCGGAGGATCGGGTTCGATGTGTTTTCTGCATACTTGCTGGATGCAGCACTCAGCGGGTCGCCCCCGATGCTGCCACAAATGACCAATGGGGCATGTGCCCCGATGAGCATCTATTGAGGAAACGATTCCATGATCACCCGACTCGCGCACATCTGCATTGGTGCCAACGACCTCGCCGCTACCGAGCGCTTCTACACCGAAATCCTGGGCATGAAAAAGGGGTTCGAGTTCATCAAGGACGGCAAACCCTTCGGCTTCTACCTGGAAGCGGGCGAGACGACATTCATCGAAGTCTTCGAGCAGGGGGAAGCCGCCAATTATGAGCGCCCCATCATGAAACATCTCTGCCTGGAAGTGGCGGATATTGACGCTGTGATTGCTCACGTACGCGCTAAGGGCTACGAGATCAGCGACAAGCAGTTCGCTGGCGACAACTCATACCAGTGCTGGATTACCGACCCCAGCGGTGTCAGCATCGAATTGATGCAGTACACGCAAGAGAGTTCCCAGCTCACCGGGAACCCTGTGCATGTCGATTGGTGAACATCGCTCAGAGGACGCGATCCGCGACGACCACCACCCGGCGTCCGTATGACCCGCTCTCCTCTTGGAACGAAGCCAGGTCGCAGGTGATGAGCGTCAGCCGCTCCGAATGGGTGGGGTAGAGTACACTCAGATCCTGCGGATCGACCGAGAAGACGCGCTGCACCTCATAATGGTATTCTTCGCCGTTGGCGGTGACGATGATCTCATCGCCGACCGAGACCTGATGCAGATTGTAGAAAATATCGGCTTCGCCGCGTGCGCGTTCCGAGTGCCCCCCGAGGACGGCGTTTCCTCCCTGTCCGACGAATGGCATCCCTTCGAAGTGCCCCACGCTCATGCGCAAATCGCTGACATCCCAGGTCACCTCTCCATTGGGAAATTCGCGGATATAGACGGGAACAATCGGCGCTTCTACCTGGATCGAAGGAATCGTGATCTGCACGCCTGGCTCTTCGTTGGCTGCAACGGGATCCCCTGCGCTCATCAGCAGCATGAAGAGCAGGAACATGAGTCCGATGCCAGAATGCAAATACCTGGTAGTCATAATCCCCCTTCACCCCCTCGTAATGTATGTCCAAGCCTACCCTACACCCAAATTGGGCCTTGCCAAATAATTGTTTTGTTAATCCTTCGTTTTCAATCCACAACGTTTTATAACGGCCATCGCAGATTGTGCGTGGGATGCCCTTCACTGCTATACTGTGCAGAGTGTAATGAACCGGATGCTGTTGAGAATGGAACACACTGTGCGCCAATGGCTGTTCTTGCTGCTGATTGTGCTGGTCGGCTGTATTCCTCGCCCGACCAGCCTACCCGAAGAAGAGCAACTTCCCACGCTGGTACCATCGCTGACGCCACAGATTGACCTGGAGGCGGCGGAATTGGTGGCGATGGCATTCCTGGATGGCTGGCAGCGGCAGGATTTTGCGCAGATGTATCGTCTGATTAGCTTCAACAGCCAGGAAGCGCTATCACTCGAAGAATTTACCGAGGTTTACCAGGATACGCAAAACATTGCGACAATCGTTAATGTTCAGTTTGAACCGCGCCAATTATTCCGGGCGGGGCCGCGTACAGTACAACTGGGCTACGATGTGACCTTCGGCACGAATATCCTGGGGGATTTCAGCGATAGGGGGCGCACGCTGACGGTCATCCTGGATAGCCAGGTGAATGAGTGGCGCGTGGCCTGGTCAGTGGCGGATATTTTCGAGGAGATGGGGCGAGGTGCACGCCTGGAATTTTCGTCCACCGTACCCAGTCGCGCCAACATCTACGACCGGGCCAACCTGCCCCTCGCGGATATGGAAGGGCTGGTCGTGGAAGTCTTCGTCATTCGCGAAGATGCGCCCGACTGGGAAACTTGCTTCGCGACGCTGCTGGATGTCCTGGATACGACGCCGGAACGCCTGGACTTACGTTTCCGCAATGCACAGGCGAATTGGGTCGTCGAGGCCGGAACCATCGACCCGCCCACGTATCGGGCACAGCAAGCGCGGTTGGAGGTCGATTGCAATGCGACGTTCGGCAGCCGCGCAGCCCGCCGCTACCTGCCCACCGGATCATTGATGCCACACGTCCTGGGATACGTCGGCTTCCCCTCGCCCGGTCAGGTCGATGAGGTCATTCGCCAGGGCTTCAATTCCGAAACGCTCATCGGGCAGGCGGGGATTGAAGCGACCTGGGATGAAGTGCTGCGCGGGCGTCCGGGTGGGCGCTTGTTGATCGTCGGTGCGGATGGAACGACGCTGCGCACCCTGGCGGAGACATCGACCCGGGTGCCGGAGAGCCTCTGGTTGACGATTGACAGCGATTTGCAGAATTATGTGCTGCAATCCATCGGCGAAGCGTATGCCGAAAACCGCACCTACGCCGACGGTGCTCCCGGCTGGGGGACAACATCCCCCGGTGCAGCAGCGGTTGTGATGGATGTGAACACCGGCGAGATTCTGGCTCTGGCGAGCTACCCCTATTACGACGCCAACGCCTATACGCCGTATCCCGCCATCGGGCGCACGGTCGCCAATGAAATTCAGCAAGAAGTCAACGACGACCCACGCAGGCCACAGCTCAACCGCGTCACGCTGGGCGTCTACCCGGCGGGTTCGACGTTCAAAGTGGTAGATGCGATGGCCGTGCTGGATACGGGCCTCTACACAGAAAGCCAGACCTACTATTGCAGCGGCGTCTGGGAGCACGAAGGGGATCGCCGCTTCGACTGGCTGGCGGGCGGTCACGGCACGGTCAACACCCAGACCGCCATCCGCCAGAGCTGCAACCCGTTCTTCTACCAGGCAGGTTTCGCATTGAACAACATGGATCCCTGGATGCTGCCGACCTATGCGCGGCGTATGGGCCTGGGTGTCCCCACCGGAATCACCGACCTGGCGGAAGACCCGGGCAACATCCCTGACCCGGACTTCGTGCGCGAGACCTACGGCCTGCCCTGGACGTACAGCAACGCCGTCAACCTCGCCATTGGGCAGGGTGAGATTGAAGTCACCCCCTTGCAAATGGCGCGAATGTACGCCGCCATCGCCAACGGTGGGATTCTGCTGCGCCCCCAGGTCGTGCGCGAACGCGGCATCCTCGATCAACGGACGTTCGTCGCAGAGCCAGAAGCGGTGGACAACTTCGACATGTCGGCGAATGCGCTGCGGATCGTGCACCAGGGCTTGTGCGATGTCACCAGTGAGCGCAACGGCACCGCATGGCACATCTTCAACCGGCCTTCGCCCTCCCCTTTGCTGGAATACCAGGGTGGCGTCTGCGGCAAGACGGGCACGGCACAGGTGGGTGGCGAAAACCGCACCCCGCACAGTTGGTTCGCGGCCTACGCCCCGGCGGATGATCCCGAAATCGTTGTGGTCGTTCTGGTCGAAAATGCGGGCGACGGTTCGGCAGTTGCTGCGCCCATCACCCGGCGCATCCTGGAGTACTATTTCTTCCTGCGTGACTCAGAATTGTGAAGATTTCACCCATAATCATTGCTGTAATTCTCTCTAAGTAGGTTTCCGGGTAAGCTGAAGTTGGGAAGTTGCAGCATTGTCTATTGATGTCCAGGGAGAAATGCATATGAAGCTCACGAAATTCGCGTCCGTCGCCGCACTCTTCGCCGTCATCTCACTGTTCGTCTGGGCCGACGCGCCAGAAGCGCAGGCCGCCCCCGATGATTGCATCGTCGCATCCGGCCTGTTCAGCGGAAGCACGGAAGCGGGGCCTTACACCTTGCCGGAAGGCGAACGAATTGTCATCAAAGTGACCAACCGAGGCGATGAAACCGTATTTTTCACGCTCCGCCTGAATGCATCCAACCTGCCCGTCACAATCCCGACCACAGGCGGAATCACACCCGGTGAAACGGAACGTTTCTCCCTGCGTGCCACTGAAGACATCACCGTCTCCGCCAGCGTTTCCGTCACGGCACAGGTTTACTGGGAAGTGCAGCTAGGGGAGTGTGAAGAACCAGCGACCCCGCTGGATGACCGTCTGCCGGGGACTGGTTTGGGGGTCGCCATGTATTATGACCAGGCTGGCGCTGGTTCATTGACCGTCTACAGCATCGATGAGAACAGCAACGGCGTGTTGGCCTTCGTGCTGACGGCGGATGAACTGGCGGAATGGGAAGCCCGCGATGTCGCGGAAAATACGTTGATCGCCCAGACTGAAGACGGCAGCATCGCCCTCTATAAGCTGACGACGGGTGAATACCAGATCAACGCGGGACCAGACCCGGATGGCAAGGTCGAAGTGACGATTTTCGACGGATTCCCGCCGAGCAATACGTATGGCTATACCTTCAACGTCAACGAGTGATGGACAAAGCAATTAGACATCACACAAAACAGGTGGTAGATACTTTTCAATC
>CAZJWX010000035.1:0-43431 GCA_964549915.1 uncultured Anaerolineaceae bacterium | reverse complement strand
CCGTGTGAAATTGCATCGCCTTTATCCGTCTCTTTCAGATTGACTGAGTACTAGAAGGGACACGTTGTGAAATAAGAAACTGAGTAGGATGGACTGCCAGAGCAACTTCATATGAGGCTCTCCTGATTGAGCGAAGGCGTTGCGTCGATCCTATCATGAGACACGCTGTCTCTTTCTGTCGCTTGCCCTCTGGCTTTTTGACGCTGGCACTCTGGGGGCAACCAGAAGGGGGGCGACACCAATCGCCCCACACCGCACTGAAAGACCTCTATTTTGCCTCGTGGCGCACCTCTGGTACGGGCATGGTGCCGCGATGGTTGTCGATCATGTCGTAAGTGTGTCCGTAGATGAAGCGATTGCGGTAGATGAAGCTGTGCGGGAAACCCAGTTCAAACGCCGTCGCCCTGTCCAGCCGATCCAGTTGTTCCTGCTCCAGTTCCCATTCGAGCATCGCCAGATTGTCCTGAAGCTGCTCCAGCTTGCGTGCACCCAGAATCGGGATGATCTGTGCTTTGTGCTGCTGCTGGCGCACCCAGTTGGCGGCCACCTGCGAGGCCGAACGTCCGACTTCCTCGGCGATCTTGACGACTTCCTGCACCGTCGCCAGTTCGTTGGGCTTCAGGTTCAGGCTGTCTGGATTGATGCGGGTGGGTTCTTCGACATTTTGCAGGAATTTCCCGGTGAGGACGCCTGCACCCAGGATGCCCCAGGGCAGCACGGTCAATTCATGATGCCGTGCCATCGGCATGATGGCGCGTTCGATGTCGCGGCGGATCAGCGAGTAGGGCACCTGCACGCCGATGAAGCGCGACCAACCCATCAAATCGGCGCGGATATTGGCCTCGGCGATGATCCAGGCGGGGGTATCCGAGACGGCAACATAGAAGACCTTGCCCTGCCGCACCAGGTCATCCAACCCGCGCATGACTTCTTCAACGGGTGTGAAGAAATCCCAGGCATGGACGTAGAGTACATCAATATATTCGGTCTTCAGGCGGCGCAAGCTGTGTTCCACGGCCTGCATCATGTTCTTGCGATGATTGCCCATCAGATTCGGGCGCTTTTCCTCGCGTCCCTGGTTGGCGGCGGGGGTCAGCGTGTACTTGGTTGCCACCACGAAATGCTCACGGTCGCGGGCGATGAACTCGCCTACGTACTCCTCGCTGGTGCCGTTCGTATACAGGTTGGCCGTGTCGATGAAGTTGCCCCCGGCATCTGCGAAGGCATCGAACATCTGCTGGCTGGCCTCCTTGCTGGCACCCCAGCCCCAATCTTCACCGAAGGTCATCGTTCCCAGACAAAGCTCTGAGACGCGCAGGCCGCTGCGCCCCAACAATTTATAGCGCATGAAAGACTCCTCACGAATTGGAATATGTGTTTCAGTCAGAATGCAGTATAGCGAACCATACTCGCAGGGACGAACAATCGGATTGGATTTTCACAGGCTCTTGTTCGTCCCAGCAGCAACGGAAGGGGTTGGCGCGTCGCTTGTTGGCACCGATGTGCCCTACCTGGGCTGGACGCGGCTTGAGGCGCTCTTTCACTTATTTAACAAGGTAGCTTGCCCTGGCCTCGACACGGGTTGTTCTGTGTGAGAAATGCAATGGCAAATCCATGCCAGTGGCTTCAGCATGATGCATTATGATTGGCACGGCGGCGAAGTCCGGACTATCCAAGGGGTGATGCGAGCGCAGGCATGATTGCGAGCGCAGGCATGATGATGAACAGAGCAATCACGCCGCATGAAACCCTGGATTCTGCTGCGGATTCCATCCTGCTTTGTGCTACACTGGGGCAACAAACATTGTCACTACAAAACTTCTTGTAACATGCCTATGGATACCCCTTCAAAATCTGTTGAGGACTTCATCAAAGCCGTATATGCCCTCCAGCATGAGCAGGAGCGGGTATCAACCAATGCCCTTCGGGATGCGCTCAAGATCACAGCGCCTTCTGTGACGGATATGGCACGCCGCCTGGAAGAGGCTGGTTTGCTCGATTATCGCAAGTATCGCGGTGTGCGCCTGACTGACGCCGGGGAGACAATGGCGCTGAAGATCATCCGGCGGCATCGCCTGATTGAGTCCTACCTTGTGGAAGAGTTGGGCTACGAACTGCACGAAGTCCACGACGAAGCCGACCACCTGGAACACGCTGTCTCAGATCGCTTCATTGAGGCGATTGCAGCCAAATTGGGGAATCCCGCATTTGACCCCCACGGCGACCCCATTCCGGCGGCGGATGGCACCATGCAACCGCGTGAATTGAAGCCCCTCAGCGAATTGCCGCTGGATACCCGTGCCCGTGTCTCGCGCTTGATTGCGGCGGATGCGGAGATGTTGCAGCATACCCTGGATCGCGGTTTCACCCTGGAAACGTGGGTAGAGGTCACGGCACGTGATCCCTTCGACGGCCCGCTGACAGTCAAGCTGCATGATGGAGAGACCGTCATCGGCTTCGCTGTCGCCGAAAACATCCTGGTGGAGATCATCTAGGGATCTCTTTCGCTGTAACACTGCTGCTTAGATTCCCGTAATGAAAGTGGTATACTATCCCCAAAAGCTTGCAGGCAGAAATGAGGTGAATCATGCCCAGCCTAGGCCCCATTGAACTGATTCTGATTCTGGCGATTGTTGTTTTGCTATTTGGCGTCGGGCGCTTGTCGCGCATCGGCGGTGAATTGGGCGAAGCCATCGGCAACTTCCGCCAGGGGATGAAATCCACCGAAGAAGACGATAAGGTCAAGAACGAAGAATCCTGAGTCGTCCATAGAGTCACAGCGCTACCTGACAGGGGCACGCGGATCGTGCCTCTGTTTGTTTTCATGCTTGCGTCACGACACTCATCACGCCCTCAGTTGACTACGTCCCCCGGCTGACATACAAAACTGTTGTTGGTCGGCTGTCAATTTGCAGCGGAGTATTCGAAGGAGTGGGGTGAAATGCAGTTTCCAACCGTCAGTGGCAAGAACCTCGAAGGGCAGTCCTACACGCTGCCGGGTGACTTCGGTAGTCCATACAATGTCGTCCTGGTCGCGTTCGAGCAAGAACAGCAGTACGACGTTTATACTTGGGGCGATTTTCTGAAGACGTTGCAGCAGCAGTATCCGGCGCTTGGGGTCTACGAAGTCCCAACGGTGCCGCGCTTTCCCTGGTATCAACGCATGATGCTGGATTACTGGATGCGCACAGGCATCCCTGATCCCAAAACGCGGCGCACGACGATTACGCTCTATACGGATCAGCAGGCATTTCTGCAAGCGCTCGACCTGCCGGGCATGAACAGCATATACACGCTGCTGGTGGATCGCGAAGGGAATGTCTATTGGAAGACAGCAGGCGCTTTCACGTCGCAACTGGGTCAGCAGTTGCAGCAAGCGGTAGCCGCACGGCTGGCTGTTGCACAATAGGCCGCCCCCTTGCTTGCGGGCGCGGCTCTGGTGCGTCTGGCGCGAGTTCAGCCCTCGCCTCGTGCGATTTTCAGCGCATGCTGAATTTCCTCCTCCAGGCGGAGCGGTACGCGCTGATCGAAACCGGGCGGCACCTGCAAATTGTAGTTCATCAATTCCTGGTTGTAGCGCGTGACATCCTCATGCAGCCGTTTCAGCGCTTCGTGCCAGCGATCTTCCGCATGGCGATCCAGCATGAAGCTGCCTTTACGCGCAGCTTCGGCCTTGCGGCGCACATAGTCGCGGGCGTACTGCCCCAGGCGGCGCATGATCTTCTCGTACTTATCGCGCAGGGCGTGCCCCAGGGAAATCCAGGGGGGAACGGCATCGTTGTCCTTCATGATCTTATTGGCGAGGCGCATCTCTTCCGGCGTGGTCTCGTCAACGTCCAGTTGCAGGGGCCTCCCCGCGCCGGGATGCCAGGACATATCACCATCACCAATTAGCTCGCGGATTTTCTCATCAACGTAGGTCTCCCACTTGCTCAGGTTATCCCAGGCGTTGTTCTCTTCCAGCGCCTGATGACTGTCTTTCATGGGGATTTCATCGGGGTCACGGTGCGTCATCGTGCGATCCTCATATCTGCGGTTTTCGTGCAAATTTTCACATGAGGGTCGGCGAGAGTCAAATCTCAACGAGGTTTTTGCAGTGCTCTGATTGCTTTCCAATAATTACGGTAGTACACTTCGTCTACAGATGGATAGACGAGCTTTGAAGAATGCATCATGAAACGACCATATGCCCTGGTAATCGAAGACCAGGAAAACCTCACAATGCTGTACGAGGATATGTTGCGCATCCTGGGCTATGATGTGCGCTCCATCTCCGACGGTTTGAGCGCTATCAACCAGATTGAGCTGCTGGATGCCGTGCCGGATTTGATCGTTCTGGATGTGAATCTGCCGCGACTTTCGGGGCGTGATGTGCTCAAGCATATTCTGCGTCGTGATCAGTTGAAGAACGCACGCATCATTGTGGTGACGGCCAATAACCTGATGGCGGATGAGATGCGTCCGCTGCTGCGCGAGGGGGATCACTTCTTCCTCAAGCCCGTGCGCATGACCGATTTGCGCCGCGTTGTCGCCGAAGTCAGGCCGAAGGTTGACGTGCCAGATTATATGGCGGACACGGTGGAGACGGAGGCGGTGCAAGCGGATGACGCTGCCGCCACGCCGACCATCGAGTCGCCGCTGCCGCGTACCGAAGAAGCGCAGCAGCCGGAAGTACCGGGCGATGATGACGTGTACATCGAAGCCGATGATGCGACCATCGTCAATCGGAGTGGTATGCTCTGGCTGAAGAACGCCCTCGCCGAAGCTGCCGCGAAGAAAGAAGCCGAGGAAGCTGCCGAGCAAGACGATGCCACCGCACCGGAGCGCCCGCAAGAGACCTCACACGAAAGTCAGACGGGCGACTGATCCGCTGCCCGCCGCACAGCCACTTCAGGGCAAATCTACATCTTCAGCGGGGATGCGGAAGATGGCCTGTACGTCGCCGTCGGCGTCCCGCAGTGTCACCACATCGTCCGTCTCCCAGACCGACTCGTTCAGCCCCCAGAAGAGCACGCTGGGCGTGTCCTGCCCGGAGCGCGTATAGACGATCACTTCTGCGTTGGAGAAGAGACGATATTCCTGGAAGACGAATTCGTTGCCGTCCAGGTCAGTCAGCGTCCAGCCATCCAGGCTGACGGTGCGCCCGCGATTGACGATACCGACGCCCTCTGCGGTCACATCGCCCTGGGCGAGAATGCCGGAAATCTCAATTTCGGAATCTTCTGCAGTGGGTGCCAGGGTGATGGTCGGTGTGGGGCCTTCTTCCGTCGCCTCGCCCGTTGCCTCAGCGGTGGCTTCTGCCGTCACTTCGGCTGTGACTTCCTCTGTTGCTTCGCCGGGGAGCGGGGTGCTGGTCGGCAGTGGCTGCACCTGTTCCAGCGGGCAGGTATCCAGCGGTACGATGATCTGATCGCCGATTTGCAGACCGATAGCTTCTTCTTCGGTCAGGTCGTTGACCTGCAACATCGTGAAGGGGTTCACGCCGTATTCTTCTGCGAGGCCGAAGATCGTATCGCCCTCGTCGATTGTGTGCAGCAGGCAGCCCGCAGGCAGGTTGATTCCGCTCTCTGCCGCCGCTGCATCGACAGTCACCGGTGCCAGGGGCGTCAGCGGGGTTCCCAGCGCGACCTGGGTCGCATCAGCAGTGGGAACCAGGCCATCCGGCACATCGACCACTTCGCGCTCGGAAGTCGCCGTGACCACGATCACATTGGGTGAGGCATCGGGCACGGGCGTATTGGTGATGTAGACGATCACCGTCACCGGGCGCGTCTCTGCTTCAGGCAGCACGCGCGGCGCAATCACATTGATCGCCAGCAGGGTACCCGCCACCGCCACGATGAAAACGGCGATCAAGAAGGGCAAGGATGAACGAAGGGACATAAGTCATGCACCCGTGTCAGGATTTCAGGATAAAGGCGCTGTCTGGTAGCGCACCGTGCGCCAGACTCACTAGCTTGCCACTATAGCATAGCCCCCGACTCCCGGCAACGCGCCTGCCCGGCGCTTCCCCGCCGCATAAGCATTTCGATAGACGCCTGCAAGATCGCCGGGGTATCTGTTATAGTGGCGAAAAACGCGGGAAACAGACATGCCATACCTCGTAGACGGACATAACCTCATCGCGCACCTGCCGCAAATCGACCTCGCGGACCCCAACGACGAAGCCCTGCTTGTACTGCTCTTGCGCAGCTACTGCGCCCGAACGGGCAAGAAGGTCGTCGTCGTCTTCGATCATGGGCTTCCGGGTGGGAAATCCCGGCTCAGTACCAAGTCCGTACAGGTCGTCTTCGCCACCGCACAGAAGACGACGGCTGACCGCATCATCATGGAGCGCATCCGCAGCACGCGCGATGTGAAGGGCTGGGTGGTCATCTCGTCTGACGAGGAAGTGCTGAATGCCGCCACGAATGCGGGTATGGGGGCGATGCGCTGCCAGAAATTCGCCGATGTGCTGGTGCGCCCCCCTGAAGAAGATAACCATCCCGGCATCCGACAGCATCTGATCCTCACGGAAGCAGAAATCGCGGAATGGATGGATGTCTTCGGCGTGGATGATGAGGCAGAGGCCGAGACCCCACAGCGCGAGCAGCCGCAGGCGCGTCCACCGCAACAACCGCCCCAGGCGCGGAGTGCTGCCGAAAATGACGCAGAATCCCCTGCGGAACCGACTGACAAGCCCGCTGCGAAGCGGGGGACGCCCCCGGCTGACAACGATGTGGATGCCTGGTTGGACGCTTTTGGCGGGGAGCCGACACGCAAACCGACCGATCCACGCAAACGGATTCAGCCGCGCCACAAGCCCAAAACGAAGCGGCGCAAAGCCTCGGACGGACTGCCGGAAGTAGACGCGGAGTCGGGCGAAGCCGATGATGTGCGCATGACGCGCAACACGGTCGATGCCTGGATGAAGCTCTTCGGCGGTGAACCTGACCCGGAACGCCAGCCCACTGATATTTCGCCAGAGCGCAACAAAGCCCGCAAGCAGGGACGCTATCGTAACGCGCAGGGCAAGCGCGAACCGACTGTCCATAAGCGCATGTCCACTTCTGAAGAGATTTACCTGAACCCCGGCGAGGTTGATGCCTGGATGGAAGTCTTCGGCGTGACGGATGAAGACGACGAAGACGAAGAGTGAGGTGCTGGCTTGGTGGGAACCCCTCCGCGCTGATTCGTGTCTGTCAAGGTAGTGCAAAAGCGAATATGAGGGGGAACTTCATCCATGAACCAACAGAACCAACACATGAACGAACAGAAGCAGAAGCCCAAGGGCAAACCGCTGGGCAGGCGGGCGATACTCTTCTTGCTGGTCGGCGTGGGAATCGGCGTGCTCGTCACAGGGGCGATTGTCGTGGTAGGGATCGCGTTCTTCGCCCCGGTGCGGGTCGTCAACGTGACCGCGCCGCCGCTGCCGGCTGTCAATCAGGCGACATTGGCTCCTTTCCCGACAGCGACTCCCATCCCTGGTGCGGGAGCACAGGCCGTCGCGACGGTGGCGGCGAATTACGTCAGTTCCGTATCCGTCGCTCCGGATGGCAATACTATTGCCGTCGCGGTCAATGGCGATGGCACTACCTCGATTTACCTGGATTCCGTCCAGAGCAACACGCTCATGAGCGATCAGCGCACGAAACCCTACATGCAATCCTCGCTTGTCACTGATCTGGAATTCAGCCCGGATAGCGCCTGGTTGACGGCAATTGAAGATGAGCGCACCGTGCTGCTCTTCGATCTGAACGATGGGCTGCAAGATGGGCTGCAAGACGAACTGCAAGACGAGTCACAAAACGTGACGTTCCAGCGCTTCGAGGGCTTCACAGCGGCGGCATTCAGCGCGGATACCTCCGTTCTTGCCCTCGCCAGCATTGAAAACGGCGTGCAGTTGTACGACCTCACTACCCGGCAAATCGAGCAGCAGCCCATAGTGGGTTGGGGAGCCTACGTCGAAGCGATGGATATGAATGCCGAGGGGCAAATCGCGCTCTCGATCCGTGATGGGCAGGGCAGCAGCCAAATCTGGCTCTATGATGCGTCGGATGAAAACGCAGCGCCGGAGATGGTCTACGAACGCAGCGGCGGCCTGTTCGATCTCGATTTTCATCCGGATGGTGACTGGCTGGCGATTGGTGGCATGGAATATGCTTCGCTGGTGAACATCACGAACGGTGAGCAGTCTCGGTATCCCATTCAGGTTGAAAGCGTGTACGCCGTGGATTTCAATGACGACGGTACGCAACTCGCCATCGGCGGCGGTTCATCCGGCCTCGGAATCCCCTTCTTGATGGCGGTTCGTTGGGATGACACACAGCCGATTCCGCCAGATCCGAATTACTACGAGCCTGTGACCTTCATCGGACATGCTCACGCGATTTTCGATGTGCAGTTTACGCCGAGTGGCAATTTGCTCTCCGCCAGCAGGGATGGCACCGTTCGCCTGTGGAATGCGGAAAATGGCGAAAGCATGACGGTCGCGGGTTTCTAAGCGCTCTGTCCGGGAAACGTTCCGCAATCCTCCCCGAAATCCCCTCCACTTCGTAGAGGGGACTTGCACCGACTTGCCGGAGGATCGGGTACGAAGTGTTTTCTGCATACTTGCCGCATGAAGCACGAAGCGCTCGAAACCGTCAAAGAAGCGGTGATTCGTACGTGGGTGGACGCGGCATGACCGCGCCCTCTACAGAATGTCATCCTATGCCAGATCAAAACGCCAGCAGCGGTGCGTAGACGCTGACGCGCACATGCTGCCCGACTTCATAGACAATCTGGGCATCCTGGCGGGCGACGAGTTCGGTGCCATCTTCCAGGCGCAGGCCAATGCGCTGATTATGCCCGTAATACTCGCGCCAGAGCACCACCGCCGGGGTGCCTTCGTCTGTGGGTAGTAGGTGCAGCATCTCCGGGCGAATCAGCAGATCAACAGCGCCTTGCTGCGGCTGCAAGAGGCGCACAGCTCCCAGCGGGCTGCTGGCGGCATTGCCCTGTGCGTGGGCTGGCACAAAGTTCGACTCGCCGATGAAGGACGCGACCCGCTTGCTGTTGGGGCGCGTGTAGAGTTCCAGCGGCGTGCCGACCTGCGCCAGTACGCCGCCGAACATCACCGCAATACGGTCTGATAGACTCAGCGCCTCTTCCTGGTCATGCGTGACGAAGATCGTCGTCGTCCCGGCTTCGCGCAGGATGGCACGCACTTCCCCCCGCACCTGGGTGCGCAGCGCTGCATCCAGATTGCTGAAGGGTTCATCAAGCAGCAGGACATGCGGCTGCGGGGCCAGTGCCCGCGCCAGTGCCACGCGCTGCTGCTGTCCGCCGGAGAGTTCATGCGGCATACGAGCTTCGTAGCCGGTCAGACCCACCAGGTCGAGCACTTCCAGCGCACGTTTCTTCTGCTGTTTGCGATTGCCGTTCATGCCGAAGGTCACATTCCCCAGCACGTTGATGTGCGGGAAGAGGGCGTAATCCTGGAAGACCATGCCCACGCGCCGTGCTTCCGGCGGTACCCAGGTCGCGCCCCGGCTGACGGGCTGACCTGCCAGCCAGATTTCGCCTTCTTCTGGACGTTCCAGCCCTGCAACGAGGCGCAGCATGGTCGTTTTGCCGCAGCCGCTGCGCCCCAGTAGCACCAGCAAATCGCCTTCTTCGATGCTGAGGCTGACATCGTTGACGGCGACCTGTTCTCCGTATTGTTTGCTGACGTGCTTCAGTTCGATGAAGCTCATGCTTCGCGCTCCGTCTCTTCGCCGACACGCATCAGCAGGAACACCGGAACCAGGCCGACGGCGAGGATCATCAGCGCGGGGATCGCCGCGGATTCATGCCAGCCCTCGACGCTGAGGAAGTACGCGCGCAGCGCCAGGGTATCCATGCCGAAGGGACGCAGCAGCAGGGTTGCCGGGAGTTCCTTCATCACATCTACGAAGACCAGAATCGCCCCGGCGATCATCCCAGTGCGCACCAGGGGCAAGTGAATCCGCGAGAGCAAGCGCCAGCCGCTCGTACCCATCGTGCGAGCCGCATCTTCCATGCTCGGTTTGACCTTCTCAATACTGGCGTCCACGCTGTTGAACCCCACCGCCATGAAGCGCACGACATAAGCGTAGAGCAGCGCCAGAATCGTCCCGGTGAGCAGGTACCCCGGCGCGGACCAGCCCAGGTGCTCAGCGGCGAAATCCGTCACAGTGCCATCCAGCGGATTGACGACTGCCAGCACCCCGGCGGCGATCACTGCGCCGGGCATGGCGTAGCCGATGGTCACCAGGCGCGAGAGCCAGCGCGGGCGGTTCGGTAGGGTGGCGCTGCTGCGGTTGCTGTAGGCGATGAAGAGGGCAACCAACATTACGATCAGGGCGGCGCTGCCCGCCAGCAGCAGCGAATTGCCCGTATAGGTCATGAAGGACTCGCTGAGCAAGTTCACGGTCGGGTCGCGAAGTTCATTCGCCACCCAGTAGATGAGCTGCCCCGTCGGCAGCAGGAAGGCCACCATCAGCAGACCCAGGCAGGCCGCCGCCGCGAGCCACTTCTTGATTCCTGGCAACACATGACGCCGGGGGCGATGTCCGTGCCCGCCTTGCTGGTAGAAACGTGCCCGTCCGCGCATCCTGCGCTCCAGCAGAATCAGCACCAGCGCCACGAAGACCATCAGCGACGCCAGTTGCATCGCCGTGCCGACATCGAAAGACGTATTCCAGAGCACGACCACGCGCTCGCTGAGCGTCGGATAGCCGAAGTAGCTGACGGTGCCGTAATCGGTCATGGCTTCCATGACGGTCAATAGCACGCCTGCGGCAATCTGCGGGCGTGCCAGGGGCAGCGCCACCCGCCAGAAGAGACGCCAGCGGCTGTAGCCCATCACACGCGCTGCCTCGAAGGTGGTGGCGGCCTGTTCGCGGAAGGCTGCCCGCGCCAGGATGTAGACGTAGGGATAGAGCACCAGGGTCAGGATCAGCATCAACCCCGGGGGAGAGGCAATATCCGGGAACCAGTAATCGCCTCGTTCCCAGCCGAACCAGCCGCGCAGCGTCGTCTGTACGGGTCCAGCGTATTCGAAGATGGTCACATAGACGAAACCCATGATGAAGCCCGGAATCGCCAGCGGCAGCAGCAGCAGGCGATCAAACCAGCGTCGCCCCGGAAATTCGTAGGCGCTGATGAGCCACGCCGAGAATGTCCCTACCAGGAACGTGCCGACTCCCACGCCCAACGCCAGACTCAGCGTATTCCAGAGCACATCCGGCAGGAAGGTACGCCACATGCGCTGCCAGAGTGCCACATCCGGCGTCAGAATCTCGGCAATCAAGACGCCGATGGGGATCAAAATCGCCACCGTCAGCATCAAGGAGGGGAGCAAGCCCAGATTGTTGGCGAATTCTGCTGCATGCAGCCGCAGTGACCTGCGCTCAAGGGGTGAGGCTGCGTCTGCGAGTTGTTCTTGCTTGAAGCTGATTTGCATGGTGTTTGCGCAATCTAATTGAAAACGGTAAACCCTGGTAAGAAAAATAATTTTCGCCCTCTTGGCGCGATGTCGGGCGCGACAATGGCCGGTTCCTGGAAGAATGCCCTCCATAATCGCGAGGGTTCGATGCTGTCGAACCCCATTTGTGCGAGATGGGGCGCATTATGGACGCGCCCCTGCGATTCATTGTGGTCGGGGTGGTCGGGCAGCCCCGCGTCATTCGAGCGAGGGCAGGCGCCAGGCCCGCCCCTCTGTACGGCGCTCGGTTGTGACCTCAGTTCTCGGTGAAGCCGAAGTCTGCTTCTTCCAGAATCTGCACCGTCGTGTCCTGGTACGCGCCGTATTCCCACAGCGGGTAATCCAGGTCGTAGATGAATTCGCCGAAGCCTGCAATGGTCTCATTCGGTTCTGCTTCCGGGTTGGTCGGGAATTCATAGTTGCTGCCAGGGAAGCAGTCCAGGTCACCGCACTGGTTTACCGGCTGGCTCATGTATTCCAGGAAGCGCACGGCGTTGTCATAGTTGGCGGCGTTGCGCACGACCCCCGCGCCGTTCACGTTGAAGAAGACCCCTGTCGTGTCCTGGTTCATCCACTTCAGCGCCACGCTGTTGAAGACTTCCTGGTCGGCTTCATCGCCGTTGGCCAGGCGACCCATGTAGTAGTGATTCACGAAAGCGACATCGCATTCCCCGGCGGCGACAGCGCGAATCTGGCTTGTATCGCTGTTGATGTAGCGCGTCACGTTATCGGCGATGTCCGAAGCCACTGTGAGCGCCTCATCTTCGCCCAGGTGGTAGACCATGCTGCTGAAGAGCGACACGGTGTAGATATGGCTGGCAGGGCGCATGCACACGCGGCCTTCCCAGGTATCCGCCGCAAGATCGCTGTAGGTGTTCAGCCCGGCGAGTTCCTCTTCCGTCACGTTCTCCGGATTGTAGACCAGCGTGCGGGTGCGGATGCTCAGGCCGTACCAGAAGCCGTCCGGGTCGCGGAAGCTCTCGGCGATGTTCTCGTTCAGCACGTCGGATTCCACGGGAGCCAGCAGCTCTTCTTCGGCAGCCAGGTCAAGCACGCCCGCGTCAATCGCCAGGAAGATATCGGCAACGCTGCGATCCCCGCGATCCAGGTCGGCGCGCAGACGGCTCAGCAGGTCGCGCGGCGTCCCGGCGGAAACGCGCACCTCAATACCCGTCTCTTCGGAGAACGCGACGAAAGGCGCTTCCAGGTCGCCATAGTGGCGGGACGAATAAATATTGAGGACGCCTGGATCATCATCCTGGGCGACGGTGGCGGCAACACCCAGCGACAGCACAGCGGCCAGCAGGGTCAACACAGTAAAGAAACGCATCATCGATAGACTCCTTGCATTACGCATGATCTCAGCATAAGATTCATGCAGATGGACAATGTGCGGTGGGGAAGCTGTCATTTGGTCGTGGTGACTTCCTCGCCGCACGCCCTTTGTATCAGATGCATCTCTTTCCTGTCCACGCGTCGACTCAAACCTGATTTTGCAGCTTACATCGCCTGATGATTAAGTGATGATTGTCACGGTTTTGTTGCGCAGTTGAAATGATTTTTACCCGTAGTTAATCCTGAGCATCTGCAACCCACGCTGGAGAATTGCGTAGAAGCGGCTGAAGGTTCCTGGAGGCTGGGTGGACAGCGACGCCTGCATAGGAATCGCCCTAGAATTGCGGACAACTGCTGGACAACGCACTCGTTTCAGCATAGATTAAACATTGATTCCAATGACGAGCAACAATCACTGGCGGAGTTCACAACATGTCGAATTGGTGGGGAACACGAAAAGATGTATCGCCGCGACTGGTTTGGGAAGTGGAGG
Source organism: uncultured Anaerolineaceae bacterium (assembly GCA_964549915.1). GTDB lineage: Bacteria > Chloroflexota > Anaerolineae > Aggregatilineales > Phototrophicaceae > JAUZRW01. The sequence continues at coordinate 30,136 of CAZJWX010000035.1, read as the reverse complement.
CGATGCGCGCGACCTTCGGCAATACGTTTGAATTGATCGTGCCACCCTTCGGCGGCTTGTTGTATTGGCAGGGCACAGTGCAGGTCAATATGTCGATCCTGGAAAACCCGGATCATACGTTGAAGATCGTCTACCCCAAGGAATACCCCAGCCGCCCGGCGGAAGCCTACTGCATCCGCCCGCGCATTTACAGCGAAAAGCATCAGTACGAAGACGGGCAATTGTGCCTGTTCAACCCGAAAGACGGCGAACAGTATGGCTGGAACCCCAGTAAATCCACTGCGGTGACGGTGGCGGGCTGGGCGATCCAGTGGCTGTATGCCTATTACACATGGCGTGCGACAGGCGATTGGCCTGGGATTGAGGAGCGCATCCGCCCGGATACCCCGCTGCCTCGCCGTCGCCGGAGGTAACTGAGCATGCAGGACTTCGCCCATTTGTTACAAGCAGAGATGAATCTCATCACCCGTAGGTTGCGAGGCATGGCAATGATTTCACGCGGGATTGTCCCGAACCTGGTGGTTTCACAGCGCGTCATTGACCGCATTGTGAAGGCAGCACAGGGCTACCTGGAAGATGAAACTGGCGAGACGATGGTCGGCATCATTGTCGATACGAACGAGCCGGAGCAGATGCCGACTCTGTACGTGCTGGATACCATCGCCCCCGACGAATCGGTGATCCGGCGCAGCCACATGTTCGAGCAAGGCGATGACATCCAGGGCGACCTCTTCAACTGGCTGCTGGATAACTGGTCGGCCTATTTGCGCAATGGCAAAGACCTCAACAATCGCCCCATTCCCGACGAATTTCACGTTCCGTTGAAGCACCTGGGCGACTGGCACAAGCAGCCTGGTTTCATGATTCAGCCCAGCGGCGGCGACTTGAACACGGCGCTGAACTTCATGGACGATGAAGAGAACCAGTTCGATTTCTTGCTGGTGCCGATTGTCACGCTGGGGCACCCGTCCGTGACGAGCGAAATCGGCGCGCAGGTCAATTACTTCAACGTGCCGATGAATGACGGAACCAGCCTGCGCATCGACTGGTGGTATATTCACCGCGATGTGCGCGTCTTCCAGCCGATTTCGCCCAGAGCCGTCCCCGGAGATCAACTCCCGGCGCTGCCGGAATATCCCTGGCACATCCTGGATGTGGATTTGATGGACGAAGAGTTGAGCTTGATCGAAGAAGATGACCTCTTCATGCTCTTCCAGACGGCTATTCCCTACCAGACGGATGAAGACCTGCCGCTGGAAATCTGTTTCATCATCGGTCGCGGCGGTTCGACGGATGTCTTCATCGTGGTGACCAATCTGGACTATCCGCAGAGCAAGCCGCGCGTCTTCATTGCGCCGTTCACGGGCGTTGATCCGTCGATGTATGTCTATGATGTCTTCGATGCGCTGTGGGCGCAGGCGCGCCCAGCGCCGGAGCCAAAGGACTTCGCCTGGAATCCGAGCAATTCCTTCATCGTGGATTATGTGGCGGCGGTGGAGCGTGAGATGGGCGTGCGCCCGGCGGATAAGCCGATGCCCTGGGAGCGAGAGACGGCTGCGTCCGAGGATGGGGTCATCAGCATTTCGGTCGAGGTGGAAGAGGATGCAGGCGCTCAGGCTGATTCCGCTGCCGAAAAAGCCCGGCCAGATGGAGCCAGTACAGATGGCGACAACGCCGCGGCTGACCCCGATGAAACGGATGCGGCAGATGTGCAACCTGAGACTTCACAAACCGTAGAAGCAGTCACGGAACCCGATGTGGATGCCAGCGAGGAAGAGACAAAATGAGCGATTGGCAGCGCGTAGAGCAGTGGCTTGGGACGGAGAACCTGCACTTGCTTGCGGAAAAGAGAGTAGGCGTGATCGGCCTGGGGTCGGGCGGCAGTTTTGTCGCGCTCAGCCTCGCCATGAGCGGCGTGGGTAAATTCGTCCTGGTCGATAATGATGCGCTAGAAGCCGGGAATGTGGTGCGCCACGCGGCGGATCATCGCTATGTGGGCTGGAACAAGGCCGCCGCCGTCGCGGATCTGATTCGGCATCGCAACCCGGAAGCGGAAATTGATGTGCGCGAAGGTCTCATCCAGGAACACATGGATGCTCTGGATGACCTCGACATCCTGGTCGTTGCCGTCGATGGCGAGCAAGTCAAGTACATCATCAACGAGGCCGCCCTCAAACGCCGCCTGACCGCCGTCTACGCAGGGGTGTACGAGCGCGGCGAAGGCGGGGATGTCGTCATCATCCGCCCTTACGACGGCCCCTGTTATGCTTGCTGGTCGCAAGAACTGCGTGCCGGGTATCAGCAGCCGCTCCCTGGCGAGAACGGCGAACTGGACTATGGCATGATTGGCGCTGAAGGCACGCTGGAAGCGGAACCGGGCCTGTGGGTGCATGTGACTAAAGTCGGCAGCATTCAGACGGATTTGATCCTGAACGAACTGCTGCGCGGCACGCAAGTCAGCGAACCGATGCCGGGCAATACCATCATCGTCGCCAATAATTCGCTGGAGATTCTCGCTGACCAGATCAATGATCCGCACACGGCTATCTGGGTGCAGATTGAACGCGACCCGGAATGCCTGGTTTGTGGCGACAAATTCCGCCTGACGGACGAAGCACACGACGCGGTTTCCCTGGATGACCTGATGGGCGAAGTCGGCATTCACTTCGAAGAAGATGAAGACACCGGGGGCGAGAGCGGCGACCGCATCTTCCCATGAGGCAGCGCCTCCTGACGAGAAACGAGGCGTCTGGAAATTTGAAAAATATCATAAGAGTTGCGTCAACTCATCATTGGATTGGGTTCATTGACAGCCCTCTTGTGATATGCTTAGACTGAATGAGAAAGCTGTCAGGTATTGGAAAGGAGCGGTGGGCGTAGGCGACCCCACCAGTACAAGCACTATGGCTGACGATAACAATCGCATTCCCGTTGATGGCGTCGAAAACAATAACGGCAACGACGAACCGCAAAATGAAGCGACCACTTCTCAGAACCCGCCTACATCAGATGAGGGCATGGGCGACCGCCTGGAGCGCCTTGGTGGCGAGCCGGCTCCGGTGATTACGCCTGAGGAGTTCGCCCGTCTGCAGAAGGCCGGGCAGGTACACATCGACTCGCGGGGGCGCGTGCGCACTGCTAGCCGTAGCGGGCCAGACGCCGGGGTGTCGCTGCGCAAACGCCGAGCCTGGTATGGTCGATAACCAACAAGCGAAGACCCTGCACGAGCAACTCGTGCAATCGATGCGGCAGAGCGGAGTCTTGCAGGCTCCGGGTGTGGAGGCTGCCTTCCGTGCGATTCCACGCCACCACTTTCTGCCGGATCATCCCCTGCAAGAAGTCTACAGCGATAAGGCGATTGGCATCCAGCATGACAAGACAGGCTTGCTGGTTAGCTCGTCGAGCCAGCCGTCCATGATGGCGATCATGCTCAACCAACTGCGTCTGAAACCCGGCGATAACGTCCTGGAAATCGGCACTGCCACGGGCTATAACGCCGCGATCATGGCCTACATCGTCGGCAAAACAGGCCGTGTCACCACCGTCGAATTAGAAAAAGACCTCGCAGAACAGGCGCGTCGCAATATTGCCCGCAGCAAGGTGCCCTCCGTGTCCGTCGTGCAGGGCGATGGCTCCCTGGGGTATGCGCCGCGTGCGCAGTACGATCACATTGTCTCGACGGTGGGAGTCTGGGATATTCCAGAAGCCTGGCTGCGCCAGTTGAAGCCAGATGGGACGCTGGTCGCGCCGATTGTGGTTGATGGCATACAGGTCAGCGCCACCTTCCGCCGCCAGACAGACGGCACCTTCGTCAGCAAAGACAACCGCCCCTGTTCCTTCGTCTATTTGCGCGGTGCGTTCGCCGGGCCGGATTTTCGGCGGCAGGTTGGCAGCACATCATTGTACATCCTGGCGGATCAAGTGGATCAGATTGATACGGCTGCACTACACTTGCTGCTCTCGGATGATCACGAGATTTGCGCGATGGATCATGTGGTGGAGCAAGCGGATTTCTGGTTTGGCTATCAGCTTTACGTCATGCTGAATGAACCGAAACCCTTCATTTTTGCTGTCTATGCGGTGATTGAAGGGCAGAGCGCCTACGGCCTGGATGGACGCGGCATCGCTCTCTTTTCCAAGGGCAGCGCGGCCTTCGCCGGATACGATGGCAAGGGGCGTGTGCACTGCTTCGCCGGGGCGGATGCAATGCTGGCATTGGAGCAACTGCTCGATGAATGGATCGCGCTGGGGGAACCGAAGATGGACACCCTTCGCTTGCGGCTGTTCCCCAGGGGGATGCAGACTCCGGTCGTTGCCCAGGGGAAATTCTACGAACGCCGCGATCATATCCTGCAAGCATGGATGGAAGTCCCCAGAATATGATGACGATTCAGGATGTTGAGGCCGCGCTGATTCTCCCGAATTTCGATGGGCAGGGGGCACAAATGCAGATGGCTCCCGCAGGCCGTAACGGGATGCGTCCCAGGCCGGAGAAGCCGCCGCGCGATTCTGCCGTGCTGGTGCTGCTGCACCCGGATCCTGAAGAGGGGCTGCGCCTGATCCTCACGAGGCGCGCTGAACGCCTGCGCGGACACAAAGGGCAGATCAGCTTCCCCGGCGGGCGACGCGACCCGGAAGACCCCAGCTACGAAGCAACGGCACTGCGCGAAACCTGCGAAGAACTGGGGATTTGCGCACAGGACATTCACCTGTTGGGCCGTTTGACGCCACTCTGGATTCCGCCCAGCAATTACCACGTCGTGCCCGTCGTTGGGTACCTGTCGCAGCTTCCGCCGTTGCAACCCAACCCTGATGAAGTCGCCGAAGTGCTGCAACTCTCGCTGGCGCAATTGCTGGCAGGTACGAACAAACGCAGTACTCCGATGAGCTTCCGGGGTATGGAGATTGATGTGCCGTATTATGATGTCGAGGGGCACATTGTGTGGGGGGCAACCTGCATGATGCTCAGCGAACTGGAACAGCGCCTACGGCTGACCCTCGTCTGAGCGCTGCGGGTACATCTCCATCACCCAGCGCATCAAGGTGAAATGTGCCGCCAACCCCGCAAATTCGCCGTATCTTGCGAAGGTGTCTTCGGTGGCCTGCGCGGATTTTTCCGTGCGGAAGAAGTGTGCGACAGCCGCCTGTAGACCGACATCGTTCTGCGGCACATAGGGGTAGACGCCGAAGACTCTGCCGACGACCACGCTCGCCGTCCAATGTCCCACGCCCTTGATCGCCAACAGCGCTCCGTAGACCTCCTCCGGGGGTTGCTGTGCTAACTCCGCCAGATTCAGCGACCCATCCACCACTGCTCGCGAGAGGTCAATCAATAGCTGCATTCGCTTGAATGTGATCTTCAGCGGACGGAGGTCATTGATGCTGGCGCTGGCGAGGCGAGCAGGAGCTGGCGGGGTATAATGCCGGATGCCGCCGTAGTCAATGAACGTGCCACCCCACTGCACGAGGGCAAGTTGGGCACGCTGGGCTGCTGCCCAGGAAATGTGCTGCTCGATGATGACGTAGACCAGGGCATGGTACAGGTCGGGCGTGCAATAGAGGGGCAGTCCCACCAGCGGTTCAATCACACGCCAGAGTGCGGGCTGCGTCTGGGCGTAGGCGTAGAAAGGGCGCAAATCACGCCGGGTGCCGAGCAGTCGAGCGAAATAGCGGCGGAGCGTATCCCCGTCCGCCTCTCCGACGAGGCGCTCGATCCGCAGATGATCGGCCTCGCTGCGGACTCGCACCAGGGTGAGCGTCTCGCCCTGACGAAAGGGCTGGATGTAGGAGTCGCCCTGAAGCACAAAACTGCTGGGACAGGGAAACCGCCGCAGCAGTGCGAGGAGTTTAGAGAAGTCGTACGGTGGCGGCGGGACGAGCCTCATCCGCGTGCTGCTGCGTCCAACCCCAGGGCGCTCATCAGTTGATCCAGCCCATCCAGGAAGCCAGCGCGGAAGTCAATCGGCTTCAGGTGCATCTCTGGCAGACGAGGCGCTTCGCCCCGCAGCAGCACAGGCTGCACAACCTTGCCCATCGCCAGAAAATAGCGGTATTCCGTCATCACCGACTGATTCTTGATGGCTTCCGGGGTGATGACCAATACCATCAGGCCGTTTTCACGCAGGCCGTTTTGCACCGCATCCTGCCAATCGACGCCGGGGGGCGCGCTGATCTCGTCCATCCACACGCTCGCGCCTACGTCCTGCAAACTGGTCGTCAATTCCAGGGCGAAGAGCGCGTCTGCCGGACTGTAGGAGACGAAAATCCCCTGGCGTGCTGCACGGTGGACGTATTTGGGGGACAGCGATTGTTGCAGAGCACGCAGCACCCGGCGATCATCAGGGTTCTTGCTCAGGGTTTTACGCAGCAGCGCCCGCTGCCGCTCGACCGAGAGGCGTCCACTCTGGTTCGTTGAGCGGTTGCTGCCGCCGGATTTGTGGGTCTTGTCCTCAGGACGTTCCATCATTATTCGCTCGTCATTCGCTCACTCGGTTCGTCGTCTGGCTACACTATAACAAGGGAAAGACCTTGCGTATAGCTTACTCATGAGGTTTATAACAGGATTGCAATCGGTTTGTCCTGACTTTATGCTGCGAACCCCACTCCGTTGGCGAATTGATATACGTCACCGTCAATCAGCGCTGCCGGGTAGCTCCTGCGGGCGTCCTTGCGGGCTGGGTTTGTTGATGCGGTTCAACATCTTGACCTGCCGCTTATAGCGCTGCGAGGCCATCTTGCGCAGGTCGGCTACCAGATCGCTCTCGTCTGTGATTTCGATGCCGAGTAGGGTCTCGATGGCGTCTTCCATGGTGATGATGCCAGCCGTGCCGCCGTATTCGTCGATGACGAGCATGATGTGCTGCTGCTTGGCGATGAACATCTCCAGCGCAGAGGCGACGCTGTTCGTCTCCGGCACTACGCCAATATCGCGCTTGAGTTCGAGCAGCGGCTTTTGCAGCTCACCATCGGCATAGGTCGAGAAAATCTCGTGGCGCAGCACAAAACCGGCGATGTCGTCCATGCTCTCGTTGTAGATCGGCAGGCGCGAATAGGGCAGCATGGGATTGTTCTCGACGACTTCCTGCACGGTGGTCTCCTGGCGGAAGGCCACGACGACTGTGCGCGGCGTCATGATGTCTTTCACGCCGATATTGGTCAGGTGCAGCAGGTTGCGCAGGATGCGATCTTCGCCTTCCAGCAGCGCCCCTTCGCTAGCGCCGATGCGTGCCATCACCTCCAGCTCGACACGGCTGATGGTCGGTTGGTTGGTGTCTTCGCTCTTGAGCATTTGGGTGGTCTTTTCCAGCAGCCAGACCGCCGGGAAGAGGAGGACGACCAGCACACGGATGGCATACGCGGCGAAAGCGTTCAACTCTTTCCAATAGGTCGCGCCAATCGTCTTGGGAATGATCTCCGAGAAGACCAGAATCAAGATGGTCAGCACGGCAGAAATGAGACCGAACCACTGGTTGCCGAAGATGCCCACGGCTTCCGCACCTGCACCCGCTGCTCCGACGGTGTGCGCGACGGTATTCAGCGTCAGGATGGCAGAAATGGGGCGTTCGACATCCGCCTTGTGCGATTGCATCAGGCGGGCGGCGCGATTCCCAGATTCAATGCCCATCTCGATGTAAGAGTGCGAGGTTGAGAGCAAAATCGCCTCCAACACCGAGCACAGGAACGAAATGCCCAGCGCGAGGGAGACATAAAAGATCAACCCGCCCCAGGTGCCGCCGCTGCCATCCCCGGCAGCACCGCCAACGGCGAGCAAGATCGGTGTGAGGAGTTCGGATATGCTGTTTTCCAGGAGTATCATCTCGGATCACAATTGTACGGACACTTGCACAAGAATAGCATATTTCGCAGTCCGCACAAACGTTTTCTAACGATGTACGCAGCGCCGCCAGCGCAGGTCACCACACGCCGGGTACCAGCCGATGGGGTACGTTTTCGCTGTACTGTGTATAGCCGGGCAGGGTCTCTTGCAGCAGGCGATCTTCACTGCGTGCTTTGACGATGTAGGCGTAAACAGCCATCAGCGCTGCCAGCAACATCCACCCGTGACAGAAGACCAGCGCCATTCCCACGTAGAGGAGGGCCGCGAAGGTGTAAATCGGGTGACGTACGGCTGCGTAGGGACCGCTGTGCACGACTTCATGATGTTTCTGTACGGTGGCCTCAGCCGTCCAGAAGCGTCCCAGATAACGACGGCTGTAGAATGTGCCGACGGTGCCGACCAACACCATCGCCAGGCCGACGAGGTGGACGCTGATGGAGCCACGAGCGGTTAGAAAACCGCTGGCATCCAGCAGCCCGGTGAGCGAGAACAACGTGGACACTGCCACCAGCACCAGCAAGGCCAGGGTATCTTCGCCGAACCCGGACTGCTGCACGGAACGGCTGACATCGGCCATGATGCGCTGACCGCCACGCCAATAAACGACAATCCAGAATAGCCAGATGCTCAGGGCGATAAGCTGAATGAATTGAACGGACATGATTGCACTCCCGCACTCAATTAAGAAAGGGTTTAGAGATAGTGTACCTGCTTAATGCAAACCATACCCTTAAAATAGCGAAATTCTACGGAATTCTCTGCGAGGAACTGTATGGGGTTGTCTGTTGATCACGCTATGATTGGAAAAAGTCGCGCACGCGCTGAAAGAAAGCCTCTCGCTGCGTGCTGCCAGGGGAATGTCCTGCTCCCTGGAAGGTGTGCGTCTGCGCCAGCGGATAGAGGCTGTACATCCGCTGGCGAGCCTCTTCCTGAAAGGTCGCGTCATCATCACTGTCCAGGATCAGCAGTTCGCCCTGCCAATCCGCGAGGTCGTCTGGCGAATACACCTGCACCATGAAATCCAGGATGGCGCGGTAGGTGCTGGCGATGTCTGCCTTGCCCAGGCGCTGCTGGAATAACTCATGCAGGTAGGCGCGGTAGAAGGCCGCTTCGCTCTCCGGTGGTGCAATGATGCTGAAGAATTGGCTTTCGGCCTGCTGGCGTACCAATTCCTCCGGGGTGGCCTCCACCATCTGCAAAAGCTGCTCATAACGCTCCGATTGGGTTGAATCCGGCGGCGTGGTGGTGGAGAGTACGACTTTTGCAGCCCGTTCTGGATAGCGCCGCAGAAACTCCTGGGCGATCATGCCGCCAAAAGAGCCGGAAAGCACATCAGCCGTTTCGACCGCTTCGGCGTCGAGGATCGCCGCGAGGCCATCACAGAGCGCCTCCATCGACTCTACCGGAGGATAGTCTGGCGCGAGGATGCGGAAATCATCCGCCAGCAGCGGGATCGAGCGGTAGGCAGCATCGGCTTTCTTCAGCCCGCCGACCAGCCAGAGCAGCGTGCGCTCACCTTTCCCGACGCGATGGTACGTCCAGGCCACACCGTCCACATGGAGGGACTGTTGTGGGTATGCCGCGCGAAAGTCGCGCAGGGCGTCGCGCTGTTCAGCAGGGACTTCGCGGTAAATCTCGTCGAAGGGCTTTGTCGTAGCCATTGGCGGTCATTCTTCCTCTCGCAGCAAGAAGCGAGTCATGCTCATCAGCAGGGCATCCCCTGCCAGCAGCGGCGCCAGATGATCGTACTCTTCCAGAGTCTGCACGAAGGCGCGGGGATACATCCCCTTGAGTGCTCCGCGATCCCCTTCTTCGATAACTTCATCCGCGCTGGATTCGATCAGCAGCAGGCTGCCATTCCAGGCGTTGAGGTCTTTGGCGCTGAAGCGATTCTCCAGGTGATACTGGCAGGTCAGCCGGGAGCGTGCCAGGAAATCTCGCTTGCGGTAGTGCCCGCTGTAGATTTCCTCGAAATACTGCTGCCAGAAGGAACGTTCACTGGGTGACGCCGGAGTCTGGCTTTTGCGCAGATTGGTGCGGAACGAGCGGCGCGACAGCCACAGCAGCAGCGGTTCCGGATAGAATGCGATCAGCGCCCGCTGCATGTTGGCGCGTTCCGCGAGGTGCTGGCTGGGAATCACGGTATGCGTCAGGATCATGTCGAGTACGGAATCCGGAAAGCGCCGGATGAACATCTGCGCCAGCATCGCCCCGAAAGAGAAGCCGACGAGGTGCGCACGCTGAATACCCACATGAGCCAGCAGTGCCTGCAATCCGGCGATGGCATCCGGCATTTTGCTGATGCTCGCGGGCAGGTCAGGGGCGATCACGCGGAAGTTCGCGCTGAACCCTTCAATGTAACGGAACATGGCTTCCGCTTTGCCGCCACTGCCGTGCAGGAGCAGCAGGGGGTCTTCCGCAGGGTCGCCGACTTCATAGTACGACCACTGGTGTCCACCCAGTTCAGCCTGTTGCAGCGGTGTCTGCTTACGAAATTGCTGCAAGCGTGCAGCCAGCAGCGCGACGCGGTTCGATTGGGATGCGTTTTCTGTGTCGAAGCTCATGCGCACAGTATAGCCAAGTTCTGCGGCGCTGTCATTGGATGTCGTTCGTCAGTGTGTAACGAGGGTTTTGCTCCTGAGTCGGGCTGGGGCGTGGCTGCCGTCACATAAAGCAATGCTACAATGAGAATCCACTGGCGTGGATTTACCATTCCACTTCTCACACAAAACAACAAGTGTTGAGGCCAGGACAGGCTAGAAGAGACACCTTGTTAAATAAGAAAAGAGGATATTTGCCATGAACGAGATGCTTGAAATCCTGCTGGCGAATGTGCAGCTTGCGCTGCCCTTCCTGGTTGTCGGCTTTCTGAACGGCATCCTGGGTGCGGTCTTCTTCTACCTCTCGCTGCTGGAAAATGATCCACCCGGTATCTTGCAGACACTGGTACAGCTTGTGCTGGTCTTCGTGCCCGTCTTCCTCTTCCAGGCCGCTTACAGCTCGTTCTTCGCAGAAGTGTTCTTCCGCCTGGAGAATCCGCTCTGGCTGGCTCCGCTTTTGATTGCGCTGCTCTTCGTTCCGTTTTACCTGGGTGATTTGCTGGCGAACATCTTCGAGGGCGGGATCAAGAAACGCGCCGCCAGATCGTTTGAGGAGACGCTGCGCGAAATCGGGCTGTGATGATCCTCAGAGGGGGTAGATGTTGATCCCCAGCAAGCCCGCCAGCCAGACCAGCAGCGGCGCGATCAGCAGGGCGGGTAGGAAATTCGCGACGCGCGGTCTCTTGATGTCCAGCAAGATCAGCGAGAGGCCGATCAGCAGCACGCCCCCGACGGCAGTCATCTCCACGATGGCGGGTTCGCGCAGCAGCGCATCGGTCATCGTGGGGTCAGCCAGCGTATTGACCAGCAGGCTTCCCACCAGCGCCAGCCCACCCTGGACGACGAAGACGGTTACAACGGTGAAGAGCACCCCCAGGCCGAAGGTTGAGGCGAAGGCCATCGCTGCGAAGCCATCCAGTACGCTCTTGATCGCCAGAAATTGAAAGCCGCTGGGCAGCCCCATTCCATCTTGCAGCGCACCGACAAACGTCAGCGGGCCTACACAGAAAACCAGACTGGCCGTCACGAACCCGGTGATGAAGCGTTCGCGGTTGCTCATCTCGCCGACTTCATGAGCATCGTCTTCTCCCCCGGCGAAGCGCCGTTGCAGCCAACTGCCGAAATCCTCCAGGGCGCGGTCAATGCGCAGCAATTCCCCCAGGATAACCCCGATCACGGTTGCCAGCAGAGGAATGATGACGTTGCCCGTTGTGAAAGCGTTTTGCATGCCGACAATCAAGGTGATGAGTCCCAGTCCGGTCATCACGGACTGCTGAATGCGTTCGGGCAAGCGGTTACCAATGAACATCCCCAGGCCGCCGCCGACCAGGACTGTCACCATATTCAGGAGGGTTCCGCCCAATGGAGGCTCCTAGCGCAGTTGGTCAACCTCGGTCATCAACTCCTGACCGTTCTGGTGCATGGTACGCACGGTCGCCATCTGAAGCAAGAGGTTATCCGGCAGGTCACGAATCAGGATGCGCGTCAGGCCGACGACGACATTGAGGCAGTTGCGCAGTTGGTGGCGTGTCTGGCTCAGCACTTCAGGGTCTGCGCCCTGGCTGATGCTCGGCAGCGCGAGGGTTAGCGTGTGGTGGAAGTCCTGCGCTGCGTTGTAGATGGCTTCCAGGTCTTCACGCTGAGCCTCGGTCAACGGGGCCTGACGCAGCACCAAAGCCGCTCCCTGGCTGATGTCCTGCGCCTTTGCGCACAGGTTTTCCGATACGTGGCGGATATGAGTCATGAGCACAGCTACACTCCTACTACTGCAACTTCCCGAAACGCGTTGCGTTCACCCATTGTGTTACCCTCATTGTGCAACCATAAGAATAACTTGCAATGAAGAATGCGTTTCTATTTCGAAACAATGGTTTATGAATCTCCGCTGTCGTGCACATTTGCAGAGCAAGTTGCAGCATCTGTAACGCATATGCGCTATATTCCTGTAAAATACACGGTACACAGCCGGATCGGTTGGAAGCTCTGGGGAGATGTTTCGTGAAGAGACCCGTAGCAGTTCTATTCGTATTCTTGCTCATGTCCATCAGTGGGTGGAAGGCTTTGGCGCAGTCTATGGATTTCGAGGAAACCATCGCGCATTTCGAGCAGCGGGCGGCAGCGGTGCTGGCTGCTGGCGATTTCACCCGTGACGGGGAAGACTATGCCTACACCATCGACCTGAGCCAGTTGATGCTCTATTTCGCCCTGGCGGGGGACGAGGATTCGTATCAGCAGTTGCGCGAATTGGTGCTGGAAGAAGTCTTCATCAATTCGCCAGACGAGACCTACACGCAGGGGTTCGTAGCCTGGCGCTACAGCCCCGACCCGGATGTGCCCCTGGATGCCAGCGGAACAACCGAAGCGCTGCGAGTCGCGGAAGCGCTCTGGCGGGGAGCCACGGCCTTCAATATGCCGCGTGATGTCACGACATCGGTCTTCATTCTGGACGGGTATTCGCGCCATGCTTATGTCGATCAGGGTATCTGGTTGATTCGCAACTATTACAACCTGGGGACGCGCGCCTTCGCCAATAACACCTTCCTGGTGGATTATCACCCGGACTTCGTGCAGGAAGTGGCCGATGCGGAAGGAAACAGCGCTCTTGCCGAAGTAGCGGCTAATTCCTATGCGCTCTACGAACAATCGCTGAGTCCGTCGGGTTTGTTCTACGACATGGTGCAGCCGGAGATTCGCACGCTGGTGCCTGATCTGCCGATCATCGGCTTCTCGCCCAATGACATCATTCAGCTTTCCAATAGCTGCACAGTGGCGGAAACGGTGGTTGCCGGACGCCCCGAATTGGCCCGGCTGACGCTGGATTTCGCGCTGGAACGCCGCGACGACCTGCACAAGTACTTCAACGGGACGACGGGGGAACCGATCCCGGAGGTGGAGGTGCGCGCGGGGCTACCAGAATACAATTGCCTGGTTCGGTTGGCGGCACGTCTGGGAGAGGTCGAAGCGCTCGATGTCTTCCTGGCGGATGCGCAGTTCTGGTGGGAAGAGTTGCGCCAGCGGGACGAGATCAGTCTCTATGACCTGGGGGAAACCCTGCTTGCGCTGTACTATGTCAGCAATCGTTAACCGTGAAGAGCGAGGGCGATCCACAGTGGATCACCCTCGTCAGCAATTTCATTGCAGGTGTGCTTCCAGGAACCACATGCGCTTATCGAGTGCGCGTGCGATTTCTGTGTACAGGTCGGACGTTGCCATATCCCCTGCTTCGTCGGCGGTGTCGATGGCAGCGCGGACGGTGGCAGCGGCAGCGGCGTAGCGGCTGACCAGAACCTTGACGGCATCCGCGCCTTCGGTGGCCTCCAGCGGATATTCTTCAAGCTGGGAATTGGCAGCAGCCATGCGTGCCGTTCCCATCGCGTAACCACCCAGCGCCGTCACTCGCTCTGCCAGGTCATCCACGAAGCCCAGGACTTCCGCTGCCAGTTCGTCGAACAGTTCGTGCAGGGCGATGAACTGCATGCCCTTCACGTTCCAGTGCGCCTGCTTGATCTGGCTGTGGAGGTCGCTCATATCCGCCAAATGTTGGTTGAGCAGATCGATCATCTGCGTGCGGGTCTCTTCGTTGATGTCGATGGAGGTCTTGAAGGTCGGTACGACACGTGTAGCCATTCGCTGCTACCTTTCTAATTTTATTTTGCAGTGTATCCAGTCTACCCTTCCTGTTTTCAAAGGACATATGCATCAGATTGGTGTGTGATGAGAGCTTGTCGAAATCAGGCGCGAAATGTCCTCGTGCGGTCAGGTCTTCTTGTTCCAGGGGTAGACGAAGAGATCACCAACTTTGACGGTGACGCGCACCGGAAAAACCTCCTCCACATCGAATGCATCTTCGGACCCGTAACACTCCACCGTCTGCGGCGCACAGTAGATGTAGATTTCTTCGTCCCTGGGGTGTACGAGCCAGACCTGCCGGGAGCCAGCCTGTAAGTAATCTTCGATGAGGCGTTGGTGCTGTGGCGCGGTTTCGTAGTCTGCCGCCACCTTCACTGCCAGGGTAGGTGCGCCATAGACAAAGCTGTGCATGGAGGCTTCCGGCACGGTACGCAAATAAGAGACATCGGGCAAGCGCAGCGTACGGATGTCTTCTCGCTCATGCTTGAGCACATAGCCCACCTGCCCACGTGCCAGCAGACCGATCGCAGCGGAGGGTTCCAGAAGACTGTACAGATTGTTGGCGATCAGATTCTGCCGATAGCTATTGGGTGACCGTGCCTGGATCTCCCCATCCAGCACTTCCACCATCCCGACCATTCCAGTATCCAAAAGGTCTTTTTCAGTTACCATCGTCTTTCAAGAAAATGCTCTCCCACTGATCCCTGCAACCAGTATACCGAGGAATTGTGGCGAAGTTCAAACTGATTCAAAACGCAATCTACTGTCTTTATACAGGATGAAATCCGTACAATAGGGCATACGGATCGGAGCCACTGGCGTGGATTTGTCATTCCACTGCTCACACAAAACAACCCGTGTCGCGGCCAGAGCAGGTTAGAAGGGACACCTTGTTAAGTAAGAGGATAAGCCGAGGAAGGATCGTGCGAGAATCGCAGTTCATCTACGAGGGGTACACGCTGCACTATGTGACGGCAGGCGACCCCGAAAACCCCCCGCTGTTCTTGATACATGGCTATCTCTCGTCGCATCATGTCTGGCGGCAGACAATGCCCGTTTTGCAGGAGCGCTATCACTGCATTGCTGTTGATCTCTTCGGGCATGGGCGCAGCGAGATCGACCCGGCGGGCGATTACAGCATTCCAGCGCAGGGGGAGCGCATCCTGGCACTGGCGAATGAACTGGGGTATGAGCGCTTCTCCCTGATGGGACACAGCATGGGTGGTCAGATTTCGTTGTACATTGCCGCGCAGCTTGCACCGGAACGGGTGGTGCGCCTGGTGGATGTCGCAGGGGTCGTCGGAGCGCGTCTTTCGACCTATGTCGAGCGCAAAGTCTTCCCACTCGTGGAGATGGTGACGCGGCTGCCGCTGCTATCGCTGGCGGCGGAAGTCTTCGGTCGCCTGACCGTGCCGCGCTTTCGCTGGGCGGCCTATACGCAGTGCGGCTACTGGTTTCGGGATGTGACCGCGCTGGATTTCGGCAGTTGGCGCGTAGATCGCGAGCAGGCGACGGTGCCCGGCATTCGCCACACCTGGACAGGCGGGCGTGAAGCCATTTATGGCACCGATGTGACACCGCACCTGGGCGATATTCAGGCACCGACTCTGGTCATCTTCGGTAAGCAAGATGCTGTCGTGCCGCTTGAGGATGCCCGAGTCGCTGCCGACAACATCCCGGATAGCTGCCTGGTGCTGATCGACCATTGCGGGCATTTTCCGATGTTCGAGCAGACGGACGAATACCTGGATGCAGTCCGCGCATTCATGCTGTGAGCGGGCTATTCGTCCACCAGTGCCACGCCGCGAATCAGCGAATGGTCAAATTCGTGGAAACCTTCTTCGCCCAGCCGCTCCAGTTCGGCACGCACCCGGAAGCTGTCTTCGCGCAACTGCCGCACATTGACCCCCTGGCACACATCCGGCAGTACCACCAGCCACTGTACACTGCGCTGGAGCATCTTCAGCGCCCCGCGATAATTGCCGCGTTGGATCTGGTAGTAGGCCACCCCCACCTGCAAAATCGCCCGGTAGAGGTCGCGCACGGGCGTTTCCGTGTTGACCCACTGCTCCTCGAAGAGATCGTGCTGCTTATAATACTCTCCCGCATTGAACTTGCGCACGCCTTCCTGTGCCAGCGGGGGCAGCGCCTCCTGGCATTCACAGTCGAGTTGTTCGCGCTGCTCCGGAGAGAGCACGCGGGCGAGTTCTTCGACGTACTTCGGCAACCTGGCGCTGATTTCGTCGGGTGACAGGGTTGCGTCGGCTCCGGCGAGGGGCGCTTCTGTGCGCACATCCGGCGACTCGCTGATGACGACGACGGCGATTCGGCGTGTTGCAGGGCTGACCTTGGGTGTGCTCACCCAGCGCTGCCAGTCCGGGGCATCACCATCGACCAGCACCATTGCCACCAGCGATTCAATCAATGTGTTCATGTAGCCGGACGCTTCGACTTGATGCTGTACGCGGTAATTCTCGTCGAGCGTTTCGGCGGCAGTGGGTGCCCATGCGGGCTGGCCTGTGATGACAATGAGAGGATTCTGCATCCGGTGTTTCTCCTGTGAAAGACTTGCTGCGATGAGTAATTCAGCGCTGCGGAGCGGGACGCTTGCGCGGTTCGGGTTTGTTGGTACGGCTCAGTTGATGTGCGAATTGTCCCAGCAGGTGTCCCTGCACTGGCACGGCGAACAACAGCGCCGCAATCCACCCCAGGCAAGGAATGCCCAGCAGCAGCGCCGTCGTCAGGTTCACGAGCAGTGTATAGGCGACCCACTGCACAGCCAGGGCGGTATGGCTGCTCAACACATCCCATAAATGGATGATGCGGTACATGCGGCGTGGTTCGTCGGTCTCCATGCGCTCTGCGATTCCCGTCGCAAGCAGCGGCCAGGCGAAGGCGATGTAGACCAGCAGCAGCGGCACCGCACAGCAGAGCACGACATAGAAGCTCGCCCCACCCAGGAAACCGCCCGCCAGTGCGCTCACCAGCCACAACGAGCAGCCGCCGAAGAGAATCAACGGCAGATGGTAGAGGATGATCGCCAGCAGTAGCTGCCCGCCCTGGATGAACTTCTGATCATACTGCGACCAGCGGGGCAGCGGACGTGGCAAGCCCTGGCGGACATTGACAGCCAGTTCGTAGAGATAGCCCAGCACAATCGCCAACACCAGCAAGCCCAGAATCGGCACGAGCGACAGAAAGCAGAAGACCGCCAGCAGCGCCAGCTTGCTCACCCACTGGCGATCTTCGAAGATGTAGCTGATGGCGTAGGCAAAGTCCATATTCGCCTCGGTATAGCAGGTCACGGTTGCCCGATGGGGAAGCGCGTTTCGGCATTGTTGAGGTCTTCGTAGTTCACCATCGTGAAGCCAATTTCTTGCGATTCGGGGTCGAAGACGCCAATCCAGATCCACCCGTAAAACCCTGGATCGTCGGGCAGTTCTACCAGCAGCCAGGTCGGGAATTCCTGGTGATCGGTGCGTATTTGCGCGACGGTGTTCAGCCGTTCGGTGCTCCGCGCCCGGTAAAGGAGGGTTGCGTTCGGGTCAGGTGCCGCCCGCACCAGCCCGCCCTCGGTCATCAATTGCAGGGTGCTGGTCTCCAGCGCGGTGGATTCTTCCAGCGGCGGGATTGCCCCGGGAATCTCGGTCGGTTGTAGACGAGACACCTGCGTCGCTGTCCAATCCAGCGGATTGAATTGCGCGAGCGAAGAGATAATCAGCGCGATGACCATGAAGAACAGGAAGATGCCGACGGTCAAGTACAACGGAGAGCGGTAGATGCATCCGCGTGATTCCGGCAGCGCCGTCATCGTCTGTGTCTGGTCAATGCCCTGCAAGCGGCGCATCAGCCGTTCCATATCATGCGCGAACTGAGTCCCCGGTCGCATCGGGTAGGGGTTGCGGTAGTGCAGCCGACGCAGTGCCTGGGGGTACTCTGTTGGCTCTGGCATAGTTGCGCCGTTGATGAGCACAGGCAGTACCTTGAGATTATCTTTGCGCAGCGCGACGATCAATTCCTGGTACATTGGGTGATCTTCGTTGTGCATCACCTCCGTCTTCCACTCCGGCGTGATGATCGCGACCACGAAATCCACTGAGGCGAGGGCATGCGCCAGCGATGCATCGTAATTGGCCTTCGTCAGTGGCACTTCGTCAAAGACTTGCTGGAAGCCGAAGGCCTCAATCAGGCGGTCTTTAATGCGCTCAACGAGCAGTTCGCTTCTTTCTTTCTGATAGGAGATGAAAATCCTTGGCACTGCTCCTACCTCGTTCTACATTTCCAGTGATTAAGTTTAAGACTATGGCATAGTCCCGCTGTTCCCGCAAGTTCGGACTGTATAACGTCCACTGTTCTCAGTATAACCGATTGCTGCCGTTGCAGTTTGTGAACATGTCATTTAGAGTTGAGTTTGTATCGATTCTAAAGGATGAAGCCAAAATGGAACTGGAACTCGATCCTATTCTAGCAGCAGTTCGCCAGGCGCTGCTGCTTTGCCGTGAAGTACAGCACCAGACCTTACGTAGTTTGAACAAGCTCGGCCCGGATAAGCAGGATACGGAACCCGTCACGCTGGCGGATTACGGGTCGCAGGCGATCCTCTGTCGGGCGATTCAGCAGCACTTCCCGGATGATGCCGTGCTGGCGGAAGAAGCGGGCAGCCAATTCCTTGAACTGACGAACGAAGCCTCGCGTGCGGAAATCCTCAACCTGCTGACCGTCATTCTCGACCAGAATGTGACCCAGGACGATATTGTGAGCTGGATGGATCACGGTGTGAACCGGGACGGCGCTGCGCGCACCTGGGTGATTGACCCCATCGATGGCACCAAGGGGTTCATCAACATGCGCCATTACGCTGTGGCAGTGGGCATTGTGGAAGATGGCGTCCCGGTCGGCGGCGTCATCGGCGCGCCCGGCTATGGAGATGGGGTATCTGGCAACGATGACGAAGGCTTGATCTTCTACACAAAGGACGGCAAAGCCTATCAGGAGCGCATCAGCGGGGGGGATACACGGGAGATTCGTGTCTCCAGCCGCACCAGTGGCCTGAAAGTCGTCCAGAGCTTCGAGAAGAAGCACGCCAGCAAGACACGTATGGAGACCGTTCGCGAGAAGGCCGATATGGCGGATGCCGAAGTACGCGAACTGGATAGCATGGAGAAATACGCCCTGGTCGCCAATGGCGACGCCGATGTCTACATGCGGCTGCCGAATCTGGACAATAACCGTCCGCATCTCGCCTGGGATCATGCGGCGGGGGTGGCGCTGGTGCATGCGGCTGGGGGCAAGGCAACCGATGTCGATGGCTCTGCGCTGGATTTCTCGCAAGGACGCACCCTGCCCAATCGCGGCATGCTGGTCAGCAACGGACATGTGCACGAGCGCCTGGTCGCAGCGACTCGCGAACTTCTCGCAGAAGAGACCGCCGCGGAGTGACGAATGACCGGGGAGCGCTGGTTGGTGGGGCTGCGGCGGGTACGATGGGCACACAACAGGTACGAACGCCGGATACGCTGGAGGCCGCAGCAGGCTGGCCCTCCCCTGATTGGCTCTGCGCCGCTAACCGCGCTTTTCGTCATGTCTTAACACACGCAGCAAGCACTGAGCGGAAACACCAACGGTTGTACCGGGGCTTTTTGCGGTACACTTGTTGATGTTGCACAATTTGTATCCGTTCGCCTGCTGTGGTACGGTATACTGGATGTCAAGAATTTAACCTATACTTAAAGCGTGGCAAAACCTGATCCTCCGGTCAGAGACCAGCCAAAAAACATTTCTTTCAAACAGTGTTCTTGGTATGGAAGGCAACTATGAGCGAGATCGGGTACACCACAATGCATCGTGTCTTTGATTTCACGCATTTCCCCACGCTGGAAACCGAGAACATCGTCCTGCGCGAAATGACGCCGGAGGATGTCAATTCTTTGTTGCGGCACTTTGGCAATACAGAAGTCGTCCAGTTCATCGGGATGCAGCCCATCAAGACCATCAAGCAGGCCAATGAGTGGCTGCGCTGGATGGGTGGCTTCTTCGCGGCGAAGGATGGCCTGCGCTGGGGGATTACCCTGCGCCACACCGGGGAGTTCATCGGCTCTGCCGGGCTGCATCACTGGAACCGGGAAGCGCATTACGCCGAAATTGGCTGCGACATCGCCCATCCGTACTGGGGCAATGGCTACGGCCAGGAAACGATGCGGCGTATCATCGAATTTGGCTGGGAGCACATGAAGCTCAACCGCATCGAAGCTGATGTGGTCAAGGGCAATGCACGCTCCATGCACGTCCTGGAAAAGCTGGGCTTCAAGAAAGAGGGCGTCTTGCGCCAGCGGCTGCTCAAGGGTGGCAAATTTTACGATGTCTACCTCTTCGGGTTGCTGCGTAGCGAATACACCTGGTGATGGCGATGGCGTCCCGGTCGGAGCAATCTGCACCATTCGAGGCGCTGCTGCATAGCGTCCAGCATTTGCTCGCGGATGAGACCTTGCTGGATCAGCAGCGGGTCTTCGTGCAGCACATGCAGAACATCGCCCACCCGATGCAAGCACCATTTGGGGCCGTCACGACCAGCGCCTATCCCTGGCTGCGCATCCCGCTGCGCGATGCCTGCGCCACCCCCATGCAGACCATCGTCGGCTACGCCAAACTGCTCCTCGAACGCCCTGATCAATTTGGCGCGGCTACTATTTCCGCCACACAACAAGCGCATTTCCGCCAGATTCACGAAGCGGCTGTGGAAACCTATCGCTGGCTGCACGCGCTGGACGGTTTCGCGTATCATCGCGAGTGGCGTGCGGCTGCGGCACAGGTTTTCCCCCTGGATTCAGTGCTTGCTCCGTTGCTGATTGTGCTGCGCTATCACCTGCGGGATCGCATCACGTTGCAGCAGACGACTCACGGCGCAGACCATCGCATGAATGCCGCGCCCTACCACACCGCACAGGTGATTCAGCACCTCATCTTCAGCATCGTGCGGGAACTGGATGCCGTGCGCGACATCCGCGTGGACTTGCGCCAGAGCCCGCAGGCGATCATCCTGCAAATGTCGCTGGATGCCGGAACGTTCGATGACGAAGTGCTGGCGCTGCTCTTCGAGCGGCAGGGCAGCCGTCACTATCGCGAGCAGTTGGCTCGCCAGCACGCCGCGATCATCCCCGGCGGGGATACCCTACGCCTACAATGGCCTCGCGTGGGATGATTGCCTCAAACAGTGCGTGGTGCAGGACTGAGACAGAATCGCGGGCGTATTGCGAGAGACTGGCGACTGACTGTACAGCGAGAACGGTGCCACTTCTTCGGGCGTGATTCTGGCTTTATGGTTCTGCCTTTTTGATGCGATGGCGCTGTCTCCTTGCGGATGTGTGCTGAAATTCCAGCGTCCGGGTATACTCGTCCCTCGTAGTGCGTAAACAACGAGTCTGGGTAAGTGAACAATGCAAACATTTGATGTGATTGTCATCGGTGCGGGAGCCATGGGCAGCGCTGCGGCTTATCATTTGACGAAGGCTGGGGCGCAGGTGCTGCTGTTGGAGCAGTTCGAGCTAGATCACCGTTGGGGCAGTTCCTATGGGCAGTCTCGCATCATCCGCTATTCCTACGATGTGGCGGATTACATTGCGCTGGCAGGTCCCAACTACAGGTTGTGGGAGCAACTGGAAGCCGATGCCGGGGAGCAGCTTCTCATCCGAACAGGCGGCGTCGATTTCGGGCATGCGGACGACGAAGGTCTGCATAACACGCATCAAAGCATGCAAGCGATGAACATCGCACACGAAGTCCTCTCCCCGGAGGAAGCCAATCAGCGGTTCCCGCAATTTCACTTCCGCGAAGACATGAAGATCCTGTATCAGGCTGATAGCGGGATGCTGCGTGCTTCGGATGCGGTGAAGGCGCATGTGCGGGTGGCACAGCGCGACGGCGCGACCTTCCAGAGCGAAGAACCCGTGCAGACCATCGAAATCCATGATGACGGCGTGACGGTTCGGACGGGCAAGGGCAGCTATTCGGCGGGCAAGCTGGTCGTCACTGTTGGCGGTTGGGCGAAGCGCCTATTGTCACAGACGGGGTTAACCCTGCCGCTGGAGGTGCTGCGCTGCCAGCTCAATTTCTTCGCGCCACATGAACAGCCTGATCTACATGATGTTGCACAGATGCCGATTTTCATCTATCACCGTCACAACAGCCTGCACGAAGCGATGTACGGCATCCCCAGCTACCAGGAGACCGGGGTCAAGGCGGCCTTCCATACAGGCGAGGCGAAAGCAAAGCCGGAAGAGGTCGACTATGAGCCGGATGCGGATACAGTCGAGCGCGTGCGCGAGGCCATCGGGGATCATCTTCCGGTGGTGCGGCACGGCGCACTGCTCGGTACGCGCATCTGCCTCTACACGCAGACGCCAGATTCGCACTTCATTATGGATCGCCACCCGGCCCACCCTCACGTCATCATCGGCGCTGGCTTCAGCGGGCATGGATTCAAATTCAGCACGTTGATCGGACACATCCTCAGTGATCTGGCGCTGACGGGACAGACGAAACATGACATCCGCCTCTTCCGTGCGGATCGCTTTGGGTAAAAGTGCTGCTGTCGCATCGGCTGGCTGATCTGCCGGAATCAAAACAGGCGACAACTTTGCCGCCTGTTCGGTTCCCTATGGGCCCACCAGGATTCGAACCTGGAACCAATCGGTTATGAGCCGACTGCTCTGACCGTTGAGCTATAGGCCCGGCTGCTCACGCGATCAGCAGTTCGTGGATATCCAGCCCGATGAAGGCTACCAGGACAACCAGCGCCACCACTGCCACAGGCGTGTACTGCCACTTATATTTATAGTCGATGATCCAGAACTTGCGCAAGCTGTAAACCACCGCCGCAATCGCGATCAGGTTGATGACGATATCGATGTAGAGCGAGAAGTTACCCGCAATGCCGATCACGGGTAGCACGAAGGGCAGCACCACGTACATGAAGATGCAGCGCACGCCGCTGAAGAGCAGGGCGAAGCTGAAGGCGCGTTCGGCTCTGGTGGTCTCGGTTGCGGCGGCCTCTTCGCGCGGCTGAACATCGGGCTGCACGGCGGTTTCCAGGGAATTCTGCATGGGGGTTCCTTACCAGTACAATCGCTGAAACGAAGCCATTATAGCACGGCAACAGTGGCGGATTCCAGAATCACAAATGGGTGACATCCATCACCCATTACTGCATCGCTGAGCGAGTAACGGGACTCGAACCCGTACTAAGACCTTGGAAGGGTCGTGTGCTACCGTTACACCATACTCGCTTGTTGTTGTGTGCGCTCTCGGTATTCGCGCAGTCGGGGTGACCGGACTCGAACCGATGATCTCTGCTCCCCAAAAGCAGCGCGATTCCAACTTCGCTACACCCCGCTTTTGCTTCTTGAGCATAGCATTATTTGCCGCAACTGTCTAGATGCGGTGTAGCGATCGCTACGGCGTCACAGGGTGGGATTGCGCAGCGAAAACAGCGTGTATGCGGTCAGCGCGACGGTCAGGAAGGGCAAGACGAGATGAATGATGTGGACGAAGCGCGGCATTTCCGCCTCAATGCTCAGCAATCCTCCGGTGACAATCGTGACCAGGAAGAGCAGCACGGCAGCCATGGTCACGGCGACCAGGGTGGTGTCCAGCGGTGTGATCTGACGCGATTGCAGCACTGTGACAACCAGCAAAATCAAGACTCCCAGGCCGATCAATTTGTGAACATTCAAGAGCAAGCTGTTGAGCGGCTTCTCCGAATTGGCGAGGGCGAACCCGGTGAGGAAGATGACGAGGAAGGCGACGCCGCTACCGATCAAACGCGCGTTCATGGTTTGTACTCCCGCTATACACGTCTTCAACTCCTATACGTCTTCACGCAAGCGCACGACGCGCGCAAAACCGTGATCTTCGTCCTCGTCAATTGTGTGGTATGCAGTTTTTGCGCTCGTTCATGAAACGGACTATACTATATTCCGACTTATCTACGGTGACGGAGTGCCCCAGATGGCTGATGTGTTCATCTCGTATTCGCGCAAGAATTCGGATTTCGCACGCCGCCTGATTGACCGCCTGACCCGCGCCAACAAGGAATCCTGGGTGGATTGGGAGGGCATCCCGCTGAGTTCGCCGAATTGGTGGAACGAGATCAAGGCAGGCATCGAAAATGCCGACAGCTTCATCTTCATCATGAGTCCGGACTCGATGGCTTCGGTGGTATGCAATCTGGAACTGGATTACGCCATCGAATTGCAGAAGCGGATCATTCCTGTTGTCCATCGCGAGATCGAGAGCCGCGAAGCCTTCGCCTCGATTGCCGATTTTGAACCGGATGAGGCGATGCGCGAACGGATGGAAGGCAAAGATGCCCTTGTGATTGCCCGTGACAACTGGCAGCGCTTGAGCCACATCAACTGGGTGTTTTTCCGCGAGGCCGATGACTTCGACGCAGCATTTGCGCAGCTTGTGGAAACCGTCGAAACCGACCTGGACTACGTGAAAGCCCACACACGCTACCTGACCCGCGCCAAGGAATGGGAGCGCACGGGAAAACCCAGCGATTTACTGCTATTTGGCGAAGAAATTGACCGCGCCGAAACGTGGCTTGAAGAAGCAGATTCCCAGGAAAAATCTCCGATTCCTACTGAAGTACAGCGCGAATACATCGCCACTAGTCGTACTGGCGACAAGCGCCGTCGTCGCCTCGCCCGCAGTGCTCAGGTGTCGATTGCAGGGTTGGTGCTTGTCGTGCTCGTTGGCATTGTAGTGGTGCTGACCACGCAGCAGCAGGTCATTGCGGCTCAGGCGACCCTGACCCCGATTCCAGAGACGCTGACGCGGGCAGCAGATGATGTA
The DNA here is from genome assembly GCA_964549915.1 of uncultured Anaerolineaceae bacterium. Lineage (GTDB taxonomy): Bacteria > Chloroflexota > Anaerolineae > Aggregatilineales > Phototrophicaceae > JAUZRW01. The sequence continues at coordinate 5,218 of CAZJWX010000035.1, read as the reverse complement.
GCAGCGGCCAATGTACAGGTCACCGCAGCGCGGGCAGATGTGGCCCAGGCGGGTGAACAAGTCGCGACGGCAGAGGCGGTACAGGGTACCTCGCAGGCCGAAGCCGCTGCCGCCAACGCGACTGCACAAGAAGCCAATGTACAGGTTGCGACTGTGACTCGGGAGGCCGCCACCGCCGCCGCTGCCCTGCACATCGCAGGGGGAACGGCAACTCAGATTCCTCCTACGCTGACTGAAGCCGCCATTATTCTGGACATTTACAGTAACTACGCCGATGCCATAATCGAAATCAGCTACGGACAGCCCGGTATCGCAATTAATCGCCTCAGCGCGATAATTGAACGCTACCCAGATGAGCCGTTTCCTTACTTTGCACGTGGTCAGGCATACCTGACGCTGCAACAGGCGCAACTCGCCATTGACGATTACACCACTGCCATTGAACTGGATGAAGATTATTGGCAGGCCTACAATAGTCGTGGTATTGCCTACCAGACAACGGGCGATCACAGGCTGGCCATTGCGGATTTCGACTACATTATCGACATGCAGCCAGACAACCCCGCCGCCTATAACAATCGAGGAAGTTCCTACCGGGACTTGCGTGAGTATGAGCAAGCAATTGCCGATCACACCCGAGCGATTGAGCTGGCTCCCACGTTTGCCGCCGCCTATAACAACCGGGGCATTGCCTACTATGAATATGAACGTTACGACGAAGCCATTGCTGATTACGTGCGGGCAATCGAGATTGACACTAACTACGCCGCTGCCTACAACAATCTGGGAAACGCTCTATACAGACAAGAGCAATATGACCGCGCACTCGAAAGCTACAGCTACGCCATCCAGCTTGATCCAGATTATGCGGATGCCTACAGCAACCGGGGCAATCTCTACTTCGAGCTTGGCATGCTGCCGCAAGCAGTAGGGGACTACCAACGATACGGAGCGCTTCGGGGAACGTTCCTCTCCGTGATGAGCGACCGTATCCAGCAATGGGAAAACTTTCGGACTGCACTGGATCAAGGGACTCGTTACATCAACGCGGGGTTGTACGCTGAGGCCATTTCGGAATTTGACCGCGCGATTGAGTTGTATCCGCGTGCAGTTCGTGCTTTCACGGGGCGCGGACTGGCTTACCTCTTGCAGCAGGAGTATGACGCAGCGCTCGATGATCTCAACCAGGCGATTGCGCTCGCCGAGAATGATGCGCTGGCTCATAATTATCGGGGACTGGCGTACAGCCTGATGGGTGAGCCTGAACTCGCCATTGCTGACTTGACACGTGCGATTGAACTGGGGGATGAGTCCGCTGGCATCTATAACACCCGTGCAAATGCCTACGCTGCCCTGGGTCGCTATGAGGATGCGATTGCGGACTTTGATCGGGAGATTGCACGGTCTGGCGATTTTGCCCTGGCGTATTGGGGGCGGGGCGATGCGTACTACGAATTGGGCAGATCCGAGGCTGCTGCTGCTGATTATCGTCAGTACGAAGCGATTACGGGTTCTTTTGAACCGCACATGGAAGCGCGTCTGGCTGAGGCCGAAGGTGCGACCCCCACGCCGGATTCCTGATTTCTGTCGCTGGACGTGATGAAGCCACTGGCGTGGATTTGCCGTTCCACTTCTCGCACAAAACAACCCGTGTTGAGACCAGGACAGGCTAGAAGGGACACCTCGTTAAATAAGATGTTGGCATCAAAAAAGCCAGGGGCGTCGTCCTGGCTTTCTGTGTAGCGAGGGTGGGACTCGAACCCACAACATGACGATTTTGAGTCGTCCGCCTCTGCCAATTGGGCCACCTCGCCGTATGCGATTCGGCAATCCAGATGTATACTCTGGAATGCAATTTTGCCCCCGCCCCCTGGCGCTACGGACAATCTCTGCCTTGCATGCCCGGACTGTAACGCTCACACGGGTGAGAATGACGCAGCGCTCCACCCGCAAACCAGCCGCCAACCGGAAACCCCACCCGACGTATCATCCACGCCAGCAGGTATCGGGCAACCACTTGCAGCTTCATTTGAGCTATTTGTGTTTCCATCAGTATGCCATTCAAGGTAAAATGGGGTCTCAGACCAATATTCCGATTTGAACACATTGCTTGAGACCAGACATGCTTGATGATATGCGTGTAAATGACGTACAGCTTGACGCCAGCGACATCCGCCAGATTGAAAATGCCGATGAAGTCGCGCATTTCTTCGCTCATCTGCACTATGATGTAGACGTTCGCACCTCCATCCCGCTGGATACGCCGATGTACACCAGCTCGCAGGATATAAAGGTGCAGATCAACCACCACGAGTTGATCGCGACTGACCGGGAGGACGAGGACATCCGGGTGTACTTATTTGAAGTCCGGTCAGTGACCGCCAAGCTGCGCAATGACCTGGCACGCGGCTTCCTCAAAACTACCGACCAGAAAGTGCTGCTTGTCCTGACGGCGGACTACGAGAACATTGAGTTTGTCTACCTGGAGCGCAGCCGCCAGAAATCCCGCCGCAAGGGATTGACGCTCAAGAGCACCATTCGCCCCATCCCGCTGACCGTGAACCGCCTGAATCCCGATCCGGTGGCGCTGCGGGTGCTGAAGCGCTTCACCTTCACTGAGGAAGACTCGGATTACCAGTGGGAGAAGATGCGGTCAGCGTATATGCTGGCGGAGTGGAGCGAGGAATACTTCAACAACCGGGCGCTGTTCTCCGATTACTACCTGACCCAACGCCTGACTGACGAGAAAATCACCCCAGAGTGGCGCGAGGATGTGCGCCCCATCGGACGCGAGGTGTTTAAACACCTGACCAGCGCCCGCAAGAACTACACCCGCCAGACCGAAGACGTGATCCGGCGTGGACTGTACGAGCCGTTGTTCGAGCAGTTGGGCTTCGCCTACGCGGAGCAGAAGGCCAGCGCTTCCGCTGCCGAAGAACCCGATTACCTGCTGTACGCGCCGGATGATACCGAACAGCCCATCGCCGCCGCGCTGACCTACGCCTGGAACCGCAACCTCGATGATGTGGACACGACACGCGACACGGAAACACCAGACGAAATCCCCGGTGCGCTGGTCGTCTCCCTGCTGGAAGCGCAGGTTGCGCCCTGGGTGATCGTCACCAACGGCAAGCTGTGGCGTTTGTACTCATCCACCGCCAGCAACAAGGCGACCAACTACTACGAGATCGACCTGGAAGAAGCCATCGCCGCCAATGACCAGATCACCGCGCTCAAATACTGGTGGCTGATGTTCCGGCAGGAGGCGTTCACGGGCTTCCTGGACGACCTGCTGAAGAAGAGCGCCGACTACGCCAAAGACCTGGGCGACCGCCTGAAAGACCGCGTGTTCGTGGAGATCTTCCCGCAGTTTGCGAAGGGCTTCATCGCCGATATGCGGGCGCAGGGCGTGACCGAACTCGACCTGGACACCGTGTTCAGCGGCACAATGACCTTCCTCTACCGCCTGATGTTCATCCTGTATGCGGAGAGCCTGGAACTGCTGCCCGTCAACGAGGCGAACGGCTACCGCCAACTGAGCCTTTACCGCCTGAAAGACGAGATTGCCCGTGCTGGCGGCGACGTGGAGGACACCGCGCCCGAAGCACTGGCAGCGCACTACAGCACCACCAGCACCGACCTCTACACGCGGCTGAAAGAACTGTTCCACGTTATTGACGATGGTTCCGACCAGATGAACATGCCGACCTACAACGGCGGTCTGTTCAGCCAGGAAAGCTCGATCGGCGCGTTTCTGGAAGCCTACGCCATCCCCGACCGCTATCTCGCCATCGGACTGGATCGACTGACCCGCGACATCGACCAGAAGACGCAGGCACTCGTGTTCATCGACTTCAAATCGCTGGGCGTGCGGCAGTTGGGCAGCATCTACGAAGGGCTGCTGGAGTTCAAGCTGAAGATTGCCGCCGAGAAGCTGGCGGTCAAAAAGACCAAAGGCAAAGAGGTTTACGAGCCGGCCAAGAAGGTCAAGAAGCCGCTGGCCGTCCTCGAAAAAGGTGATGTCTACCTCGAAAACGACAAGCAGGAGCGCAAAGCCACTGGCAGCTACTACACGCCAGATTACATCGTCAAGTACATCGTGCGCCATACCGTCGGACCGGTTCTGGATCGCCAGTTTGAGACGGTAACGCCGCGCCTGCGGAACGCGCAGAAAGGCTACCGCGACTACGCCAAACTGGTCGAAGCGCGGCGCAAATCCAGCGGCAAGGACGAATCCCCCACCGTCTACTGGAACAATCCCGAAATGCAGCAGCTTGTGGACGACTGCCTGAACGTGCGCGTCCTCGACCCGGCGATGGGCAGCGGGCATTTTCTGGTGGAAGTGGTCGATTACATCAGCAACCGCCTGATCGACTTTCTCAACGGGTGGAGCGAGAACCCGGTGTGGCACTTCATCGACCAGACGCGCCAGGACATCCTCGATGACATGGAGCGCCAGGGCGTGAGCATTGACCCCGACCGACTGACCCGCGTGGCGCTGCTGAAGCGTGCCGTACTCAAACGCTGCGTTTACGGCGTGGACCTGAACCTGATGGCGGTGGAACTGGCGAAGGTCAGCCTGTGGCTAGATGCCTTTACGCTGGGCGCACCGCTGAGCTTCCTTGACCATCACCTGAAACACGGCAACAGCCTGATCGGAGCTATGGATTTGTCGGATGTGGTAGCAGTTGGTTCTAAACGTTGGGAAATGATTCTGGATGCGGCATCGGATATGGTATCCCTCTCAAAGAGAACGGATTCAACGGTTAAACAGGTGGATGCGTCAAAGGCAGATTATGAAACTGCACGCGCTAAACTCGAAGATGTCAAGAAATATGCCAATGTGCCGATTGCATCGTACTTTGTCGATAAGCTAATCGAATACCGCAAATCCAAGAAAAGCAACGTCATACCTCAAATCGCACAAATTGCCTATGGCACTAAACAGACTGATGGATTGCAAGAGCTTTTTGATCGCGCTCAGACAACGGCAGATGAGAAACATTTCTTCCACTGGAAACTGGAATTTCCGGAGGTATTTATTGACCTTAGGCAACGTGATTGGAACAAAGACGGCGGCTTCGATGCAGTTGTGGGTAATCCGCCATATGCGGCAGTTAGCGGAGATGAGATGCGTAGTTACTTTGATGACAACTTCACATCTCAGGAGTATCAGTACGATCTTTTTGTGTTCTTCATGGACAACGGGCTAAGACTT
>CAZJWX010000034.1:0-45002 GCA_964549915.1 uncultured Anaerolineaceae bacterium | reverse complement strand
CTCTCTCCACTACACATTACCAACTTTCTTTCATTTTTGAAGCGATTGCCCTGACTCACGCAGCGAACCCAGCCAGGTCGCACTCGCAACGTTGGTCAGCACCCCGTCGGCGAGGGTAACCTTCCAGGTGCCGTCGCGCAGGGGGCTGGTGAACAGCACGGCGGTCAGGTCTTCCGTCCAGCGCTGAGGATGCACGTAGGTAGTGATGCGCTCGGTGAGTGGTTCCTGCATCATCGTCTCCAGATTCACCAGCATAAAAATCGTGCCGATGCGCTGCTGCGGCGTGCCGAAATTCTCGATCTGTGAAAGCGCATAGACAGCACGGGTGCCATCTGGCGAAATCAGAATATCCCCGGCCTGCGTATAGTTCGGCAGCGGATAAGCGTCAATGATGCGACGGGTGCCATCATCCAGGCCAAAGACCAGCAGTTGGAAACCGCGCAAATCTGCGGTTACAGACAGGCGCAGCAGTACGCCTGCACGCACGCCAGCGCCACAAAAGCAGGGGAAGTCATCGTCAGGCAGCAATTCAATGGTGCTGGTCGCAAGCTCGACGCGAAAGAGCCGCGCGTACTGGGTGTAGGGTGCCAGATCGCCGATGATGTCCGGGTGCGCATCCATGATGAGCGCACTGTTATCCGCCGAGAATGCTACCGGGAGCGCACGAACGCCGTCCGTTCGTGGGCCATCCGTCAGCACTAGCTGTTGCTCCGTCCCGCCGGGGGTCGCGATGTAGGTCTCGGTACGCAGCCCTTCTGGCTCTGCATAGGTCAATGTCCAGGCGACCAGCCGCTGATCCGCAGAGACGATCCAATCCACGCGGCGTGCTGCCCCCAACTGGATGAACGGATGCGGCTGCACGGTGCCGTCTGGCGCAGCGGTCATCACGACCCGATTGACATCATCAAAGTAGAGGATGCGCGAACCCAGGGGCGTGAAGCGCTCGCCGAAGACTTCCACCGTTGCCACGTCACCGCCGAGCAAATCCAGGAATTGCAGCCGATCCAGGCCAGCGGAATCGACATCGCGCCGCACATATACCTCCCAGAGATGCGTTTCCGCCTGGGCCGGATCATCCTGGGCGTTCGCCGTACTGGGATAAGACAGGATGGTCAGCAGCATGGCGATGAATATGTGAGCGAAGAACGTCGGCAGCAGCCCGATGAATGAATGGCTACGCAAGGTCATTCAGCGCCTCGATGACCTGGGGCAGCATCTCGCCGGATGCACCTTCCAGCTTGATGTCCGCGATACGGGTAATCATGCTGTAATCAGGATTCACTTCAATGACCGTCGCGCCGCCGCGCCTGGCAATCGTCGGAAGCTGTGAGGCAGGACTGACGAGGCCGGATGTCCCCACAACCAGCATCACATCGCATTCCTGACTGGCACGCATCGCCTGGTGCAGGGCATCTGCGGGCAGCATCTCGCCAAACCAGACGACATCCGGGCGCACATAAGCACCACAGTGGGGGCATTTCGGCGGCGTGCTCTCGGAATCGCCCAGCGTCGTCAGGTCAATCACTGTGGGATCGCCCTGGCAGGCGTCGAAGCACTTATTGCGGGCAATGTTACCGTGCAGGTGGATCACATTCTGGCTGCCCGCCTGCTCGTGCAAATCATCGACATTCTGGGTGATAAGCTGGACTTCGGCGGTGAGCTTCTCCAGCTTCGCCAGCGCTTGATGCCCTGGATTCGGGGCGGCTTTCCGCACCAGCCCACGCCGCCAGGTGTACCAATCCCAGACCAACTTTGGATTTTGCTGGAAGGCCTGCGGCGTGGCAAGTTCCTGGGGGTCGTACTGTGCCCAGAGGCCGCTCTGTGCGTCGCGGAAAGTGGGCACGCCGGATTCCTTGCTGACACCCGCCCCGGTCAGGATTGCGATGCGTGTTGCGCTGTGTAGTGCCGCTGCTGCCTGTTGAATCGGATCGTTGTTCTCGCTCATGCGCTTGTTTCACTCAACTCGTGCTATGGTTGCCCTATCTTAGCCACATCGCCCGCAGGGGACAAACCCATGATTCTCGAATCCGCCTTGCTGCATATCCGATCTGGTGAAAGCACCGCGTTTGAAGCGGCGTTCCGGCGAGCCTCGCCCATCATTGCTTCAATGCGTGGCTACATCCGGCATGAATTGCATAAATGCATCGAAGCCGAGCACAAGTATCTGCTGCTGGTCTGGTGGGAAACGCTGGAAGATCACACGGTGGGCTTTCGCAGTTCAACGGAATATCAAGAATGGAAACGGCTGCTGCATCACTTCTACGAACCGTTTCCAGTCCTGGAATACTTATTTCACAAGGTGGTTCTTCTGGCCTGTCCTGGCATCAATACTGGTTGTTTTGTGTGAGAAGTGGAATGGCAAATCCACGCCAGTGGCTTCACGCAGGTTGCACTGGACCGACGCATTGCGCCCATTGGTAGGCAGCCAGGATCATGCAGCCAATGCGGGAGCCGTTCTCACGTCCCCCCGCATCGCACTCGATCAATCGGATCCCTGCCCGAACTGTGGGAAGTGTGTCGAACCCGTATTAGTGACCTTCTGGATCGCCAGTTCGGAATTGCGCCCCGGGCGTACGGTGTGCAACCAGTGGAATACAGCCCGACGCCGTACTGTCTCCTTCAGCAAATCGTCTGGCGAAATCAATTCAACGCGAGCCGCCGCCGGATTCCAGGCGAAACGCGCACACTCGACCTGCACCTGCCCGGCGACTTCCTGGGCATGCAGCAGTGCATAACCCGCTTCCGGGACAGGGATCACCGACTCTTCGATGATGTCCACACGGAGGACAACAGCCTTCGCCAGGAACGGCGCGTAGTCCTCATCATCGAGGGCACGATCCAGCGGGAAACCACTCGACAACTCCTCAACCACGCGCACAGCGACCGGATCCGTTTCGCCCTCAATATTCACCCCGGAGACATCACCACCGACATAGAGATAGAGTTGCAGCACATCGCCCGGTTGCAGCAGCAAATTGCCGTCGCCGCCGCGCAGTTCGCTCAGCTTGATCTGCCGCAGCTTGCCAACTTTTACCTTTTCCACGCGCACTGTGAATTCATTGCCTTCTTGCGTTACGCGCGTCAGCTTCACGACGGCCTGGGGCTGATTGTCATCTCCTGGCGCAAAGGGAACGCCACCCAGCCAATCATAGCGCAGCGCTAATTCGCTATCCGGATTGTACTCACGGCGATCTGTGGCAATGCCCGCTGTGAAGAGATGCTTGCGGGCGGGGTTGCCACCTTCCAGGACGAAAACATCCACATTGCGCGAAGCAGTCGCTGCATTGGAGGCCAGACGACGGTTGTATTCCGGGTCTTCGAAGTGCACGAAGCGCGGTGAGAGCGGCAGCGGAAAGCGAGTGGGGTCACTGATGCGCAACGGCAATTGCAGAATTTGCTTGAAGTTTTCCTCATCGTCGGCTGCATAGAGTACTGAAGCACGCAGTACGATTTCCTCAGACGATTGGCTGCGTATGATGCCGCTGTTGCGCTCTTCCTCCGACAGCTTCTTCAGACGATAGCGCAGCTTGAAGCGATCCGCCTGGCGGAAGACGTGCAGCCAGACGATGACCTCGTTTTCCACTGTCGGATGTGGTTCCTGCAAGCGGGCGATGACATACGGCACACCGTCTACATCGAAGACGCGCCAGGTACGAACGCCACCCAGCGGCTGGATTTCACTGACTTTGGCATTCTCTGGCAGGCTGACCCCGGCATTGGCGAAGAGCGAACGCCAGGATGCATCCAGCATGGTCTCGGCCTGTGTGTCGGCAGAGGGCAGGTTGTTCTCGAATGAGCCGGACGCCCGTAGCAGGCTGCTATCCGCTGGTTGCGTCTCATAAACGCGCGGAGTCTGGTTGCCCTGCACAAGTTCCAGGCGCAGGTACTTCTCGATTTCGGCAGGCGTGGGCACCCAGTCTGCGCCCATGTCAGAGGTGACATCCAGGACAATCTCCCCTGTCCATCCCGGCGGAATCGCACCGTTGGCGGGACTGCTGAGCGTCACCTGCATCCGACGCCTGGGTACGGCGGGGAATTTTTCAGCCTTTGTCGGGTCGAAGTCCTCTTCGCTGACCATACGCAGCGGGTTTGACGCGGCGAAGAAGGCTTCGTCAGCGGGGCCTTCGGTCACCAGCGCATTGCGCTGCGGTTCGAAGCGGCTCGCCCAGGTTTGCAGGGCATATTCGGGCCGTTCGTTGGGCGGAAGTGAAACCGGACGCGGCACGCGATGCTGCACCGGGACGCTGCCAGATACCACCGTCTCCCCCGCAGAAGCACCACTGAGCGCACTTTGCCTCAGCAGCATATTGCGGAAGGCGAACATGGCCCCTGCGCGGCTGCCCAGTACCATGTAGCGCAGATTGCCGGGCAGGACGGGCTGCCAGTGTTTCGTGATGGCGCCTGCCCCGTTCGTGCTGCCTGTTCCAGTGCCATCCTCCGATTCACCCGCGCCACTGGTGACACCCAGCAGCGCTTCGACATCAATACCCGGCATGGGCGCGGCAGGCAGGACGGGTAACAAGCTGGCAATTGCCGGAGCACGGAACTTCTTCGGCAGCCCTGCGCTGGGACGATCATCCTCTGTGCTGGAACGGAATTGCACCTGGTGCTGTGGTGCCTGCCACCACAGGGTACTCGGTGCCGCATCGCCATCACCTTCGGTGCTGCCAACGACGCCTCGCTTGCCTTCTGTATACTGGATGCTCAGACGCAGTGCGCTGACACCCCAGGGCCAGGAGGCCTCCCGAACTTCGGGATCATTGGGGTTCGCGGGCTGCTCGGCAAAGTAAATCGGCTGTACACCCGTTGTCTGCGGAGGCGCTATCTCGAAAGGTTGTGCGTCCTGGGGTAGTTTGTATCCGCCGTACTGACCCTGGCGGTAGCGCAGGTCTTCTGGACGGGTGCGGATGCTGAACATATGCCGCGAAAGTCGCTCCTGCACCTTCAAGTCACTGACGAGCGAGAAAGCATAGGTAGTCGTCAATGCAGCTTCACCCGCCTGGGGCGTAAGCGCTTCATTGATGGTGCGGAAGCGCAGCACAGCAATCGGTGTATCCGGGGCGAGGCGGCGTTGAATCTCGCGCCCCCAGCCCCTGCTCTTCTCGGTGTAGATCGTTTCTGCGAGCGTGCGATACGAGTCGGCTGTCGTTTCTAGCTGTTGATCCTGGACGATGGTCTCCAGGTCGTACAACTGGCTGGCGACGGGAACGAACGTCTGCGTCAGCGGATCAAGGCAGAGCAATTCTGTATAGATGATGCGCGGGACGACATCCTTCGCGGGTGCAAAGTCGATGCCGACATAGGGGCTGATGCAGAAGGAAACCGGGTAGGGGTCGGCGCTATCGGCGTTATCCCTGGGAACGGGGAGCAATGTTGCTGTCGGGAAGCGCTGCACATCACCCTGACCTACGGGCCAGTCCTGTAGCTGCGGCGCGACGAGATGCCATGCGTAAGGATGCCGCAGCGGTGAGAGTTCTTCCGGAACGGGCGGTTTCTCTTGCGGCCAATCGTCATCACACTGGTATTCTTCCGTTGCCTCGATCACAGTTTCTCCCAGAATTGGCGTATCCTGGTTATCGATGACGAGATACCATTCGACTTTCAGACGCGCTGCACGCACTGTATTATGCAGGATTGTGCCTTCATTCTCCCATCGTTCGCCGCTTTGCAGCACGTTGCCATTTTCGTCCAGCGCATACCAGTTGAAACGCACGATGGTGCGCGGATTGAGGCTCAACGGCTTCGGATTGGGGTTGTGAATCTTCCATTTCGAAGACCCTGACGGGTTGCCGTCCCAGCATAGTTGCAGCGGCCTGGCCCCGGCCTCTCCAGTGTCGCCGTCTGTGGAAGCACCACCCAGAACCGGAATCCAGACAACCTGCCGCGTGAGGATCAAATCCGGGTCTTGGATCTGATTGGCGAGCACGAAGGCATCGCGCCACTCATTCCACTCCGATGACGTGCGGGCGTAGCGCCGCCAGAGCACGATGATTGTATCGCCCGATTGTACGACGTATTGCTCGCTGCGGACGGCGAACGGCAACGGAATTTGCAGCTTATCGCCCGCGTGAATCACGGACAGGTCTTCGTCCGGATTGGCATCCCGGATGTCGTCCACAGTCGTCTCGAAGCGGCGCGAGATGGCGAAGAGTGTGTCACCCTCTTTCACAACGTAGGGGATCAAATTCGTGGTCGCGACCGGTTTACGTTCGGCTTCCACCCCTTGCAGCAGGAAGAGATGCCCTTCCCGCCACACAAGCTGTCCGGTCGTATCCGGGATCAGTGGTTGCGCATCCTCGCCAGCGGGCACACTCACCCGGCGGAAAGTCTCGAAGGCGTGGCGCAGCGCTGTCGAACGGCTGAGACGCGCCGGGGTATCTGGCAGCGAGGCCATGACTCCGCGAATACCCGTGCCCACGCGCTCCGCCAGCGGGTTCTGGACGCGATACCAATTTTCTTCCAGCGAGAGTTGATCGAGCCGCGCCCAGATATGGCCCGCTGCGGTATCCATCACCGCAATGCGGATATTCAGCGGCTTTCCCGTCAGCGAGACATTGGCGAAAATCGCCGCTGTGCTGACTTGCAGGGCGCTCTCAATGTCATCTGTCGTGCTCACATCGGCGCGCAAGCGAGCGTACAACTGCAACACCGGATCAATCTGCAAATCGCTGACCTCTTCGTCCGGCGGCAAATTCTCCACATCGAGACGATCCTGCCTGCGATCCTGCAAACGCCCCAGGAAGGGCATGGTCAGCAGCAGCCAGCGGAACATCTCATCGGCTGTAACAGGATCATCGGTGCGTTGCGAAATTGCGACGGGTGCGAAGTCTTCCGGGGCGCTGAGGATGGCGTTCTGCGCACCACCGGGCAGGTATTGCAGGTCGGTTGTACCCAGAGCCTCGGAAAGCGGCTGTAAGCGCACCCAGTGAGGTGCACTGGCCTCCACGAGCAAGGCAGGATACCGCAGACGTGCAAGCTCCCCGACCTCTTCTTGCAAGAACGCGCGGCGCAGATCCTCGGAGAGGTAGCCGTAATTCATGACCCACTGCTCATGGTCAGGCTCCTGTGTGTTGAAGCTGCCCAGGAATTCAGCAAATGTCTCCGGCAGCATCAAGCGCACTTCTTGCAACGCTGTCCAGCGGCGATCATTGCTCAGGTTGAATTCCGTGAAATCCGCATTGGTCGCCACATCGATCAACTGATGTTCGACGACAGCGAGGAACTGCCAGGAATGCCCCGGCGCCAGGGCGAAGATCAGGTTCTCATCCCCAGCAATCAGGGCTTCAGGCGGCATCTCATGCTGATTCAGCAGAACACGCAGGGTGTGGCGCGTGTGAGAAAGCGGCTCGTCACCCAGCGCAGCAGCGGGAAGTTGAAGCTGCATGGGATCATCGGCATCCGGAATGATTCCAGCAGGCCAGCTCACGAGGTTCGTCACCTCCAATACCCCGTTGAGCAGATAGCGATCCTGCCAGGTGTCGTCCTGGTCGCGCCAGCGCGTCGTGTAGTTCAATGTGATGAAGCCCGCCGAACTGCTGAAAATCTGCTCACGCTGATCGTCTGACGCGGTGTAAGCTCCCACACCATCTTGCAGGAAATTCCCCCAGGCACAGTTGATGAGCATCTCGACGAATGCCATGCGCATTTGCAGGTGCGGAATGCCGAAGAAGAGCATCCAGCCTTCGCCCGTCTGACGAAGCACATCGGTATGGGTATCGTGCCGCAGATGCCAGTGCTGGCCGTTCCCGACCTGCTGAAGCGCGGATGACGACGGCAGGGATACGTGCACCTGTGTAAGCGCAGCACGGAGCGTATCGAGTGCGTCCCCGGCCTGGGGATTGAAGCCAGCAGGGAGCGCAACTTGCCGCAGCACATGGAAGGACGCTGCCACAAACCCCGGCAATCCTGATCCAGTCGTATCCGGGTGCATCAAGTGTAATCCCGGCAGTAATTGCAGGTGCTCTTGCTGCGCTTCGCCATTGACTGGCTGCGGACGTTGAAAATCGTACCAGCGCAGTTGGAAGGCTTTGTCGGTATAGATCAGTTCCAGGTCGTCGTCAGCCTCAGTTTCGCCGCGCTGGATCGGCACATCTTCGAAGAGCATGGCATCGACTGCGCTGTAGGGGTTGTCTCCACCCTGTACCAGTTCGACCTGAATGGTCGTGGAGAAGGCCCGGCGGACTGCTTCATCGTCTGCTGCCGCATTTCGGTCACCCAGGCGCAGGTCGAGGTTGAGTGTCGCGCTATGATCACCGTCGGTCTTCAGCGTGAGCTGTACATCGCGCGGCGCAATGGGCGCATCCACTGCTGCTGCGAAAGTATATACTTGCTCGATACTGATGGTATCGGACGCGAAGAGCAGATCATCCAGCGGCAGCGTCCATTCAGCATCGAAGAGAATATAGCGGAGTTGCACACCGGATACTGTCAACTGTCCGGCATCAGCATCCAGCGTGACGCTTTCCCAGGTCAGCAGCGGGGCATTGGTCGTCTCACCGTCGCGCAGCCGCAGCGGCCACTCGCCCCGGCTGGATATAATCTCAACGGCGCTGAGGACAGGCATCCCCGCCGCTGCATCCTGCTCGAACGTCAACTGCACTGCGTTGCTCAAATCGGTGATTTCTGCCGGATTATCGGCATCCAGCGGTAATTGCAGGCGTCCAATCAACACCACACGCTGCACGGTTTCGCCGTCAAAGGCAACCTCTTCCAGCGACAGCGGGAAGAAATGCAGGTTGAAGAGCGGCAGATGGGGGGCATCACTCGCGCCCAGCCGCCATTCATAGCCGTTCAGGTGGTTGTAGTGGCTGGCAAGCGCTTCCGGATCGTTGATGTCCTCGGCGAAGTCTGACTGTGTGATGCGGCGCAGGAAGGTATCCGTCGCCTGTTGTGCGGGCAGGTCACGGAACCAGAAGCTCCACTGGCCAGCGCCGATGCTGAGGCTTTGAGCGCCGAGGGCAGTCACCAGTTCATAATGATCGTATGCGCCGATTTCGCGGTGCAACTTCACAGGGGTGCGCAGCAGCGCCGGACTCTCGACGTTCAGACGAGTCGCCCCGCGCAGCAGGCCGCGTTGGTCACGGTATTGGCGCCCAGCGCCCTCCCCCGTCACATAAGCGGCAGCACTGCCTGCGGTCAGGTAGTACGGATTGCCATCACCATTCGTGCTGTGGACGAGGTTCTCATCACCCTCCACGATGAAGCGGCCACTGAGACCTTCGAGGGCAGCATCCTCCGAAAGCTGGATCGGCAGCGGCTCGCCATCGGCGTTATCAACCTGCAAACTGCCCGGATAAGCGTTCAGGTCACTGCTGGCGGCCACAAGCCAACGATAGGGTTCCACCAGGTTTTGTACGGAGGTGTTGCCATTCTCGCGCCGGAAGACATCCGCCGCAGCGACGCTGGCCAGTGATGCCTTGATCGACAGCGAATGCCAGTATTTGCCGTAATCCGCACGCTGGAGCGGCGCGGGCTGTCCTTCGGGTTCTTCTGGTGCCAGCGGGGATGACAGTTCCGTACCCGTCTCTTCTTTCGGGAGTTCAGCCAGCGCATTGAGTTGATCGGTATAGGGCAGGTCATAGCGCATTTGCAGCGCAAGCGTCAGCAGCGAATCTTCGCCCAGACCAATCTCATCTGCGCTCAAATATGGGTCGAGGATTAAGCCCGGCAGCGAGAGGGCCACCAGTGGCAAATCCTGCTCTTCGACCCATTCACGCGCGGGTTTCAGGGGGGCTTCGCCCAACAACACTTGCGCCCACTGATCCGCGCCGTTGCCTGCTGCCACGCCGAAGCGCCAGCCATCCGGCAGGGCCACCACAGGAGTCTCACCCGGGCTGGTGTCGGCGGCACAGTCTCGTCCTGCCTCAAAGGGTTGCTCGACCAGAGGCAGTTGGAAGGGTGCCAGTTGGCGGCTGGCATTGGGATGATTGGGGGGCGTCTTGGTCTGGGTCAGGGGCAGCGCCTGGATCATCGGCAGCGTTTGATGGCGCAGCCAGAGTAGCGGCGGCGCAGCGCTGAAGACATCCAGCGGCAGAATACAGCGCTGGAGCATTTTCTCCAGCACGGCATCTTGCACGCGGTACTGCATGTCCCAATCCATCAACTCGGCGGAAGTGCGTTTGCGCCGGGTCTCATCCGAGAGCGTTCGTAGTTTCAGGCTGATTTCGCTGGTCTGGAAGATGACCGGAGCGGGGAACAAATCGCGAGTCGGTTGGTTGGTGCGCAGCGGGATCGCCTCCAGACCGCTACCCCAGTCATCAAGATCAGGCAGGGCATCTTCAATGGTAGGCTGTCCGGTGCTCAACCAGAAGAAGCCGTTGAGAATCACTTCCGGGTCATCAACGCGCACGGCAACTGATTGCAACTGAAGTTCGTTGTCGCCGGCAGGTTGCAGCTTCCAGGTGCCCTGTACACGCTGCGCCCGGATCAATGTGACGTTCCAGGGATTCTCATGGGGGAAATCAACCAGCACATCGCTGTGTGCATTACCCAGCGAGACCGCGCCTTGAATCAAGCTGCGGGGCTGCGGGGCGTTGTCCTGTGCCAGATTCGCCAGCTCAGCATTGAGGAAGATTTGCTCGGTCAGGTTCAAGACAGGAAGCTGTGCCCAACCTTCATCCAGGGGCATGAATCCCCAGACAACAGGCGGGGCGATGGCCTCCCGCGCAGCGCTGGGAAACCATTCCGGCGGCAGGATGCCCAGTTGCTCGCGCAGCATCTCCGGCGTTTCCACCGGGCTGAAGGCGACCTCAAGCTCGGTGATGTCGAGCGTATCGCGCAGTCCATCGGCATTGTCCCAGGCGTATTGCAGGTTAGTGCTGCCATCCGCATCCTGTCCCGTCACCAGGGAAAGCGTGAGTCCTGCCTCCAAATCGCCCTCAAATGCGACCTCTTCGAGGGCAACCGTCGCCAGGGACGCGGGCTTATGCACCTGTTCGTCGGGCTGTTGATCGCTGAGGATCAGGTTGAAGGCGTCACTGCCCGCAAAGAGCGGACGCGGCAGCGGTGCCGTCCAATCTTCGATTTTCCAGTAAATCTGCGGTACATCCAGTGGATCAGCCGTTTCCAGCGTGACCCAGGTCGGTACTGGCAATTCCGGATTACCTGGGACGAGGGCATTGCGCGGGTTCAAATAGCGAGTGAGCAACTGCCAGGCGAGGATGATGCTGTACGCCTCGCCTTCGGTCAGGCGCTCTTCTTCGATGCTCAGGCGATAGCCACGCGTTTCTGTCTCTCCGTCACGACGGATCGCAGGTGCCAGCAGCAGTGGTGCGCGCAACTGATCATCGATCCAGGGTAGGCGAAATAGACTGTGTAACGAGACGCCGCTGGCATGGGCGCTCAATTCCCAGCGTCCGCGCACTGGCTGGGACGAACGTTGCAACCCCAACGCCTGATAGAGCTTGTCATCCGCCCCAGCCTGCGCTGGCAGAACATCCAGGCAGATGTCGCCACCGACGCAGCGATACTCATTGGATTGTTCCTGCGCCACCAGCATCAGCGGCACCAATTCACCGCTGGCCTTTGCCTGATGCACATCGTCCGGAGCGCTGCTGGGAGGCGGTTGCGCCCCACCTGCTCGCTGCCAGACGTAACCGCCACTGCCATCAGGCCGAATTTCGACACGATGCACGAAACAGAGTGCATTGATCGTCCCCGCACGTAGATCACCCTGGCGTACGAAAATGCTTCGCGTCTGGCGTACGGCTCGCTCACTGCTGGCCAGAGTCTCGCTCACAACAGTGACCTGGGCCGTCCAGAACGGCCCGCGAACGATGATAGTCGGAGGATTTGGCAAGGGCATAATACACGCTCCTATTCGTCACTGGGCGAGAGCAACTTGGCCATGAAGGCGATTTTCTGGCTGGGCGCAGCGCTACCGCGCCGCGTGCGGATGAAGAGTTGGCGACCCCCAATCGTCGGGTTCGCCGACTGATCGTAGAGGCGCTGTATCGCGTTCTGATCAAACGGTGTCGTGAATTGATCGATGAGCGCCTGCCCTTCGCTGTGTGCCATGATGCCCATATAGCGCAGCACATTGCGCGTCAGCACCAGCTTGCCTTGCAGGATTTCTGGCAGATCACCGCGAGCCATGATTTCTACACCGCAGTAGTGTTCGACTCCCAGGATATTTTCGATCAGCGTTCGCAGTGCAGCAGCGAAGTCCTCGCCACACGCATCGGCCAGGTCGTGGAGCGCATCGATTTCCTGCGGTGCTTGCACTCGACCGCGCCAGGTCAGGGACTCGCCTTCGATGGTCAACTGTTTCAATGGGGATTCGGGTAACGGCGGAAAGTCCAACTCGTTGACGCCATCAATCACCGCGATCAGGTGGCGCAAGCCAGCCACGAAGCGCGCTTGCAAGTCTTCTTCCTCTAGCAACGCCGCCAACAGGGCACGTTCCGCATCCGTCGGCGTGGGGGCCGTCCAGAATGCTTCGGTGCGCGGACGGTTGACGTTCAACCTGTCGTCCAGGTCTTCATACCCGTCGGGCAAGCGGAAGAAGCTGGAGCCAATCGGCAGACGCACGCGCACCTCGTCGTCAATCGATTCCAGCAGGTCGCGCAGTGCTGTCTTGAAGGGCGTGTCGTCCCCTTCCAGCAGTTCATTCAAGGCTTCGCGCTCGGCATCCGTCGGCGCGGCTCCCTGCCAGCGCAGGCGCGGATTGCCTTGCGCCAACTCTATGACGATCAGGCGATCCTGTAACGTATCCGGCAGCACATCCGGGATACCTGCGACAATCTCCGGGATGAGTTCGACCTCCCAGGCATCGTTGTCTGGCTGCGCGTCGATTTGATCGAGTAATTCACGCAGCGCAACCGCGAAGGGAGTCGAGTCGCCTTCGAGCAATTTCTCCAGGGAAGCACGTTGTCGTTCATCGGGCGCGTCGCCTTCCCAGCGCAGCAAGGTACGGCCTTCTTCAGTCGTCTCCACGCTGAGACCCCGTGGCAGCCTGCGCGGAATGCCCGTCACAGTCTCCGGCAGGATTTCTTGATCGAGACGGTTGCGCCGCACGAGCGATGTATGCAGGTTCAAAATCAGGACGCCGAAATCTGTATCCAGGTTCGTCTCAGCGTATTCCAGCAATGCCTGCAACTCATCAGCGGAAGCCTCGCCCTCCCAACGATAACTTGTCTCAGTCGGCAACAGTTTGTCGCGCAGCAGTTCGGGCATTTCGTCCCGCGCGCGCCAGCGCTCCACAGTTTGCGTCGTCTCGAAGTTCTCGATGCGATCCAGCACGCAGTCGGCGGCGTCGCGCAATTCGGGCAGCACGGCCCACTCGTAGAGTTGGGCGACCTTCTCGTCGTACTCCCAGTCGAAGAACGTCCCGCTGAAGCGCAGCTCATAGGGATGGTCTTCCCCTTCATCTGTCTCCACGAAGCTGAAACCAGTGGGCAGCGCATCATGATTGATGTCTTCCAGCGCCAGCGGCAGGGTTTCACGGTAGATGGGCCGGGTGCCGTCCTCGGCAATCGCTTTCAGCAGGCGGCTGATCGCCAGTTTCAGCGCCCTGTCACCCTCAAGGTTTTCCAGTGCGGTGCGTTCTTCTGTGGAAAGGGGAGCGTCGTCGGAAAGCGAAGCATCCCACACCATATGGACAACGTCGGCCTCGACAATCTCCACCGGGTTGGCGCTGAAATCGTCCGGCACTTCGCTGATCGGCTCCTGCACCGTCCAGGCATCGGCAATCGCTTGCAGTGCGGCGCGATCCTCTACATCGTCGAGCCACTCCATCCAGGCATCATACTGCGCTTGCGTCATCGCACCGACCAGGAATTTCCGGTCATCGCCTGCAATCGTCAGTACGCTGCGGCGCAGGGCGGCGGGCGGATTACCCGTCTTCTTCAGCGTGATGGGTGTCAGACGGATCAGGCTCAGCTTGAAACGGTAGTCGCCATGCGGGAAGGTATCCGGGCGAATCAGCGCGAGCGTTTCCGCAGCGCCGACAGCACCCCGCGCGAGTTGTCGTAGTTGATAGCGGCTCTTCAGTGCGCCATCGTCCCCATCCTGAAGCATCCCGTGGAAGACCTCGACCTGCACTTCCAGGTTGCCCTGGAAGGTCTGCACAATCTGGTAGGTGACATCCGAGTCAGGCAGGGCGGAAAACTTGAGCGTGTCCAGGTCGCTATCTGCCGGATCCGGCATCTCGTCCGACCAGCGTTCCCTGGCTGACAGCGGCAAGCTATCCCAGAAGCGCTTGAGCGTGACATCAATGCTCTGCAACCGTACCGCCAGCGCGTTCTGCAATTCCGTTTGCGTTTCAAAGCCATCAATGCTGACCTGACCGGCGTAGTCAATGCCTTCTGTCTGCACCTCACGCTGATGGCCGTCATTGCTGAGACCGGGGGTGATGTACTCGAAATCGCGCTGCACCACGCTGTTGATCGCCGAGACAGTGCTGGCCGTCTGAGCAAAGGTCAGCAGGCGATGTTCGTAGTAGAACGGCAGGCCATCCCATTGCAGCACCAATGCCCCCTGCTGAAAACGACCGATGCGGCTGGGCAGGCCGATGCTGCGCACATCCTCGGATGTATAGGCACCATCCTGCTCGAAGTCCGTATGCTCTGGCGCTTGCGGTAGTTCCGCCGGGATCATGGGCTGCGCCGCCTGCTGCACGACGCGCACGGAGATTGGCTCGAATGGGGGTGCAACGCCGTTATCGTCTGTGGGATCAGGCTGTGCCCCTTGTTCTTCGAGCGCTTCGTTGAACTGCTGCACCCAGGCTTCCAGGGCGTAGCGGCGCAGCAAGGTGAACGCGACCTGCCGGAAGGCAATCTGACGAGCGAGAGTCTGGTTGCGTTCCATGAGCGCCTGCTCTGGATGCTGGGCGATGATGACTTCCCACCAACTACCCGGTGCGACCGAAACACCCGGTTCGGCCAGCGCATCCAGACGCCGCGAACTGAGAATCAGCGGCGGGTCGACGGGCTGGGTACGCTCAATGACGACATCCAGGCCGCCCATTTCCGGTTCAGGCAGCGCCTGTTGCAATTCCGCATCGTCGTAGGGCTGTCCATCGGTCAGCGCTACCGATTGGCGATAGCTGTGCCAGAGGCGATCATAGCGCCCGTAGGGTTGGATGTAGTAGCGGTAGTTGTGCGCCCACTTGTCTTCGTAGATGTGGTCATACTTCAGACGTCCCCCTTCGTCCGGCGTGGCGTAGGCTGGCGAACCCGCACGCGGATAGGCGGTCACCAACCAGGGGCCAACATCCGTTCGGCGGGTCGCCTCTCCTTCCGTGACCAGGGAACCGCTGTGGTCGAAGAAGCGCTGCGTCCACGCAAAGAAATCACCCAGGAAGGATTCGATTTCTTTTGCCGTCGTCGGCAGCGCAATCTTAGGATCAGGCCCTCCATTGAGCGAGTCCAGGTAGCGCCGCAAATCATTCCAGAATTTCGCCCCACGTTGATAGCGGTTCAGATCCTCATCCCCTGCCTCAGGGCTGGTGAACACATCGACCAGATCCGGCGGTGCGGTGAAGTAAGTCGATGCGTTGTCGTAGCGCAGGACATCATCGCCCGTATCGCTCGTTTCATCCCAGAATGGCTTGACCTCGTGGAGTTCTTCAAAGCGCAGCGACAACAGCACCTGCGCCGCCGCATGGTCATCACTCGCCAGCCTCTCGATGGCCTTTTTGCGCACCGCTTCGCTCAGTTGGTTGAAACCCGCCGTGATTTCCAGGCGCGCCCCCCCATCCGTATTGAAGACGACGCAATCCTCGGCATCGTCCGGGACGGTGTAATCGCTGGTGTGTGCCAGCGGCAGCACAACGGTTACGGACGGCGCGGAGGCACTGCGGAAGTAGAGTGTCGTCTGCCCATCCATCGGGAAGGTGATCGAACGCTGGATCGGCTTTTCGTCCGGTTCCAGGTCGGCTTCGCCAGCGGCGGGTTCCGCGCGGTTGACGAAGGTCACCGGAGCCATTTCGTCGGTAATTTTGATGCGTACGCTGATGCTGGTGTTCGCCGCTCCTTTGATGTGCATCCGGTAATAGCGCAGCACCTGCCGCACCACCGGGCGCAAGCTCAACTGAAGGATCGCCAGCGCATCCGCTTCCGCGACCTGGTTTTCTTGCAGGCTGATACTGCGCCCCGGCTGGAAGAGGACTTCGGCGTAGAGATGGTCGAACAGCCTGACCATACGTTTGGCCAGCCCCTTGATGTTTTCGGGCAGCAGAACCGTAAGACCGCTGGATAGGGTCATGGTTTCACCCGGCTCAGGCAGTTTCGCAAAGGCTTCCTCAAGGATCTCGTGAAGCGGCGTACCACCATCCCGATTCACCTGCGCGACCGCTTCTGACAGCATCGTTTTGTTGAAGAACGCAAGGAACTCCTGAGGACTGTTGAGGCCATTCAGCGCCATGAGTTCGGGCGTGATGTACTGATTCACGGTCAGGCGCAGCGCCGCTGCCACCAGCGCGACCCGCACATTTTGCAGGAGGGCATCCCCCGTGACCAGTTCCCCGTTTTGTGGATCGCGCAGCGAAATCGCCATCGACAGCCCCATATGCTGCAAAATCTTCCAACCGTAGGGATCCGTCTCGCGTGATGTGCTGGAGATGAACGTCTCCAGGTCTTGCGGTTGCATCGGCGGCAGCGCCTGCAAATCCACCCGGAAAGCACGCTCTAGCTCATCGATCGTCGCTTCCAGGAAGGGATGCAGTTCTTGCTCACGCAGCGCTGTACCCGCCGTATCAATTTCGAAGAGGCGTGGCGCTCTGCCGGGTTGCAGTGTCTGCGGCGGCATTTCCAGCACCGATTCACGCCAGGAGTACCAGGGTCGCAAGATCGTCTTGCTGCGCGTTGCAGCCATCTCTTCCGGCGTCCGCAGCCGCAGGCGCGTGCTGGGATACCAGGCTTCCCACTGGCTCGTGGTGAGGGTATCGCCCGGTACCAGCAGCAGCCCTTCTGCCGGGAGCATCTGCACATCCTGGATTTCGCGCAATGCTGCGCCCATGTTGGCACTCGTCGCGAAGGTCTCGGTCGTCTGTGCGTCGATATCAAGTTCCAGCAGCTTATACCCCGCGTTCAAATCCAGCGGATAATCCGGCTGCTGGCTCGGCCCCTGGTTCCAGCGGAAGCGTACACAGCGCAAATCCGCCGGATGCTTCTGGAAGCGCATGTCCGCGAACGACAACCCCAGACGCGCCTCTTTGTCTGCGGGCATCGGGAAGTGTGCGATGCCGGGAATAGCACGCTGATCTTCCGGTGGCAGCAGTGGGAACTGGATCGGCTTCGCAAACCATTCCAATTCTGCCGGACGCCGTTCCTCAACGGCTTCTTCGATGGGCACATCAGGCCGAGTCGCAATCAGGGCAATCTGCACCGGAGCCAGCGCCGAAGGCACATTGTTCACAGAAATCGCCTGGAAGAAGACACGCCAGGATTCCGGCTTCCAGTCGCCGTCCGCGGGCAGCACACCCGCCTCACGCAATGTCTTCAATTCCAGGTAGGCCACCTGCTCGCCTGTATCCTGGTCTCGCTCGACCTGGTCGCCCGTGACTTCGTTGATGATCGCTGCGAGGTCGAGTTCTATCTTGATGTCTGTGGGCAGCGGACGAGCGTTGCTGGTCGGCAGCGACTTGCCAGTGGAGCGCTGGGTCTCGCTATCCAGGCCGTAACTGCCCACAGGCAACGTTTCTTCCTTGCGGAAGATCAACACATAGCGCGCGACGGGCACTTTGGCTTCGCTGCGACGTTCACCGGGATCCGTCCAGCGCACTTCGATGCGCCCTGGCTGCACAATGCGCGGCATAGTCGGCGGGGTCGCCGCTGCGGCAGAGAGCATGGTTTCGTCCAGTTCGTACATCACGCGCAGCAGACCGTCCACGGGCACCAGCGGTGGTGCATCCGGGCGGCGTGTAGCGATGATCGTCAGCGGACGCCCGGCGCGGTTCTCGAAGTCAATCGGCGTGATGGTGTAGAGGTAGCTGCGCCCCTCCTCTGGCAGATCAGCGAGGTCTTCTCCGGTCTGCTCGTTGAAATGATCGACAATCTGGAAGCGCGGACGGAGGCGCGTCAGCGTTGACGCCGGATTACCATCCTCGTCCTCTGGCTTCTGGTAGATGGCCTCCGTGCTCTTGACCTCGTAGGCGATGTCGCGCTCACTGCCATCCAAAGCACGGCGGATCACACGATAATGCAGCAGGTGATGTTCCGGCTCTTGCTGTGCCGGGCTCCATCCTGCGCGCTGTTCAGCAGGCCACATCAAGTCCCAGGTGATCGCAATCGTCGTGCTGTTGGTGTACTGCTGCACACGCTGGAACTGAGGCGGGTTCATGGCAAAGTTGGTTTGCCAGATGTTGAAGGTGTTGGCTTTCTTGGGCTGTGCGCTATCCGGTGCCGTGCTGTTGGGGCCAACGCGCTGGCGTAACTGCAAAGAGACATCCTCATCCGGCAGCAGTGGATCGAGCCAATCGCCCTCCACACCAGTGACATTTCGCACGTGATCCGAACGCCGATAGCGGAAGACCAACCCCAACTGGAATGCGATGGACGCATCCAGGTCGAAGCTTGCGGTGGATGGCTGCGCACCATTTGACCTCGTTGCCAGGGTCTGCGCCACATAGTCGCGCAAATCAGCGACGAGATCATGAATGACCATACCGCGCAGTTGGACGGACTGCTCACGATATTGCTGCCTGACCGCGCTGTCATCGTCCGCGCCGGACGCATAAGCAGTCGTATTGGGGGCGAAGGCTTCGCCCAGCGCCTTGTCATAGTCGTTGTTCGGATCGCGCTTGAAGAAAGGCGAGCCTTCGAACTGTTCCAGTGCCCCCCGCACCGCTGCTTCGAAGGCATCATCCGAGGGGTTATACACACGTTCGTCTTCCAGCCGATCTCTGTCGAAAGGCATCAGATCCGGGTCCCGGTAGGGAATGACCTGATCGACCGCTTCTGCACCTCGGTTTTCATCGTTGGCAAAGGGTCGCAGTTCGAAGGCATGGTTCAGGTAGCGTCCCAGCAAGACTTCGACTTCCTGCGGTTGCGTGTTGGCCAGCGTCTCATTGGCCTGCCGCATGGCGGTCTCATCTGACGGATCGATAGGCTCGCTGGGGTACTCATCGGCTCGGTAGACGGCTGCATTCCAGTTTGCGCGCCAGGAGTGCGTCCCGCCGCCTTCGGCTAGTAACGCTTTCAGGCTGACCCATTCGCCCGTCACAGGATCGTATCGTTCCAAGTCATCGATGAAGGGCGAACCCTCGCTCGGCAGCTCGATGGTGAAGTCACTTTCCACCTCCAGACGCAGCGCCAGCGTTGCCGGGCTGCCCTCGCGAGCGATACGAGTCAGCAAGAAACGTTTGCCCTCCGCTTCCGCGACCCAATCCGCGTCCGTTTCTGGCGCGGCACGATGGACGGTCACACCCACTTCCTGATCCTCGAGGGCAGTTTTCTTGAGCGCTGCTGGCAAATCACCTGTTTCCAGCGTGTAGCTCTCTTCATCTTCGGGAATGCTGTCGGCACCGTCTGCTGTCTGCAAAAAGACCTGGGTTCCGTCCAGAATATGCGCCCCATCCTCATATTCGACGCGACCGAGGCGCAGGGCAACCGTTTCGCGCTGTTTCTCTGGCGACAGCAAGAAGAAGTCATAGCCACGCGATGGCACCTGATTGACCGTTTCTACCTCGTAGTACAGTTCGCGCCCCGGCATTTCATAACGCGCTATGTAGCGCAATCTGTGCCCCCCTCCCTCATGCAAGATGTGGGGGCCGTCAATATCCAGGCTCGCCGCAATCGATGCAGCATCACCATTGATGCGCTCTGCAATGTCCTGTGCGATCATCTGAGCAACTGTCGGGGTGAAGTGCCAGGCGAGCAGGTAGCTTCCGTAGTAGAAAGGCGCGATCACTGGCTCAGTGTTGACGGTACGCTGTGCAAAGAGGTATTCAAGCTGTACGCGCAGGCTTCCATATGGATTCGCGGGATTCTCCTCGCGGATTACCAGGTAGACAACATAGCCATCTTCGAGATCCTGATGAACAAGCCAGCCCTCCCCACCCCAGTAGATCGAGCGAATATCCTCACTCAGCGAAAGCCGCCGCGACCCAACCAGCGCCGACATGCCAATCATCGGCACGGGGAGCGACCCGCCGCTGAGTTGGTCACGGAAGAAATGTAGCTTCGTCTGGACGTTCAGAGGCGGCACGGGCAGGAAACCGCGTTCCCGTTCGAAGTCGGAACCGTTCTTGCGCTCACCCGCAGGCAGCAGGACGAAGTGTGACCACTCGTCTCCTTCTGGCTCCCGCATGACGAAAATGCTGTAGTTGGGTACTGTGAAGTCCTCTTCCAGCGCCGCGCCACCAGCGCCGCCACCCATGGCAGCTTCCGGCGAGAACATCATGGCGCTGAAAGGCGAGTAGCCCGCACCCGCGAACATATCGCCGCCACCTCGCAGCATATCTGTCCCGGGGCCTTCCGCTTCGGCAACCAGCTCAGTCTCCATGCTGGCAGGAGTTGATCCCGGCAGTGGATCGACATCGGTCGCTTCCAACCCCAGATCGAGCACATGCGCCGTCTCTTGTTGGGCGCTGATGACGGCGCTCTCGTTGAAGGCGAAGCTGGCGCTGAACTGCACGCTGTGTCCCATCGCCGAAAGTGCCAGCGTACCGCGCCCACGCAGGCCAATGGCATCATCGCTCGTCAGGCCTGCTTCCAGGCTGGCGGTGAAGGCAATGCCGATGCTGAAGCGGAAGTTGACCTTGATCGATGTGAAGATCAGCGGAATCTTGATCCAGAACGCAATCGAGAGCTTGATGCGCATCTCCAGGCCGATGGCACCGTAGACGTAGTACTGCTCTTCCAGCAGCTTGAAGAGCGCGATCAGCCGTGCGCCCCAGCCGACCTCTGCCTCGGCACTGACGCGCACTCCGACAAGACCCAGGTCAACCTCGGCGACGATTTCCAGCCTACCACGCGCCTCGTAGCTGATGCCGATGACAAATTCCTTGCGCGAGATGCGGAAGATGAAGCCACCCCGGTTCTGGATCGTGAGCAGATCGTTGGAGAAGTCCCAGCCCAACATATTGGGCCAGCCCAGTTCGAAGTGAAACAGCCCCGGTTCGATCAGGAGCGTCGCGCTGAAGCGGATGCCTTGCAGCGCCTGCTTGGTGAATTTGGGCAGACGAGGATGGTTGCCGATGTACCCCTCTTTGTTGGAAGCGACATGCGCCAGGAAGCGCTTCTGACGCGGTGACAGCAATACGAAGCCGCTGAAGAAAGGCCGCTCACGCAGATTATCCGGATTGTCCACCCAGTCATTGTAATTGGTGTGAATCCAGGCACGCGCCGCCATGAAGAACGTCAGATCGCTGCGGAAGGCGATGATGGCATCCAGCAAGAAGAGGCTCGGAATCTTACGCTCTTTTGCTTTGACGTAACGGAAGGGAGATGGCTGTGCCGAAGTCTGCGAGACCAGGGCACGCAGCACAATCGTCCAGCGCACGTCTTCACCCGGTTCTTCCAGATCAAGCGACCAGCGATCCACTTTCGATAGATCGCCTTGCGTGCGCGAGAGCTTCTGCAATTCCGCCAGCAGCTTGCGCACATCGTTCTCGCGGTCTGCCGCCTTGATGCTCGCAATGGTATAGCGATAGCCAAAGCCCAGGCCAATCTCGCGCAGGTAAATCTTGATGACCGGGATCATCAAGCTGAACTTCTGCACTTCCAGGTAGATGAACCAGGCGCGCAGCCATTCGGAGTTTTCATCACGCCGCACGCGCATGAAAGCGAAGGAAGCGGCGAAGGAAGGCATACCTTTGATTTCCAGCGAACCCTCGCCCTCGAAGCCTTCGCGGTTGTCTTCTTCGATGAAATTGACCCAGCCGTTCATCTTGAAGGCTGCGCCGTAGTTGATGTTGATGGCGATGCGCTTGAAGTGGATGCGTGGCAGCGTCTCCCCTGGCTCTGGCAGGCCGATCAGCAAGACGTGGTAATCCGTACGCGGATCAGGCGTGTCGCCGGAACCCTTGGCGAAGCGAAGCTGCCCCGTGAGTTCCATTGCGGCGTCCCCGTCGAAGACATCCGCCGAGGGCACAAAACCGATGCCGCGCAACTCCATCTCGAAGCAGCCCAGGAATTTGAAGGTCTTTGGTTTGGGCAGCTCAACCAGGAACTTGATGTGATCCTTGAGCACGCTCACATCACCTGTCAGCGGCGCGTCGATCAACTCAATCTTGATATTTGGCAACCAGGCCAGCGCTCCCTGGGGATTATCCCCCGGTGCCAGTACGAATTGTGCCTGTCCCGTCAGCTTCAGGAACAGGTGGAACCCATTCTCGTTGACGAAGTCCAGGCCGATGGAGTCAATGGAGAACTGGAAGCGCGTTCCTTTGCAATCGAGCAATTTATTGCCACGAAGCTGGGCACTGCCCGCCACCAGCGTCAGATCACCATCTTGCTGCTGAAATTGCAGCGCGATGTCCACCATCGCATCCCCGACCAGATCCGGCGGCAGCGGCCCCGACCCCGCCAGCGTGAAATCGGAGATTTTGTTCTCGACGATCACCAGCTTGGAGCCGTTAAAGCGGAAGCGCGTATCCAGCCCGTTCATCCGCACGGGTTCGTCGGAGACTTCCGCGGTCAGCGAGATGCCCTTCGGCGTCAGCGAGAAATTGCTGATGATGAATTCGATGGGTTCTTTACTGGCCTTGGTATATGCAACCGTGAAAGTCGCGCCGTCCGCCTGTTGCAATTCGTAGGCGTATTTATCCGTCGCCAATGTGAAGTAGTGATAGCGTCCATCGCCCACATCTGCACCTTCGAAGCGCCAGGACAACCCCATGTGCTCACTGGAACCATTCTCCGGCAGCGCAGGTTTGGTTGAATAGAAATCCAGCCCGCCGCTGTGCTCGACGCGCAGAGCGAAGTCTTCCAGGTTGAAGATCAAATCCAGTTCCGTGCCGAGCGAAAGCGGGCCAATGGTGACGACCACACCCACACGCATCGTCACTTCGACTGGATCGAAGCTGAGCAGGAACGTCGGCAGGGTCTCCCCGCTCAGGTCATCGAGCTTGCCGAAGTCTTCGGGGAGGTCGCCTTCTGGCAACTGGATGTCGATGGCCTGCACGAATTTGCCACCGGGATCGTCTTGCTTAAGGAAGGGCAGTTGGAACCCCGCCAGCCCTGACGCAGCAGAGTTCAGCCCCAACTGGAAGAAGCCTGTCCAACTCTCGCCCCCCAACGATTGCAAATCGTCAGCATCGAAGGGCGTCGGTTGCAGCAGTGCATCTTCTGCATTGAGCGAGAGCATCTCCAGTGGCTCCTGCAATTGACGGAAAAAAGTCGGCAGGCCAAGCGAATTCAGGTTGACGCGCATAATGACCAGACTGACCCGTTCCTCGGCAATCAAGCGTGCCCGGAAGAGCGCCTCTTCGAATTCATCCGCCGTGCTGCTCTTGCGACCTTCGTCGTTCTGTAATTCGCGCTCCTTGCTTCCGTCCTCGCGCGTCCAGGCGAACGTGCTGCGAGCCTCCAGCGCGGTCGCATCTTCGAAGGTCAGCACCAGACCCAGATGCTGTTCACCGCCCGCTTCGGTCAACAGGACGCTAAACTGCGCGGAACCGGGCGTCTTGACCATCAAACCGGGCAGGGAAAAGAGGCGTTCCATGCCCGAAACTGACCAGTCCAGGCGCATCTCCGTCACGCCGTCTGCATCGAAGAGAATGCGCAGCACAACGGTCGCCGCCAGCGGCGCACCATCATCTGCCAGCAGCGAAGAGACCTGACCGAGCCACTGGTTGAGATTCTCCGTACTCCACTCCAGCGCCAGACATTTTTCGTCGTTCGATAGATCAACGAAAATCATGAGGTTGTCCGCATCGATCACAGCCTGTGTGCCCGGCAGTTGCACAGGCGCGTCCAGGCTGGGCATGTCACCATCCAGCGCGACATTCCCATCATCATTGACGCTGAGGGTTACATCTCCCAGATTGATGATGAGATTCTCCTGGCTGCGATCCTCTTCATAGCGTGGCGGATTGCTGGCCGGGACTCTGCGCATCGGTTGCAGCACATCCGTGCTCAGGAGAAGGCGCATGGGGGCAGTCCACTCTTGCGGGGCAGCTCCCTCGCCAAAATCCGGTGGTCGTACCTCAATCTGGTCAAAGAAATCACTGTCGGGGAACGGTGCAAGATCTGGGTACTGCTGCTCCAGAAAATCCGTTAGCTCCATAAATGGACTGCTCATACGGCTTCCCTTCAGCCTATGCCGGGCTGTTCTCTATTGGAGAAGGCGGTGATAGCACTGCCAGGGCAAGAGGTCGCGTTGTGGACGCAGCACCTGCTGGCACGGAGGATGATGGCGTGTGGGATGCGCATCACTGGCTTCTCGGCAATCATTTGCGGAGTGGTACGCCCCGATGTCAAAAAGGACGTGCGCGAAGGGTCGCCATTGTGCTTGCCGTCGTCACACGGATAGCCAACGGACGAAATCCCCCGGTGTGATGCTGCGTAACGCGATAATTAACAAAACAATTTATGGTGCGAGGTTGGAGGACAACACCTAAACCCAACCTTAAGGGTATTAGCAGCATTAGATATATGGTGAAAAGTATACGCTGAAGCGCAGGAGAGCGCAACCAATCTGCCGTATTGAATTGGTTATAGCTAGAATCGTCGCACAGGAGGGAGGGTTTCCAACAAAAAACGCCGCTACTCTTGCAGCGACGCTTCTGGTTGCAGGGCGTACGGGGTTCGAACCCGTGTCTCCACCTTGAAAGGGTGGCATCCTAGTCCTCTAGACGAACGCCCCATGTTGGGTAGCAACAGGCAAAAGTGTACAGGTACGATGCTGCGAAGTCAAGCATTTCTTTGCCCAGTTTGTGCTGAAAGAATGACTCTCAGCACTGGTTCATATTCGGCTGTGGAAGGCTGCCGTTCATTCGAAGTACGTGTTCGAGATTTCGTAGGCATCGACCGGGGTTTTGCGCCCCTTCACGGCGAGTTCCCCCCGCGAACGCCCGAAGACGAAATCTTGCGTCGCTTCGAACACCTCCTTGCTCACCAGAATCTGTCCGTTGTCCGCCACACCCTGCAAGCGGGCCGCCACATTGACCGTATCCCCTACAGCGGTGAAATCCATGACATTTTCCGACCCGACGTTGCCAACGATCGCCGTGCCGGTATGGATACCGAAATTCACCAGCATCCGGTGCGGCTGCGGAAGGTCTTGCACAAACCAGTGCAGCTCATCCTGGATGTGCAGTGCAGTCTTCACTGCGCGGGCGACATGATCGTGCTGCTGCACGGGGGTATTGAAGAGCGCCATCAGGCCATCCCCCAGGAATTTGTCGATGGTGCCGCCGTATTGGAGAACGATGCGCACCATGTAGGTATGGTACGAATTGAGCAGTTGCAGCAGCATCTCCGGCTGTGTGATCTCGGATAGAGTGGTGAAACCCTGCAAGTCGGCGAAGAGCACCGTTACAGGCTGCAACGTCCCGCCCAACTGCACCTGTTCCGGGTTCTGCAGGAGTTGATCCACGATGGGTGCTGCGACAAAGCGTGAGAACGTCTTGCGCAAGAGGGCCTGCTGGCTGCGCATATCATCGCTGATCGCCTTTGAGCGCAAGGAACGATCCACACGCGCCATCAATTCGCGCGGACTGAAGGGCTTGGTCAGGTAATCATCCGCTCCAGCAGTCAAGCCTTCAACTCGGCTTTCGATGGCATCCTGCGCTGTGAGCATGATGACCGGAATACCGCTCGTGTTCTCGCCCTCTTTCAGGCGGCGGCACACTTCAAAGCCGTTCATCCGGGGCATGTTCACATCCAGAATGACCAGATCAGGCAGTTCTTCATCAGCGCGTCTCAGCGCGTCAGAGCCGTTGAGGGCGCTGAGGATGGTGTGGCCTGTGACTTCGAGGATATCGCGTACCAACTCGATATTGTCGCGATTATCATCCACCACAAGAATCTTCACGGTACTCTCACTCCGTATACTCTTGCAGCTTCGCCGCCAGTTCCGGCAGATTGATGGGTTTGGTGATGTAATCATCACATCCAGCTTCCAACGCCCGTTCGCGGTCGCCTTCCATGGCGTGTGCTGTCAGAGCGATCACCGGAATATGTTGCAAATCTGCATCTTGTTTGAGGCGAGTAGCCGCCGTCCACCCATTCATATGCGGCAGCGACAGATCCATGAGGATCAAATCTGGCCGGGCGCTGGCTGCTGTGGCGAGTCCCTCTTCGCCATTCCCGGCCTGCAAAACCTCGTAGCCCATCGATTTGAGGACATCGACGATCAAGGTCATATTGTCCGCATTATCCTCGACAACGAGAATACGCTTCGCGCCCACCAGGCTCTCCTTTTTGCTTCAGCATACCCGGCAACCCCATAGATGTACCTCGCGGGGTGCACCTACGGTGTAGTGTACAGCATTTTTGAAAACGCGTTCTGCTGCTGATTACGGGTTCAGGCGCTGCGACGGACTGGCGGAATCGCCCTCTTCCGGGAGGAGCGGCGCGGAGGCAGATGCAGGCTTTTTCGGCTCTTCATTGGGGTCGTCCACGCCGCTTTGCGCAACGAAGATCATCTCGCCCATGATATCTACGATCGTATCCTCGAATTCACAATACTCGCAGACATCGCAGACAAAGCAGATGGCATCCGGGACAGTGAAGAGATGTCCCCGGAAGACGCGCACATAGGGCTGGCGTGTCGTGCGAATGCGCCCGTAATTACAACCGGGGCAGGTACCATCTTCGTAGTGCAAGTTTATATCTTCAGGCATAGCTGCCAGTCTCCTCAGGGAAAATCAGCGGGTAGGGGATAATCGCGGTATCCCAGCAGGCCGATGCGCGGCACAGGCCAGTAGCGGAAGATCACGCGCCCGACGATATGGTCGTAGGGAACCGCCCCAAAACGTCGTGAGTCCTGGCTGTTATTGCGGTTATCGCCCATGACGAAGTACTCATCATCTGCGAGTTCAATGACTTCATCCGGACAGCGAAATTCCTGGCAAGGTTCGTTGATGTAGGGTTCTTCCAGCAGCACGTCATTGACGTACACCTGCTGGTCACGAAATTCGATGGTCTCCCCCGGCAGGCCAATCACGCGCTTGATGAGCATGATGCCCTGCTCGAACTCGGAAGGATTCAGCGAATTGAAAACGATGACATCTCCTCGCTGCGGCAGCCCGACCAGGTAATGCACCCGGCTGACGATCAAGCGTTCACCATCTTCAAACGTGGGCTGCATGCTGCGACCATCCACGAGGGAACGGGGAATCGCCATGTCGAACAAGACCGTCACCACAATCACGAAGAGGATGGTACGGAACACTTCACCGAGGAAGCTGGTGGTACGCAGGCGCGGTTTCGCCTGCGGCTTCGGTTTTTGCATGTGTGCTCATTCCAGATTCAACGGACAGCTCATCGCTCGCAGGAACCATGCTGGAGCGACCCAACTGAATGATCCCACGCCGACAGACCACCGACGAACGATGGTCAGACAAACAAAGGCCTTGGACGGCCTACCTGTGATTATAGAGCGCTGGAAATGTGAGAACAATGTAGAGTTCGACAGGTGAGCATCAGCACAATACTCCATTCCCGAATATACTAGAAAGACGACAACGCAACAGGTGAGAAAGAAATCTCCATGTCTGAAACAATCCTGGTTGTGGACGATGGCAAAGACAATCGTGACTTCCTGGCGCAGCACGTGCTGACCCCCAACGGCTTCCAGTACATGCTGGCAAAAGATGGCGCCGAGGGGCTGCAACTGGCACTGCAAGAGCGGCCAGACCTGATCCTGCTGGATTTCCAGATGCCCCGTTTGAACGGCTTGCAGGTACTGGAACGGCTGCGTGCAGAAAACGTGCATATCCCGGTCATTCTGATGACACTGCACGGCTCGGAAGAAATCGCCATCAACGTCTACCGGCTGGGCGTGAAGGACTACGTGAAAAAGCCGTACAGCGTGGGCGAAATGCTGGATGCCATCAACCGCGCACTATCTGAAACGCGGCTGCGCAAAGAGCGCGACGACCTGACCAACCGCATCCTCAGCGCGAATCAGGAACTACAGCGGCGCTTACAACAATTCGAGATCCTGCACCAGATCGGCAAGCGCGTGACATCTTCGACGGACATTGAGTCGCTGCTGCCGCAGTTGGTTGATGCCGCCACGCGCATCACCGAGGCTGAAGAAGGCCTGCTGATCCTGCTTCAGGATGGGCAAATGCACGCCCGCGCTCGCAAACCCGTCAACAGCGACTACGCACAGACGATGGACACGCCCATCAATGATCGCGTCAGTGGTCACGTCTTGCAGCAGCAACAGCCCATCGTGCTGGAGCCAGAACAGCTTCGCGGCAGCAATGCCCCCCAGAGCGTCGTCTGCGTGCCCTTGAGCGTCAGCGGGCGGCAGATTGGCACGCTGCAAGTCATCAACCATGCGCCGGACTCGCGAGTCTTCGACCAACATGACTTGCTCATCGTCGGTGCGCTGGCAGATTACGGCGCTATCGCTATCGAGAACTCGCGCAATTATGCGGCGCTGCAAGCCTCCAAAGAGCGCGTCCAGAACACGTTCGAGCAGTTCGTCGCCCCCTCGGTCGTCAAGGAAGCGCTGGAGGGCGATGTCGCGCCCGGTGGCAAACGCCAGGTCATCAGCGTGCTGTTCGCGGATATTCGCGGCTACACCCGCTTTTCCGAGCGTGTCTCGCCGGAGAAGGTGCTGGAAGTCCTGAACCACTACCTGAGCGTGGCAGGAGACATCATCATCGGTTGGGAAGGAACCCTGGACAAGTTCATGGGCGACGGGCTGATGGCGATCTTCAACGCGCCGGAACCCCAGGCTGACCATGCCCAACGCGCGGCGGAAGCAGCCCTCGCGATCCGCCAGGGTGTCGAAGAGATCAACCGAGCCTATCGTATGAACCTGCAATACAGCCTGGGAATCACCGTCGGCGAAGCGGTCGTCGGCTACCTGGGCACGCAGTATGCGGTGAACTACACGGCCATCGGCGATACCGTCAACCTCGCCAAGCGTCTACAAGAGAAGGCCGCACCGGGGCAAATTCTCGTCAGTGAGCCACTGGTGCAGAAGCTGGGCAAGCAGGCAGAAGCCAGGCCCGTCGGGCAGATTCGGGTGCGCGGACGCGAAGAAACCACGATGGTCTACGAGCTGCTGGAATTGCGTTCGTAGACCGGGTTCACTCACTGATCTTTCTGCTTGCGCTCGCGGATGCTGATGCGGATTGGCGTGCCCGTGAACGGATGATGCTTGCGAATCTGATTCTCCAGGTAGCGCTCGTAGGTGAAGTGCAACAGCTTACGGTTGTTCACATGTAGCAAGAATACGGGCGGTGCGGTACGTACCTGCGTCGCATAGAAGATTTTCAGGCGCTGCTGCCCCTTGGTCGGCGGCGCGTGGTTGCTGACAGCGTCCCGGATGATCTGATTCAGCTCTGAAGTCGGGATGCGGATGAAGCGGTTCTGCCAGACGCTGTGCACCGTTTCCAGCACGGTGTGGATGCGCTGCCCGCTGAGCGCACTGATGAAGATGATCGGTGCCCAGGGAATGAAGTGCAGGCGGTCGCGCACATGCCTGGTGAATTCCATCATCGTGAAGGTGTCTTTTTCGACAGCATCCCATTTGTTCACCGCGATGACAATGCCCTTCTTCTCTTCCAGGATGTAGCCTGCGATGTGCTCATCCTGTTCAGTGACGCCCAATGTCGCATCGACGACGAGAATCGCAACATCCGCCCGTTCAATGGCGCTCATGGCGCGAATCACGCTGAATTTCTCCACACCCGGCTCAATGCGACCACGACGCCGAATGCCCGCTGTGTCGATAATTGTTACGGGGTCACCGTGCCAGTTGATCCGCATATCGACCGCATCCCGAGTTGTCCCGGCAACAGGGCTGACGATCACGCGATCTTCGCCAATGAGTTTGTTCAGCAGGGTGCTCTTGCCCGCGTTGGGTCGGCCCAGAATGGCGATTTTCAGGTGATCTTCGTCGTCCTCTTCTTCGGCGAAGTCGGACATCACCTCACGCAGTGCATCCGCAACAGCGTCCAGCAGATCGCCGACACCGTGACTGTGGATCGCGCTGGTTCCTACTACCTGCCCCAACCCCAGCGAATAGAAATCGAGTGCATCGTTTTGCTGGTCAACTGTATCAACCTTATTGGCGGCTACGATAACAGGTTTCTGTGTGCGGCGCAGGATTTCAGCGACGGCTTCGTCGGCTGCCGTAACGCCCTGCTGGTTGTCTACCACCAACACGATCACGTCAGCATCCTGGATCGCCTGCAGCGCTTGCGTGCGGATCTCTTCAATAAAATCCTTGCTGCCTTCGGCGAGGGGCGATTCGTCGCGGATGCCTTTGGGTTGGTAGACCTCAATCCCCCCGGTATCAATCAGCCGGAAGGTGATGCCGTTCCAGAAGGTCTCGGCCTGAAGGCGATCCCGTGTAGTGCCGGGAATGTCATGAGTGACTGCCATGCGCTCTCCAACCAGACGGTTGAACATGGTGCTTTTGCCTACATTCGGTCTCCCGACGAGTGCGACAATTGGTTTACGTGCCATTGGGTTTTTCGGATACCTCGGACATGCTTGCGATGAGGGCTGCCCCGACCAGGCGGGGACGAATAGCGTAGTATAGCTCAGGAACAGCGATCGAAGAGAGGGTCAGTTAGTTGCCGGGTGCCGTGGGTTCGGCGGTGGCTGCCTCCGTCGCTTCGGGTGTCGGTGCTGTGATCGTTACGCTGACCTGTTCCGGCAGCAGCGTGATGCTGACCGATGCCGTACTGATGCGCCCCTGCTGGATGCTGACCTGCGGCGTCAATTCGACAGTACCGGGTTCAGCAGTGGCAAGCGTGACGATGGCCTGTACATCGTCGGCGCTGATCTCTTCCAGCAGGGAGACCGGGCCACTGAGCACAATCGAGATCGTCTCCGGATTCACGCGCACGGTCATATTCTCCGGCGCACCCAGCACCGTCACGGGGATATTTTCCAGGGCAACTGATGTGGTCTGCTCCGCGATTTGTACTTCAACGGTCACGATACCTGTCTCGCTGACGACGACCAGATCATCATCGGGCAAGTCGAGCGCGACCTCAGTGGTGAAATCGCCTTCTCGCCCTTCCAGGCTAATCGACTGTGTATCGACCGTATCGCCCAGACGTTCT
The DNA here is from genome assembly GCA_964549915.1 of uncultured Anaerolineaceae bacterium. Taxonomy (GTDB): domain Bacteria; phylum Chloroflexota; class Anaerolineae; order Aggregatilineales; family Phototrophicaceae; genus JAUZRW01. Next base: position 13,858 of record CAZJWX010000034.1, on the reverse strand, counting down.
AACAAATCGGGCGATCCGCTGATGAGCACTGTACGCGGTTCATAATCGATGCTGCGAAATTCGAAGTTCGGTGGAAGCGTCTCGAAGAGGATCACCGGACGCACAGCCACCTCGCGCACATCATCGCGCCGCACTACATCCGCCAAAACGACCACAGTACGCGGGGTAATGGTCACATTGGGAACTTCGTCACCCGCTTCATCGACTGCCGTCAGAGTCAGGGTGCGATCGATGCGGCTTTCTGTTCGCTCTGCGCTGAGGTCTAGCTGCGCCCGCAGCGTGGTGACGGCGTTGACAGCATCCAACGAGCCGCGCACTTCGGCCTGCATTTCGTGCTGCAAGTTCTCGACAGTGAAGCTCAGCGCCGGATTCTGCACATCAATGACGATAGGCTTCAAGCGCGTTTCCGCCTGCTCCAGCACTACTGTGACCTGGCGAGGCTGCGTATCGCCGCTGGCAGGCCGCGCAATCTGTACATCAAGTGGGATCGTATACGTATCCGGAGCACGTCCACGCAAATCCGCCTGCACTTGAATGTCACCACGGCGTACATTTTCTGGCGAGCGTACCGTGACATCCACGACCTCAGTGGAGATCGACGTGATGATCATCGAATCGTCAATCAGTACCGTCACCGGTAGATCGTCAAATACCTGCTCGCTGATGGGGTTCTCTTCCAGGCTGGCGACAAACCAGATGACAACCGCCAGCGCGAGCGAAGTCAGTAACCAGATTGCGTTGCGCAGGTAAGGATTTTGCCGCTGGATCATGGCTCAGGCACGCTCCTGGGCAGGCAATGCCCAACCCAATAAGCCTTGCACCGACTTCACAAGACGCCCCAGGCGGCTCTGGTTCTCCGCAGGGGACGGCCCATAAAACGCCCAGAGAATCGCCCGGAAGCGCTCTGCATCCAGGCGGGAGACCATGCGCCCATCGTTGGTGATGGCAATCTTGCCCGTCTCCTCGGAGACCACCACGCAAATGGCATCAGTGACTTCACTGATGCCCAGGGATGCCCGATGGCGCGTGCCCATCTTCTTATCCGGAAGGTTGCGGCTGGCCGTCAAGGGCAGCACCGCCGCCGCCGAGGCAACGCGCCCGTCGCGGTCGATGATCACAGCGCCGTCATGCAGTTCCGTCTTCGGCCAGAAGATTGTCAGCAGCAATTCCGCATTGACGACGCTATCAATACGCACGCCAGTGCGCATGAATTCGTCCAGATTGCTCTCGCGCTGGAGGACAATCAACGCGCCATGACGCCGCTCCGACAGACGCTCTGCTGTGCGGCAGATTTCATCAATGACCTGCGACCGATGGTCTTCTGGGAGCTGGCGCTTGAAGACCAATCCACCGCGCCCAATTTGTTCCAGCGCACGCCGCAGTTCTGGCTGGAAAACAATCGGAATGGCGATCACCAGCACGGTCAGCGCGTTCGAGAGAATCCAGCCTAGCGCCCGCAGTTCGAAGGCTCCCACCAGAAAAACCAGTCCGAGCAGCAAGATCAGCAGCCCACGCAGCAGCGACATCGCCTGCGTACCCCGGAAAAGGAAACTGATTCCGAAGATCAGCAGCGCGACGATCAGAATATCGAGGACATCGGTCGGTTGTAGGCTGCCAAGTATCCAGAGGATCTCTTGCACGTCGGTCTACCTGCGTCGTCACAAACGGCTGTTCTGCTACCTCACCCGCCCAACTGAGCGAGCAGCTTCTTGTAATCGTCCACACGATCCGGGTTGAGCGCGATGATCTGGCGAATGGTCTTGGCGGCTTCGCGCGTCAACCCGGCATCTAATTGCAATTCCCCCATCGCGTCCAATTGTTCGATCGCTTCGCGGCGCTGCCCACGCTTGACGTAGATTGATGCGAGGCGTTTGCGCAGCCCGGTATCGCTGGGGTGGGCGTGCACGAGTTCTTCCAGAAGCTGCGTGATGCGGCGCACATCCCGCTCTCGTGCATAGACTCCCAGCAGCATATCGACCTTTTTGACAGCCTCTACGCTGTTACCCTGGGTGAAGTAAATATCGATCAACGAACGCAGCGCCCGCTCATCACTGGGATTCAGTTGCAGAATCTCTTCATACATCTTCTGCGCCTGGCGGGTGTTCAGGCGCATCTGGTGAATATCCGCCAGCGCGTGCTTGATGCGCGAGACCTTCTCCGGCGGAGCCTTCTCGCGACGCGCCAATTCTTCCGCCGCCAGAAATGTATTATTGGCCTGCTCGAAGTCACCCAGTTGCTGGAACGTCTCCGCAAGGCTGATGTATTCGTCCAGCGCCTCGACCCAACGATCCTCTTCTTCCAGCAGTTCGATCAAGCTGATGCGCACATCGACATCCAGCGGTGCCATTTCCAGCACTTCACCCAGGATGGACGCAGCCCGGTCGCGTTCCTCGCGCACGAGGTAGGACTTGGCGACGGTGTTGTACTTGTTGATCGCCTGCCGGATGCGCCCTTCTTTCATCATGACTTCTGCCATGCGCACATGCACGGGCAGATAGTACGGCGACTTCTCGACAGCGCGGTGCGACTCTTCCATCGCCAGCGTGTAGTAGCCCTGCCGAATGTAGCGATCAATGGAGGAGACGATATCTGCCAGGTCATCACTGCCACGCGCCACCAGGAAATCGACGACACCCTGCCCACCTTCATCGCGCAGCGTCTCATCCAGGTGACGGCGCGTATCCGCGATGCGCTGCTTCCAGTCTTCACCGCTCAACAGGTTGATAAAACGCTCGTTGATCGTCCGCAGCGCGTCCGGCGTGCGCCCATTGAGCGCTGCCATGATGTTGTCGTAGACCTGCGACAATTCATCGACTTCGCTGCTGTCCATCGTCAGGCTGGTGTCCACTTCACGCAAGCTCTGGATCAAGGAGCGTGTGGCTTGCCGCTGATCGTCTTTCTGGTAATAGGCCAGCCCCAGGCCATGCATCGCCCCGGCGCTGAGCGAAGTATCCAGCACAGCGTTGGCGAGGTGTGGCAGAGCTTCTTCTGCTTTTTCTTCCAGAACCAGCAGCCCACCCAGGGCCATGGCCAGCGAGGGATGATTGAGGCCACCCCGCACCGCCTGCTGGTAGGCTACAATCGCCTGTGGACGCAGGTTCTGGCGCTGGGCTTCCATCCCTTGCATGGCATGCATCACAGACTGGTTGAGGCCGCCCTCCACCACATGTGCTGCCAGTTTGGAGAGGGCTTCATCCAGCGCTTCCCCGATCGGCCCCAGGGAGTTCGCCTGCCCAACCGAGGCTTCCGCTGGCGAGAGGGGCATGCCGAAGGGGTCAAGGTCTTGAGCAGGTTGCGCTTGCTGTTCCTCATCATCCCCTTCGCTCTCTGGCAGCGAGACTTCCCCGCCCGATTTCAGGGCACGCAGCGTATTCAGCGCCTGAGCGTTGTTCTTGTCGATGCGCAGCGCACGTTCCACTGCGCGAATCGCTTTCGGGATGTCATCTTTGCGCCGGAAATTGAAGGCCAACGTCAGATATTCGCGGATGGCCTTGTTCTTCTCGCCAATGCGGTCATACGCCTGGGCCAATCGCAAATGCACGTTCATTAAGCCGGACGTAAGCTGTGTCGCACGCTCCCAGTTGCCAATCGCCTTATCCAGGTCACGCTGTGACAGGTAAATATCGGATACTTTGACATACTGCTGCGCCGCTTCTTTCAACCGCCCCATGCGCTCCAGGACATCAGCAGTGCGTTCCAGCGGCACGGGATCATCTGGCGCAAGCTGTGCTGCGCGTTTGTACACCTTGAGCGCCTGATTCAGACGACCCAGGCTCAGCAGCGCCAGTCCCAGGTTGAGGTGCGCGTCGGGGTCTTCTGGCTTCAACTGCACCGCCCTGGAATAAGCGTTCATGGCCGTGTCCCAGTCGCGCTGCCAGGCCGCATCATGCCCCTGATCCATCAATTGTTGGAATTGTGCGATGTCCGCCATGCGTCCCTCACAACATAATTAAGTACGTTGGTCGAAGAGTTCGACCAAGATCGCTTTCTGAGCATGCAGGCGATTCTCCGCCTGCTGGAAGATCACCGATTGTGGCCCGTCAGCGACGGCATCCGTGATTTCGTCGCCCCGGTGCGCGGGCAAGCAATGCATGACGATTGAAGACTTTCCTGTCATGCGCAGCAGGTCCTGATTGACCTGGAATGGTTCGAAGATGCTGCGGCGTTGTGCCGCTTCTTCTTCTTGCCCCATGCTGACCCAGGTATCTGTATAGATTATATCCGCATCTGCCACGGCTTGCTGAGCATGAGTCGTCTCGCGGATCGTAATGCCCGTCCGCGAGGCCAATTGCGAACCGCGTTCACGCGCTTCTGCAGGCAGTTCATAGCCTTCAGGCGTCGCAATCGAGAAATCCAGGCCGAAATGCGCCGCCGCATACAGCAGCGAAACGGCGACGTTGTTGCCATCTCCTATATAGGCCAACTTCAAACCTTCGAGATGTCCGTAGTGCTCATAGATCGTCAGCATATCCGCCATAGCCTGGCACGGATGCGTGTCATCGCTGAGTCCGTTGATGACCGGAACCCGCGACCATTGCGCCAGTTCGACTACATGCGCATGATCGAAGACACGCGCCATGATACCATCGACATAGCTGGACAGCACTCGCGCCACATCCGGGATGCTCTCGCGTTTGCCCAGGCCAATCTCTGAGGGGCCGAGCATGATGGCGTCCCCGCCCATATGTTTCATCGCCACTTCGAACGAGACGCGGGTGCGCAGCGACGGCTTCTGGAAGACCATGCCGAGGATCTTCCCCGCCAGCACTGGACGATTGCCGCCTACGCGCCATTCTTGCTTGAGGTAAACGGCGGTCTCAAGAATCCGCCGTAAATCGCTGGTTTCCCAGGAGGCTAAATCCAGGAAATGGTTCATTCGTAATCGGACTTTCTGGGTGCGTGAATCGTTGAACATTCATGGCTAGGAGTATAGCACAGTTGCGAAAACAAAGCTTACTGCGACGCGGGATCGCAACGGAAGTTTTGAAGACAGGCAGCTTGCGACTACCCCGGCTGATATCATGCTGGGGAAGCACACCCCCCATCCTGTGTGACCGGATCAGGAAACGGCCTCCATATCGCGCCAGTTCTGCCCCACTTCCGCGTTAGCGACCAGTGGCACACGCAGCCTGAAGGCATTTTGCATCGTCGCAACGACCAATTCCGTCGCAGGCTGCACTTCATCTTCGGGCACTTCCAGTACGAGTTCATCATGTACCTGCAAGATCATCTGCGCGCGCAGGTTGCTCTCCTGCAACTCGCGGTAGAGGGCGATCATGGCGATCTTCAGAATGTCCGCCGCCGTGCCCTGGATGGGCATGTTGATCGCGGCGCGTAGCTCGCCCGCGGCACGCTGGCTGCTGGCCCCTTGCTTCAGGCTGGGGAAATAACGCCGCCGCCCGATCAACGTCTCGACAAATCCCTGCTCCTGGGCAAAGCGTTTGGTGTCTTCGATGTAGCGCTCAACCCCTGGCAACCGCTCAAAATACGTCTTGATGAATCGTTCCGCTTCGGCGAGGGTCAATTCACTATCTCGCGCCAGACGGTAAGCGCCCATGCCATACATCAGGCCGAAGTTCACGCGCTTGGCGAAACTGCGCTGCTCATAGGTCACGTCTTCTGGCAGGACATCGTAGACTGCCGCTGCCGTCGCCCGGTGAATATCCTGTCCCGCTTCGAAAGCCGCGATCAGTGTCTCATCCTGGCTGATGTGGGCCATCACCCGCAGTTCAATCTGGCTGTAATCCACAGCCAGCAAGCGAGAGCCTTGCGGGGCAATGAAGGCGCGGCGCACTTCGCGCCCCAATTCGGTGCGGATCGGGATATTTTGCAGGTTGGGGTTGCTGCTGCTGAAGCGCCCGGTGGATGTCCCGGTCTGGTTGTAGCTGGTGTGAACTCGTCCGGTCTGGTCGTTGACCAGTTCCGGCAGCGCATCGACATAGGTATTCTTGAGCTTGGTCAGTTCGCGGTATTCGACGATGTGCCCGATGATGGGATGCTCCCCCTTGAGCGCTTCCAATGTCACGCTGTCCGTCGAATAGCCGTGCGATGTCTTCTTCAAGCCTTCAACAGGGAGATTCAGATTATTGAACAACACATCATTGAGCTGCTTGGGGCTGTTGATGTTGAAGCTGCCAACACCGCCCAGTTCGTAAATCGTCTGCTCCAATTCTGCGATTTGCCCCTGTAGACGTGCGCTCATCTGCTTCAGATAGGCGACATCGAGCACAACGCCTTTGCGCTGCATGTTGGCAATGACGGGCACCATCGGCATTTCGACCTGCTCGACAATTTCACCGGGCGTCAGCTTGCCCTCGCCCTCCGGCCTTTCCGCCTTCGCGAGTTCGCCCTGCAAGTATCGTGCTGCCCGCATCGTCAGAGCAGCGTCCGCAGCAGCGTACTTCGCGGCATGTTCAATCGGCACTTCTGCCATTGTCTTCTGCTTCTTACCGCTGCCGATCAACTCGTCAATATCTGTCATGGTGATTTCCAGGTACTGCCGGACGAAGTTCTTCAGCCCAAGGAATTTGCTGATGGGGTCGCGCACCCATTCTGCGAGCATCGTATCGAAGGCTACAGGGCGCACATCAATGCCATAGCGCTGCATCACAATCAGGTCATAGAGGGCGTTATGGGCATATTTTGGAATCGCGCGGTTCGTCATCGGTGCTTCCAGGGCATCCAGCACGAATTCAAGCGCAATCTGCTCGGATTCGCTGTCGGTATGCCCGACTGGAATGTAATATCCCCGCTCGTCATCCACTGCCAGCGCAATCCCCACCAGCTTCGCCGCCATCTGATCAATGCTCGTTGTTTCCACATCCCAGACGATTTCCCGGGCGCTGTTGAGGGCTTCTACCAGCGCATCCAGCGTGGCTTTGTCCTGCACAATCACGGTCTCTACGATGTCATCTGGCGGGGCAAAACCCGCGTCTTCGCTGTTCATGCCGAAGAGCGGAAGCTGGGTCATATTGTAGCTTTCCAGGCGGTCGAAGAGGCTGCGAAATTCCAGTTCGCGGAAGATCGCCGTCACCTTATTGAAGTCGAAATCCTGCGTCAGACACTGGTCGATCTCCAGGGTAATCGGTAGATCACGCTGAATTCGTGCCAGCTCCTGGCTGAGGTAGGCATCTTCGCGCCCTGCAAGGAGCTTCTTCTGCTGTGCACCTTTGATTTCTGCAATGTGATCGTAGATTCCGTCGAGAGTGCCGTATTTTTGCAGCAGGTTCGTCCCCGTTTTCTCACCAATGCCTTTGATGCCGGGGATATTGTCGCTGCTATCGCCCATCAGTGCCTTCAGGTCAACCAGTTGTCCGGGTTCCAGGCCGTATTTCTCCCGGAACTGCGGGATGTCGTAGATGACATCCGGCTTATTCTTGTACGCCGGAAGCTGCACTCGCACATGCTCAGACAGCAATTGCAGGATGTCGCGATCCCCGGTGATGATGAGCACGTCAATATCCTGCTCTTCCGCCTGCCGCGTGATGGTTCCCAGCACGTCATCGGCCTCATAGCCGTCAAGCTGCATAATGGGAATGTTGAACGCCTGCACGACTTCCACAATGCGCGTTAGCTGCTGCTCCAGCGAGTCGGGCATTTTCTCGCGCGTTGCCTTGTACTCCCCATAAACCTCATCGCGCCCACTCATCCCGGCATCGAATGAGACAGCCAGATATTTCGGCTTCTTATCGAGCAGAATATCGATCAAGATACGTGTGAAGCCGTAAACCGCATTGGTAACTTCACCACTCTTGGTACTGAAAGCCTGTTCGGGCAGGGCGTGGAACTGCCGGTAAGCGACGGCATGCCCATCAATCAAATACAGCAAGGGACGGTCAGACATTGGCAACCTTCTCTGGGGGATTCGTTTGCGAACATATGGGCGATTATATCATCCGCGCACGAAGTTCACGAAGTCCTGGATTTCGAGGACATCCAGCGGGGTATCCCCGCGTTGAATCAAGTAGCTATCATCCCAGAGGCCAATTGGTTCCAGGTCGGGGTCGAAGTCATGCACGACTTCAGCGGTGAAGGTCATCAGTTCACGGATTGCCTGACGCACATCCACAGAATCCGGCACTTGCGCCAGCAGGTTCATATAATCTTCCTGCACATGCAGCGCCAACATGCGCCAGCCGCGTCGCAGCACTTCTTGTTCCAGGGTGCGCGTCAGATGCCGTGCCAGCGGCGGCGTGAAAGCGTCCGCGTCGGGGTCATCCAACAACCAGACGAGACTATGCGCCGTGAAATCGTCCTGCGCAACTGCAGGGGCTGGCTCCACCGCGGGCGCTTCGTCCATCTGGTCTGATGTCGCTTCCTGCTGGATCGCGTCGAGGGCTTCGCGGAGGCGGGCGCTCTGGCGCTGGATCGTGCTCAGCGGCATGTCTCCGTCGAAGATCATCGTCAGGGCGTAGTCGGCTTCCGTGCGGCAGGTATACAGCAGGTAATCCTTCCCGCTGCTGCTGAGCGTGAAGAAGCGCATCCGGGCACCCTGTGGGTCTGCACGCCAATCCCCCTGCACCTGCAAACGCAGTTCGTCAATGTCCTCTTCCGGCAAATCACCCGCATAGGCGATCAACTCATCGCCCTGCGCCAACAGAATCGCGTCCGTCGCCAATTCCAGCGAAACCTGCGTCAGCGCCAGGGCAAGCTGGGCCATCTGCGGATCATCCTGCGCTGTGACAGCGGCCTGAGGGGTCTGCGCTTCTCCGCTCATCTGCGCAAGACGAGCGATGTCCGGCATACCTGTCGGAACTTCGGGCGCAAATTCGGGCAAGCTCGGCGGGCGTTGTAGCCCGCCTGTTTCCGGGGTTTCCTCCGCCTCCTCCGCATCCACCTGATCCACTTCCGGCAGGGTAGGCGGCGCGGGGTGCGAGCGGCGCACAGGCTCAATCTGATCCGTCACCAGATCTTCGCCGTCTTCCACGATGGCATCCCCTGGCGACGTGGGAGTAGCGGTATATTCGAGCGGAATGGGTTGGGAGAGGCTCAGCAGGTCTTCGGGCAGAAATTCCGGCTCGCGGATGTAGCGTTCGCTCTCCGCCAACCAGGATGGGAGCGGCAGGATCGCCCCTTTCTGCACGCTGGCGCGATCCTGCACCGTCTGCAAGAACTGAGTCGCGGAGAATTCGTTGATCGGCGTCGACTGATCGAAGGTCGTTTCCAGGATCAGCTTCGCTGGAGTGGAACCCGAATCTTCCACTGGAATGGGATCCGTCGGAAGCCCTGCATCGGGGTCATCCAGGGCTTCTACTACGCGCCGCATGTTTTCCTCGCGGCTGAGCGCAAGCCTGAGATCGCGGATGGTGCTGCCTTCCATCAACGGGGGCATGGGAGGCTCTTCTTCCATCAGCTTCTGGAAGGCCTCGCTGCCGCTGAGCGGACGTGAGGGTTCATCTCTGGGGATCTGGATGATGGCACCGCCGCCGGATTGGTCGGCAACCCAGAATTCCACGCGATCGCTCTGGATTTGAAGGGGAACCGTATCCCCTTCTTGCAGGGGTGGGCCAGTGCGCGTATCCGGCTGGGACTCGTACATATCCTGCATGGCAGTTCGCAGGATTTCCAGCAGTTTACGCAGCGGCAGCGGAATGTCGATGATCGCCTGGATGTTGTGCTTGTCTTTCAAACGCACGACTGCCGGATGGTTCGGCGCAGCGATCACCGCGATGTGGGGCTGCATCACGCGCAGATGGTCGATGACATCGGTGCCGGGCATATCCGTCAGGCGGAAGTCGATAACCGCAGCATCCAGCGCAGAAGAGCGCACATGATCCACCGCTGTGCTACCCCGTGTGAACGTCACCACCTCAAACGAGCCGTGACGTTCCAGCGCACGCCTGGCTTTCGCAGCAAAATCAACATCCTTGGTGAGCAGCAATACCCGTTTGGCGACGTAACTCATCGATGTTCCACGACCTTACTTACGTTCATGATCCTGCGACGACTTCGATTTCAACAATGCCGCTGTTGTTCACTTCGCTGATTTCATCCACCTGATCGTCCGGATCGACTCGCACGCGGATCTCGTACTCACCGACAGTCTCAAAGGGGATTTCCTGCTCCAGTACGATGCTCTGATCCGCGTTCAGGCTGCCGACTACGCCCAGATCAATCTCGACCGGGTCTTCGTCACTGCCGTTCAATTCGACCTCGATCAGTACCGTGAACTGGCTGCTCGGGCCGCGTCCCAGGTTGCTAATCTGCACCGTGAACTCGACGACGACCTCATCTTCGCCAGCCGGAAGCACAATGGGTTCATCGTCTTCACCTTCCCATTCGATGGATGGGATCACGAGGTCGGGCAATCCCGGCGTGCTGGTAGGTGCGGGTGTATGGGTCGGCGACGGAGTCCAGGTAGCTGTGGGAGTCGGGGTCGATGTAGGCGTCTGTGTTGCCGCTTGCGTCGGCGTGTTGATGACGACGTTTTCTATCGGAACGTTGGCGCAGTTGCCGTAGAGCGTCGTGAACCCGGCAGAGACCCACCCAAGCGTCCCGTTGACGTTGAGCTTCCACCAGGAATTATCACCAAGGCGCGCCACCACCGGGTAAAGGTCACCCGCCCCCAGCACGAGGATCACATTATCGCGTGAAGTGGTGGGCTGGCTGCGGAAATTCAGCCCGGTGTTGATCAGCGCACGGCAGACACCATCGTTGGGGATCTGCGGCGCACCATCATCCGGGCGCGTCGTGACGACGATGTCATCCTCATCTTCGACGACGGAGATGTTGATTTCGGCGGGTTCACTGGAAACAGCCCCCCGGAAAGCCAGAACGCGCAGCGTGAAGTCGCCCGTAGTGCGCGGTGTGAAACGCAGCACCCCTTCAAAATTAGGATCGCCGTCCAGCGACTCGGACGAGACAGTATTCACAATTTGCCCATTGGCGAAGAGTTGCGCCCGCGTCACCCCGGCGGGGTCTTGCGCAGCAACCCGCACGAGGATTTCCTCATCGCGCACGAATTCACCGCCACTCTCCGGAGAAAGAATCGTCACCGTCGGAACGCCGCTGACATCCGTTTCTAGCGGTTCTTCAGTTTGTTCTGGCGACGCGCCCAGGTTACACCCAACCAGCGAAACCAGCAGCATGAGCGCGAGCAGCGTGACGATAACATGACGCATGGAATCCTGCCCTTCTTATGAGGCCGTGCCTGACTCATCATGTTGAATCATAACACAGCGCTGATCCTGAAGATATTCTACCCCCAATCGAAAAACCCCGGTAGCGAAACGCCAACGGGGTTCATGCAAGCGAATGAATGTCGTAGAGCAAGCGTTAGCTGATCGGCTCTTTGTAGATCTTGTAACGACCCATGTCATCACCCTTGGCAATGCACGTGTCCAGATCCACTTTGAATTCGCTGCCGCCAGAGACCCAGCGCAAGCCTTCCTGAAGCAGCCCCTGCCCCATGAAGCAAACCGCGCGATCCGCCTGACGTTCCCAGCACATCGGGCAACGTTCCAGCGTGTAGATGATGGTATCGCTGCCTTCGTCATACACGTTGGAAATCTGGTCAGAGAACTGGGAGAAGATGTTCGCCATCGCCGGCACGCCAATCTTGAGCTTCGCATTCAGCGGCAGCACCTTGAAGGCCAGATCACCCACACCAGCCAGCGCACCAAAGGCACGCAAGCCACCCGCGAAGATCGCACGTCCAGCACGCAGGGCCAGACCACGACCGCCACGCGGGCCATACATCTCTTCCAGCGCGATGTTGAGCGCCGTGAAATCCGCGAAGTCAAATTCTTTTTCCAGGTTATCCGGGGGATAGTTGTCGATAAGTTCCGGCAGTCCCGCCAGATTGAGGATCGCGTTCAAACCGTTTTTGCCCATCACATCTTCCATCGCTTCGATGGTCAGACGGGCAAACTTGTTCGGATAATAGTAACCTGCTTTTTTCTTCTCAGGTGGCATAGACCAGGCCTCCAACTTGGGCAATCAACCAGCCCGCTCAGGCTGATTTCGCAACTCGTTTGCATCGGTAAACAACACTAAAACGACCTGCTACACAGGCTCTCGTTTGGTTACGATGGCGTCCTCAGGAAGAACGGAACATCTGGCGTCAATCACAGATGTTATTGTATCGGCACTGGCGAATGAAGGCAAATTAATTGTCACACCGTCCTGCCGACGCAGTGTCGGTGCCGTCGTGCCCGAGTCGTTCTTCGTGTTGCCGCCCTACGCAACCGCCCCACGGCTGGTTGTTGTGGGGTAGTTCAGCACAATTACAAAAACTGTACCACAAAACTGCGGCAGCGCGAGGGAAGAATCGGCTGCATCGTGCGAACTTGATCGCAGCCGATTCGCGTGAGTGGTCAGCTTTGCAGCACCGGAATCGGCAGATCAGCCTGTGCAGGTTGCGGCAGACGCCCCTGCATGCTCCAGGGACCCGTCCAGGTGACCTGTACATCGACAAGCTGTCCGCGCAGATCATCATCCGCTTCGAAGAAGACCAGCTTGTTCTGCGGTGTGCGCCCGCGCCACTTGCCCTTGTATTGATCTTCTACCAGGACTTCAACCGTCTGACCGAGCCACTGCTGATTGATTTCGGCTGAGATCGCCGCGTGCAGTTCTTCCAGCATCTTGTGGCGGCGGATTTTCTCGTCTTCCGGCACATCATCTTCCATGCGGCGATCGCTGACGGTCTGCGGACGCGGGCTGTAACGCGCAAGGTGCATCTTATCCAGCTTCAAGTCGGCGAGCAGGTTGTATGTATCCATGAACTGCTCATCCGTCTCACCACAGAAGCCGACGATGATGTCCGTATGGATTGCCACACCCGGAATACGCTTGCGGATTTTGTCGACAAGGCGGCGATATTGGGCATTGGTGTAGCCACGCCGCATGCGGCTGAGCACGTCATCGTTACCAGCCTGCACCGGGACTTCAATCACGGGCATCAGGCGCGGCAGTTCGGCCACGGTATCGAGGATCTTATCGCTCATCCAGTTCGGATGGCTGGTCAGGAAGCGAATGCGCTTGATGTCCACCTCTTCTGCCACATCGTGCACCACCCGCAGCAAATCGCCCAGGTCGGGGCCATCTTCGATATCTTTGCCATAGCGATCGACGATCTGCCCGAGCAGCGTCACTTCCTTGACGCCCTGCTGCGCCAGACTGCGAACATGGTTGACGATCTCGCCCACGCTGCGGCTGCGTTCCGCCCCACGCCGGAAGGGAATGACGCAGAAGGTGCAGGCATGAGAGCATCCGTACACCACTGGCACATGGGCGCTGACCAGATTGCCGCGCTCGTGCAGGGGGAGGATCAATTCACCATCCTGGATCTGATCGCGCGTGCTGCGCTCAGAAGCTTCCATGCGCAGGATCTCTTCTTCGCCCTGGCGCGACTGAAGGAATTCCACCATCGGGTCAGGTGTGGAAGGTGCCATGAAGACATCGACATAGGGCAATTTCTGGCGTAGTTGCAGCGGATCACGCACGCCCACTAGGCAGCCCATGACGCCGATGACCTTGTCCGGGTGTTTGCGCTTCAGGCCATGAAGCTGCATCAACCGATTATAGGCTTTGTCTTCCGCGCTCTGGCGGACGACACAGGTATTCACGACGAAAATATCGGCATCATCGGGGTGAGTCGCCGCTTCATGTCCGAGTTTTTCCAGCTCACTGGCGAGAAGCTGGGAGTCTGCCACATTCATCTGGCAGCCGAGAGTCCAAATATGGTATTTCATAACGGATACAAAACCTTCACTCCATACGGAATGGCTCGATTGTAGCGAAGGGGTTGCAGGGCGTCAATGTAGGCTACGCCTGCCTGCGACACCAGTCTCATGATATACACACTGCCCAGGGCAATCGCTTCAAAAATGAAAGAAAGTTGGTAATGTGTAGTGGAGAG
>CAZJWX010000033.1:0-45468 GCA_964549915.1 uncultured Anaerolineaceae bacterium | reverse complement strand
ATTGCCCCCCCTCTCCCAGCGCAGCGTTTGGGAGAGGGGGTTGGGGGGTGAGGGCTTCCCACAACGTCACCAATTCATCCCCGACGAAATCCACATGCGGCAGCAGGGCATCCAGTGCGCCCCAGTCTTCGAGCTTCAGCGTGTCGAACTGCCGTGCCTGCTCGGTCACGTGGATCACATAGCGCCGGAAGGCCGTTTCGCGCTCTTCGTCGCTCAGCAAAGCGCGGGCGTAGGCATTCAATAATCCGTGCTGGGTGTAGCGCCTCGGCGCGTCCTCATCCGCTTGCGGATCGAGATCGAGCAAGCCAGCGCCCTCCAGCTTCTTCAGCGGCATCTTGGTTTCATCTTCGTCTTCATCGCCCCAGAGTGCCGCCAGCAGCGCCCGATCAAATGCCGCTTCAATCGGCAGCACACCCAACTGCCGGAAGCGGCGGCGCAAGTCGTCACTTTCCAGCGCCTCATAACTCAGCGAAAGCGAGAGCGCCAGATTGAGGTCTTTGTCGGATTCTTTCAAGTTCAGGTCGCGGAAGGGTTCCGGCTCGGAACGCCGCTTGTCGATCATCCGCAGCATGTCGGTCGCGTCATCGGCGAATCCTTCCGCAATTTGTTTGGCCGCGAGGCTGATCGCCAGCGTGTGCCCGTCGAAGCGCTCCGCAATTTCTGCATTTTGCGGCGCACTTTTCTTGGTGATATTCTCGATCAACTTCGCACCTTCCGGCAGCGAGAGCTTATCCAGGCGAATGTCCGCGCCCTGCACGCGCCCGGCGAGTCGCCCGCTGCGGGTGGTGATCAGCAAACGACAAGCCGTGCCATTGATCGGGAAATGCTCCACAATGCGCTCATCCCAGACATCATCCAGCACGATCAGGGCGGTCTTTTGCGCCAGCACGCGGCTGAGGGCGAAGGTCGCTTCCTGCGGATCCTGGTAGCTGTCGCGGCTGTCGCCGAAGTGCACGCCAATCGTTGCTTGCAGCGCGGGAACCAGCGGCGTCTGCCCCACCTCGATCCATAGCACCCCGTCGGGGAAGTGCTGGCGGATGCGGCAGTCCAGCGCCAGCGCCGTCGCCAACGTCGATTTGCCAATTCCCCCCAGGCCGTAGACGGCCACCGCATTCGGCGGCGCGGAGCTAATCACCGTCGGACGGATGGCATCCTCGCAGAGGGCGTCGCGTGCCGCTTCGAAGGGTTTCGCGCGGCGCAGGTACTCTTCGGGCAGCCCCCGCCGCACGCCGACGGGTTCGCCCAGTTTCACGGGTTCGCGCAGCCGTTCCGTCAAATCGCGCATGGCGGCGGATTCATCGCGTTCCGGGCGAATGTCAATCGCGTTGCGCTCTTTGAGCACGTCCGGCACATCGCTGTATTCGCCAGCCCGCAGAATCGGCGTGATCGGCTTGCATTGTTCCAGCGCGAAATTCCATTCACGCTGCACCCATTCGGATTCCTTTGCGCCGGGTCCCGCCACCAGCACAAATCGCTTGCTGGCGCGGATTCCCGCCTCGATTTCTTTGGTGAAACCGACATCGGTCTTGCCCAGCGCCTCCCGATCCCACCAGACGGCGAATCCGGCGGCGGTCAGGGCGTCGTAGAGTCGGCGCATGAAGGATACGGCAGGGTCGTCGTAATTCTTGCTGTCGTCTTTTCGGGCATAGGAGAGAAACACATCAAATTGGGGCATGGGGGCAACCTCGGGACGAACTGTAAACCTATGCGTCCAATTATAGCGCAAAAATTGTAGCCGCGTGGTAAATTCCACCTGGATTGCAATGGCCTGTAGCGCGATGGCCTGCCCTGTGCGATACTGTCCGCCGCACACAGGAGGCCCATTTCACCATGCAGATTCGCCGCAAACCCGTTGCGCTGGTGCCGCAAATCGCCGCGCTGACCATGACTCGCATCGCCATCAACACGCCCTTCCGCATGATGTACCCGCTGTTGCCGGTCTTCGCCCGCAGCGTGCAGGTGGATGTCGCCGCCATCGCCAACGTGCTGACGGTGCTGCAACTGGTGGGCTTGACCGCGCCCTTCTTCGGGCAGGTGGCGGAATCACGCGGGCGGCGCTTCGTGATTCTGCTGGCGCTGCTGATTTTCTCGCTGGGGTTGCTGCCCGTCTTCCTGGTGCCGAATTTCTGGGGATTGGCGGCGGCGCTGCTGCTGGCGTCCATCGGCAAAATGGCCTTCGATCCCTCGGTGCAGGCGTACATCGGGGATCGCGTGCCCTACGAACGGCGCGGATTGGCGCTCGGCGTGCTGGAATTGGGCTGGTCGGGCGCGTTCTTGCTGGGGGTCCCGCTGATGACCTGGTTGATCGCCGAGTTCGATTGGTTGGCGCCGTTTGCCGCGCTGGCGTTCCTGGGCGCTGTGGGGCTGGCGGCGAATTTCTGGCTGCTGACGCCGGATCGTCCGGAAGGTCGCACGCGCATCTCGCTGCTTCGGGCGCTGCGCACCTCGGTCAATACGCGGATGGCTGTCGCGGGTCTGGTGCTGGCTTTCGGCATCAGCGCCGCGAATCAACTGGTGAGCGTGGTCTTCGGCGCGTGGATCGAAGCCTCGTTCGGGGTGCTGCTGGGGGCATTGGCCGCGGCCTCGGTGGCGATTGGCCTCTCGGAATTACTGGGGGAGGGCGTCGTGCTGGGCTTCGCGGATCGCTTCGGCAAGCGGCGGTTGGTGATCCTGGGCATCCTGGGCAATATCGCGGCCTGCCTGCTGCTGCCCTTCACCGCCAGTTCGCTGGCCTTGGCCCTCTTCGGCCTGTTCTTCTTCTACCTCACCTTCGAGACGGCGCTGGTCGCCACCATCCCGCTGGCGACAGAACTCAGCCCGCAGACCCGCGCCATGTACATGACCGTGATCGTCTCGGCCTTCACGCTCGGTCGCGCCAGCATGACGCCGATTGCGCCGCTGCTCTTCCAGGGCGGCCTCTGGGCGAATGTGGCGCTGGCGCTGCTGCTGAATGCCCTCGCCCTGGCCGTCGTCTGGCGCTTCATCCGGGTGGGGTGATTTCTCTTGGCGGAGGAAAAACAGAAGTGAGGATACAAGTGCTTGTACCCTCATGAAGTTTACGCGTTGTAATCTACGAGGCGAAATACTCAATTGTCTGAAGATGGACATTCGACAAGCCAGTGATCGATAAATACGTCACCGCTGACAGTTGTCACTCTCAGATATCCAGTATTCTCATCGACGCCGATCACATCAACATCTCCGTCTTCGGGCCGAACCGTATCAGCAAACCGAAGCCCATCATTCAAGTTATATTGGAAAACATCGGCTGTGTAACCTTCCTCCTCCGTATAGGGTACCAGCACTTCAGAACAAACGAACTGCTGACGATCCAACTCGGCATCAGAAAGGGGGAATATGTCCAGTTCAAGGACTTGACCGGGAAGATACACTGCTTGTGCCACATTAAGCGGCGGAATGAAGAATGCTGCATCCCGAAGTCGTATATAGAAATCCGTTTCGTTCACCTCTTCACGGATCAACAGGAATTGTTCGCGTGCTACTGTGCTCTTTCCGTCAGGGGTAGGAATTAATCCTTCTGCACGAATGACAAAAACGTTCACTTGTACAGCCCGGTTCGACACTAGAGTATAGTTGGTCGTGTCCTGAATAGAGGGTAAACTAATTTGAGGTGCATCTTTGCCACTGAACGACACGACCTGAAGCGCCAGAACATCGGGGAGTTCAAACCGAAGTAAAGAGACGCCAGAAATGGTTGGAGCAACATCCTCATCAGTAACTGAACGTAAGACAATCATCTCATGTGTATAATAGCTCTCCCGCAGTTCTGCGCGACGAGTTACTTGCCGATCCTGGGCATTCTCATAAGCGGCCAAATAACTGCCCCCCAAAATATTTAGCGAGCGAGAGGCACGCAGTCGTGTTGCATCACAGCCAATTCCTGACGCCTTGTCCATTACCTCATTAAAGCCAGGATAATACAGATTTGTATCAATTTGAACTGCGGACGCTGCAACAGGTTGTTGGGCGTCGAGATAGCGATACCCGCGTTCAGAAGCTTCCGGGCGTACCGTATAGATTTCCATAATACGACTATCGTCTGTATACATCGTCACAGTCGCGTTGTGCGACAGGATAAGTCCTACGGTAGACGTATTGCCTTCTTTCACCTGCAAAATGTATGGTTCGACGGGACCAATTATCTCTACGCTTTCCTGACCACTCTCCGGTGGTGCTGGTGATGTCAACGGTTCGACGTAAAGAAATGTAAACGAACAAGTGAGATCCTGTGACAGGGTGCCTGTTGTAGACCAGAAGAGCAGTAGAGATATGATGAAAAGCAGATGTTTTACGTTTGGCATGGGTCAGTTTCTCCATCCTTAGTAATTGGATATATCATCATAAACACAGCGATAAGTCGTATTAGGATGTTCTTCATTAACCGAGAAGTACCATCCGAAAAGCTCCCCATCACGGAAACGCATAATGAACCCCGTCGCCGGATTATCCGGTGAGATGACCCACTCATCTCTTGGTTCGGGTGTGAACAACGTGTGCAAACCCGTCCATGAGGTTTCTGCGTAATCAAAGTCTGCGATGGTATCTGATGGTAAATCCGTTGCGAGAAGATCACTCCCGTCATTGCCAACAACAGCCCACAACCATTCATACAAAGTAGGCACGCGTCCACCCCGTACACTGCATTCCTGTTTTGCACGAGGTAAGTTCACAGGTGACTGTGTAACGGTTGCCTGTCTCTGCTCGATCCAGTATTCGTCCAATTCACACTGTGGTTGAACGCCATTGCTGGAGATCAGTGGCAACGTGATGATCAAACATTCTCGAGGTGGAGGTACATAAAGGACAACCTGATCATTGACCATCCATTCGATAGGCATCCAGTGTTCAATACCTTCTTCAACCACCTGAGCAGCTTGTGTCAGAGTCAATACCAGCGCTGGAAGCGGCGTCATTGTTGCGGTTGCGGTAGGGGTCGGCGTTGGTGTGGGTGTCGCCGTCCAAAACGTTGCTGTTGCAGTCGCATTGACCGATTGTTGAGTCTCAGTCGCAGCCAGACGGGCCTCAGCCGTTGCACGCACATCAGACGTAGGCGATGCCGTCCAGAGCGTGGCGGTCTGATTGAAGGCCTCTGCCGTTCCAGCGATTGCAGTCTGACTTGCTACTGCCGTCGCTGTTCCGTCTGCAAATGCGTTTTCCCTTTCTTCAGTTTGTAATACAACAATTTCAGACTGAACCGTTAACTCAAGTTCGGTGGCGTTGGGTGTTGGGGATATGGACGAAAAAGGTATCACAGCACTATCAACTTGAGTAAGCTCATCATTCACAGAAGTTGGCTCATCTGCAACTCTAGTAGGGATTGGAGCGGCTGGTTCTGCTACCGCTGTATCATCTGGTATCCACTCTCCCAAAAGCAACAATGAGATCATCAACAAGCTGACGAAAATCAATCCAATAATTCCAATCAACATATATATGTTGATTGGTCTGCGGGTCTTCCTTAGCTGTGTTTTGGCATAGTCACGTATTTTGGGTGATAAGTTGTCCGCTTCGGCGACCTTCTGAATCCAAGCGCGCATCTTTTCACGAAGATGCTTACGATGTGCTTTTTTGACCGCATCATCAACGAACTTGATTGCCACATCATCTGGTTGTTCGGGTAATCGTTCGAATTCTTCACGCAGTTTGCGATCAGTATCGACAAACGGAGGTGGCTCTGGGAGGGGATATGGTGGTTTATACTGCTGATTTTCTTCAGAGTTTAATATTTTATTTATATGCACCAGTGACCGGCTGATTTGATTAGATAGAAAGAGAAGGCTTGCTTCGTTCGTTGAATCAGGAAACTCAATATGCTGAATTTTTTGAGTGCGTGTTCCACTACCGTTGGACTTATCAAGCTTGATAGGTAGTATAGGCTTCTTCAAGGCAGCCGCGTAGTCTCTCTCAGATTTACAGGCATCAGACACTGATGATTCCTGTGACATGGCATATAGAAAAACGTCACAATTGCGAATTTGCTCTAGAATCTCATCCCACCATGGCGTTCCCCCAACTAATTGTTTGTCAAACCATACGCTATGTCCTAGATTGACTAGTATCTGCTCCAACTGGTCGACTTTTTCGCGCTGCTCATGTGCATAGCTAATGAAGATTTTCATTACTATATCTCGATATCGGCTTGGGAACGGTCACACATACCGAATAGTAACGTGTTTGACTAGTTGATGCAATGACATATGACATTACTTAACGAACCGGGAAGATTGTCATCTGGAAGCCACAGGTTACAAGGATGTTATAGCAAAAAGTCACAAATCATCTCCGCACTACGATCGCCGCTCTCCACAGGCGGTCTGTGAATTGGCCGTCGGCGAAGTCTCCTCAGGTATACATCTCCAAATGACTTGAAGCTCTTGGTAGAGTGCCGCTCCCAAGCGAAACTGAACTGCTATGAACTTTATATCACTTTCCTGGTCAATCTTGCCCCAAACCCCGAAATCGGCTACGATTCGGGGGATTCTCCGCAGCACCCACCACACCGTCGTCAGATCGGAATCGCATCAAGGTTTCATGCAAGTATGTTTGGATGATAGTCGCGGGAATCGGGAACGCAGAGAGGGGGGCACGTGTCTGAAGAGACGAGATCAAACTGGGAAGATGGACGGATGTTGAACCAGAATCCGGTAGTGGACTCGCAATACAGCGATCAGGATCCCGACTGGCTGCTGATTCGTGCGATGGCGGATGGTGACATCCGCGCGCTGAACGAACTCTACGCGCGGTATGGGCCGATGCTTTTGGGCTTCCTCAATGCCCGCGTGGGCAACCGCGAAGTAGCGGAGGAAGTGTTGCAAGATGTCATGCTGGCGGTCTGGGAAAAAGCCCACACCTTCGAGGCACGCAGCAAGGTGAAGACCTGGTTGCTGGTGATTGCGCGTAATCGAGCGATCAACGCCACGCGGCGCAAGCAGCTTCCGGTGCTTCATCTGGAGGATGTCTTCAGCTTGAAGAGCGACGATACGGGACCGATGGAAGCGCTGGAACGCCACGAGCGACAAGACCGCGTGCGTGCAGCGATCCAACGCCTGCCGGAAGGCCAACGCGAAGTGCTCGTCCTGGTCTTCTACCATCAATTGACGGGCGCGGAGGTGGCGGAAGTGCTGGATATTTCCGAAGGCACAGTGAAGAGCCGCCTGCACCGCGCCAAAGAAACACTCAAAGGCTTATTGACGCAAGAGGGCAGCCTGTGATGACCGAACAGCAATGGCAAGAACTCATCCCGTTCTATGTGGCGCAGACGCTGCCACCGGAACAGGCGCGCGCCTTCGAGCAATATGCGGCGGCGCAGGGCGAACGGGCAGCCCGTGAGATCGAAGAATGGCGCAGGCTGGCAGCCGCCGTCTGGGCAGAAGCCGATGATGCCGCCAGGAACCTGCCGCCGCTCTCGCAAGAAGTTTACAATCGCCTGAGCTACCGCGATGCCCCGCCAATGCGCTACAGCACCAATCCGCCGAGGCCCGATTACGCGGCTGCGGATGGGGCGGCAGCGAGTCCGCGCCGGAGCAGTGGCGGTGTGCCGATCACGCTGGTCGCCGGGATCGTCATGGCCTTGATTTTCGGCTCGTTGTTGCTGGGACTCAGCTTACGTTCGGGCGAAGAGAACGCTGACAGCACACAAATTGCGCAGAACGCGACGACGGTCATCACGGAAAGCGCCGAGGTCGGCGCAATCACAATCGTGGAAGAGAGCGCGACCCCTTCGGGAACGCCAATCATCGCGCCAACCGGAACGCCCATTCCTGGCAGCGGCATCCTGAATACGCCTGTGCTGACTCCGACGCCGACCAATACCCTCGTCACACGTCCGTCAGCGACGCCCCTGCCACCGACCAGCGCCCTGCCTGCGACCGAAGTCCCGCAGCTACCGCCGAATTCCGGTGGTGAAGCGCCCGAGTCTGCCGCGCTGGTGCAGGAAGATGAAGCACCACCGGGCGGTGGCCCCTATATCACGATGACGCCGGGCTTGATGGAAGGTGGCTACCACCAGTGCTTCCTCTTCAACCCGACTGATACGCCCATCGCCGTACATCGCTATGCTGGCGGCAGCGAAATCATCGGCAGGGTGGCACCGGACGACGTATTCCGCACATTGATTCGCAGCGACAGCGGCTGGTACCAGATTTTCTTGCCGGGTGGCGGACCGGGCTGGGTCGCGCCGGGGAATGCCTATCTGACGGGGAACTGCGATGCGTCGCTCTTCTGGGTGCCGACCGCTACCTGGACGCCGACGCCGCGCATCACGCGCACGCCATCGCCGACGGAGTGGGCGATTCTGGCAATTGGCCCCGGCAATGTCTCCATCGTGGAAGTGCCGACAACGACCCTGCATGAGCAACCCCTGGCGACGAGTCCCATTGTGGCGACTGTGGAATTGGGCGACCGACTGATCCCCTTGGCGGCGACTTCTACCGATGGCACCATGTGGACGCAGGTGCGCTTCGGCGAGGAAGTCGGCTGGATCATCACCGCGCAGATCACGACTTATGCGGAAGAGGACGCGCCGCAAGCGCAAGCCGAGGAGACGGCAGAGCCGGGTAATTAGCCCCGCCGCTGCACCAGAGCGATCCCGGTGATGATGATCGTCACACCGATGAGCATCGTCAGCGTGAATTGCTCTCCCAGCAGCAGCACGCCCCCGGTCCCGGCGAAGACCGGGATCAAATACGTCACCATTGCGCCGGGGACGGCACCGTACGTCTGGATCGTATAGAGTTGGACGAAGAAGCCGCCGAACGTTCCCATCAGGCTCGCCCAGAGGACGACGAAGGCCACCAGCGGCGAAATCGGCACGGGATCGTAGTTCACGGTCAGCGCTGCCAGCGGCACCAGTACCAGAGTCGCTGTGAAAATGCGGATGCTGGCGACCTGGGTCGAATTGTCGTTCTTGAGCATCTTGCGCATGTAAATCGC
Organism: uncultured Anaerolineaceae bacterium; assembly: GCA_964549915.1. GTDB lineage: Bacteria > Chloroflexota > Anaerolineae > Aggregatilineales > Phototrophicaceae > JAUZRW01. Next base: position 36,516 of record CAZJWX010000033.1, on the reverse strand, counting down.
CATGCTGCTGTTGGCGAGGACGGCAGTGCCCACCATCAGGTAGCCGCGTGGATCAGCACGTGTCACATCAGGGATGCCCGTTTCGCCTGCCAGCGCCAGAGTCGCCGCCCCGCCGAATGCCAACCCCAGCCCGATCCACTGCCAGCCGTGCAGTCGTTCTTCGGGCAGCAGAAAATGTGCCCAGAGCACGGTTACCGCCGGAGTCAGCGACAGCATCACGGAGACGACACCGCTGGAGAGGTATTGCAACGCAGAGACATTCATCACCAGATTCAGGGCTGTGCCGAAAACCCCTACAATCCCCGCCCGCAGCCACAGTCCGCGATCTTGCGGGAAGACAGCCCCCGGTCGCACGACATAGAGCAGCAGAAAGGCGCTGCTGGCGACCAACAGGCGCACAGACAGGTACAGCAGCGGCGGAAGTTGCCCGACGCTGAAGCGCGAGGCAACCATCGTCGAGCCGAAGAGAAAAGCGTTGAGGGCGACGAAGGGCAGGGCACGTAAGGACATGGTCGAGCGTTTCGCTTGCGGGTGGTCAGGTTTCTCGTGCGACGAGGCACATCATAAGATTGTACACCAGCGCGGGGGGATACCCGGCAGACCGTTTGCTGCCAATTTACGCCGCTGCCCGTCTCGCCCTCGCTCTGTTGTGGTGTGCTCTTCGTGTGGGAGACATGCATGAGCCTATACCTGCTCTGGCTCCATTTCGTGCTACAATCGCGCGACAGCGTTTGCAAATTGGGAGCCGAAGGAAAACCATGCCCAAGTATTACGGCCTGCGTCTGATGCAGTATCTGTACACCGCCGCCGCCTGGGTAATCGCCATTTTCGCCGTCGCCGCAGCCGGTGCTGCCATTGGCGAAGCGATCCTCAATGAGGCCGCGTTGGATGTCGTCCGCGTCCTGGGAATCTTGATCGGCGGCGGGTTGATCAGCCTGACGCTCTACGTCTTCGCCCAGTTGATCGACATCCTGGTGCGCGAACTTCAAATGCAGGAAGAGAACGGGCGCAAGCTGGATGAGCTGACCGAGAAAGTCAATCGCATCGGCCAAATCCTCACCCAGCATAAGCCGCAAATTGATGCCATCAACGCAGTGCAGGCGCGCAAGAAGCGCCTCAATACGATTCCCGTCGAAGGCGAAGACTAATCCGCCGCAGGTTCCAGCGCGGCATCCCACTTCCGATTCGCCTCGATCATCTGCTTGACCTGTTCTTCGTCCAGCTTGTAGAAGAACTTGAAGCCGATGTAGAAGACCGCCGCCATCAGCATGGGCAGGATGATGTACCAGTTCTGAAGGGCATTGATCGTATCTGGCGATTGCTGGGCGATGGGTAGCGTCTCATCGAACAAGACCAGCGCCAGGATTGCCGTCCCCAATGCCTGCCCCAGCGCGTCTCCCGTCTTATTGAAGAAGGTCTGGATGGCGAAGGCCGTCGCATCATTGCGGATGCCCGTCTTCTGTTCGCCGTATTCGATGCAATCTGCCGTGAACATCGGGCGCAGCAGGCTCGTGACCACCAGGGTGGTGATGCGCAGCCCCAGGAAGATGATCGCCAGCAGGGTTTGATCCGCCGGGATGAAGAAGACGGGCAGCGAGAGCAGAATCGTCGCCAGCATGGAGTATTCCATATAGCGCCGCTTGCCGATCATGCGCACGATGGTCGGCGTGGCAATCCCCAGCCCGATGATCCCCAGCAGGGAGAAGAGCGCCGTGCGCGTCGCCAACTGCGCATCGCCGTAGAAGCCCTCACCCACATAGAGCACGAAGACCGAACTGGCGTTGAGGAAGGCCTGCGCGAGGTAGAGGCTCATGGCGATGAAGTGCTGGTCATTGCGCAGCACCTCGCGGAACATCTGCCCCAGCGAGGCCTCTTCCACCACATCGGTATGATAGCGTTCGCGCACCAGGAAGATCTGCGGGATCATCGCCGCAACCGCCATCGCGGACGGAATCGCCCCCAGCAGCACCCAGTTGAGCGCGTCCACCCCATCGGCGACCAATTGGTCAATCACCAGGGTGGAGAAGACAACACCCAGCACGCTGCCAATCTGCGTCAGTGTGAGCAGCCAGGTGCGTTCCCCCTCGTGCGTGGACATCGACGTTGAAATGGCGAAGATCGGCACTTCGGAGAACGTGTACAGTACATCCCAGATCAGGTAGGAGATGATGAAGTATGCGATCTTCACGCCCTGGCTGGCGTCGGTCGGTGCCAGGAAGAGGGCGAAAGTCGCAATCGGTACCATGAATGTCGTCAGATTCAGCCAGAATTTATAGCGGGTTCCCGCCACCCGGAAGCGATCCATCACGGTGCCGATCAAGGGATCGTTGAAGGCATCCCAGACACGCACCGCCAGAATCATCAGGGTCACCAGGACGGGATCAAGCTGGAGCGCGGTGACGGCAAAAGCCGCCAGATACAGTTGAATGAGGTTGTAGACGATGTTCTGTCCGGCGAAATAGGCGGCGTAGCTGTAGCGTTCTGCGCGGCTGGTGGCGCGATTCCCGACTGCCTGGGTGGTCGTCATCCTTGTGGGTCTCCATGGGTATACGGGACAACCTCTCGCATACCATTGCGGGAGGTTCAGCAAGACGCGGCAGAGTATACTGAGAGTGCTACGACCCGGCAAATAAGTCGGCGGAATACACACCAACCAGAAAGTGAAATCACATGGCACAGATACCACGAGTCGCCGTTCAGTTGCGTTCCCACCTGGGCGAAGGGCCAATCTGGGACGAGCACGAACAACGCCTCTACTGGGTCGATATCATGGGGGAAAAGCTGCACCGCTACGACCCCGCAACGCACGAGCATGAGAGCCGCGAAGTGGGGCAGCCGGTCGGAACGGTTATCCTGCGCGAGCATGGCGGACTGCTGCTCGCCGTGCGCGATGGGTTCGCAGCATTCGATTGGGAGACTGGCGAACTGGAGCTTCTGGCGAATCCGGCGGATCGCTCGCCAGAGACGCGCTATAATGACGGCAAGTGTGACCCTGTGGGGCGCTTCTGGGCAGGAGAAATGCGCTACGAGGGTGACCCCTGCATCGGCAAGCTGCATGTTCTCGAACGTGACTTGAGCACTCGTACTGCCGTCGAGAACCTCTGCATCCCCAATGGCATCGTCTGGACGCACGATCATCGCAGCATGTACCACATTGATTCGCCGAAGAGGGAAGTCCGCGCCTATGATTACGATGCGGAAACGGGGCAGATTACCAACGAGCGAGTTGCCTTCCGCGTTCCGACGGAGATGGGCTACCCGGACGGTATGGCGATTGATCAGGTCGGTATGCTCTGGATTGCGCATTATATGGGCGCTTGTGTACGGCGCTGGCATCCGGGTACGGGCGAAGTCTTGCAGCAGATTGATCTGCCCGTGTCGCAAGTCACCGCCTGTGCCTTCGGCGCCGAAACTTTCGAACAATTGTACATCACCAGCGCCACAGAAAACTTCGACGAGGAGCGCTTCGCCGTCGAGCCGCTGGCGGGCAGCCTCTTCGTTGTGGAACCCGGGGTGTCCGGCCTGCCAGCCTATCGCTTCGCAGGTTGAGCGCCAGAAACAATAAAGGCCGCGTGTCCCGGTGCGGCCTTCATTGCGTCAGTAGGAGCAGTTGTTGTTGCACTTGCGCATCTTTTCCTGTGGAGAAAGCCTGTAAGCCTGCGCTGTGCGCTCTTGCATGCTTGGGTCGTCCTATCCCATAACAACCCTTACATAACCTTACTATACGACAGGTTGCGCTGAATTCAATTCATGTACCGTTAAGGTTTTGTCTAAATCTCGAAATGAATCTTAATGTTTTTGCCCGTCTGGGTCGTTTCAGTGCCCATACACCGCGGCTTCACGCCCATCCGGTGTAAGCAGCAGCCGAATCCACAGACCGCAAGCCCTCCCGCATCGGAAACAGAGCGGGATGCGATCATTCAGCTATGACAGGCTGCACTACTCAGGCAGCGAGAAGGAGCGTAGAGTAGGTGCGAGTTGTAATTGTGAAATTTTGCACAAAAAAGGAGAACTCATGGCTACCATCTCCACCACTTATCTGGGTGACATGCTCTTCGAGACACAGGTCGGCAACCAGTCCATCCGCATTGACGTTCCGGTTGGCATGGGGGGCAAGAATCGTGCGCCAACCCCGCCGGAATACTTCTTTGCCTCGCTGGGTTCGTGTGTCGCGGCCTTCGTCGCCAGTTACTGCAACAACACGGATATTGATCCGACGCAGTTGCGCGTGGATGTGCACTACGACAAGCTGACCGACCCGATTCGCTTCACCAACATTCGCCTCGATGTCCACCTACCCAATGCGACCTGCGCCAGGCGAGCAGAAGCGATCAAGCGCGTGGCGGCCCATTGCCCCGTACATGAAACGATCCAGACTCTCGAAGGAATCGAGATCAACATCATCGACAAGGCAACCCCTCCGGCTGAACCGGTGATTTAGGCTGGCTTTCGAGGATTTGATACCGCGCAACTGCGCAGTATATCACCTACCCTCCCTGCAGCCCTCCTCACTTCGTGGGGAGGGAGCAGACGAGCGAACCATCGGGGTAAGCTGCTCCTCCTTGCGTTTCCCCGGGATGTAGGCGGATTCAATCCAACGTGCCGTGAATGTAATAGCGCACCAGGTTGCGCCCACTGGTCTTAGCCAGGTGCAGGGCTTTGTTCGCCCGCTCAACGATCTCTTCCGCCGGAATCGCCTTGTCGCTGATGCCGATTCCGATGCTGACTGTGATGGGCACTTCCACCTCTTTGATGACGAAGGGCCGGGCTTCGATGGCGCTGCGCAGCCGTTCGGCGACGGCAATCGCGTTCGGCAGATCGACATCGGGCAGGGACACGACGAATTCTTCCCCACCATAGCGCCCGATGGAGTCGGTAGCACGCAGGTGATTTTGCAGGCGCTGCGTCAGTTCGCGCAGGACGCCATCGCCCACGGCTTCCCCGTAGCGCTCGGATACTTTGTGGAAGTGATCCAGGTCGATCATCAACACCGCCAGCGCCCGCCCCAACGACTCGCGGTGCTGCATGGCCTCGGCCACGCGCTCCAGGAAATGCGCTCGCGTGTAGACCCCGGTGAGTTGGTCGCTGGTCGCGAGGTTCTCCATCTGGTCGAGGTTCTGGCGCAGGCTGCGGTCGCGCTCCACGATGCGCTCGGCGATCTTCAGACGTGCCAGCAGTTCCCGGGGTGAGATGGGTTTCTGCAAGTATTCGTCCATACCCGCTTCCAGCCCGGTGATCTTATCCTGCTGCGACGAACGTGCCGTGAGCATGATGACGTAAATGTAGGGGTCGTTGTATTCTTCACGGATGTGCGCCACCAATTCCAGCCCATTCATCATGGGCATCATCCAATCCACAATGGCGACGTGAATCGTATGCTGTGCCAGGATTTCCAGGGCTTGTTCGCCGCTGCGGGCGATGAATGGCTTGTGGGGAGTCGTATCCAGGATGCTCTTGAGCAGTTCGGTGATTTCGCGGTTATCATCCACAACCAGGATATTCATGACGCCTCGCCTTCTGCCTGGGCAGCATTCGCGGAAACGAACAGATGAAAATTGTCGATCAGGGCAGCGCCTTCCGCATTGCGCATCTCAATTACGAATTCGAGTTGGTGCAGCCGCAGCGCGTCAGGATTCGCGGCGACTTCCGGCGGAATACCCGTACACGTGCCCTCGCGACAGATGTACTCCGTCAGCAACGCCGCCTGCACATAGGGCAGCAGGGAAGCCCGCCATTCCAGCGGCGTACCGATCCGCAGTCGGTTATCGCTGACGAGGGTCTGGTAGTGAAACGCCGGATCATCCTCGAAATGTTCCAGTTGGCATCCGGGCGCATTACAATCGTGGTACAGCACCAGATCGAGCACCAGGGGTTTGTGCCCCCGCCCATCATCACCCGGCGGAAAATCCGGCGAACTGACCCAGACGTTGAGGGCGATCATCAGCCAGCTTGCGTCGCTCGTCAGCAAGGCCGCCGTATCCAGGCGATAATCTAGCGCAATCTGCACATCATCGGTCAGGGGCAGGGGGTCGGGGACGTGCCAGGGGATCGGCTCTTCACAGAGGGTGCGATCCTGCCAGACATTGCCCTGAATCGCCCGCACCAGCCCCAGGGCGGGGTCATCGGATGGGGTTTCTTGCTTGCCATAAAGATAGAGGTTCTCGCCAAATTGGGCGAAGCGCGACCCGCTGAGGGTGTTGTTTGCACCGTTGAAGCTGCCCGCTTCCAGCCCCCAGGATTCAGCGCCCCAGGGTGCCAGCGAAAGGCAGCGCTCCGTGTAGTTCTGGTCGATGTCAGGTGCGGGTGGCAGGGCAAAATCGCCGTCACGGTTCCATGCCGGGCTGATTGCACGCGCGCTAAAGGCCATCAGCAGCAATCCGCACAGGCACAACACCCCGCGTATGATGACAACGGGCAGGGACGCAGGAGTGGTCTCCCCCTGTGTGCGTTTGATTTCATTCATGATGCTCACGTTCTAGCTCATTCCCCTGGCTGCATTATACGCGCGATTGCAAAATCGAAATAGTGATGATCAAGCCGTGTCGCCCGCATCACGGGATTGATATGAAAATGCGGGAAAATAGAGATTTTCTTCGTTGCGCAGCGCGAAAGGCCGTCCTACACTTGAGGATGTCGGTTGCGCACCGGAAGACGAACGCTCGGCACACGCGGCTGGCAATTGGGCACCGGAGCACGGTGTCTTAACAAACTGGAGGGCCATCCGTTTGTGGCGGCGAGCAGCGGCGCGCCCGGCAAACCCCTGACCCAAACGAAAAGCAACCGCAGCATTGAGGCACACTGGAGCACAATCGGGGCGAGTGTTATGTTCGATTTATCGGGATACAGAATCCGCAAACTGGATGAAGGCAAGGGCTACAAACCCCTGGATTTCGGCGGCAATGGCATCGCCGGGAGCATCAATCGCGATGGGCGTATCATTGCCGTGAACGCTTACCATGCCGAACACGGCTACATGACGCTGACCAGCGCACCGCCCTTCCCGGATGAAGATCGCTACAATCCCGCAGCCGTACGCGCCTACCGCGAATCGCTGGCGAAGATGAACGGCTACGGGCTGGAATTCAAGTTTCCCATCGTCAGCCGCGAAGCCTATCTAATCGAAGATGCTGTGCCGTACCTGCGCTTCGTCCTCAAGGGCGGCATTACAGCGGAATGCATCACCCTGGTCACGGTCGAAGAACCGGTCGGCGTGATGCAGATCTGGAAATTCAGCGAAGCGGGTATCTTCGCCAAGCTTTCCGGCAAGATGTGGCTACAACGCGCTGCATACACGCAGTTGACCGAAGGCGGCGTGATTTCGATGCCACCCATCAAAACCCGCATTGTTCCCGAAGACAACGGCTATACGCAGCAGATCCGCAACGAGGCCTTGAACGCCTCCGTGCACATCCGCACTGCACCTTTGCGCGAAGCCGAAGATGGCAGCGTCGAATTCTACGAAGACACGATCCATACCCGCCGCCTGGACGATGAGACGCTCCCACATGGCGCACAGACCTACGTCTTCAACCTGGGCATTGACCGCAATTCCTTCCAATCGCGTGCCCGTTACATGCACCTGACAACGACCAGCAACACCAAGAATCTCTATGATTCGCTGGATCGCTGGAAGCGCCGCTGGAGCCTGTGGAAAGCGCCGGATACCGAATTGGAATTGATTTGCAAGCGGGCGCTGGCTTACGGGCTGATGTGCTGCGTGCCGATTGACTCGGAAGCGGTCTGCATCATCACCGATCACATGCTGCTGCCGCTCTCCTGGAATCGCGATGCGTACTACGTGGCGATGGCGCTGCTGCGCTGGAATTACGAGGCGCGAGATAAGGTGCGCGGGCACCTCATCTGGATGTTCGAGCGGGCAGAGCGAGTCGACCGCACCTGGGGACGCGCCTATACCGTGCGCGGTAAGGTCAAGGACAAGGGTTTCCAGTTGGATCAGCAGATCTTCCCGCTGCTGGAACTGGCGAACTATGTGCTGAAGACCGACGACGAAGAGATCTTCGAACGGCTACAACCGCACATCCTGCCCACGCTGGATATGCTGCTCTCGCGCCGCGTCAGCCGCGATACCTGGCTCTTCGCCACCGAAGAGACCCCAGCAGACGATCCGATTGCGCTGCCGTATCACTTCTCCAGCCATGTGCTGCTCTGGCGGACGCTGCGCCAACTGGGCAAAATCTACCGCCGCGACGACTTCGAAGGGCTGGCACAACGCATCTATCGCACCATTGAAGAGCACTTCGTGACCGGGCACAACGGCGGCAAGGTCTACGCTTATGCGACGGACGGCAAGGGCAACCATCACCTGTACCATGACGCCAATGATGTGCCGCTGGCGCTGATGCCGCAGTGGGGCTTCTGCCCGGTTGATGACCCGATTTGGCGCAATACGATCAAATTTGCCTGGTCACAGGAGAACCGCGGCGGCGTCTACCATGGGATGCTCGGCTCGGTGCATACGCAGGCTCCCTGGCCGCTGGGGGATGCGCAGGAACTCATCATCGGGCGCATCATGCAGGACGAGGCACGCTATGAAGCGGCGAAACGTCGCCTGAACGCGGCGGCCCAGTGGGACGGTGCCCTGCCAGAAGCCTACAGTGCCCAGGACTACAGCGTGGTATCGCGGCATTGGTTCGCCTGGACGAACGCGATGGTCTATTACTTCGATGATCTCGACTTGAAGGCGCAGCCACGATTCGGCGATCGGGCGTGAATCAAATCACTTCCCCTCTCCAGATAGGTGTGAGAGGGGAACTCTGCATCATAGCGGACGCCGAGGAAACTCGCTGCAATCGCCGTCACAACCACGCACAGCCGCTCCCGAACAGCGTCAAAACACCGGACAACTACTTGTAGCGCCGCCCGCGCTGAGCCTTCGTGCGCTCGCCGATATATTCATAGCGGGGCACGCCGTAGCCGCAGCTCGTCTGCGTGCACTCCACATGCAGGGTGATGATCTGGCGCGGCTTCTTCAAGCTTTCGGCAGGCGTCGTCAACAGTTGATCCTTCAATGGCGATTCGTCCAGCGGCTCGACGGTAGCATGACCGTAGAGGCGCACGATGGCCGCGTCATCATCCATCGACATCACCATGATAGTCGCCGGACCATTGGCGGCTGCGTGTCGGGCAGATTCGTTGCCGCTGCCTGGGTAATCCAGGTAAGCGACCGTGTGCTGATCCAGGATGTAGAGCGGTACACCGCCCTTGGGTGAGAGATTGACTGCGCCTTCTCCGGCGGGGCCAGCTTCAAGCTGTGGATGTACGCTGGCGATGAAGAACATCCTGGACTCGCGGATCAAGTCGGCTTGCTTCTCGGTAATGTGGTCGTGCATAGGCATGGGGTTCTCTCCTCACGGTTCTTCTGCCGCGCGATGCAAGGCTCCCAGTATAGCGGCACGGTGTAGGTGATGCACTACCTGCTGCTGATGCACCTGTACATCGAGATCATCAGCCCTGTCGCTTCAGCGATCCTGGCGGCTGCCTGCATTCCGCCGGGATCATCCATCTTGCGGGAGGCGTAGTCATTGCAAGAAAACCAGAAAAAAAAGAGGAGGAGGCCGCTTGCGCCGTCTCCTCCTCGGAAGATGCTTCAGGTTGTTTCGATGCGAAACGCCGGGAATTGCTCCGTAATGGCCTCGAATTCCTCAACCGGACGGCTCCGGTCTACCGGAATGTGCGGGCGTGCGCCGGGGGCAGCCTGTACGTAGGCTTTCAAGATGGGGGCACGCTGGTCGATCGGCACCTCTACCAGCCGCACTTCCGAGCGTTCACCATGCCGGATGAAGGCTTTGCCATCCGCAGCGTGGACATTTTTGACCCACTGCGCATCCTTGCCGAGCATGGAAACCAGATAGCGTTCGCCATCGACAATTGCGACCACGACGGGCATCGAGATGATCTTGCCGGACTTGCGCCCGATGACTTCCAGCGTGACCCAGTTACGGATCAGCCCGGACGAGTGAACGGCCTTCCAGAAGCGGTTGAGCAACTGCGCGATCCAATTCGGGCGATTCCCACGATACATCCAGCGTTTGAACTGTCCCATTGTAAGCCTCCGCATTCTGCGAACGTCACTCGCTACTACGCAGGGCGTGCAAACAGCGTGCCGGGCAAATGTCATGGGATGGGGGTGTGATGTGTCCTGCGTCCTGTTCACATCGTTCAAAAATTTCTGAACATCCTCTGAGAAATTCTTCACAAAGGGTTTTTGTCGTGTTAAGATAGCGAAACTGACCAGTCAGTCTAGTGCGGAGAAGACGATGGCAGACCCGACCAACAAGCAATCAGAGCGCACCAATACGCGCCAGCGCATCCTGGATGCGGCGCTGAATATTTTCAGCCGCAAGGGGTATTACGACACGCGCATGGATGAAATCGTCGATGAGGCGCATACTTCCAAAGGCTCGATTTACTTCCATTTCCCGAATAAGGAACGCCTCTTCATCGCCCTGGTCGATCAATTTGCCGATGTGCTGGAACGCAACGTGACAGAGGCGATCGAGCAGCATCCGCAGGGGATGGCGCGGGTTCGTGTGGCACTGGAAGCCGTGCTGGATACCTTCGGCAAATATCGGCGTCCGGCGAAGATCCTGCTGGTGCAGGCGGTGGGGCTGGGCAACGTCTTCGAGAAGAAGCGTATGGAGGTCACCGATCGCTTCGCCGAGTTGATCCGCACCTACCTGGAAGAAGCCATCGCCGTCGGCGACATCGAAGCGACCGATACAGAAGTGACCGCACATGCCTGGATGGGTGCGATTTATAACGTGGTCATCCAGTGGGTTTACACCGGGGAACCGGAACCCGACCGCATCCTGCAATCGCTGCTGCCGCTGCTGTTGAAGAGTGTGGGATATGAGGAAAGCTAGTTAGCAGATCAGTGGGCCAGCCAGTCAGCGAGTAAAAGTGCTGAGTGCGGAATACCGGGTTCTGAGTTTTGAGGGTAAAAGATAAGCGATTTTCGAAGACTGAGAAGCGAGAGCTACAAATCCTTTCTTCGTGTCCTTCGTGACTTCGTGGTGAATAACATCAACGAGAGGTATATGCGCAATGTCGCACCTGGAAGAAAAATCCACCTACCGCAGCTTGCCTGCCCAGTATGGTCGCTTAATCAGCGTGCATTTACCGTGCCCCGAGGTAACGCTGGCGCAGTTCTTGCGGGCGGGGCGGGGGCAGCCGCGCACCTACTGGGAGAGCAGCCGCGATGATCTGGCCTTCGCGGGGGTGGGGACAGCGCTGGAGTTGTTCGCGTGGGGTGCGGATCGCTTCCAGACGATTCAGCGACACGCCCTGGAACTCTTCGCCGATACGCTGGTGCTGGAAGAACAAGAACCATTAGCGGCTCCGCGCCTCTTCGGTGGATTCTCGTTCCGCGATGATTTTGTGCCGGATGTGGCCTGGAGCGATTTCACCCCGGCGCATTTCGTGCTGCCCCATTATCAACTGGTGCGCGTCGGCGATCAGACGTGGTTGAGCATCAACGCACATTTGCCCTATGGCGAGAATCCCCGGTCGTTGCTGCCAGACTTGAAAGACGCGCTCACCGCAAAAATCGACGAATTGCAGATCGTCGATGCCGCAGCGGCAGCCCTCCCCCCACACACCGACCTGCGCTATCCCATGTCCTATGAAGATTGGGAGCAGAATCTGTTGGACGCAACCCGGCGCATGAAGGATGGTGAACTCGAAAAAGTAGTGCTCTCTCGTGTGGCAGAGGTGCGCTTTGGCGAGCAGGTGTTGGTGGATGGTGCCCTGGATTTCCTGGCAGGGCGCTATCCCGAAACGTATCGTTTCCTGTTCGAGCCGCGCCCGTATCATGCCTTTTACGGTGCTACGCCGGAACTGCTGGTCACGGTGCAGGATCGCGCTGTGAAGACGATGGCGCTGGCAGGCAGCATCGGACGCGGGAAATCGCCAGAAGAAGACGCGGCATTGGGGCAGGAACTGCTCAACAGCGCGAAAGACCGCTACGAGCATCAACTGGTGATTGACGGCATTCGTTCACGTCTGGAACCCATGACCCGTGAGCTTCAGATCGGTGAAACAGGAATCATGACGCTGAGTAACATTCAGCACATTCACACGCCCATTTCCGGCACACTGAAAACCAATGACGGTGTGGTTCCCCTGGCCGAAGCGCTGCATCCCACCCCGGCGCTGGGTGGACAGCCGCAGGAAATCGCCATGCAGCTCATCGGCGCATACGAACCCGTGCCGCGTGGCTGGTATGCGGCTCCGGTCGGCTGGATTGATCGCAATATGAATGGGCAGTTCGGGGTGGCGATTCGCTCTGCGGTGGCACAGGCAAAGCGCGTCTGGCTCTACGCCGGGGCTGGCATCGTCAAAGACAGCGATCCGCGAAAAGAGTGGGATGAAACGGGACTCAAATTCGTGCCGATGCTAGAGGCATTGAGGGTACTGAGTGCTGAGTAGAAAGTGCTGAGGAACTACAGTGCTACGTTCTGAGTGCTGTGTACTGAGTGTTTTGGAAGGGATTTGCAGATGGGTGTGAGCCGTTTTGAGGATTTGGTGGCTTGGCAGAAGTCCAGAGAATTGGCAAAAGAGATTTATGTCGTGACCAATCAAGGCGCATTCAGTCGCGATTTTGGCTTGCGTGATCAGATCCAACGTGCGGCAGTTTCTGTGATGTCGAATATTGCAGAAGGATTCGAACGCGGTAGTCCAGGAGATTTTCATCGGTTTTTGGTCATTGCGAAAGCATCCTGCGCCGAAGTACGAAGCCAGCTCTATCTTGCATCGGATATTGGCTACTTGAGCGAAGGAGATTTCAAGCGGCTGATGGCCTTGGCGACCGAAACAGCGCGCATCATTGGTGGGCTACGTCGCTCGGTTGATCCAAATAGAAAATACTGAGTACTGAGGTGAAAGTGCTGAGTCAGGAAGGTAACACTATCTTCAATTATAGCCTTTAATATAGTCTGGAAAGATTGCAGGGTGTGCAACACGAACTATCACTCGGAACCCAGCACTCAGTACTCGGAACTCAGCACTAAAAACAGGAGTATTCCTTGAACCGAAACACGTTGTACGCGACAATTTTTGTGGAAGAACTCGCCCGCAGTGGGTTGAAAGCCGTCTGTGCTGCGCCGGGTTCACGGCATACGCCCTTGATGCTGGCCTTCGCCAAACATCCCGACATCAAAGTCTATTCGCATCTGGATGAACGCAGCGCTTCGTTTTTCGCGTTGGGGCTGGCGCTGGCAAGTGATGAACCTGTCGCGCTGATCTGCACCTCTGGCACGGCTGGCGCGAACATGTACCCGGCAATTATTGAAGCGCACCAATCCCGCATACCCTTGATCGTCATCACAGCAGATCGTCCGCATGAATTACGACACAGCGGCGCGAATCAGACCATCGATCAGATCAAGATGTTTGGGGATTTTGTGCTGTGGTTCGCGGATATGGCCTTACCGGAAGCGAATCCCTCTGCGCTGGCGATCCGTAACCTGCGTACCACTGCTAACCGTGCTTTTGCAAAGGCGAATGGACTGCGCAAAGGTGTAGTACATCTGAACATGCCGTTCCGCAAACCCCTGGAACCCACCGAGGTTGAAGGGGATGTCATTACAGAGTACAAGCCTCGGGACAAGGCACATACGAGATTGGTCATTGGGCAAGGTTATCCCGTTCCTGCATATGAATATGAAGACGAAGAACACGACTGGTGGAAAGCCTTCAGCAATCCGAATGGCATTATCATTGCAGGTATAAACGCTGACCAAGTTACGTTTTTTCCTATTGAAGATCTCGCTACCCTTGCTGGGTTCATGAACTATCCTCTGCTGGCTGATCCAACTTCCGGGGCGCGTTTTGGCACAGCACAGAGCATTGGTAGCTATGAAACATTCTTGCAAGCATCAAAAAATCTGATGCAGCCTGAAGTGATTATTCGCTTTGGCGATGTCCCAATTTCAAAATGGCTCAATGACTTGATTGCGAAGAGCAATCCAGAATACTACATTCACTTTTCGCCATCAGGAGAATGGTCAGATGATAGTCACCTTGTAACACATGTTGTTGGCCCGGAGTTTAGCGTGCGAATGATGGCAGCTCTCGAAAGAGACTCAGCACTCAGCGCCCAATACGCAGCACTCGAAGCCACTACCTGGGAAACCATCGACCATGAAATCGCCAGCGGAGACTACTTCGATGGGGCAGTGGTTTACGATGTGGTGGATTTGATCCCCGCCGAGAGCACGCTCTTCGCCGGGAACAGTCTCCCCGTGCGACACCTGGATCAGTTTGGGAAGCCGCAGGACAAGCGCATTTACACCTACGCCAATCGCGGTGCATCTGGCATTGATGGCAATATCAGCAGCGCACTGGGAGCCGGAGCCGCCCAACCCGATAAGCCGCTGGTAGCGATCCTGGGGGACATCACGTTTTACCATGATATGAATGGGCTGCTGGCGGTGCAGCGCTGCGGCGTCCCGATCACAATTGTGCTGCTGAACAACGACGGCGGCGGCATCTTCCATCGCTTGCCCATCCGAGATTATGAGCCGGAATTCACCGAGTATTTCCAGACCCCGCACGGCTTGGATTTTTCGCACACGGCGAAGCTCTACGGCCTGGATCATATTCGCATTGAGGCCAGTGCCGCCGGGTCACGCGAGGCTTTCCGGCAAGCCTTTTCGGAGCGCGTCAGCGGAGAACGCAGCACCATCATTGAAGTGATGACGGATCCGCGCCATGACGAACAGCGCCGCCAACAGATCATCGCGGCAGTCGGCACACGCTTGAAAGAATTGGATTTGTGATTTCACCACAGAGGCACAGAGCGCACAGAGAAAAGCCTTTGTGTCCTCTGTGGTTCAAGAATAAATAGAGGAGCAGAGTAAATGGTTACATCAAAAGAAGAACAAGCACAGATCAAGACAGAAGACCTGATGAAGCTGGTGGATTGGCAGCAGGTTAAGGACTATGAGGACATCACCTACCACAAAGCGGAGGGGATCGCCCGTATCGCCTTCAACCGCCCGGATATTCGCAATGCCTTCCGTCCCAAGACCATCGAGGAGATGACCGAGGCGGTGCTGAATGCTTGGGGTGATGCTGAAATCGGCGTGGTCTGGATCACGGCGAACGGCCCCAGCAGCAAAGACGGCGTCTGGTCATTCTGTGCAGGAGGCGATCAGTCGGTGCGCGGGCACGCGGGCTATGTCGGGGATGATGGCATCGCTCGCTTGAATGTGCTGCAACTGCAACGCTACATTCGCAACATGCCCAAGCCCGTGATTGCTGTCGTTCCCGGCTATGCCATCGGTGGCGGCCATGTGTTGCATGTTTGTTGCGATCTGACCATCAGCAGCGACAACGCCATTTATGGGCAAACGGGGCCGATTGTCGGCAGCTTCGATGCGGGTTATGGGTCGTCCTTCCTGGCTGCACACATCGGGCAGAAGAAAGCGCGTGAAATCTGGTTCTTGTGCCGCCAATACAGCGCCGCAGAAGCCGAAGACATGGGCATGGTCAACACGGTGGTTCCGCTGAAAGACCTGGAAGCCGAAGCCCTGCAATGGTCACGCGAAATCCTGGAGAAATCGCCCACCGCCCTGCGCTTCATCAAAGCGGGTCTCAACGCCGAACTTGATGGTCAGACGGGCGTGCAGGTACTGGCAGGCGATGCCACCATGCTCTTCTACCAGACGGAAGAGGGTAGCGAGGGCAAGAACGCCTTCCTCGAAAAGCGCCAGCCGGACTTCAGCAAATTCCCCCGCCGCCCATGAGGGAATGAAAGAGGGGCTGATTGTTGCCCCTCACTCTTCCTCATCTTTCGGCGGCACGATGTCGCGCACAGCAACGCGGAAACCGGGCAGCACATCGCCACCGTCGAAGGTGTCGTTTGCTCCTAACACAAGCACAGGCTTGCCGGGGCGATGCACGGCAAATTCTGAAAGGAATGAGTCATCCGATGCACTTCCCCGATCTACAAGGAAAAATTGCGCTCATCACCGGAGCAACCCGGCTGAATGGCATCGGTGCGGAGACCTGCCGCGCATTGGCGGCGCAGGGATGCGGCATTTTTTTCACGACGTTCAGCCGCTACGATCAAGCGCATTATGGCACATCGCCAGACGAAGCCGCGCAGCTATCCGACGAATTGGCACAGCATGGGGTGCGCGTCGGTCACATGGATGTGGACTTATCGGATCCCAACGCGGCAACACTGGTGTTGGATACAGCAGAGGATATGCTTGGATTCCCGCAGATTGTGGTGAACAATGCCGCTTATTCGGGAAATGATGATTTTCGCACGTTGGATGCCGCCAGCTTAGATACACATTATGCCGTGAATGTACGGGCGATGGCGCTGCTCTCGGTACAATTTGCGCGGCGATTCACGCTCGGCAGAGGCGGACGCATCATCAACATGACATCGGGGCAAGGTTTGGGCGCGATGCCAGGAGAAATCTCGTATGCTACTACAAAAGGCGCAGTCGAAGCCTTCACGCGCACCCTGGCAGCAGAAGTCGCACACCTGGGAATCACCGTCAACGCCATTGATCCCGGCGCAACGGATACAGGTTGGATGACGGAGGATATTCGCACCGAACTGACCGCACGCATGGGCATGGGACGATTGGGTCAGCCGGAAGATGCTGCACGGCTCATCACCTTCCTCGCCAGCGATGTAGGCCAATGGATCACCGGGCAAGTTCTCTACTCGCGGGGGGCGTGACCTCTCTCCTGAATCCTGACCTGCTCCTAAACCTTCTTCGCCTTGATCCCCTTGCGGATTTCTTTCCGCGCCCAGTCGTAATGGCTGCTGGTGGCGGAGGTGAGGTACGAACCCAGGGTGGTTGATTTCGTCCATTGGTAGACCTTCGGCGTGAAGAGTTCGTCATCGGTCATGGAGTCGATCTCGCGCAGAATTTCCTCGTGCGACGCCGCGAGCTTTGCGATGATGTCTTCCAGTTCGATGTCGCGGTACGTTTCGTAGATTTCTTGATTCAGCGCGGGAATCTCTTTCCAGGTATATTTCTCAGAAGGCGTCGTCGGATTCTCGCCGCGTTTCCCTATCGCATACCAGGAGCGCATCATCCGCTGCCACTCGTACAGATGCGCCAGCACATCCTTGACTGACCACTCGCCGACGGTTCCCGGCTCGACGATTTCTTCCGGGGTGAGTCCGGCTATTTCAGCCTGAAGTTTCTCATAATTGGCGGCGGAATATTCTAGCAATTGTGCTTTGGATGTCGGCCTGGGCATGGGGCACCTCCTACGGTCTCGATAGCTCTATTCTATCGCAGTCCTAGAACATCTGGTCACATGCGAATCATGACGTATGACGGCGATTTTGCTATGCTTGGTCGGCACCAAGTGAGAGGGGGAAGCGTGGCTTCGTTGCAACACTACCTCGACATCTGGAATCTATCGCGACCACAACGGCTGGCGACAACCGCCACCAGCCACGTCTACACCGTGCAGCATGGCGGCGAAACTGCCGTGCTGAAAATCCTGACTCCCATCGGCATCCATGACGAGAGCAGCGGTATCGTCGCGCTGCGCCATTTCAATGGAGAAGGGGCGGTTCAGGTTCGCGAATCCGATGGCGAGGCGCTGCTGATGGAATACGCCGCTGGCGATGACCTCTTGCCGATGGTTCGGCGTGGGGAGGATGCGGACGCCACGCGCATTCTCGGCGGCGTGCTGAATCGAATGCACAGCCAGATGCCGGACGTGCTGCCCGAAGGTCTCTGGAAATTAGAGCGACGTTTCCGCGCGTTGTTTCGCTACGCCGAGGCGGATGGGGCGGAGCCGATTTTCGTGCACGGAGCCGCGATTGCGCGGGAATTGCTGGATGAACCGCGAGAGAAACGTGTGCTGCACGGAGACATGCATCACGAAAATGTGCGCTACTGCGACGGGCGCGGTTGGCTGGCCATCGACCCCAAAGGAGTTCTCGGCGAACGCACCTTCGACGCCTGCAACATTCTCTGCAATCCGCTGGATATGCCGGAATTGGTGCATGATGAGGTGCGGTTGCTGCGCAATGCGCGGGTTCTGGCTGAAGAAATGCAGTTGGCATACGAGCGGCTGCTGCGCTACACCTTCGCGTATGCCTGCCTGAGCGTCGTCTGGTCACGGGAGAGCGGTGACAGCGGCGGCTATACCCTGCGCGTGGCTGAACTCTTGCAACCGCACCTGTGAGGGGATGTGCTGGTGGATTGGGGAAACGGCGTTCCCACGAAGGCAGGCGGAGCCGCGCCTACAACAGTGCGGCACTTGAGGGACGCGCATGAGACGCGCCCCCTGTGAACCACCTGAACTCTAGAGGCCGAGGGCTTCCAGCGCTGATTGGGGTAGCAGCACCTCGTCGATGATGTGCACGACGCCATTGGAAGCCACAACATCCGCTTCCGTGACTGTCGCGATGCCGTTGACCTGAATGCTGCCATCATCCAGCACGCCGATGGTCACCTGATTGTCGGTCAGCCGGGTGAAAACGCTTTGCCCGTTGAGATCGGCCAGCGAATCGCTGCGCAATTCGCCAGGAATGATGTGATAGCGCACGATGTCACGCAGCAGCAGCGAATCGAGGTCATCCAGGGAATTGACGCCTGCCGTCGCCAGCAAGGCCTCTACTGCGGCATCAGTCGGTGCGAAGACCGTGAACGAGTCACCGCTGTCCAGGGCTTCCAGCAAGTCCGCGTCTACCAGTTCAATGGCCTCGCGCAAGAGGCTGAAGCGATCATCTGCCGTCAGCAGGGCGGCGAGTGTCTGACGTGCGTTCTCGGTTTCGCTATCCGCTTCCCCATTGAGCGATACCGGGGTATCCAGGCGCACCAACTGGGGTGCATCCGGCGTACCAATCAGCGCGACCAGGAAGCGGCTCCCGGCGGGCAATACGAAGGAAACTTCGCTGACCGCAATGCTGTTGACAACAGCGCCCACTGTGTGCGAACCGACAGAGGTCGTGATGGCGCTGACCTCTCCCTCAGCGAAGGGCTGCCCCTCACCGTCGAATTCCAGCGAGACTTCATCCGCGCCCTGCAGGGCATTGACCAACACCAGGGCGGCTTCGTCCTCTCCGGGGATTTCGCTCTGGTCGATGGGCAACAGTTGTGCTTCGCCATCCACTTCAATGTACAGCAGGGTCAGCACGCCCTCGACATCAATCTCCTGCGTGCCTGCGCCAAAGCTGGCGGAGAGCGCCCCCGGCGCGACAGTGACAAATTCGCTGGCTTCGCCGTAGGCCACGCCATCCGCGATGACCGTCTCGCCCAACGTCAGCGAGAGCGGCGCCAGGTTACTGGCAGCATGCAGCACCCGCACACGGGCGTCATCGGCAGCGGCTGATGCTTCGGTCGAAGGGGTTTCTTCCGTCGCGGCTTCTTCGCCATTCAACAGCGAATCAAGCTGGCGCGTGATGACGCGGTTCAGCAACACATCATTCAATACGTGGATGACACTGCTTCCCACCGCACGGTCAGGCGAGATGATCTCGGCGACATCGTTCAACTGAATGGTGCCGTCGTCCAGGACATCGACGTTGACGAAGGCGTTCTCCAGCAGGGTAGGGATCACTGTGCCGTCATACTGGTTGATGAGCTGTGGCGAGAAGAGCGCCCCATCCAGTGTGTGATAGAGCAGCAAATCGGTGACGATGGCTTCCTGCGCCAGCAGCACATCCAGGTCAACATCCAGGAAGGAGGCCAGGTTCTCGAAGGCAGTGTTGTTCGGGGCGAGCAACGTGTAACTGCCACCGCTGAGCAGTTCCGCCACAGATGGATCGGCTGCTGCGACAGCTTCTGCCAAAATGGTGAATTGGTCGTCTGAGTTGATAGCTCCCAGGAGGCCACCCTGTGCCTGCGCCGGAACGTACAGCACGAGCAACAAGATGGGCAGCAGCAAGAGCTTGAGCGAACGCATAGTCTTCTCCCTATTTCCGTTGGTTCCCATGCGGCTTGCGCATAATCGGGCAAGCCTTCCCTGTACCTGCACCGCGAACCGCAGTGGGATTCCGTTTCGTCGGTGATTTGCCGCTAAGTGTAGGCGAGGCAGCGGCAACCGTCCAGTAAACTATGCGAGATTCAGACATCTGGCGCTGTTGAGTAAGGACTTTGAAAGCTATGGTTGGCTATGGTATACACGGTTCAACCGAGCAATCGCCAGCAGTGGACGCTATGACCCCGGAGACTCAATTCGGCACCGAATGGATTGATGCCGAACGTACGATTCTACTCATCACTTTTCCCCGCTACTGCACTGTCACAGACTTGCAGGCGTTCATTCAGCAGCTTGAGCAAACGCTGCCAGATATCGCCGTCCCCCGCATCGACCTCGTGCTGCTCCTGAATAAGGCGCAGATTCATGGCGGGAGTGATCTGCTGGCGGCGCTGCACGCGCTATCCCTGCAAATCCCGGATCGCGTCAAATCTATCGTCCACGTCAACCCCAGCGCCTTGACGCACATGCTGACGCGCAACATCGGCCTGTTGCACAGCCACTACCGTCGCCTCAATCACTTTGTGGACACGCTCGATGAAGCGCTGGAACTGATCGATGGGCTGCGGGCGCAAGACGCTTAGCGCCAACTGAGCGCATTGACACCATCTTCATCGCATTCCCAGACATTTGGCACGGACATTAAGACTCGAAAAAAGTCGTGTAAAAAACCTGCAAAACGGCAAAACTTTTGCCCGAAACGCCCGTATAGTGAAGTGTAGCAATTCAATTGCTGCGATCTTGAGAACAAACCCAAAAGGAGAACAACCAAGATGAAGACACGCAAATTTTTGCTGCCGCTGGCGATGATCGCATTGTTGCTGGCTTCGGCGGGGAGCGTCTTCGCACAGGACTTCGACCAGGAACCATGCCTCGGCCTGGACGAAGCCGACTGTGAACTGTACTACGGTTTCCAGGAGACGGGCCTTCCTGAGAGCACCGCATTTGACCTGACAGTGGACGGTCGCTTCGACGCTGAAGGGGATACCTTTGAATTCGGCGTGAGCGCAAGCGGTGCCTATGTGCTGGACGCCGCCGCTGCTACGGCTGCAGCCGATGCGTTCGGGGAAGTGAGCGTGCTGGATGTCAGCCCGCGTGACTTCATCGAACTCGCAGACGGCACGGTCAGTGCCTTCGACGCCGAATTGTCGCTGGACATCAACGGCATCCCCGGCGTGAGCGATATGACGGGCGGCGAACCCTTCCCGACCATCGACCTCTGGCTGGTGGACGGCGTGGCCTACGCTGACCTGACCATCCTCGGCAACTTGATGGGCGATCCCTCGCTGGCGGGTGTCTATGGCCTTGATGTCTTCGACATCACCACGACGCTGCTGGAAGATGTGACGCTGGCTGACCTGCTGCCCGAAGACATGGGCATGGGTGGCATGGACGATATGGGCGGCATGGGCATGATGGGTCCGCAGGAGGCCTTCACCCAGGGCTTTACCCAGGGCTTCAACGCGGGTATGGCGCTCAGCGATGAAGACATCGCCAGCTTCGCCACGCTGACCCGCCTGGACGACGAAGAAGCCGACGGGATGACTCTCGCAGTCTTCCAGACTGAGGTGGATGTGAGCGCCGTCTTCGACGTTCCCGCCATCCGCCAACAGATCATCGCCAGCATTGAAGCGCAGGACACCAGCCTGCCGGGAGATGTCAGCACGGAAGAATTCGTTGATGCCCTGGCGCGTGCGCTGGAAGGCTCCACCACGACGGTGATTGAGCGTTACGACATGGAGAGCGGTTACCTGGTGAGTTCCGAAATCACCTCCACCACGACTGTTGATCCCGCACCGTTCGCTGAACTCGAGCCGGAAGGCTTCACGGGTGAAGAACAGCCGATCAACGTCACGCTGACCATCAACTTCGTGCGCAGCAACATCAACGGCGTTGAAGCAATTGAACTGCCGGAAGGTGCGCAGGTGGTGCCGCCGGAGGCACTCTTCGGGGGCATGATGCCGCAGAGCTAAGCCATTCGCTGGCACATAACGAAAGGGGTAGGTCGGGCTGACCTGCCCCTTTTTGATTCGCGCGATCAGAGCCGCTCCTGGGGATTGTCGCGCTGGCGCACCGCGAACTCCGCCATCTTCTTCCAGCCCGGATCTTGCTGTGCACGCGCCTCAACCTGATTGAACCACTCCGCCGCCTTCTCCTGATCTCCCAGACGGCGGTACAGTTCGCCGATCAAATACGTGATGGCGGGCAGGTCGGCCTGCGGGATGATGTTCTTCTTGTGTGCCTGCAGGAAAAAGTGCAGGGCGAATTCGCGGTACGCACGCTCGTTGCTCGTGCCTTCGTCGAAGGCGGCCCAGGCCGCACGCAAGTAATGGTTGGCCATCGCCCATTCATCGTCACCCGCCATCTCGCGGATCAAAGCATACAATTCGTAGCGCCGCCCCGCTCCCAAGCCCTGCTGCGAGAGCATGGGGGTGATGTTCTGACGGATCTTTGCTTTGAGGTCTTCCGCGAGGGAAGGCTGGGCGAAGTCGCTGGCGTAGCCGGAGAAACCGCAGTTTCCGCAGGTGCTCATCTGCAAGGGCAGGGGAGGCCAGCCCACCGACATGGTGTGAAAGTCGGAGAGCTGCCCGCCGAAGGTATTGGTGCTGGTGAGAATGCTGACATCGGTCTCTTCGCCACAGCAAGGGCAGTCGTGCTGCGTCACATGGAAGGTCGTCATCTGGCGCTCCTGAGAGAAAAGCTATCAAAGAACGATAGTGTTATTATCGCCAGATGCTGAAATCGCGCAAGCAGTACGATTGCCCTACCGCGCAAGGTATCTTGCCCAGAGTGGGAAGCACGGCGATTGTGTGCGAATCAAAAAACGGGCGGTGGTGTGCCGCCCGTTCCGTCTATCAGGATGCTGTTGCGGGTCACTCGTCTTCGCAGGTGCCAAGCCAGCGACAGGGTGCCCACCAGGGGCGTTCACCAGTGGCGGGCAGGGTGGTCACGATGATGACCTGCGCCGTGCTGCCGCGCACCTCGTTGATGATGATCTGTCCGCTCACCTCACGGGTGACGCGCGTGAGGATGGTCGCCTGCAAGGTCTCGCCCGGTTCGATGCGCGGGATGAACCAGCGTACCGTCTGCCCGTCGATGGTGATGTCACCCACGAGCGTGTTGCTGCCGAGGATTTCCAGGCCAGCGGGAACCTCGTCGATGATGGTCTCATCAATAGCGGGGCTGCCGCCTACGTTGCTCACGGTGATCGTCCAGGTCACTTCCTGCTCCAGGCTCACCACGCCCGGAGCCACCGACTTGCTCACCTGAAGGTCAGCACCGCCGCCGCTGCCGGTGATGATTTGCGCCGTCGGCGTCGGTTCCTCTTCCAGGAAATTCTGCGATTCAGTGATGTCTTGCAGGGCAATCACGCCATCTGTGCCGCGCTCTTCCGCGCCTTCAGGGAATTCGCGCCAGTTATTGAAGGCATCCATTGCGCGGGCGTAGTAATACACGGTGGTTCCGGCCAGTTCCGCCGCTTCGATGTCGGCTGCGGGGATGTCTCCTGTCCATAGGCCGTTGCCCTGATCAACCGCATCGACGGTGACCCAGTTTGCCCCATCGTCAATGCTGTAGACGACTTCCACATCCACCACGCCGCTGCCTGCAAATTCCCAGCTCATCCAGGGGAAGGGTTCATCTTCCACGCCGCTGACTTCTACCGTCGCCGAGCCGTCCGGGTTCATCACATGCACTTTGTCTGCAATGGCAGGTGCCCGCCAATCGCCAATGGGCAGGTCGGTCCCGGCAGAGAAGCAGGGCTTGTAATTGCCGGCGGACGATTCGAACCAGGCTTCGACCCCATCGGTCGTATCCCACATCGTCTGATTGATGTAATCCCAGTAGCCGACGATCGCCTCGCGCATGTCTTCTGTATCGCCAAAGGTGCCCGGCGGCGGGAAACCCGCATTGGGATTCTCGCCGAAGGTGTAGTAGAACCAGAAAGCACGCTGCACACCTGCCAGCAGCTCGCGACCAGCGAAGTGCGCGAACGGTTGCCCCAGATTATTAATAGAAGGGTAGGTGGTGGGATCGCCCCAGGTACCCGCTGCCCCCTGGCGTGCCGGGAAGTTGCCGAAGTCCCAGAAATTGCCATCATCCGCGCCCTGATTGGCGAAAACGGCTCCGCGTGCGAAGCCGGCGATGTACGCGCCGTCTTGCAGGGTATCGCTCGGTGGGAAGGATAGATCAGGCGCTGGCCCCGTCCCGAGATAGATCTCGGCGAAGTTGACCCCGGCACCCGCCTGACCGATGGCGACACCCAGAGCCGGGATGAAGAGATGACGCGCACCACCAACGAGGCAGCGGTTGGGGTTCACGCCGGGCTGCGGAGGTGATGGGCACAGGCCAGAATCAATGGCGTCAAAGTAATCTTCCGGGAAGGTCGCTGGATCAGGAATCGCATCATAATCGGGCATCGGCGTCGCATCATTGAAGAACCAGTTCCAGTAGCGCTGCGCATGGGTTCGGAAACGCCCCGAACCGGGAATGCCTTCAGCCTGCATGATGTTCGCCAGTTCCGCAATTGACCAGGCGACAATGCTCTCCGCACGCGGGGCTGCACCCGTCACAGCAATCTGGTGCAGCGTATCATCGACGAAGCGGGTTGCAATAATGTCAGGCGTCGTGCTTTCAAAGCCCACTGATGTCCAGTAGAAGACGCGCCCCGGAATGCGATTGTCACCGATGTCTGGCTCCTCGCCAGCCGTCAGGTTATATGTACCGTTCCAGGGGTCTTCTGCAACGCCATCATCGACATCCGAGATGATCATATAATCGAGCACGAAATCCGCGCAGGAAGCCGCATAGATTTCCAGCAGGTCTTCCGGGCCGCTGAGGGTGACGGGAGACCCCATAGCCGCCAACACATCATTGATGCCATCCACGCCGTCACCGTCAGGGTCAGAGGTGCGCTGGTATTCCGTGATGAACCAGCGAATGCAGGTTCCCTGCCCGAAGAGGCTGCGATCCGTGCCCTGCATCGGATTTCCTGCAAAGGCGGCATTGCCCGTAGGCAGCCCCCAGATGTTACCCGGCATATCACCAACCGGGTTGCCCGCACCGTCGACCGCCATGTAGGCTCCGCCGATGTCTGGATCCATCGCGTAAGTCACAATGAAGGCGGTTTCCCGGTCGTAGAAGTAGTTGGGATTACCTTCTGGCGGGATGGGTTCCGCCCGGACACTGCCTGGCGAAAGAGTCAGCCCAGCCAGAATCATTAGCGTGCCAATGGTCAACAGAAACCAGTTGTTTGTTGCACTGCGTTCGATCATCTTTGTCACTCCTCAGGCAACTTGCCTTTCGGGATTCAGTTCTAGCTCAGGCGTCGCGAGAATGTCCCCTGTGTAACATGCCCATTTGGAACAATTTTACACCGATTTTACACATAGGCTTCAGTATACATGACAAGTCATTACACTGCTGTTTATGCCAGGTACGCGGGATGTTAGAAAAACGTTAGGAGAATCCGTCAGTCTCCCTCCAATTCAGCGTACCGGAATTGCGTTCATTGCGGTGTAGATGTCTGCCTGCGATGCTTACAGTTTTCAAATTCCTGTCCGGTTCAACCTGCGATTTCACGGCTGGATCGCTACAATGAAGCCACTGGCATGGATTTGCCATTCCACTTCTCACATAAAACAACAAGTATTGAGGCCAGGACAGGCCAGAAGATACATCTTATTAGATAATAGCCTTGCCAAACCAACTGTAACACATTCAGCCGGGTATCATGACACGAAACTACGACAACAAAATCGCTTCGCTGCTGCACGTGCAGCCGAATCAGGTAGCAGCAACCATTCGCCTGTTGGATGAAGGCAATACGATTCCCTTCATCGCACGCTACCGCAAAGAGCAGACGCTGAACCTCGATGAGTTCAAAATCCGTGAGATCGAAGAGACGGTGCAGAAGCTGCGGCAGGTGGACGACCGCCGCGACACCATCCTCAAGACGGTGGACGAGCAGGGCCATCTCACCGACGAACTGCGCGAGAAGATCGAAGCGGCGGAGAGCATCACCGAACTGGAAGACCTGTACGCGCCCTACAAACCGAAGCGCCGCACCCGCGCCGGAATCGCCCGCGAGCGCGGACTCGAACCATTGGCGCAGATGATCCTGGAGCAACCGCGCAAAGGGGACGCGCCGAATGTGGCAGCGCAAGCCTTCCTCAACGACGATGTGCCCACCGTTGAAGAAGCCTTGCAGGGCGCACGGGACATCGTTGCGGAACAGATTAGCGATGATGCCGAGGTGCGCGGCGAACTGCGCGACAAGGCCAACCAGTACAGCACGCTGACCAGCACACGCATGAAGGACAGCGAAGACCCCAGGGGCACATACGAAACCTATTACCAGTTCGAGGGGCGCGTGGCTTACTTGCGTCCGCACCAAGTGCTGGCGATGAACCGCGGCGAAAACGAAAAAGTGCTGCGCATCAAAGTGGATGTGCCGGAGCGCGACTGGCGCACTGCGATTGAGTCCCGCTATCGGGTGGACGGCCGCTCGGCCTGGGCGGATCACTTGCAGGAAGCCATCGAAGACAGTGCGAAACGTCTGCTGCTGCCTGCGATGGAGCGCGACGTACGCCGCACGCTGAGCGATACCGCCGAACAGCACGCCATTCAGGTCTTTGCCGAGAACCTGCGTGCTCTGCTGAATCAGCCACCGCTGCGCCAACGCATTGTCATGGGGGTTGACCCGGCCTATCGCACAGGCTGCAAAATCGCCGTAATCGACGCAAGCGGCAAGGTGCTGGTGACGGATACGGTGTATCCGCACAAGCCACAGAATCGCTGGGATGACGCGAAGGCCAAACTGGCGCAACTGGTACAGCGCCATCAGGTCAGCATCATCAGCATCGGCAACGGAACTGCCAGCCGCGAAACGGAGCAACTGGTTGCGGAAATCACGCGCCAACTGGACGGCGTACAGTATGCCATCGTCAATGAAGCGGGGGCTTCGGTGTACAGCGCCAGCGACCTCGCCCGTGAAGAACTGCCGGATTTGGATGTGAGCATTCGCGGGGCAGTCAGCATCGCACGCCGCATTCAAGACCCGCTGGCGGAACTGGTGAAGATTGACCCCAAGAGCATCGGCATCGGCCTCTACCAGCACGATGTGAATCAGAGCCGCCTGTCGGATACGCTGGATACGGTCGTGGAGAGCGTGGTGAATCAGGTGGGGGTGGATGTGAACACCGCTTCGCCCGCGCTGCTGCAATATGTGTCGGGCATCGGCCCCAAACTCGCCGGGAACATCGTCTCCTTCCGCAATGAGAACGGCGCATTCGTCAGCCGTGCCGCGCTGAAGAAGGTCAGCGGATTGGGCGCGAAAGCCTTCGAGCAGGCGGCGGGTTTTTTGCGCGTGCTGGATGGCAAGAACCCCCTGGATGCCAGCGCCATACACCCGGAAAGCTATGACCCCGCGAAAGAGATCCTGAAGTTGGCAGGCATCAAGGCCGATTCGCCGCCGGAAGAACGCGAAGCTGCCCTGCGTGAGCTGCAAAAAGCCAGCAGCATCGAGCAGCTAGCCGAAAAATTCGGCGTGGGTCCCCTGACTCTGGCGGACATCCTGGAACAATTGGTGCGTCCGGGGCGCGACCCCCGCGAGGACGTTGATCCGCCGCTGCTGCGCAGTGATGTCCTCAGCATGGAAGACCTGGAACCGGGTATGGTGCTGGCAGGGACGGTGCGCAATGTGGTCGATTTCGGCGCATTCATCGACATTGGCGTGAAGCAAGACGGCCTGCTGCACATCAGCAAGATTCCGCCGGGGGAAGATTTGCGCGTCGGTGACGTGCTGGATGTGAGCATTTTGAGTGTGGATATTGACCGCGGGCGAATCGGGCTGGGGTGGGGGAATTAGGTTGCAGTAGAGGCATGCTCCCACATGCCCAATTTCTGGATTATTTCCCCCCCGACCTGCTGCACAGGCCACCTCCCCCAGGGCGTTAAAGGAGAAAAACCGCTGCGCTGCAGCAACAAAAGTCCCCTCCCAATCGTGATGGGAGAGGACGCGAAGAGTCAGTAGCCGAAGCGCAGGGTGACTTGCTCCAGGCTTTCGGGCTTGCCAACCAGGGTTACCTTGTCGCCGATCAAGATGGACGAGGAGCCGTGCGGGACGATGGGCTGCCCCTTGCGGTTGATCTCCAGAACCAGCACATCGGTCGGCAGACGCAGATCGCGCAGGAGCTTGCCCGCCACATCTTCCTGCGTCACGCGCACCTGCACCAGATCGTAATCCGGATCGCGGTGCATCAGCAGTTCGGCGGCTTCCGGCGTGCGTACGTATTGATCGAGCAGGCTGACCATGGCGGTCGCTGGATCGATCATGCGGACGCCCAATTCGCGGAAGGAATCGCGCAGGCCGTTGCTCTGCAAGCGCACGATCAAATTGCGAATGCCATATTCTTCGTAGGCGATCTGGCAGGCTAGCAGATTGTCGGCTTCGTTCGGCAGCATCGCCACCACCGCATCCAGCCCCGGATGCATGAATTGGCTCATGCACTCAGCATCAACGCAGGGGATGAGTCGCTCGTCAACATCATGAGCCGCCAGACGCTCAACGGCTTCCGCATCGGTATCCGCCAGCGTCACGCGCCAGCCTTCCGCCTGCAACTGACGTGCCAGTGCAATCGACTGCTGCTCGACGCCCAGGATGAAGGCATCGCACACCTGATCGGCCTCTTCCCCCGGCGGCTCATGCGATTCACCCGTGCGTCGCAGCGCGAATTTCAGGAAGAGCGGGCCGAAGATTTCGTTGAGGACGACGACTGAGATGATCAGGGTGGCGAATTCGTTGCCCAGTGTATTGGGGAATTCCACGCCCGTCTCACGCGCCAGACCGAGGGCAATGCCCGCCTGGGTGATGAGACCCAGCCACGCCCAGCGCCGGAACTGCCTACTTTCGCCAGCGATGGTGCCCCCGGCATAGGTGCCAACGAAGATGCTGAACATGCGTACCCCGAAGAGCGCCAGCGCTACGCCCAACGTCGCCACCAGAATATCCAGCTTGAGGGCAACCCCCGTCAGCGCGAAGAAGGCCACGTAGACGTACGGGCTGATGTCGTGGAGGATCTCTTCGAACTCATGGCGGTAATTGGTGAAGTTGGTCACCGTGAAACCTGCTACCATCGAAATCAGCAGAGGCTCGATTTTGATCTTGGCACCGATGAGCGCTTCTGACCATTCCGGCACGCGGTACCCGGCCTCGAAGACCACGAAGCCCGACAGCAAGAGCAGACCAATCTTGATGCTCATATCCAGCGGTGTGCTCAACAGCAGGCCGAAGAGACGCCCGAGCAGGTAACCCGCCAGCAGGGCAATCGCGATGTCGATCACCAGCAGCACCAGGAACTGGGCATTGAGCGCATCCCCGTCGATCAATGCCCCGGCGAAGGCCACGCTGACGGCAAACAAGACGATGATGACCACATCCATGACGACCGTGATGCTCAGAACCGTCTTGGAGAAGCTGCCACGCGCCCGCACCTCCTGGATGACGGCAATAGTCGAAGCGGGGGAGAGCGCCAGTAGAATGGTCGCGCCCAGGGTGGCGACGGCGATCTTGGTCACCGGGTCGAAGCCTGCGGTGAAGGGAATCGTCGCCTGCAAGAAGTAGATGGCAATCCCCAGGAGGATGAAAGCTGCCACCACAATGCCCAACACATTCAACAAAATCGTCCGCAAGCGCGAGCGCAAATCTTTCAAGAACAATTCGCTGCCCGCGACGAAAGCGATCACCGCCAGCGAAACGTCATCGATGTAACGCAGCTCACCTGTCGCCTCAGTGGGGAGCATGCCCAGGATGAATGGCCCCGCAAGCGCCCCTGCCAGCAGATACCCTGTGATATACGGCAGGCCGTAACGCGAGAAAAACGCGCCAATCTGCTTGGCCGCCAGTGCCACCAGCAAGAAGCTGATGGAGAAGATCACCACGGGTGGGATCGATAAATCCAACATAGCGTTTGTTTCCTTCTGTTGCACGTACAAAAAGTCACGCGTACCAGGCGGTACGGATGCACCGCCTCACACGCACAGCCTTCCGTTATGCATCAGGCAGGTTGTATCTGCGGCTGCAACGGTGCCGCCTCATCTGCGAGCACAATCGCTCCTTCTTCTTGCAACGTCTGGAAAACCGATGGCGCGATTAAGGCAATCAGCAGCGCCCCTTCCGTCACACGGGGTGGGTCATCCAGCATCCAGATGACCAGACGATCATCCCCTGGCAAGACGAAAAGCGGCAGCAGTTGATCAGGCGCAAAGCTGATGACACGTGCAGGGTCCCGTACCTGCATACGCTGCATACGCGCACCGCTGCGGTAACGTTCCACAATGCCGTCGTATGTGGCTGCACCAGTGAAGAGGCGGCGTCCCCCCAGGTGCCGCGCCATGCTCTCGCGTTCCGCGCCATCCGTCACATTCTGCAACTGAAAAACGTTCTCCGAGCCGAACAAGCCCTGGAATTGCTGGTCGGCCAGCGCGTTCACTTCGGCGTTAGGGGTCAGCGCCAGCAGGCGCCCCAGCCCCGCGAAATCGATCTCTTCTTCGACCGTCTCGGAGAGGATGTTGCCGTGGTAGACTTCCAGACCATCTTTACGGGCACGTTCGACATTGGTCTGGTTGGTATCTGCCAGCACGACGCGGAATCCGGTCTCCTGCACCTGCTTCGCCATCCGCCGAATCCAGAGGTTCGCGCCTACGATCAGCAAGCCCTGCGGATTGCGTTCTGCCAGCCCCAGACGCCGCGCCAATGGCCCTGCCGTGAAGCTGTACAGGGCGACGGTGCCGATGATGACGGCGAAGGTCACGGGCACCATTTGCTCCGCACCCGCCACCCCGCGCTGTTCCAGTTCGATGGCGAAGATCGACGCCACCGACGCCGCCACGATACCGCGCGGAGCCATCCAGGCCAGGAAGAGCCGTTCGCGCCAGTTGAGGTCGCTGCCGAGGGTCGAGAAGAAGACCGCCAGCGGGCGCTCAACGAATACAATCAGCGCGACGAAGAGCAGGGTGGGCACCCCGATCTGCGCCAGGTCGTTGGGACTGATTCGCGCCGAAAGCAGTATGAAGAGTGACGACAACAGGAGAACTTGCAGCGTCTCTTTGAATTCGATGATATGGCGGACATCGAAGCGCCGCTGATTGACCATTGCCATGCCCATGATGGTCACCGTCATCAAACCGGATTCCGCCTGGAACACGTTGGAGAGAGCGAAGGCCGCCAGCACAAAACCCAACGTGAGCGGGTTTTGCAGCGAATCCGGCACCCAGTAGCGGCGGTAGAGTTCGATCATCAGGCGCGCCGTGCCGTAGCCCAGGCCGATGCCGATGACGAGCGTCTTCACCAGAATCCAGATCGCATTCACCAGATTCGGCTCAACGATGACTTCTTCGAAGACCAGCACCGCCAGGATCGCCCCGACCGGGTCAATGATGATGCCCTCCCAACGCAAGATCGATCCAACGCGCCCACGCGGACGGATCTGCTTGAGCAAGGGAATGATGACGGTGGGGCCAGTGACAACCAGTGTTGCCCCCAGCACCAGGGCCACCCCCCAATCCATATTCAGCATATAGCGAGCTGCCAGGGCGCTGATGACTGCCGTCACTGCGACACCAACCGTAATCAACAGGCGGACGACGCGGGCGCTGCCCTGAATCTCACGAAAGCGCAGGCTCATCCCGCCTTCAAACAGGATCACTGCCACCGAGGCCGAGACCACCGGGAAGAGCAGATCGCCCATGAGATGATCGATATCCAGCAGTGGGTCGTTCAAGACCAGGGCGGAGAGCGGCCCGACCAGGAGGCCGAACAGCAGCAAGTAGATGATTGATGGATGTTTCAGACGCCATGCCAACCACTGCGCCAGCATGCCCAATCCCAGGATCGCCGCAAGGCTCACGAGTAAATCTGCGTGCATCGGATAAGTCTCCCGCACGATTGCTCATAAATTTCGAGCACGGTGCAAGCGCAGCACCGCACTGCCCCCTATGATCTACGGCTTCTGTCACCCGCAGATAACACTAAACTATATCATTCTATGCGGAGTTTTTGGCGGTCAACGGGCAGAAGCTATGTGAATGTTAAGAATCAGATGCTGCACACAGAGTATTCTGTGCGTTTCATGCAGATTCCCGTCGTGCTGGCTCCCGGTGTGGAATCAGCACAGTAGGCACAGGAGGGACTGTTCAGGGCGTCGAGCGCGAGCACAGCACAGCCCAACGCCCCGGTCGATGGCCGGTGAAGGACGTTCAGCGCGTGCCTGCCACATCCTGCACGAGTTTCCAGGCACGCAGCACCTCAGCGACGCTCCAGGCCTGGGCGATGGCAGCACGCGGCAAGAAGGGTGGATCACCCTGCGCCACTTCGGAGATGCTGCCCACGCAGGCATCCCGCAGATGGTGGCGGAATGGCTCCAGGAAGGCGGCGGCGGTGTCCGGATCCTTGTGTACGCGCAGGTGCGCGGCGACGTAAGCGCCGATCAGCCAGGGCCAGACCGTCCCTTGATGGTAGCGCGAGTCACGTTCATAGGGATTGCCGCCGTAGTCACCCCGGTAATCCGCGTGATCTGGCGACAGGGTGCGCATCCCCATAGAAGTCAGCAGTTTCTGCCCGCAAACCTGCACCACTGCACGCTGCTGATCCGCCGTCAGCGGACTGTATTCCAGGGAAACGGCGAAAAGCTGGTTCGGACGCAGGGAAGCATCATCGCCGTTCGGCGTGTCGAGGACATCGTAGCAGTAGCCTGCCTCTTCGTTCCAGAAGCGGGCGAAGCTCTTCTGCACGCGGCTGGCGAGGTGTTCGTATTCGTCGGCAGTGGTTTCGCCCAGGACACGCGCAAAATCCGCCATGATGCGCAGCGCGTTGTACCAGAGCGCGTTGATCTCCACAGCTTTGCCCGTGCGCGGTGTCACCACCCAATCGCCAATTTTGGCATCCATCCAGGTGAGTTGCACGCCTTCTTCCCCGGCGTAGAGCAGGTGGTCGCTCTTATCCATGTGGATGTTGTAGCGGGTGCCTTTCTGGTGCCATTCGATGATGCTCTCCAGGTAGACGAAGAGATCGCCGAGAAGCTGCGTATCCAGGGTCGCAGCGTAGACCTGGCGCACCGCCTCGAAATACCAGAGCGTGGCATCGACCGTATTGTATTCTGGCTCGTCGCCGACATCGGGGAAGCGGTTGGGTAGCATCCCCTGGTCGATGTACTGCGCGAAGGTTTGCAGGATGCGTGCGCCCTCATCGGCGCGTTGGGTAGTCAGTGTCAGGCCGGGTAGGGCAATCATCGTATCTCGCCCCCAATCGCTGAACCAGTGATACCCCGCCATGATCGAGCGCCCCCCGGGCTGTTCTTGTGTGGCACGCTCTACGATGAATTGATCCGCCGCCAGCACCAACTGCTGAATCCATTCCGGGGCGGTGCTCATCCCGGCGCGAATGACCAGTTCGCGTTCGCGTGCCTGGGCTGCGTTGTAGGCCGTTTCCAGGTCGAGGCTGGCATCGGGACGGGTGCTGGCAATGAAGCCCAAAGATGCGCCCGGTTGCATCGTGAGCACAAAATCGCCGATGTGCATGTGGTCTGTGCGATCATCCAGGCCGCGCATGCGCTCGACTTCCAGGTAGTAGCGGCGGTACCATTCACGCTCTGGCTCATAGGTGCAGCCCGTCGTGCGCAGATAAAAAGGAAAGGCCCCCTCATAGGCGGTGATCTTCACCCCGTCCGGCAGGGTCTCCGTCGCCATCTCCCATTCTTGTTCCTGAACGACGCTGTGCGAGTCCTTGTAATTGACCATAGCCTTCACGCGCAGGGTCAGCGGCTGCGACCCCTGTACATAACGGTATTGCACATACGTCGTATTCTCACCATGCTGCATCCAGACGCGCTTTTCCAGCCGTGCATCGCCGATGGCGAACGTCCAGGCCGGGATCGTCCCTTCCAGGCGAAAGCGCTCGATGTGGTGGTAACCCTGCGGGTTGATGACCTGTGGCGACCACTGGTTGGTGAAGAGATAATACTCCCGGTCGCCGTAGGTGACGGTCTCATCGAGCTTGCTCAGCAGGACAGTACGTCCCAACGGCGGTTCCAGCGCTGCGACCAGCAGCCCGTGATAGACCCGAGTCAGCGTGCCGTTGATGGTGCCTGTGGCATAGCCGCCGATGCCGTTCGTCACCAGCCATTCGCGCTCCCGGCTGATGACCGGATGGCTGGTCGTCTCGCGTCCGAAATCCAACATGCTTCTCCCCTCTCGCGTGATGGTTGCAACCTATTTCTCCATTGTACCCTTCATCTGCACAGAAAAGCGTAGAGCGTCGCAAAATTGCAATCCGCATGACGAAATTCAAGCGAGGTTGAGCATCATCGGCTATACTGCTATCGTCTGTACAGATGTGAGGAGCGAGAAACGCACATGGATATCATCAGTAACGCAATCGCATTCGTGGTTAAATTTCCGTTCATCGTCATCGGCTGGATCATCGTCGGTGCGGTGGCGGGTGATCTGGCGCGCCGCTTCATGAAGCGCCCGGATCGCGGCTGCCTGTCGGACTTCGTACTGGGTATCGGCGGCGCAATTGTCGGCGGCTTCCTGGCTGGGCTGCTGGGAATCGATCCAGATACCAGCGGTCTGATGGCGGTTCTGGTCAGTCTGGTTCTGGCGGTGGTCGGCGCAATTGTCCTGATCTTCATCAGCACGGCGCTGGGTGGTGGTGGCAAGAAGGGCTGAGTCCATCGCATTTCGCGCATTTCGCCAGGAATCGTGCAGGGGCGCGGCAAGGATCGCGCCCATGACCCCAGTGTGGTGCCGAGTTAATGCTCTGTCTGGTAACCCTTCTGAAATCCTCCCTTCAATCCCCTCCACTTCGTAGAGGGGACTTGCACCGACTGGCCGCATGCAGCACTTAATGGGCGTGGGTAGTCAGCAAGCTGGAACTCCTCTTGCTGTGCGCAGTACATCGAGGAATTGCTCGGCGATGGTCTCCACACCGAAATGTGCCTGCGCGAACGCCTGCCCCACTCGTCCCATCTGGCGGCGCAGATCACCGTCGGCTGCCAGTTGCAGAATCGCCGCCGCCAGCGCATCAGCATCCCCCGGCGGAACCAGCCGCCCCGTTTGGCCCTCGCGCACGACATCCAGCGTACCACCTGCATCCGTTGCAATCACGGGCAGGCCCGCCGCCGACGCCTCTTGAATGACGATCCCCAACCCTTCGTGATACGAATGCAGCACGAAGGCATCCGCCGCCGCGTAGTGCGCGGCCTTCTCCGCTTCAGGGATGAAGCCGGCGAACGTGACTCGCGTTTCGATTCCCAATTCCGCCACCAGCCCGCGCAAATCGTCGGCGCTGCGCCCTTTGCCGCCGATCAACAGATGGGCGTGCGAGTCCTGTGCTGCGACCTGCTGCCATGCCCGGATGAGGACATCCGTTCCTTTGCGCAATTCCAGGCGCTGCAATGCGAAGAACAGGAGCGCATCCTCTGGCAGGGCATAACGGGCGCGTAAGTCAAGCACAGCAGCAGGGGAGGTATAGCGTTGGGCTTCGATGCCGTAGGGAATCACGCGAATATGCTGCGGCACAGCGCCATACCGGTCAATCAGCCGCTGCCGGATGAAGCTGCTGCTGGCGATGATCTGCTGCGTACGAGCAATCGCCCAGGCAGACCAGCGGCGCAGCAAAACATCCGGCATGTGGAAGGGGTCATAGATGTCGTGGCCCACCAGCGCCAGTACCAACGGGATTCCCTGTCGACGTGCGGCGTAGTATCCGGCGAGTCCGGTCGGGAGAATGTAGGAGATCAATACGACATCGGGTTGGATTGTCCGCAAGATGTGCCCCGTACGACGAAAGGCGAAGAAGGTCGGCGCATACCAGCGTGCCCACAGCTTCGGACGGCGGTAGCGATGGATCGTCACGCCTTCAGTGGACTCGTGCAGGGGTAGGTGCGCGTCTGTGGTAGGGCTGATGACGTGGCAATCATGCCCGGAGGCTGCGAGATGCCGCAGAATCAGATGCATACCCACTTCAGCACCACCGAAGTGCGGCAGGTAATTGGGCACGACGACACAGAGCTTCAGCCTGCTTCCTTCCTGCTACAGCAACTGGCAACATGTTTGCGATCAATGCGCTTCATCCTACGCGTTTTGTCAGGCGCACTCAAGCCGAGATGCGATGGCAATCCATGACATCCATCCCTTACTTGTGACGATGCAGCGACTCCGCTTGACAGCGTCCTATAACGTGAGTGTATCATCTGAGGTAGACACACTCGGGGAAGCATCACTGTGACAACGCAACCACTTCGCTGGGATGACGCAGCAACCTGAAGACCGGGGGCTGTGCGATCCATCAACACAGTCACGTCACCTTCGCCATCGCATCATCGAAACGATGGTGATTCTCCTCCCATGCTATCACGCTGACCGCGAGAAAGCCGACAACGAAGTGCTCACCGAACACCGCGCATCCAATACCGAGTGAGGCACAGAAACGACCGATTTCCAAGGTGAAGAGGAAACTATCATGCCTAA
>CAZJWX010000032.1:0-46822 GCA_964549915.1 uncultured Anaerolineaceae bacterium | reverse complement strand
CACTTTACCGGAAAACCCGCTTTTTTCCTGTCTCATTTTGGCGAAGGTATTGTTGGAGCTAGAAGGGTTTACGGTTAGGACTGCAATGCGAGTTTCGACTGCGGTAAGCTACCTACTCCAGAGGCCACCCATTTTAATTATCACAGATATTGGTCTACCGGATGGGTCTGGATGGCACGTCATAGACAAAGCAAAGAGCCTATATGAAAATCCGCCACCTATTATCGTCATGACATCTTATGGTGATCCAGCGAATCGACTCGTTGGTCGATTGTCTGGCGTAACGGAGTATCTCTTAAAACCCTTTGTGCCGAATGATTTGCTCAAGGCACTCAAGAAAGCACTGACTCTGTAAAGCTAGCTTTCAGCAAACGCCGCCGCACAGGTGGCGTTTTTGCTATACTGGGCATATCTGTAGCAGCGAGGTCATAGGCATGGACATTCAGACAAAGACCTACACCGTGAGCGAGTTTCTGGCGCTAATAGACGAACTTGATCCCAAAAAGCGCTATGAATTGGTCAATGGGGAGATTGTGGAAATGCCACCAACGAATTTGATCAACTCAATCATCGCAGCATTTATCGTGCGGATGCTTGGGAATTTTATAGACGAAAATCAGATTCCAGCACACGTTGCGGTTGCAGATGGTGGTTATGCGATTACCGATGAAGATGTCCGAATACCAGATGTTTCAGTCATCTTTATCGAACGCAAACCCGACTTGGGTGATATGGATGTCATCGTTGCACCGGATTTAGCCGTTGAACTCATTTCACCCAGTGAAACGCCGCGCATGGTCAATGAGAAGACCGCGCTCTATCTGAATAACGGCACAAAACTCGTCTGGAATGTGTATCCGCAAGAGCGCGTGGTGGAAGTCTGGACGATGGGCGCTGCTGGCAAGCTGGAGATGGAAGCATTTTTCGAGGGGGATTCGGTCACCGGTGGGGATGTACTGCCAGGATTTTCGCTGGAGGTCACGCAGATTTTCAACGTTGTGCCGAAAGAAGATGGTAAATGAAAAAGGGACGACTGGCGCCGCCCCTGTGGAATTTCGGGAGTAGGTTGATTAGAATCCCGCCAGTTCGCTGAGGTCTGCGCGACCCGTTTGCAAGTTGCTGATGGCTTGCATCAGCCCCAGGCGATTGTTGCGGACTTTCTTATCTTCCGCATTGACCATCACTGCATCGAAGAAAGACATGATCTTCGGTACCAGCGGCTGGAAGGCACTCAGGAAATCAGCGACATTGCCGCCATTTTCTAGCTGCTTCGTGGCTTCTTCGTAGGCTGCGAAGAGTTCCTTCTCCTGCTCATCCTCGAAGAGTTCCGGGTGAATCTTGTGGCGCACTTTTTCGCCGCGAGAGATGCGTACACAACGCGCGAAATTATCCAGCAAGGTCTCCCAATCGTCTTTCTCAATCCACTCGCTGAGCTGCTGCACACCCTGCACCGCACGATAGGGATTATGCGCCTGTTCCGCCAGCACTGCGTTGATGACATCCCGGCGTGCACCCTGCTCCTCATCCAGCCAGGCATCCAGGCGTCCGTAGATGAATTCCATCAACTGCACGGTGGTCTGGTCATCCAGGATGATGGGCTGTGCCCTGGCCACTTTCTTGACGACTTCGCGCAGGTCAACCTCGATCTGCTTGTTAATCAGAATCTGCACCACACCGAGGGCTGCACGCCGCAAGCCGAAGGGGTCGGAGGTGCTCCTGGGTGCCAACCCCGCCGCGAAGAGGCCGACGAGGCTGTCCATCTTATCCGTGATCGCCAGCAGGGTTCCCGGCGTTGTCTGTGGCAGTTGGTCGCCAGCGCCGCGCGGCAGCCAGTGCTCGTAGATGGCGACTGACACAGCTTCCGGCTGGCCTTCGCGCAGGGCGTATTCGCGCCCCATCGTGCCCTGCAAGCTGGTCATCTCGACGACCATCTGCGTCGCCAGATCCGCCTTGCAGATCTTCCCGGCTTTCTCCGCCACTTTGATGTCGTCTTTTTCGATGTTCAGCAGCTTGCCGACCCTGGAGACGAGTCCCGCCACGCGATCATTCTTCGCCAACATGCTGCCGAGCCGCTCGTGGAAGACCAGCGTATCCAGGCGCGGCAGGTAGTCCCGCAGCGGCTTCTTCACATCCTGGCTGATGAAATAATCCGCATCCGAGAAACGCGCCAGAATCACATGCTCATTGCCCCTGGTCACCTTGTCCAGGTGTTCCAGGTCACCATTGCGCACGCCGATGAAATGCGCCATCAGATTGCCATCCGCGTCTTCCACCGGGAAGTAGCGCTGGTGCTTGCGCATGACTGTTACTAGTACTTCACGCGGCAGTTGCAGATAGCGCTCATCGAAGCTGCCCATGAAGGCCAGCGGCGCTTCGACCAGATTCGTCACTTCATCCAGCAAGCCGGGATCATCGGGGATGGTCGCGCCGATGCTGTCCGCCAGCCCGCCGATCTGATCCAGGATGATCTCGCGGCGCTCTTCGCGGTTCAGGAAGATGTTCTCCTGCGACATGATTCCCAGGTACGCGCCGGGGTCTTTCACCGCCAGTTCCGGCGACCCGTTGGGACGCAGGCCGCGCGTGGTATTGCCGCTGATGACCCCCGCGTACTGGAAGGGAATCACCGTTTCGCCGTAGAGCGCCACGATCCAGCGGATGGGACGCGAGAAGGCGATTCCGGTCTCATTCCAGCGCATCGACTTGTTGAACTTGATGTCTGCGATGAATTTGGGCAGTGCCTCTTGCAGCACGACCGTCGCCGCCTGGCCTTCGTTGTGTACTTTGGCGGTGACGTATTCGCCGCCGTCGATTTCTTCCACTTTTAGTTCGCTGACATCAATGCCCCGGCTGCGCGCGAAGCCTTCAGCGGCCCTGGTGGGTTTGCCATCGTCATCGAAGGCGCGGGAGGCGGGCGGCCCTTTCGCCACAAATTCTTCATCCGGCTGGCGCGGTGCGAGCTTTTCCGCCAGCACAACCAGACGGCGCGGGGTGGCGAAGCAATGTAGTTTCTTGTATTCAAGGCGCAGATCATCGAATAGCTGCGGTGCCAGATTGCGCAATTGCAGCAGCGCGTCATCAACGTCCGAGGCGGGCAGTTCTTCCACGCCGATTTCCAGCACGAAGTCGGCTTCGGCGGAAGGCGCGGCAGGAGTCGTCTGCTCGAAGGTCGGCAGTTCGAAGCCCCATTGATCTTGCATCTTCAGCAGCGGGAAGCCCAATTCCTCGCGCTTGGCGACGTAGGCCTGGGCGACATTGCGCGTCATGTCGCGCATGCTGCGGAAATACTTGGCGCGTTCCGTCACGCCGATGGCACCGCGCGTATCCAACACGTTGAAGAGGTGGCTGCACTTCAGCACATAGTCATAGGCGCTGATGGTGGCATCCCCTTCCAGGGCGCTGCCAACTTCGCGCTCGTAGGTGTTGTAGACCGCCCGCAACGAGTCCACATCCGCCACCTCGAAGTAATAGCGCGAATGCTCCACTTCTTCATTGAACATGATGTCTTCGTACTTCACACCCGGCATCCAGTCGATCTGCCAGGCGCTGTTCTTCTCTTGCAGGGCGAGCACGATGCGCTCCAGGCCGTAGGTGATCTCCACGCTGACCGGGGTTAATTCCATGCCGCCCGCCTGCTGGAAGTAGGTGAACTGGGTGATCTCCTGCCCATCCAGCCAGACTTCCCAGCCCAGCCCCCAGGCTCCCAAAGCCGGGGATTCCCAGTTGTCTTCCACGAAGCGAATATCGTGCTCCAGCGGATTGATGCCCAGGGCTTCCAGGGAAGCTAAATATAATTCCTGTGGATTGCCGGGATCGGGCTTCAGGATGACCTGGTACTGGTAATATTTCTGCATCCGGTTGGGATTTTCGCCGTAGCGACCATCATCCGGGCGCACACTCGGTTCCACATAGGCCACGCGCCAGGGTTCCGGCCCCAGCACGCGCAGCAGGGTCGCGGGATTGCCCGTGCCCGCGCCGACCTGCACATTGTACGGTTCCCAGATGACGCAGCCCTGCGCCGCCCAGTACTCGTGTAGTTTCAAAATCGCTTGCTGGAAGTTGAGGGGTTGTGCCATGACGCTTCCTGCCCTGGTGTCTGGTTTCGGGTTGCCTGCAATTTGGCGCGTGTATTATAGGGAGTCAGCGGGTTTGCTGCCAGTGGGGGAGTGGGGAGATTCAGCGCACTTGCATCAAATTCCATCGTGGCGAAACCGCCTCAACGCCGAAGTGCAAAGACACAAAGAACGGGTGAAAACCGGGACACAGGAAAGTATGCTGCAAATCGCGCAGGTATTTCGGGCTTTTCTTTGTGTCCTTCGTGGTGTCCTTCGTGACTTCGTGGTTCAAATCGTTCTGGTGCGATCACCCTGGTGAGGAGATTCTGCTTATTGGTTGTTGCGAGTTATCGTGGTCTACCCCAGTTTTTTAGAGTAACAACTGCTCAGGCGGCATGGCTGACCGGGGCGGCATAGCCAAACGCAGCAATCAGCGCCGAGGGGGTTCCTTTGACAAAACCATCTACAAAGCGCGTAACCGCGTTGAGCGCTTGATCAACCGCTTGAAGCAATTCCGACGAATTGCCACCCGCTATGAAAAGCGGGCGGCTCAGTATGCAGCGATGCTGACCATTGCTTCTATTCTGCTCTGGTTTTAGTTTGCAGACACGCCCTAGCCGAAGAAGCCCGTCTCTCGCTGTAACCAGACGAGCATCACTGCCCAGAAGACCATGGGAATCGCCAGCACGATATAGGCCAGCGGACGAAACTGCGTCCGGCTGAGCAGTTCGGCGATGATGATGCAGACCACGCCGATGATGGGCGACATCCGCAGCAGCAAGCCCCCGACCTGCTGGTAGGCCGGATTCAACCCTCCACCGCTGAGTGAGGACATCAGCCCCAATGCCATCATGACGAGGATCAACACCCCGATGACCATTTCCACGATTCGCAGCATGATATTTTCTCCGTTTGTATGTGTAAGCATCCCATCGCTCAGGGCCAAACGCTGCCCCCTGCTCAACCCAACGCTTTCCCTTGCAGCCTACCCATTGCCTCCTCACGCCGTTACAATGCCTGCCCAATAGCTGAAAAAACTATCGCAGGGGTGGGTACATGACCGCATTCAACTGGTCAGAACAACAGATCATCGTCACCGGAGGCGCGGGTTTTGTGGGGCGGCACCTCGTCGAACACCTGGAAACCCTGGGCACCGGGGGCATCGTCGTCCCGCGCAGCAAGGACTACGATCTGCGCGAAAAAGAAGCTGTCGAACGACTCTTTGCCGATCATCCCGGTACAACGATCGTGATCCATCTGGCGGCAACAGTCGGCGGAATCGGCGCGAACCGCCTGAATCCCGGCTCTTTCTTCTACGATAATATCATGATGGGGTCGTTGCTGCTGGAACAGGCGCGGCTGGCAGGCGTGAAGAAATTCGTCGGCATCGGCACCATCTGTGAGTATCCGAAATTCACGCCCGTGCCCTTCAAAGAAGAAGACCTGTGGGCGGGTTACCCGGAAGAGACCAACGCGCCCTACGGCATCGCCAAGAAAGCCATGCTGGTGCAGGGGATGGCCTACCACCAGCAGTACGGGATGAATGTGCTGCACCTGCTGCCGACCAACCTCTACGGCCCCGGCGATAACTTCGATTTGCAGACTTCCCATGTGATTCCGGCGATTATCCGCAAAGTGCAGGAAGCGCAAGACAGGGGCGAGAAGCAAATCACGCTCTTCGGCGATGGATCGCCCACGCGCGAATTCCTCTACGTGAAAGACGCGGCGCGCGGCATCGCCCTGGCAACTGCACATTACAATTCGCCCGATCCGGTCAACCTGGGCAGCGGCATGGAAATCAGCATCCGCGATCTGGCGGAACTCATCACGGGGCTGATGGATTTTGACGGCGAAATTGTCTGGGATACCAGCAAGCCCAATGGGCAGCCGCGCCGCAACGTCGATGTGACGCGCGCGAAGAACGAATTTGGCTTCGAGGCGAAAACGAGCTTTGAGGATGGCCTGCGCGAACTGATTGAGTGGTACCGGGCGAACCGCGAATTGGCCGAAGCTCCTGTGCTGTAGCAAGTGCGTCCCGGGCAGCGCTGGCGTAGGGGGCCTTCTGTGCCCCTGCCGCTCTTGGCGCTGTCAGAGGGTGTGCGCCCCCACTGTTTGTGCCGCGGCGAAAATCCGCCATCAAAACATGACGAACAGAGAGCCATTTCCTGAGGCCTGTGCGTTGCCCCTGTGCCGTTGCGGGTTATACTGGGAACAGTTTTTAGTTGTTGGTTGTGTGGATGGTCTTCGGGGCTGCGGCGCACTCAAAACTAAAAACCGTTATCGATAAAACCAGTGTCGCTAGGTAGTGCCTCATGCTCATCATCTTCTGCGCGGATCCGTTGGATCACGAATCACCCGATTCCATGTACATTGACGAAGTCGCCTCGGCCACGCACGCGGGGTTGGATTTTGTGCTGCTGGATTACGAAGCGCTGACGGAGCGAAATAACGTCGCACGCGCCGTTCGCGAAATCCCGGTGCAGGACGAGCAGCAGACGGCGGTCTATCGCGGCTGGTATCTGACCGCACAGCAGTATGAAGCGCTCTATGATGCCCTGCTCAGCCGCAATATCATACTCATCAATCAACCCCAGCAGTTCCGCTATGTGCAGCATATGCCCGAATATCTGGACATCATCCGCGACCATACGCCGCAAACGGTCTGGATGGAGACGGACGGCAAGAACATCGCGTACACGATGGTCATGCAACTGCTGATGCGCTTCAGCGGGGAACCGCTCGTCCTGCGCGATTATGTGCGGGCGGAGCGTCACTACTGGTACGAAGCCTGCTATATCTCGTCGGCCTCGGATGAAACGGCAGTGCGCAATACCATCTCCCGCCTGGTCGAACTGCGCGGCGACCGCCTGGAAGGTGGGTTGGTCTTCCGCGAATATGTGGAATTTCAACCGCTGGCGGAACAGGTCTCGCGCTACCGGATGCCCCTGGTGAAGGAATTCCGCTTCTTTTTCTGGAAACAGCAGCCGATTGCAACGGTGCATTATTGGAATGTCCCCGATCACAGCCTGGACGATGCCCCCGATCCAGCAGCCTTTGCAGAAGTCGTCTCGCAGGTGCGCAGCCACTTCTTCACCCTGGATGTCGCCCAGCGCATGGATGGCAAATGGCTGATCGTTGACCTGGGTGATGCGCAGGTTGCATCCTTGCCGGATATGGTCGAATTGGATGCCTTCTACCGCGCAATAGCGGGGGTATAATCAAATCAACCTACTGTTGTGTATCTGGATTAGCTTATGGCACGGAAGAAAATCGCATTTGGATGGTATGGCGGCAAATATAGTCATCTCGATTGGCTGTTGCCTTTGCTGCCGAATACCAAACATTACTGCGAACCATTTGGGGGATCAGCAGCCGTACTCATCAATCGGGAGCCTGCTCCTATTGAAACATATAACGACCTCGATGGCGAACTGGTCAATTTTTTTCGTGTGCTGCGTGAGGATAAAGGTTCCCTGTTGGAAGCAATTGGACTCACGCCGTTTTCCAGAGAAGAATTTGAGCAGGC
Source organism: uncultured Anaerolineaceae bacterium (assembly GCA_964549915.1). Classification (GTDB taxonomy): domain Bacteria; phylum Chloroflexota; class Anaerolineae; order Aggregatilineales; family Phototrophicaceae; genus JAUZRW01. The sequence continues at coordinate 39,244 of CAZJWX010000032.1, read as the reverse complement.
GATAGAACTGCCTACAGAACCGATCAGCGATCTAGAGCGAGCGCGTCGATTTTTCATCCGTGCGCGGCAGGTTCGTACTGGCCTCGCCCAAACTGCTAGCAGTGGACGTTGGGCGCATTGCTTGCTCACCAGTCGGGCAGGGATGGCAGGAGCCGTGTCACGTTGGTTGGGAAGTGTCGAAGGACTCTCTGAGATCGCTCAACGGTTACTCCGTGTGCAAATCGAAAACGCTCCGGCGATAGACGTGATTCGTCGCTATGACAGTAAAGAAACGCTTTTCTACTGCGATCCACCCTATCCTCATGACTCACGTGGGGACAGCCGTGCTTATGCCTACGAAATGACAGATGACGATCATCGCCAGCTTGCAGCCGTATTGCATGAAGTGCAGGGGAAAGTTGCACTCTCCAGCTATGCATCACCACTGATGACAGAGTTATACGGAGACTGGCAATGTATCGAGGCTCCAACAAAGAAGGCGCATTCCGTCAAGAAAGAACGTGCTGAACTACTATGGATCAATTATTCGTTGGATGAAGTGCTATCAGAAGATGCACCAATGTTTGATCTATTACGCCAGATTGAGGAAGAAGGATGACGCCAGACGAAATCCCGGAACAAGCTTACCAAGATGCAAGCGCCATTTTTTGCACCTCTTTCACCGCCAGCGGCTGACATTTCTAGATGCCTATCAGGATTTGGTTTTGGCAGAACCAGAAAGCGCCGTCAGCCAACCAGTAAAAGAGGTCTTTTTGGCATTAAGACAGGCGGCAGAAAGTGCCTGATTTCGTGTATCATAGAAGAAAAGAGGCTGCGTTTTTCGCGTCTGTCTGTAGCAGGCGCGTGGAAGAGACTTTCCAGGCAAATTAGTGTTTAGGATGGCCCCATGTCTACCAATGCCCCGACTCATGCCCCATTCGTTGTGGATGACGCCCTCGCACAAGAAGCCGTACAGTTGGCGGAGCAGCTTTTGCAGCGTGCCAGGGAGAAGCAAACGGCTGCCGAGCGCCAACAAGCCGCCAAGCTGGCTGGGATGATGGATGATCCCAACGGCAAGAAACTGACGATGCTGCTGCCGGATCAGGCCTTTCGCAGCCACAACCCTGCCCGCGTCGCCGACCAGATTCGGCATCTGACGCGCCGCTATGGGATTCCGGATTATTTCCTGTGGTGGGAGCAAGCGGCGCTCATGCTCGGCAATATGGCGGGCAATGTGCTGCCGGCTGTCGTCGTGCCGATGATCGTCTCGTATTTGCGGCAGGAGACCAACAGCGTGATCCTGCCCAGCGAAGAAGCGCAGTTCCGCAGCTACCTGCAAAAACGCCGCGCCGATCAAACGCGCCTGAATGTCAATCAACTGGGCGAAGCCATCCTTGGCGAAGGGGAGGCTGGACGCCGCTTCAAAGCCTATCTCGACCTGCTGGCTCGCCCGGACATCGAATACATCTCCGTGAAAATCTCTTCGATCTTCAGCCAGATTCATCTGGTGGCCTTCGAGCATACAGTTGAGGAAATCAAGGAGCGGCTGCGCAAGCTTTTCCGGCAGGCGATGCAGCACCAGTTCCGCCAGCCAGACGGCACGCTGGTGCCCAAATTCGTGAACCTCGACATGGAAGAATATCGCGACCTGCACCTGACCGTCGCAGCCTTCCAGCAGGTGCTGGATGAGGACGAATTCCTGCATTACCGGGCTGGCATCGTGCTGCAAGCCTATCTGCCGGATTCGTGGGAAGTGCACCAGGCCCTGACCGCCTGGGCGATGGCGCGGGTGGAACGCGGCGGCGCGAGCATCAAGCTGCGGCTGGTCAAAGGGGCTAACCTGGCGATGGAAAAGGTGGAAGCCTCGATTCACGGTTGGGAACAAGCACCTTACTACACCAAGCAGCAGGTGGACGCCAACTTCAAGCGCATGGTGACCTACGCTTTTGACCCGCAACGGGCGAAAGCCGTCAACATCGGCATTGCCAGCCACAACCTCTTCGATGTGAGCTACGCCCTGCTGTTGCGCGAGAAGATGGGCGTGCATGACTATGTCGAGTTCGAGATGCTGGAAGGCATGGCGAACCACCAGGCGCGTGCGGTACAGGAAGCGGCGGGCGGCCTGCTGCTTTACGCCCCGGTCGTCAAACGCGAGGATTTCCACAGCGCCATCGCTTACCTGGTGCGCCGCCTGGATGAGAACACGGCGGAAGAGAACTTCCTGCATGATCTCTTCGGGCTGGAGCCGGGATCGCCCGCGTGGGAGAAGCAGCGGGATCTCTTCCTGACGGCCTTCCGCGAGATGGAGACCGTCTACGCCCACCCCAACCGTCAGCAGGATCGCAGCACGGAAGAAATCACCTTCGACCCGGATGCCCCCTTCCACAATGAGCCAGACACCGATTTCTCGCTGCCGCAGAACCAGCGCTGGATCAAGGCCGTGATGCAGCAGTGGGAAGCCCGCACCATCGACGACATCCCGCTGCAAATTGACGGCGAATTCATCCAGACCGAGCGCAAAGCCGAAGGGGTTGATCCCGCAAAACCGAATCAGGTTTCGCACCGCTACTCGCTGGCGACGCCGGATCAACTCGAAAGAGCATTGCAGACCGCGGTCAAGGCCAAAGAGGGGTGGCAGCAGAAATCTGTCGCCGAACGCAAGAAGCTGCTGGTGCGTGCGGCGGAATTTCTGGCGAACCGACGCGGCGACTTGCTGGGTGCGATGACCCGCGACGGCGGCAAGACGATCGAACAATCCGACCCGGAAGTGTCCGAAGCGATTGATTTCGCCAACTACTACGCCCGCTCCTTCGACCTGATGGAAACCGAATTGCGCGATCTGGAATACGAGCCGTTCGGCGTCGTGCTGGTCACACCGCCCTGGAATTTCCCGCTGGCGATTCCGACCGGGGGTGTGCTGGCAGCATTGATGGCGGGCAATACGGTGCTCTTCAAGCCTGCGCCGGAAGCGACTCTCGTGGGCTGGTTGATCGCCAATGCACTCTGGGATGCAGGTATCCCGAAAGAGGTGTTGCAATTCGTGCCGACCACAGATGACGAAGTGGGCCAATCGCTGGTCACGGATGAGCGCGTCGATGCGGTGATTCTCACGGGGGCATACGAGACGGCGCGGATGTTCCTCTCCTGGAAGCCGACCATGCGTCTCTTCGCCGAAACCAGCGGCAAGAACTCCATGATCATCACGGCAATGTCGGATCGTGACCAGGCTGTGAAAGACCTGGTGAAGTCGGCCTTCGGGCACGCGGGGCAGAAATGCTCGGCGGCGAGTCTGGCGATTCTGGAAGCGGAGGTCTACGAAGACGAAGCCTTCCAGCGCCAACTGCGCGACGCTGCCCAGAGCCTCACTGTGGGATCAGCCTGGGATTTGCACACAGTGGTGAATCCGGTGATTCGCGACCCAGACGGCAAGCTCAAACGCGCCTTGACCGAACTGGATGAGGGCGAAACCTGGCTGCTGGTGCCCCAGATGGTCGATGGCAATCCGAACTGCTGGACTCCCGGCATCAAGATGGGGGTGCGCCCGGGCAGCTTTTACCATAAGACCGAGTGCTTCGGCCCGGTGCTGGGGTTGATGCGCGCGGATAGTCTGGAACACGCGATTGATATCGCCAACGATGTCGATTATGGCCTGACCAGCGGCCTGCACTCGCTGGATGACCGCGAAATCGCCGTCTGGCGCGAGAAGATCGAAGCCGGCAACGCCTACGTCAATCGTGGGACGACGGGCGCTATCGTAGAGCGGCAGTCCTTCGGTGGCTGGAAGCAGTCGGCCTTCGGCTATGCCAAGGCGGGCGGCCCCAACTACACGCTCAGCCTGGGGACATGGCGCGACAAAAACGACGAGAATCTGCTGGCACGGGCACGGGAATCCTATCCCAGTGCCTGGGAAGACCATTTCTCACAGGAACGCGACCCCAGCGGTGTCCTGGGTGAATCGAACATCTTCCGCTATCGGCGCATCAAGCGCATGATCCTGCGCGTGACCCCGGAAACGAAGGCCGTCGATATTGAGCGCGTGATCCTGGGCGCGGAAGTAACGGGTGTGGCGCTGCGGATCAGCCTCACGCCGGATGCTGACCTGAACGTCCCCCATGGCGACCACGTGACCGTCGTACGCGAGAGTGACGCGCAGTTGATGGAGACGCTCAAGGACAGGCGGTATCGCTTCTGGCAGCGGCTGCGCGTCACTGAGCCGATCCCGACAGAACTCTACGAAGTCGCGCATGAGGCGCATGTCCCGGTCATCACGGCTCCGGTCGTCTCCAACGGGCGCATCGAACTGCGGCATTACTTCGTCGAGCAGGCGGTCACGCAGACCATGCACCGCTACGGCAATCTGCTGGAGTGAGGGCAGCGAACCTCAACCCGTATTCCCTCTCTCAGCATTGAGAGAGGGATTTTGCACTGGTGGAAGTTGATCCAGCGCCTCGTCCCGCAGCGCACGCACGTCGTCCAACTCAATCGCGGGAGAGGATGGTTTCGCTCAGTTTGAGCAAGCCGAAGCTGATGAGAATTGGCAGTAAGATCGGCAGCACGAGATCGAAGAGCAGCAGCAGCGGGACATTGGGGGGCACGCTCGCCCCGCGTTCGACTTCAAACCCGCGCACATTGGGTGCACGCGAAATGAGGTTCATCAGCAGGAAATAGAAGCCCGCGACGAATACCGCTGAGGTCACGGCGCGGCTGCGACCGGGCACGACCACGCCGATGAAGATCGCCAGCACACCCACCATCACCGGTTCCAGCAGCACCCGCAGCACCGCCACCACTGCGCCCAATATCGTCAGCACGGGGGCGATCAACGGGGTGCTCTCCATCGGCCAGATTTGCGCGTACTGTGTGAAGATCAGCGGTGGGCTGAAGGCCAGCGTTATCTGCGCCAGCATGATGAAGTCATCCATGTGCTTCCACATAGACGCTGCTACCTTGCCCAGCAGAATTTGCGAGAGATGCATGGGAGTCGTGCGCAGCAGTTCGAAGGTGTTATTGGTCATCTCCGACTGCATGGCTGTAGCGGACTCAATCGCCACCGAGAGCAGCAGATAGCCGTAGTAGACCGCTGCGACGGGCACGATCATCAACGACGCCAGAAAACTGATCATGGCGAAGTCGAGGAAGGGCGGCAACAGGATGCCGACCATCAGCAGCCCCAACCAGACCCCCAGAATCATCAAGAAAGGGCGCACATCCGGCGGAATCGTACGCCAATACAGCCCCAGATGACGGCGCACAATGGGATTGGTGCTGCGTGCCCAATAGGGCAGGCGCTCGGTTCGGCTCTGCACCGGCGTCAGGTCGGGCAGCAAGTGACGTGTTGGGGTCTCGGCAGCCATGCCAGGAAATCCATCCTGAGAACAATTTTCTCTCATTATACGGGTAGCGTTGAGGGGCTTCAAGCAACAGCCGTAAACCTCATGAAAATCACATAGGCGGTTGCCGCCCGACCTGCAGGACACAAAAGGGGACGCGGCGGCAACCGCATCCCCTCATGAAGCCACTGGCGTAGATTTGCCCTGACACTTCTCACACAAGACAACCCGTGTTGAGGCCAGGGCAGACCAGCAGATACACCTTGTTAAACAAGCGCATCTGTCCGATCTCGTCCCACTCCACTATTCTCGCTCGATGGAGACATCCAGCACGCTGGCGGCTCCGCTCAGGTCTTCCATGAAGATGGTCACTTCACCGTCTTCCGGGATGACGAAGCCCAGAGTGATCTCGCTCGGAATGCCGAAGCTCTGGTAGAACATCAGCGTAGCGCCACCTTGCACGACGTTCACGTTGAAGTCACCTGGCCCGCCGCTGTCCACTGCGATGCGCAGTTGGATCGCCTCACCCGCCTCGCCGGTGAGGGTCAGCACGTCGCGGTTCTGCTTGGCATTGAGCACGACGCTGCGCGATTGTTCATCCAGCGTGCGCTGATCATCGAGGTTCAGCGTGAGGGTGGCGGTGCCCGTCGTCCCCGGTGTGAAGGCACGCAGGGTCAGCGTGTAGGTGCCGCTGTTGGGGATCACGTAGCGAACCACTTCCGGGTCTAGGCCAGCGCCACCGTCATCGTCGGTCAGGACGGTGAAACCCGTCGGGTCGACAAGCGAGAGCACCGTATCAACCGAGCCGCCGCTGTCCACTGCGACGGAGATGACATCGCCTGCCGTCGCCTCGAAGCTGAAGAACTGCGTGAAGCTGTCTTCGGTGATGGTCACATCGACGGTCTCGCCGTAGGCAATCTCCGAGAGGCCCACGCGCTCAATCACCAATTCGTATGCACCCACTGCCGGGTCGCCGAAGGTGATGAAGGCGTAGCTGCTGACCACGACGGTGTATTCGCCGCTGTAGGGCAGGGTATAGGGGCCGATTTGCGAATTGAGCGACTGGTTGCTGTCGTCGTTGCGCTCCAATTCGTTGCCGTTTTCGTCCAGCAACAGCAGATAAGTGTCGAAATCCGACGAGGTGAGCGAGATGAGCACTGTATCGCCCTCTTCGCCGCTGAAGGTCACGCGCTCTTCGGGCATGTCTTCCGTCAGGCGGCCTGTGATGATCTCGCTGGTGGCCTCTTCCGCTGTTGCAGGCGGTTCTTCATCACCCGGTTCGCCTTCTGGCTCCTGTTCCGGCTCCGGCTCTTCTGTGATGGCTTCTTCAATGGTGATGACACCACTGGCAACGACCTGATCGCCGCGCAAGATATTGACCGTGTAATCGCCGGGTGGGTCGCCCTCTTCGCCGATGAGCGGAATCGTGACGGTGCCGTCTTCATTCGCCGTGATGAGGCCGCTGAAGTCCACTTCTCCGTCGAAGAGCACCTGCAATTCGACCGTCTCATTCGGCTCCAGCCCGGTAACCGTCACTTCGTGGGTGGTTCCCAGGGGGCCGCTGAGCGGCTCAATGCTGATTTCAACTTCGGCGACTTCTTCCGGCTGGGTTTCTTCGCCAGCAGCAGTCAGCGTGAAGGAACCCGCACCGACCTGATTGCCATCGCGTTCGACCACGACGACATAACGCCCCGCCGGGTCTTCTTCCGAGCTGATCAGCGAGAGGCTGATGCGCCCGTTGCCATCGGCCGTGCGTTCGGTGTTGAAGACGCTCTCACCATCGAAGAGCAAATCCAGCGTCACCGTTTCGTTCGGCTGCAAGCCGCTGACGGTCACCGTGATTTGTTCGCCCTGGGCGCTGGTTTCGGGCGTGACCACGACGGTCACATTCTCTTCCGGCGTCACTTCCTCGGGCTGTGTCTCTTCGGCGGCGGTGATGGTGAAGGCTTCCGTCGCGACCTCATCGCCGTCGCGCAGGACGCTCACATCGTAATCACCCGCCGGGTCTTCTTCTGTCGAGGTCAACAGCAGTTCGATTGTGCCGTCCGCATCCGCCGCACGTTCGGTCATGAAGACGCTCTCGCCCTGGAAGCGCAGATCAATCGTGACCGTCTCTTCCGGTTCCAGGCCGCTGACCGTCACGGTGAAGCCTTCACCCTGGGCGAAGGTCTCCGGCTGAATATCGATGCGGATGTCGTCCGTTTCGGGCGTGACCTGCGTCGTCACTTCGCGGAGAGTGAAGCCCCCCGCTGCGATTTCCTCGCCATCACGCAGGACAAGCACCTCATACTCGCCAGGGGCATCGCCTTCTTCGGCGACCAGATTCAATTCAATCGTGCCGTTTTCATCGGCAGTGCGCTCGGTGCTGAAGACGCTCCCCCCGTCGAAGAGCACATCCAGCGTGACGGTCTCTTGCGGTTCGAGGCCAACGACGGTGACAGTGAAGCTCTCGCCGGGGTTCACTTCCTCCGGCGTCGCACTGACGGTCACGTCACCCGGCTCAGCAGTCGTTGCGCCTTCGATGGTGAAGGTTCCCGCCGCGATTTCCTCATCATCGCGCTGCACGACCACTTCGTAGTCGCCGGGGGCATCGCTCTCTTCGGCGGTCAGGCGCAGTTCCACGCTGCCGTTCTCATCCGCGACACGCTCGGTGCTGAAGACGCTCTCGCCCTGGAAGAGGATGTCCAGCGTGACGGTCTCGCCTGCTTGCAAGCCTTCCACCGTGAGGGTGAAGCTCTCGCCAGCCGCCACCGAATCCGGCACAGCGCTGATCGTGACTTCTTCGTCGGTGGCGGTCTCTTGCTCCGCAGCGGCAATGGTCAGCAGGGCGTTGGCAACTTCGTCATCGCCGCGCAGCACCACCAGTTCGTACTGACCGGGGTCGTCGCCCTCGTCGGATGTCAGTTCAATGCTGAAGGCTCCGCTGCCGTCTGCCGTGCGTTCCGTGCTGAAGACGGTCTCGCCTTCGTAGCGCACTTCAAAGGTGACGGTCTCGCCTGCTTCCAGGCCACTCACGCGCACCAGGAAGCTATCGCCAACCCGCAGGGCTTCGCGCGTCGTACGGATGATGACATCGCCCTCGGCGGCAGCTCCGGCGACCGTCAGGCTGCCACTGGCAACAGGGGTCTCACCGCGCAGTACGCGCAGATCGTAGTTCCCCACACCCGGCACCTCTTCCGCCGGAATGCGCAGGATCAAATTGCCGTTGATGTCGGCAGTTCCGGGGAAGCCCCGCAGCACCGCGCCCTCTTGTAACAGTTCGACGGTTACATCTTCGTCTGCCCGCAAGCCTGTCACGGAGATCAGCAGCGACTCGCCCTCGACGGCATTGCCAGTGACGATGCGCACGGGACTGCCCGTGATCGCATAGCTGGCTTCAGCCAGGATGTCATCATCCTGGGAGACGCGGACGCTGTATTCTCCTGCGGTGGCTTCGTCCGTCTCCAGGGTATAGATCACATTGCCGTTGACATCGGTAGTCAGTGTTTCACTGACGACTTCCGCTCCGGCAAAGGTGATCGTCAACTGCACCTCGGCTTCTGGTTCCAGGCCAGCGACGGAAATCGTCACCGTTTCGCCCGGTTCGGCTTCGGCAGGCTGCACGATGATGTCGATCTCTGGCTGCACAGCATTGATCTGGATTTCGGTCTGGGCGATTGTGAATTCGTCTTCGGTGACCGTAATGGTGTAGGTGCCCGCCAGGTCGCGCTCGCTGGGGAATTCGATGATCGCCAAGCCATCGACATCGGCGCGTACATCGGTGCGGAATACCGGGAACAGCCCCTCATCGCGGACGACGACTTCCAGCGGGGCGAAGGGACGCGCTTCGGAAATTTCGAGGGTGAACGTTGACCCCGCATCGGCGCTCTCTGGCGAGGCGCTGATGATGGCCATGCGGCCTTGCGGCTCCTCGATGATTAGCTCTGCCGAACCGATCACGTCCTCGCTGCGGTTGAGCACTTGCACGGTGTAGGTTCCGGGTTCATCGTCCCCGGTGGTGAAGATGGTCAATTCGATGCGACCATTGGAGTCGGCGGTCTCCTCAGTGCTATAGACCGTGTCCCCCAGTGCTTCGTTGAGGATGCGAATGGTGATGGCTTCGCCTTCTAGCAAGCCGCTCACGAGGATCGTGTGATTGCTGCCCTGTCCGCCGCTGCGCGGGATCACACGGACATCCGCGCTGCTGGATTGATCCGTTTGCGCCAGGTCAGCCGCACCCACAGGCGCGAGCGGTGCTGCCGCTGCGCTCAGCGTGCTCAAGAAGAGCAGCACAAGCACAGCCCCACCTTTCCAGAAGTTCACCATACCGTATCCTTCCCAATGTGTACGTTCGCAACATGTACATTGTAATGCATTCGCCCGGATTCAGCAGGTGAAAGCTCCATGAAGTTGGTGTTCCGTATGCTTAACAGATTTTTACTTGCGCTCGTTGCAAGGCGGCGGACTCAGCGTCGTTCGAGCAGCCAGCGCCGCCCCGCGAGGGCGATTCCGCCACTGGCGAAGAGGGCGAAGCTGGGCACGAAGTTGAGATTGCCCCGGAAGAACCAATCCTGGAGGTAATCCGCCCCGGTGGGGTCGCCCAGGGCAATCGCCCAATCCGTCAGAGGGCAGCGGAAGCCGTTTCCGGCGTAGATGGCGGCTTCCGCCAGGATGCTGACCAGGGCCAGCCGGAGCCAGCGGCGGTGTAAGCCGTTGAGGGCATACTGCCAGATGACATAGAGGCACAGCAGAAAATAGAGGACGGCCAGCGTGTGTAGCGATTTGATGAGAACGACCAGCATGTGCCTGACTCAGAATTGCATGATTTCGACAATTTCGTGTTCGCAGCGCATTTCGTAAGAAAGCCTACATACGAAGATGGTACACTGCTCGCAACAGAAGCTCAAGCAAGTTGTATCGTTAGCCATGAGTGAAGGAGTTGGAAGGTGAAGACGATCCTCATCGGGGTGATGCTGCTGGTCGGCGTCGGATTCGTGCAGTTGGAGACGGTTGATAATGGAGCCTGGACGCGGACGCAAATTGATGCTGTGCGCTTTGCTGTTCCGGCGGATTGGGTGCAGTTGGGTGCTGGAAGGGTCGCCGATGCCGAAGGGGACATTCGCTTAGACCTGGACTCGACCTGTCCGGCGGAGGAGACGCTGGACGCCTGGGCTGCATCCGCCGCTGAAATGCTGGAAGTGGACGAGACCGCGCAAGGGTTGACGCAGGAGACGCTGGCGCTCCCGTTGGGCGAGGCGGTGCAGCTCACGTGGGAAACGGATGCAGCGGGATGGAATGCGGCGGTCTACGCGCTGGCATCGGATGCCTGCCTGACGGTGCGTGCGACGGCTGCCGAAGAAGCATCCATCTTCGAGCGCATCCTGCACACGATTGCCTGGCGCGAGACGCTAGCCGAAGGGAGTTGGCTGCTGCAGGCCGATCCGAATCTGGTCGTGACGCTGCGCACGCCACCCAGTTGGCAGAAGCTCCCCGTAGAGAATTCGCTGATGGTGCGCGATACCTTCGATGATGTGCTGGTGCAGGTGCAGTACCGGGATCTGGGTGGCGAGACCAACGTCGAAGCCTTGCAGCCACAGTTTGATGAACTGTATGCCGAACGAGGGTTCACCGTCGCTGACCTGCAAATTGTCAATCTGCCGATCGGGGATGTGCTGCTGTATCGCCTGGAGTCGGTGCAGTTGGGGGCGCTGAATCCACAGACGCAATTTCAGGCGGCGGTGATGCGCGGCAATTACCTGATATTGGCGACGTTGGGCGCGGACGAACGCTACTTTGACGAGTACGAACAGACCCTGCTGCAAATGCTCAATACCCTGACGTTCGATGCGAATCGCATCCCCTGAGCCGCTCACCGCAAGGGAGAGTTCAGGCTGCGTTCATAGTTTGCTCAGGAAAGTTCCGCACAATCATCGCTGTGGTTTTTGCGATAGAATATCCACATTGAATTAGGAGATCGTAGTCTTATGTCAGAAAAAGGTGTGTCCAACACACGTCGCATGCTCTTCACGGTGATTGTGACGGTATTCATTGCTGTGCTGCTGATCGCTGTGATTGGCTATGCGGCGTTCATTTTCATTTCCGGCTCGGGCGAGGCCAGCCAGGACATCAGCGAGGTTGTGCAACCGCTGGACGGTGGCGAGAATGTCTATCGAATCGACCCGGGGCAGTCCACCGCGCGTTTCTACATTGACGAAGTGCTCAACGGGCAGGACAAGACCGTGATCGGTGAGACGAATCAGGTCGGGGCGCAGATGGCTGTGAACTTCGAGCAGCCCGCCGAGACCGAGATTGGCGAAATCGTCATCAACGCACGCACCTTCCAGACCGACGACGACAATCGCAATCGTGCGATCCGCACCTTCATCCTGCAATCCAACCAGGATCAGTACGAGTTCATCACCTTCGCACCGACGGACATCATCATCGACGAACAGAGCAACCAGGAAATCGTCCCCGGTACCGTCTTGCAGGTGAGCATCACGGGTGATCTGACGGTGGTTGACGCCACGCGCGAAGTGACCTTCACGGGCGAAATCACTTACAACAGTGACGACACCATCAGCGGCCTGTTGGATACAACCATTCGCTATGCGGATTTTGACCTGAGCATTCAGGCACCGCCGATTGTCTCAGACATCTCCGAAGAAGTGCGCCTGGAACTGGAATTCGTCGCGATTCCGGCGGACGGTGCAGCCGCAACGGATGACGCGGACGAGGCAGAATCTGCTGAGGATGAGGCTGCTGAGGACGAAGCGGATACGGCAGATGAGCCTGAGGAAGAAGCGCCGCCACCAGATGCCACCGAAGAGGCCGAATAGCGCCGGGGCAGTGCATCAATAGCCGCTCAACCGCGACGTTGCGCAAGGGGAGAATGGGCGTAGGGGAGTGCCCGTGTGCGCTCCCGCTCGCCTGCCGTTCAAAACGTTAGGCTACACCAGGTTGAGCGTCCGCTACAGGGACGCTGAGACAACCCTTCAGGTCGAGAGAGCGCCTGGAGAACCCGTTTAGGTCTTTCGTAGCGGGGGATTTGAATCCGCGGCGACTCTGGCGGTCACGCCCTGCCGACCCATGAGCCAGGCGTGCGGCTCACCAGCCGAAGCTCTCGGCGAGGACGGCTCTCATCGCCTCGTGAATGTGCCCATTGCTGGCGAGGTAGCGTCCGTCTTCGTCGTACTGCGGTTCAGCACCACCGCGATAATCTGTGACTCGTCCCCCCGCCTCCTCGACGAGCAGCACACCCGCCATCACATCCCAGGGATTCAGGCTGCGTTCCCAGTAGCCATCGAAGCGACCCGCCGCGACATAAGCCAGATCAAGCGCCGCGCTGCCGAAGCGCCGGATGCCCCGGGTTCGCACCATCATCGTGCTCCACTGGTCGGCGTTGTTGTTCGGATTGGTCGCCTTGTCGTAGCCGAAGCCGCTGGCGACCACGCACTGTAGCAATTCCGTCTTCGCCGAGACGTGCAGCGGCTGCCCGTTGAGGGTCGCGCCCTGCCCACGAATGGCACGGTACATCTCATCGCGCATGGGGTCATAAATCACGCCAACCTGCGGCACGCGGTCGGCGTCCGTGAGGGCGATGCTGGTGCAAAAATGCGGGATGCCGTTGGCGTAGTTGGTCGTGCCGTCAATTGGATCGACGAACCACAGATGCTGCGCCTCTTCAATGGGCACACCCTGCCCACCCCCTTCTTCGCCGACGATGTGATGCTGCGGGAAGTGCTTCCGCAATTCGCCGATGATATAGGCTTCCGCCGCTTCATCCGCTTCGGTCGCAATATCAATGCTGGCGGATTTGGTGGTCTGCTCGTGAGGCTGCTCGAAGCGCCGCAAGAGGATGTTGCCCGCTTCCAGCGCGATGTCGGTCACAATTTGCAGGATCTTGTCGGGAGTCATCGGAGTCCTTTGCTGTATGCGTGCACGAGTCCGCCGATAGCATACCGCAACTTGAGCCAGGGACAATCTTCTTCCAAGGAATCCCCCCTATACTGGGTGGACAACTGTACGCAACGGATGACTACCTGATGAACCAGCCAGCGCAAGACCCCACCCACTTCTTTGCCGATTTGCCCGCGATGATGCACATCCGTGAGATCGCCGACTCATCCCGCTACCGCGATGTGCCGCAGGATTGGTACATCGCCCTGACGGATGTCATCAACTCCACCGGGGCGATCCAGCAGGGCCAGTACAAGTCGGTGAATACCTGCGCGGCGGCGGCGATCACGGCGCTTCTCAACAGCATCCCAGATGTGGAAGTGCCATTTCTCTTCGGTGGGGATGGCATGGCGGTGCTGATTCCGCCGCAGGTGTGCCAGCAGGCGGCGGACTCCCTGGCGGCAGTGCAGCGCATGGCACGGGAGAGCTTCGGCCTCGATCTGCGCATCGGGGTAGTTCCTGTGCAGGACGTACTGGCCGCCGGTTATCGTGTGCGCGTCGGGAAAGTCCAGATTTCGGAGAATTTCCAACAGCCCGTCTTCATGGGCGGCGGGCTGGAATACGCGGAGTCGCTCTTGAAGGCCCCTGAGCGTCATCCGGCGTATCAAATTTCGCCGCGCGGTGACGAAGAGGCGGATTTCACGGGGTTTGAGTGCCGTTGGAGCAAACACAAGGCGCGCCGCGAAGAAGTTGTCAGCCTGCTGGTGAAGGTCGTCGGCAGGGATGACGCTGCGGATTCGGCGATCTACATCGACATCCTGGACGAAATCGAGCGCATCTACGGCGCACATGCAGACCGCCACCCCATCCATCTTCCCGGCATGCATGTCGCCCTTGATCCAGCCGAGTATCGCAATGAAGTTGCCGTCAAGAAGCGGGGGTATAGCTGGCGAGATGTGCTGGGGTTGATGTTCTGGTCCGTGGCGGGGTTCTTGCGCTGGCGCTTTCTGGATGGCATCTGGGGGCGTTACAAGCAGGTGGTCTACGACGCCACCGACCACGAGAAATTCGACGACACCCTGCGCATGACCATCAGCGGTACACCTGCCCAGCGCCAGCAATTGCGCGATTACCTGGATGTCTGGCGCAATACGGGCGAAGTCGTCTACGGGGTGCATGTCGCTGCGCATACGCTGATGACTTGCATCGTCTTCGACCGTTTTGGACGGCAGGTGCATTTCCTGGATGCGGACGAGGGTGGGTATGCGATGGCGGCGCGGGAACTCAAGGCGCAGATCATGGAACGCGGCTACAACGCGGTGACTCTGGCGGCGGAATAAGCGCCATTCAGAGGATTTGCGGTTTTGGGTGACGGTGACGCAGCCTGGCTTCACCCGATAGTTCAATCGAATAGACGCGGCTGAAGGCCAGCCTCGCCGCACCGTTGGGGGCATCGTCATCGTCTGCGCTTACATAGCGAATCTTGCCCGTGACCGTCGCCACAACGGGCGCTTCATTTTGCAGCGGGTTCAGGCCGCCGCAGATTTTGACGACGCGCTCCTGCGGGCCGTCTGGCATCCAGATGGCGCTTCCCTGGGCTGGGCGCGGCAGCAGACTGGCACGAATCGAATCGGTCTCGAAGAGGCTGCGCGGCCTGCTGAAAGTCAGCCAACCGGGGACGCGCAGGGTCTTCTTCAGCAGTTGGCGGGCATAGCGCGTTTCCCCGCCGTTCAACACCTGAACATCGGGGCGGGTCGGGGCGAAGTGCAGGTGTCTGCGGTAGCGAATCGTCGCGCGATAGGGCGGTGCTTCCTGCAAATTCGTCAGCGGCGCGTATTCAACCTCGGCCTGGTATTCCCATTCGGGCGCGTCGACCAGGGAACGCAGCCGCTGCGGATACGGAATCCGCAGATGCACAGCGCTGATGTCTTGCAAGATGGGGCGTTCTTCTTCCTGGTCGTAGAGGCTGGTTGCGCGTAGCGACACCGGAAAGTTGTAGAGATAAGGTTTTTCGATCATATAGCCGCGCTCGAGCCGCAGCAGGTGCAAGCTCATGGGCTGGATGATCCGGCGAATTTCGGCGAAGGGCTGCTGGATGCGGACGTAGTTGGTGCGCCGCAGTCGATTGCTGGCGCAGAGGAAGGTGAAATACGTGCCGCGCTCGAAAATTGCGATCAAACGGCCTTGCAATTGAATCGACTGCCCGTGCAGTACCTCGCCCTTGTTCAGCAGTTCGGTGACCAGCACTTTTCCCCCTGTGTAGTCTTATTTACCAAGGTTTCCCTTGTGGCACGTTCGGGTCTCGGCACCTGTCATTCTGTGTGAGAAGTGGAATGGCGAATCCACGCCAGCGGCTCCAACAACAGACAGCGCATCTACCCAGGATGATAGACACGCCGTCAGTATAGCGAGAAAGAGCCGCCAGATCAGGGTGACATTTCACCTACACCGGGTATGGCCCGGCTCACGGTTGTGCAGGGATGCCCACGAGCAGCACGCGCGTATCCGTCTGGATCGCCAACAGGCGAGCGTCGGCGCTGAAGGCCATATCGCGCACGGCAGTCAGCGACCCGATGCCTGCGATGTTCAGCAGGAAAACCTGCGCATCTTCCAGCAGTGCCAGTGTCCCTTCGCCGCCATAAGCACCGCCCAACAGGGCATCCCCGTCGCCCAGGCTGAGGACATCTTTCCAGAGGATCGTCTCTGTCTCGGTGCTGGCGAAGCCGCCCCGCGTGAGGCCGTGCTGCGAAAGGGTGGAGTTGATGGCGACATCGCTGGTGGAAACCAGAAAATCCTCGCTGCGTTCCACGAAGGCGACCTGATTGACGTAGGTCACATCATCCGAAGGGTAGGCCTGGGCACTGAGAATGACCTGATTGGCGTCCGTCGCGCCGGGATCCCAGGCGAAGACTTCCCAGACCACGAGCAAATCCGCGCTGCCCGTGATGAGCAGGTCACCATCGCCACTGAAGGCCATCGTCTGTACGGGCGTCTGATGGGGAGCGTTCTGGATCGCCCAGGATTCGCCGCTGCTGAGGTCGTATACGAAGAGCCGATCATTGGCACCTGAGGCCGTCTCCGCGCGGACGATGTAGCGCCCATCGGGGCTGATGCGCACGATGCCGGGCTGGATCGCGCCCCATTCGCGTTCTTCGGCGAACCCCGGCAGCAGCGCCGTCCACATCTGCCCGAAATCATTGCGGGCATAGACGGCCAGCACGCGATTCGCATCGAGTACGCGGAAATCCAGGAAACGCGCCTCTCGCGCTGGATCGAGCCGCCCGATGATTTCGCCCTGCCACTGCAAAGCATCGGGGACGGCATAGGGATCCGCGAGGCGATAGGCCGTGATCCCGCTGATGCTGTTCACGTAGAGCGTACTGCCCTGGAATTGCAGGTGTGCCGTCGCAATATCCGGGCGCGGCAGTTCTGCCAGCAGTGTCAGGCGTTCCAGGTTGCCCGCTGTGATCGCTGCGAGCGCACCCAGTTCCGGCTCCAGCCAGTATTCGCCATCCTGCCCCTCAGCCGTCCAGCCGATCAAGCCGTTGTAATCGACCTGCCACCAGGCGATCCCGCTGGCGCAGAGCGGCCCCGCCAGCACCGTGAAGGTCGCTTCTGCCGGGATTTCGCCCAGGTACTCGTTGCTGGTGCCCGCGCCGCTGCGCACGTTGTTGGGGATGCCGGGGGTAACGCGAGCCGTTTCGCCGATGGTCAGGCGCGGCGGTACGCTCGCATCGCAGACGATAGGCGTGGCTTCGCTGGTGGGCGCGGCAGTGGCGGGTGGGGCAGGGGTCTCTGTCCGAACCATATTCAACGGTTCGATGTAATATTCATCGCCCTGGCCTTCCAGCGTCCAACCGATCAAGCCGTTGTAATCGACCTGCCACCAGGCCCCATCCGCCGTACATTCCGGGCCATCCAGAATCGTGAAGATGCCACCCGGCGGGATTTCCCCGACGTAAGGGCTGCTGGTTCCATAGCTGCTGCGGACGTTGTTGGGCTGTTCTCCAGGCGTCACCCGTGCCTGCTGCCCGACGAGCAGACGCGAGGCCAGGGTGCCGGGGCAGCTCGTCGGCACGAGGATGGCATGCGGCGTCGGCGTTGTTCCCGGGGGCGCAGCCGCCTGCGTCGGTTGTGAGTCCAGGTCGGGCGAACAGAGAATCAGCAGGTTCGGCTCGTAGCTGATGCGGTAATCGTAGTCCCAGGTCTCGCTGCCCGTGATTTCCATGTCGATCTGCACGCGAAACCCGCGAATCTCCTCATAGGGAAGGCTGCCTGTATCCAGGCGTTCACAGCCCAGCGCCCGGTTGAACCAGACTTGCTCCGACCATGTCCAGCGCGTGTTGGCGGTGGTGTAATTGCTTCCCAGGCGGCGGTTGAGGTCGGCGAAGGCGTCGGTGACGTGCTGCGGCGCACCCTGGGCGGCAGCGACTCCGGCAATCAGCAGCAGCAGGCAGGCGGTGAAGAATACGAAACAGCGTTTCACGGCGGATTCTCCTGATGGGTTGTTGCGAATTCAGCATTTGCCTACAGTATGCCAGCAGGGCGAAACGCGAACCAGACGATTTCCCCACGCAGTGTCTACCGCCCCTCTGTTTCGCTTGTTTTCGCTAGCGGGTGCGGCGCATACTGCGCACCGCCAGCAGCAGCAAGAACGCCGTCAGCCCCACATAGGTGATCGTCGTCAGAATCCAGGGTGCCAGCACGGGAATGCGGCTGTTATCCGAGAGCACCACATCCATCAGGAAGATTTGCTGGCGGTCAATCAACATCTGCTGCGTGTAAAAGGCCGAGGTCACGGGATTCAGGCTGCTGACGATCATATCGCCGTAGATCATGAAGGCTTCACCGGAAGGGGAATCCGCCGGAACAGCCACCCCCTGGATGGCGCTGCTCATGGCCCCCTGGAAGAAGAGGAAGGCCACCAGGGGCAGCACGAAGACCAGCACCGCCGCCACCGAATAGACACGGATCGTGGCGATTAATGTGCGGTCGGTCGTTGCGGAGAAGTACATCCCCAGTGCACCGAGGCCGAGGGCTGTTGCCGCCAGCAGCACGAAGGAGATGGCGACTTCCGTGCTGCTGATGCCGCCGAATAAGAAGGCGATGCTCTGCAAGGGGATTGCGCTCAGCAGCAGCAACAAAATATACCCCAGGGCGGATTCCATTTTGCCGACGATGAAGGAAGGCGCGGAGAGCAGGGTCGTTTGCAGCAGGTCGTAGGTGCGGCGTTCGCGTTCGCCTGTGATCGCACCTGCGGTCAGCGCCGGGACGATGAAGACGATCAGCAGCAGTTCGATGCCGACGACGCCGACGAAGAGCAGGCGTCCCAATTCGCCTGTGATGATGGTGTCATTGGCTTCCAGCAGCGGAATCTGCAAGACGTAGAGCAGCACGGTGAAACTGCCCATCAGCAACAGGAAGACCGAGATAATTGCGAAGGAGCGCACACCGCGCATCCGCCCCCGCAGTTCTTTGACCATGACGGCGTTGCCGTGATAGGCGCGTAGGTCACGGATCGCCAGGACGATGGCGAACGAGAGCACGCCTACCGCCAGCAGCGCGGGGTAGAAGCCCAGGGCGAAGACCGCCAGCAGGTTGACGATCAACCCGGCGACTGCCAGCAGCGCCGCCCACAATTCCTGTGCCCCGGCACCCGCTGCCAGCAGCAGCAAAAAGCTGGCATTCGCGCTGATGCCTGCCAGTGCCAGCAGCACACGCGCGCTCTCCGTCTGCTCCACGTTGGCGAGCAAGAGACGGCTCAAATCAACTGCGCGGAGGGCACCTGCGGCCAGCGCCACCATCAAGACCAGCAGCAAGACGACGTTGAGGAGGCCGCCCCATTGCAGGACGGTGGTAATGCGTCGCACGCGGGTTTCGCGCGGGGTCAGCGCCGTCGCGTCTTCGATCCAGGCTTCTTCGCCGCTGCGTCCTGCGAAGACGCTGCGGACAGTGCGCAAGAAGGAGTCGGTGAATTGGAGCATAAGATTCAGTTCTCAGTTCTCGGTTTTCAGTAGAGGCACAACATGTTGTGCCTGTTCAATTCCCGTGTTTCCTACGATTTGCGGATTCTACGTATCCACCCGGCGAGCATTCGCGTGATCTCCACGAGTTGTTCTGGCAAAACATCGCGTAGTTTGTCATCCAGCTACAAACTCACTCTCACATGAAACGACGCGCAACGCAGAACCGGCCTCTATAAATGGATCACGACAACTGCCTGTGATGACCGCTGATCGCCATTACGTCACCAGCCCCTTCGTCACGCGCATGAACATATGCTCCAGGTCGCGTTCTTGCTCCTGGAAGCCCAGGATGGCGAAGCCTTCCTCGTGCAGGCGACGATTGAGCGCCACAATGCCATCTTCATCCCCGGAGAAGTCGATGCGCACGCGCGAACGCCCGCCGCGCGGCGTCAGAATCTCAACGGCGGCGACATCGGCGATGCCTTCCGCCAGGGTTTGCACGCGCTCCGCTTCATCATGGTCAGGCACGCTGATAATCAGCTCGCGGGTTTCCATGAGCTGCTGCTTCAGTTCGTCAATGCTGCCTTCCATGATGATCTCGCCCGCTTCGATGATGCCGATATGCGAGCAAATATCTTCTACATCCGCCAGAATATGCGACGAGAAGAAGATGCTCTTGCCCATATTCGCCAGTTCGCCCAGCAGTTCGCGGATTTCGACACGCGCACGGGGATCGAGACCCGAAGCGGGTTCGTCCAGAATCAACACCTGGGGATCATGCGCCAGGGTACGCGCCAGCGAGAGGCGCTGTTTCATCCCCCGGCTGAGCTTATCAACCATATCTTCGCGGCGGTGGCTCAGATCAACCAATTCCAGCAGGTCACCGACCAGGCGCTTGCGGTCATTTTCCGGGATGTCGTAGCAGGCGGCGAAGAAATCCAGGTACTCCCAGACACGCAAATCTTCGTACACGCCGAACTCATCCGGCATGTAGCCGATGCTGCGCCGCACCGCCCGCCGATCCTCCAGCACGGAATGCCCCGCGATCCAGGCTTCGCCGCTGGTGGGGCGCGTCAGCGTGGTGAGCATGCGCATGGTGGTGGTTTTGCCCGCGCCGTTCGGCCCCACGAAGCCGTAAATCGACCCCGCCGGGACGGTCAGAGTCACCCCGCGCACGGCTTCGAAATTGCCGAAGCGCTTGTGCAGGTTCTTCGTCTCGATGATGTTGCCATTGTCTACGTTTTCCACGCCAGAAACTCCGTCGTTCTACGTCTCGTGATGATCGCTTTCGTCATGGGTAGGGGTGGGATATATCCTGCCCCTACGACACCAGATCGTTGTTCAAAAATGCCCCGTTTGCGTCACGCGAATGTCCCGGATGCGCGCCGTCGGCGGCGTGCCCGCGAAGGGACGTTCCAACGTCAGCAGGATTTGCACGCGGTTATCATACCCCAGGAAGCGCTCTGGCTCTTCAAAGACATAGCTCTCGGCAGCGTTGGGTTCCTGCAAGACCCACTCGCGCGCCTCCCAATCCCACAGCGACAATTCGACATCGCGCCCGTAACTGCTGGAACGATCCAGCGTGACGGTCATGCTCTCTACATCCGCCAGCACCGCCCCTGGGATGGGCATGATGCGCGCGATGGCGCTCGTCGGCGAGACCAGCGTGATCTCATCCAGGCCGCCCGATGCGCTGACGACATCGCGCTCTACCAGCGTCCAGGTGAATTGATCTGCTTCCAGCGTGACAGTCTGGCTGGCCGGGGGGCGCTCGACGGTCGTATCCAACCGCACGATGTAGAACCCGGTGTTGACTCCTCGGTAGGTCACATCGGTGATTTCCAGGCCGGATGGGATTCCACCCTGCGCCCAGCCCAGCATGTATACCTCATGCCCGATGGACGATGAATCGAATTGATCGCGCATGAAGCTGCACAGAAAGGCCGTGCGCCGCGCGAACTCTTCGGAATCGTCGCGCTCGTCCAGATTATTGATGCGGCAGGCGTGATCCAGCCGTTCGCCCACCACAGCCCGCGCACTTCCCAGGCTGTTGAACAGCGGCGCGCGCGTCGCCGCTCCCTGCCCCAGGTCGAGGAAGGGAGCCGACTCGAAGGGCGCTTCGACCGGAAGCTGATCGTCGGCATCCTCGGCAATGGGTTGCAAATCGCTCGTATCGAAATCCAGCAGATCGCCAGGGGCGAACGCATCCGGCACGGCGTAGACACGGTTGCGTGCCAGGATGACGACATCTTGCAGTGTGCTTTCGCTGTCATTGCGCACCACGCCGCGCACCCGCTGCGCCCCGTTCTCCCCTTCGTAGGTGATCGTGGCGCTGCCTGTGATCTGCGGCGCTTCGACAGTGGCGAAACCGCTGAAATTGGCGAAAATACCCCCGTCAATCACCACATTTTCGGCGCTGAAATTGGCGCCCTGGACGACATTGGTGCTCGACTGAGGGATGCCCTGCGCCAGCACGCTGCTCTGCTGGAACCCGCCCAGCACCGTGAAGAACTGCCCACGCGGGACTTCCAGTTCGTAGACCTCACGCCGGGGCGAGAGGATGCCCAACAGTTGATCTTGCCGCGCGATGCCCGTCTCCGAGTCGGACTGCACCACGCTGAGGTGGCTGACGATGACATCGTTTCCGCGCAAATTGAAGCCCACTGTGAAGGCCAGCCCGGTGAAGAACACGATGAAGAGCGGAATGGTGAACCAGGCCCAGCCCGTGCGATTCAGGCGCGAGAGCACCAGATAATTCACAGGGCCGATCAAGAGAACATAGGCAGCGACGAAGGCTACCATCGACAGGACGGGTGGGAGCAGATCAACGCCGGGGAGGATGGCGATGGCGCGTGCCGCTTCTTGCAATTCCAGGAATCCGCGTCCCCAGCCCGGTTCCGGCGCGGTCGTCGTGAAGAGTGTGAACCACAGCCCCGCTCGCTCCTCCCAACTGGCAAACGGCTCCAGCGTCGGGTCGAACGTCAGGAAATCGACTGTGCCCGCGCCAAATTCGCGGCGGATGACCAGCGGTTGCTCATCGTCCGTGGCGACCAGCACGCGGCCTTCATCAACGGGCGTTCCGGTGCTGATGCGTGCCGCACCGGAGAGTGCGCCGCTTTCTGGCAGCCCTGCGAAGCCCGCCAGCGCCGAGAAATCGTCAATGCTCTCGCTGCCAGAGGGTTGGAAGGGCAGCAGCGAAGCGAGTCCTGCTGCCGTGCGCTGCCATTCAAGGCCACCGATGATGACCAGATGCCCGCCCAGGCTAACGTATTCGGCGATGGCTTCGCGCTGCCCGACGGTGAGCATCTCCGTATCCGCCTGATAGACGGTCAACGTGTCGATGGCCAGCAGCGCCGCCGCATCCGGGGGTAAGTTGCCAATCTCCCAACGCGCCTGCACGGAATCATAGCCGCCCGCCGCTACATCGTTGAGGTTGATGGTCGTCGCTGCGCTATCCGCCAGCAGCACATGCAGCGCATCGTAGGGATCAATTGGGTTCAGGCCGACGACCCGCTGCGCCACTCGCACGCCTTCATCGTCAATCAACTCGACGGTGAGCTGCGCCGCCCGCCGCGCCCGCACATAGAGAAAGGCCACTTTCTCCGACCCGACCGGCAGGTCAATCGGCGTGCTGTAGGTATTGCTCAGCGCGAGGCCCGATGTTTCCGGGCGTACCACAATTCGCCCGCTGAAATCCCGTCCTTCATTGCGCACCTGTATTCGCAGTGGCAGCCAGTGCTCTGGACGATAGGCGTTGTCATAGGCCGTCTCGACGGTCATACGCACCGCCTCCGACCCATCCTGTGCCTGCGCGGCTGGTACCAGCGACCACAAGAACATGATCAGCAATGGCGCGAGGAAACGACGAACGGGCATAATTTGATCCTATCGGAAGCTCATCCATGTGTTACGGCCTATATTTTAACACGCGGCTCAGTTGTTACCATCATCCGACTTTGAGGTTTCAATGAAAATCATCATTGGTGCGTGACCATCCGACGCTTGCCCAAAACCTCACCCCGCCGCACAATAGAGCCAATTCCGACAAGCGACAGACAACCAGGCTCATGACCACACCTCCCCAAATCAACACAGACCCCGGTGCGCCATTCAGCCCGGAGGCCGAAGAAGCTGTCATCGGTTCCGTCCTGCTGGACCCGTCAATGTACGTGACGCTGGCGGCTTTCCTCAAGTCGACGGACTTCTTCTTGCTGCGGCATCAGTACATCTGGGAGGCGCTCACACGGCTGAACACGCGCGGGGACGGCATCGACGTGATTCTGCTGGCGGAGGAATTGGAGAATGCCGGAGTCCTCAGCGAAATCGGCGGACGAGCCTACCTGATCCAACTGGTGAACAACACCGGAACGTCCGTACATGCCGAAGTCTACGGACGGCTGGTGGAACGCACCAGCATCCGCCGCAAATTGATGGCGACGGCGGACGAGATCAAATCGCTGGCGATGGACGAGACGCTCAATATCGAGTCCGTCATCAACGAGTCCGAGTCGAAGCTTTTCACAGTGGGCGAGAGCCAGGTGCGCCGCGAATTCGTCCCGATGTGGGATGCCCTCAGCGCCTATTACGACCGCATCGAGTACATGCTGCAACATCGCGATGAAGCTCCCGGTGTGCCCTCCGGCTTCCGCGACCTGGATGCGCTGCTCGGCGGTTTCCAGAAGAGCGACTTACTGATTGTCGCCGCCAGGCCGGGCATGGGTAAATGCGTCCGCGCTGGAACCCGGGTTCATACAGAACGAGGCACTGTGCCGATTGAGACACTGTTGCCTCAAGATGTTGATGGAGTACCTGACGACGAAGGCGGTATCTACTATCCGCTGGAGCTAGACGTGTTCACGCCGAAAGGTGTGCAAAAGACCTCGCATTTCTACGATGCAGGCGAGAAACCGACTCTGAAACTGACGACTCGTGGAGGGTATTCGCTCTCTGGTACACATAACCATCGCGTGATGCTTCTCAATCCAGCGGGTGAGAAAGAATGGGTTGCCCTCGCAGATTTGCAACCTGGGAATTATGTGGCGGTAGCGCTTGCCCCCCTCCGTCTGCCAGAGGCAGCCACCTCCCCCATTGCGATGGAGGAGAATTTAGCGTTGCCCTTCATGAACAAAGCTCCCTCTATGATGCATCGGGGAGGGGCTATAGGGATGGGGGAAAATGAACTCATCGTCCCGGATGACCTTTTACCCGCTTCCTATGCCTGGGATGAAATCATCTCGATTGAAGATGACGGTATGCAACAGTGCTACGATCTGGTTGTGCCGGAAACCCACAGCTACATTGCCAATGGCATCGTCAGCCACAACACGTCCTGGCTGCTCACCACCGCCATGAACGTGGGGCGGCTCGGGGGGCGTGTGGCGATCTTCACGATGGAGATGGGCGTGGAGCAGATGGTGCAGCGTATGATGGCGATGGAGACGGGCATCAATGTGCAGAAGTTGCGCCTCGCTCAGTTGAACCAGCAAGAAGCTGCGCGGTTCACGGAAGCTGCCGGACGCATCAGCAACTTCCACATTTTCATTGATGACACGCCTGCACTCGCGCCAATGGAGATGCGTACCAAATGCCGCCGCCTGAAACATGAATATGGCCTCGACCTGATCATGGTCGATTACATGCAGTTGATGAACGCTGGCGGGCAATATCAAAATAACCGCGTGCAGGAAATCAGCTACATCAGTCGTAATCTGAAGGAACTCGCCCGCGAATTGAACGTCCCGCTCATCAGCGCTGCGCAGCTTTCCCGCGCCGTAGAACAACGGCAAGATAAGCGGCCTGTATTATCTGATTTGAGAGAATCTGGGAGCATTGAGCAGGACGCAGATATTGTGATGTTCTTATATCGCGATGAGTTGTATAACGAAGCTACTGAGTTCCCCAATCAGGCAGATGTCATCGTCGCCAAGCACCGCAACGGCCCGACCGGGACAATATCGCTTTACTTCGAAAAGGCGCTGACGAAGTTCATGGATGCCAGCGTGCGCCGTGTCGATTTGAGCGATTTGGAGTAATGCGCCTTGGATTGTGGTGTAGACTAAGCAAAAGGTACATCGGACGTTCAAAAGTACATCCCTACATGGTTACACGGTGCCTGTGGGAACGACGTGCTTGCCGTCCGTAGATTCGACTAGAGATACAATGACTGACTCATTCAATGGATTTTCGCCCGAAAAGAATCAAATTGTGCCGGTGCACGCGCAGTTCTTCAGCGAGGTGCTGCCGCTGGTGGATGACCTCGCGGAGATGAAGGTCGTTCTTTTCTGCTACCGTGCCTTGCAGCAAAAAACAGGCACCTACCGCTACCTGGTGCGCGAAGACTTCCTGGAAGACGACGCGCTCTGCCGGGGGCTTGCGGCAGCCGAAGACGATGTGCAGGCGGCGTTGCAGCGTGGGCTGGCGCGGGCGCTGGAACACGGCGTGCTGCTGGCGGCGGAAGTCGAGCAGGACGGAGAAAAGCAGACCTTCTATTTCATGAACACGCACCGAGGGCAGGCCGCTGTGCGGCAGATTGCGGCGGGGCAGTTCATCCCGGATGCTTCTCGCCGGATTGAGATTCTGCCGGAGCGCCCCAGCATCTACCGCCTGTACGAGGAGAACATCGGGCATATCACCCCGATGATCGCCGAAGAATTAAAGGACGCTGAGGAAGAATATCCCTATGCATGGCTGCAAGAGGCCATGAAAATCGCCGTCGAGAGCAACAAACGAAGCTGGAAGTACATCCGCGCGATTTTGGTGCGCTGGCAGCAGGAAGGACGCCATAATGAAACGGTTGAGCGATCTGGCAGCCCGAATGGAGGATTCGCTGGAAAGCAATGGGGCGACTACGCTGAGTGAACTGCTCAATGGCCCCTCCTCGCTCAGCGAGATTCGCTGCTATGACCCCACAGAGCCGACAAAACCCTGCCCCATTTGTGGCGGGTTGGGCGTGGTCAAGGCGTCGGTGGCGGTCGATGATCCGCGTTTTGGCAAATTGTACCGCTGCCCGAATTACCCCGCAGAGGTCGACCAGGAACGGCGGGAACGACTGCGCCGCCTGAGCAACCTGGACGCACTCGCCGAGCAGACCTTCGAGAATTTCGAGTGGGACATACGCGGTTATTCGCCCAAGGAAATCCAGTCGCTGCAACTGGCTTTCAATGCAGCCAGATCGTACGCCGACGACTTGCAGGGCTGGCTGCTGCTGGAAGGCAGTTACGGCACGGGCAAGACGCATCTGGCGGCGGCGGTGGGCAATGCCCGCCTGGATAAGGGCGATTCCGTGCTGTTCATCACGACGCCGGATTTGCTGGATCATCTGCGCAGCACCTACGCGCCGTCTTCGGATATCGCCTACGATGAACTCTTCGAGCGCCTGCGCAACACGCATCTGCTGATTCTGGATGATCTCGGCACGGAAAACCCCAGCGAGTGGGCCAAGGAGAAGTTGTTTCAACTGCTGAACCATCGCTACACGCATCGCCGCGCGACGGTCATCACGACCAACGCCGAACTCGACTCGCTCGATGGGCGCGTCCGCAGCCGCCTGATGGACAATACGGTGATTCACCGTGTGGTGCTGGATGCCCCGGACTACCGCAGTCACCAACCCAACAGCCAGGCTCAACTCAAGTCACGGCTGCCGATGTACGCGCATATGCAGTTCGAGAATTTCGATGTCGAGACCCGCGCCACGCCAGAAGAGCGCCAGCGCCTGACGCAAGCTGCGCGGGCGGCCTACCAGTTCGCGCAGAATCCCGAAAACTGGATTCTCTTCGCCGGGGAATTCGGCAGCGGCAAGACGCACCTGGCAGCGGCCATTGCCAACGAACGCCGGAACCAGGGCGACGAAGTGCTCTTCCTGACGGTGCCGGACTTGCTGGATTATCTGCGCACGACCTTCGCGCCGGATTCGACGGTCACATTTGACCGCCTCTTCGAGCGCGTGCGCAATGTGTCCCTGCTGGTGCTCGATGACCTGGGAACGGAGAGCGCCCGCCCCTGGACGCAGGAGAAGCTCTTCCAATTGCTCGATTATCGCTATGTGGGGCGCTTACCCACCATCATCACCACCAGCGCGGAGATGAACAGCATCAACCCGCGCATCGTCAGCCGCCTGATTGACCCGCGTATTTGTCGCATCGTCGAGATCAATGTCCATAGCTATGCCCATCGCCTGAAACGCTGAAGCTTTGAAACGCTGAACATGGTTCCAACCGAAATTGCCGTATACGAACGCAAGCACCGTTCGGAAATCCTCTCGTTGCTCTATTACAGCCGCCTGGTGCACACCCACCTGGACTGGTTTCAGGTAGGGCACTGGCTGGATTCCGAGCGGCATCACACCTACTTGCTCTACGAAGATCATCAATTGCAGGCCATGCTGGGGGCCAGCGCCTCTGTCAGTGGCGTTGGTTGGCTGCGGCTGGCGGCAGTTCGCCAGCGAGACCGCACTGCTGATGCACTGCGAACGCTCTGGGAGGTGCTGGTGCCCCAACTGCGCTCGGAAGCCATCCGCACCCTCTCCGTACTGGTCATCAATCCCTGGCTGAAGGAATACTTGCCTGCGTTGGGGTTCTCCTACGTTGAAGATGTCGTTACCTTGCAGCGCCCGGAGCAGACCCTGCCTGATCCACCCACGACGGATGTGCAGATTCGGAATGGCTACCTGGAAGATATCGCCGCGATTCTGGCGGTGGATCATGCTGCCTTCGCTCCGGCCTGGCGGTTCAGCGCACGCGAACTGCGGCAGGCGCAGCGCCAGACCGCCAGCAGCACGGTTGCCGTCTACAACGATCAGATCGTGGGCTACCAGCTCAGCACCAAGCATCAGGGCAGCGGACATCTAGCACGGCTAGCGGTCATTCCCCAGATTCAGGGTCAGCGCGTGGGGGCGGCGCTGCTGCATCACGTGCTGGAGAGCTTCGCGCATCGCGGCGTGCGCACGATGACGGTCAACACGCAGGAGAGCAACACCTACAGCCAGCGCCTCTATCAACGGTACGGCTTCTTCCGCAATGGCTACGACATCCCCATCTGGCAGACCACGCTCTGATGGACTGCGCTCATGAAGCCAGGGCTGGCTGCATCCGGGGTAGCTCGCGCTGCAAATAGCCGTGATCCAGGAACCATTGCACTTCGTCGCGCAGCGTCTCTTCCAGCGGGCGCGGATTCAGGCCCAGTTCGCGCCGTGCCTTGTCGTTGACGACATCGCGCCGGGTCGTCAGTGTCTGGATTGCGGCGACGGTGGCCTGCGGTTCGGTATTGGTCATGCGTGCCCACAGTTCCGACCCCCAGGCGTAAGCCATCGCCGCCGGGTAGGGCAGTGGCAGGCGCGGAGTTGCGGCTCCGGTCACCTCGCCCAGGATGCGAAGGATCTCGGCGATGCTGGCGTAGCGGGAGGAGATGATGTAACGCTCGCCGCTGCGCCCGCGTTCGACGGCAGCGATCATCGCGTCGGCGACATCCCGTGCGTCAATCGTGACGAAGCCCCCCGGCGGAATGGCGGGGAGTTTCCCCTGCAGGCCATCCAGCAGCAATTGCCCGGAAGCCGTCGGCGCGGCATCCCCCGGCCCGAAGATTGCCGCTGGCAGGATCAACACGACAGGCAGCGAAGACTCTGCCAGGAAGTCGGCGATGCGTTCCTCCGCGATGACCTTGCTCTTGAAGTAGAGATTCTGCATGATCTGCGCGTCGGGCGGGGTGGTCTCATCGCCAGGGCTGCCATCCGCCGTCTTGCCGATCACGCCGCCTGAACTGACGTAAATGACCTTGCTCACGCCACGTGCTTCCGCCTCACGCAGTAGATTCAGGGTGCCATCTACGTTGATCTGCATCAGCGTGCGCCAGTGCTCTTCTTCGGTTCCGCTGCCGTAATATTCGCGGAAGTAGGCCGCCGTGTGGAAGAGCACATCGCCATCGTTCAGATGATCGGCAAATCCCGCTACATCGCCCATATCGCCTACGACGATCTCCACAGCATCCAGGTCGCCCAGCAGGCGCTCTGCTTTCTCGGCGGATCGCGCCAGCGCCTTCACATCCCAGCCCTGCGCGACCAACTGCCGCACCAGATTGCTGCCAACCAGCCCCGTACTTCCCGTCACAAATGCCTTCATCTTGCTCGCCTCCTCGCGCTCCATTGCGCTTGTGCTATACTCGTGTCCGGCTTCTGGCTGCGCGTTTTGCAATGCCAGAATGACCCTTGTGTGAGCGCCTTTCCTCGCCGATACTGAATGCGAGTGATTGCTCACAAAATTCATAATACGAGCAAAAACTCATATTTACCAGCGAGTCTCAGCGAACGCTCATCCCATGACGGATTCACAGAAACCCGCGCGCCGGATGCCCAAGCAAGCCCGCAGCCGCCGCCGCTACCAGCACATCCTGGATACCGCTGCACAGCTTTTTGCGCAGGACGGCATCGACTCGGTGACGACCAATCATATTGCCGCTGCCGCCAGCGTGTCGATTGGCTCGCTCTACCAGTTTTTCCCGAATAAGGAAGCCCTGTTGGACGCGCTGACCGAGCGCTATCTGGAACAGATGACGACTGTCTTCCCGGACGAAATCGACACGCAGATTCCGGTAGAAGAGTTCATTCGCGGTGTCGTGACGCAGTTCGTGCGCTTTGAAGGGGACGAGGCGGGCTTTCGGGTGATCCTGCTGCACATGGAAAGCAGCGCCGCCAACGAAGCCGCGGAAGCCCTGCACAATATGCTCGTCGCGCAGATTGACCGCGTGCTGGCGGCCTATTACCCCGCGCTGTCAGCAGAGGATCGTCACCTGTGCGCGGCGGTCTCTCTGGCGCTGACCAAGGGCGTGATGGCGCTGCGTGAACCCCCGGAATCGCTGCCGCAGACGGTCATCATCGAGCAGATTCACAGCGCTCTGGTGCATTATCAACGGGCGTTCCTGCGCGCCGTTGGCGTCCTGGATGCGTCCTGATCCCCTGCCGAACCTTCCCCCGCGAGAATCCCATCCGGGCGTATACTGGAGATATAGCAACTGAGGGGGGCGCGTAGACTCACATGAGGCGATCCAGAGGGGGAATCGCATGGAATTGTTCAACTCGCTGGCGCAATGGTATTCCGACTACTCCGACGCCATCCCGATGGTGCTGACGGCTGGCTTCGTGCTGGTCATCCTGGGCGTGGTGCTCTTCTTCTCCAAAGATAAGTTAATTCATGGAGTGGCGGTAGCGGTCGCAGCAGGTGTCTTCTTCGTGCTGAGCGTCAACACCAGCGTCTTCGGCGAAGAACTCTACCTGAATCTGAGCGCGGCGCTGCTGCTGGCACTGCTGACCTGGCTCTTCTCCTGGCTGGCGGTCATCACGGAAGGCTGGCTGATGTCAATCGGACTGGCGGTTGTGACGGGTCTCGCGCTGTTGGTCTTCGTCAACCCGGATGAACCGCGCACGAGTCTCTTTTTGACCATACCTGTCGGTCTGACTGGTGCCGTCGGCGCGGCCTTCCTCATCCGCGAGGATTGGGAATGGTCGCCGCAGCGACGCGGGCAAGCGCTGCGCGAGGCGATCCGCAAAGAGCGCAAGGCCAATCGCAAACGCGAAGGGGGCACAGGCGATTATTACATCTTGATCGTCGGGCGTGATGCAGCGGACGCCGCCCAGAAGCTGCAATTCCTGCACGACAGCAGCATCAGCACCTACGATGAGCAGCCACCCGCCTACGACAGCGAGACCGGGCTGACCTTCCAGCAGGTACAGGGCAATATCGTCACGACGGTCAAGGATGAAGAAGTCGTCTTCCTGAACAATCAGGAAGCCCGCTTGCGGCTGCTGGCTTACCCGGACAGCGGACGCAGAATCTACCAACAGCTCACCGAGGTGCTGGAAATCACCAGCAAGCGGCGCATCGAGTGGCACTCAGAAGAGTTGGTGCACCTGGAACTGCGTGCCACGACTCCACAGGTGCTCTTCTCCAGGGCAATGGAAAAACAGATTCTCGCTCTGGCGCAAGGTTGGCGCGAGAGCGAAGACGAAGCGCTGCACGCAGCCATCGAGCCGCTGCTGGAATGGGGACGGCGGATGCAGTTCATCAAGGCATAGCTCCGCTTGCCCTATCGTGTCGTGGTGCGGCAGGGTGATCGCCTCAAGCCGTGCATGGTGCAGAGAAGGGACAGAATAGCGGATGAAACCTTGTGTATTCCCATGTTCCCCCTTGCGTCCCCCCACTTCGTAGGGGAAACGGTTCTTCCCTTGTGCAGCGGGGGGAGTTAGAGGGGGAGAACTTACGCAGCGGGGCGTGATTCTGGCCTTTGCTTTGTGTTCTTTGTGACTTTGTGGTTCAAAGCATTTTGAAGCGATTGCCCTGCGTGGCGCGGACGTTGTGTGTCAGGCGACAGCGGCTATAATGACATTGCGGTATTGTGTAATGACTTGTCTCAAGGTAGGAGCAGACTATGGCGGGGATTTTTATATCGTATCGCAGGGCAGACAGCATCAGCGCGACCGGGCGCTTGCACGAATACCTGACGAACGCCTTCGGCGCGGATATGGTCTTCAAAGATGTGGAAGACATCCCGCCAGGTGTGGATTTCCGCCAACATCTGAAGAATTCCATCGAAGCCTGCAACATTGTACTGGTCATCATCGGCAACCGTTGGGTGAATATCACCGATGCTGAGGGCAACCGTCGCCTCTTTGCCGAAGATGATTGGGTGCGCACGGAAGTGGCGACAGCGCTGCACAGCCCGAATACGGTGACGATCCCGGTGTTGGTGGAAGGGGCTGCGCCGCCGCAGGCCAGCGAACTGCCGGACGACATCAAAGAATTGGCCTATCGCAATGCCTTCCATGTGCGCAATGACCCCGATTTCCCGTCCGATGCCAGCAAGTTGATCGAACTGCTGCGCCCGCAAATGCCGCAGGCAGCGCTACAGCAGCAGAAGTCCGCTCAGGCTGCTCCCACGCGGCGCGTTCCCATCGGTTGGCTGGTGGGTGGGGCGTTACTGGGTGCCATACTCCTGTTTGCGTTGCTGCTCTCCCTGCCCACAGACCCCGACCCGGCAGTGGAGACCGAGCCTGCAATCGCCCAATCCGACGCGGACGGCAACCCGCAGCAGCAAATCGCGCCGACAGACTCCGCCGTCCAGGGCGATACATCAGCCACTGCGCTACCGACTGCCGCCGACATCGCGCAGCAGCCCAGCGGCAGCCAGGTTTTCGCCGAGGACGAGATATTGATTTATGCGGACGACAGCTTCGGCTATTCCTTCGAGTTTCCCAATCACTGGGAGTTCGTCGCTGAATTCAGTGAAGTGGGTGTGTACGCCGTCGAAGGGGATGACCTTATCATCTTCATTTATGAATTCCCGAATTACGATGGCACACTGCAAGACCTGCCCGAACAGATCAATCAAATCTTCTCCAGCGCGACCATTGAGGAGCAGCAGAGCGAGACTTCCATACCGGGGACGGAGGCCATCGCCTTCACCTGGACGGATGTGCCTTCGTACCGCGCCCGTGCCCTGGCGACGATCATTGACGGAACCGGGTTGATCTTCTCCGTCGAGCCGGTCGGGGAAGAAGTCATGGACGAAGCGCGTCAGGAAGCGATCTTCGACCTGTTGACTCGCTCGCTGCTCATCGAATGAGCAGCAGGCCAGTATGAAGCCAAACGACATATGACCGAATCGACATCCGAAAATCGCTTTCCGGTGGTCATCATCGGCGCGGGGCTGGCGGGACTCGCCGCCGGGGCGCACCTGGCGGCACGGGGAACCCCGCCTCTGTTGATCGAAGCGGATGCAATCTGGCCGGGGGGACGCCTCTCTGGCGAAGAACCGACCCTCCTGGAACATCAGGGGCAAATCTGGGCCTTCAAGGGTGACCATGGTGTGCACGCGCTCTGGGGCGGCTACGTCAATATGCGTGCGATGTTGGAGCGATTCACCGATGCCACGCTGCAACCCTCCATCGGCGAGGAATGGATCAACCGCTGGGGGCGGCGTGTGAGCACAATCGAGGCCGGGAACGCCATTCGCTCTCGCTGGATCCCCGCGCCGTTCCATTACCTGCAATTGCTCTTCAATCCGCAAATCTGGGGCAGCATTCGCCCCTGGGATTTTCTGTCGCTGCCGGGGTTTCTGGCCAGTATTCTGCTCACCCTGGGCGTTGATCCACTGAAGGAGCAGCGTGCCTGGGATGGCCTGCTGCTGGATGAGTTTTTCCGGGGGTGGTCGCCCAACCTGCGCACGACTTTCGAAGGGCTGGCGGCCAATTTGCTGGCGGCTCCCCGCGAGGAGATTACGCTGACGGGTTTCATCGCTGCGCTGCGCTTCTACACCATGTTGCGGCGCGATCGCTGGCAGTTGGCTTACCTGCCGGCGGATGCCCACACCAGCCTGATTCAACCGCTGCATGATGCAATCGCGGCGGGGGGTGGGCAGTTGTGGGGTGGGCTGACGGCGGTGGAATTGCAGCGCGACGGAGGCGGATGGCGCGTCATCGTGGAAGACAGCGGGCGCAAAGGACGCCGTTCGCTCTATGCCGATCACGTCATTCTGGCGACCCATCCTCCGGGTGCGCAGCGCCTGTTGTGCGGAGGGGCAGCTACTGCCGCGCAGGCCAGCGAAATCCGCTTTCCGGCGGCGGTGCGCAGCATTACGGTGCGTCTCTGGTTCGGGAAGTCGCCGCGCCCGGGTGCAATTGGCGGCATGCTGACCGGGGATTTTCGCCCCGATAATTTCTTCTGGCTGCATCGTCTCTACGAGGACTACGAGCAGTGGCACGAGGAGACGGGTGGCAGCGCCATCGAACTGCATTATTACGAGAGCGAAGTGATGGAACTGCCGGAGGCATCCCTGATTGTGGATGCCGTCACGGAAGTACAGCGTGCCTTCCCCCGGCTGAAGGGCAGCTTCTTATCTGCAACGGTGCGCCGCAACAGCAAATTGCACACGCGCTTCCGTGTGCCCACAGCCGAGAGCCTCTTCGTGCAGACGCCCTGGGAGAACATCTACGCCGCCGG
The DNA here is from genome assembly GCA_964549915.1 of uncultured Anaerolineaceae bacterium. Lineage (GTDB taxonomy): Bacteria > Chloroflexota > Anaerolineae > Aggregatilineales > Phototrophicaceae > JAUZRW01. Next base: position 5,104 of record CAZJWX010000032.1, on the reverse strand, counting down.
GGATTGGATTGGCTACGATACGCCGTCACTGTGGATGGAGCGGGCCACCGTCACCGGGATCGCCGCCGCCAATCACGTATTGGCAGCGCATGGCCTGGAACCATACCCGATACAGCAGCCGCGTCAGGCGGAAGTCAGCGCACGGGTCATCGGCGCGACGGTGCGAGCTGGGCGCTTGCTGCTCGCCCCCCTCATCAGCCGGATCGCGCGGCCTGGCAAACGGCAGTCGCGGACGTGAGTCGCACGGGTTCTAGCCCCCGGGTGTCGCCATCGGCGGGAGTCGGTTCGAGGGGACGCTCAGTGCGGTAGCCTGTTCGATGATGGCTGTGGCCGTCAATTGGAAAGCGTCGGGTTGCGGTGAAAGCGCCAGGGTTGCGGTTGGCGGGATGGGTGTCTGTGACGCTGTTGGTGAGGCGATGGACGTATATTGCGGGAGTGTCGGCGGCGTTAGCGGCGTCCGTGTGGGAACAAATGTCGGCGTGGGTGGCGGTGTACCGTCCAGACAGCGGCTGTTTGCCAGCCCGTAGGTGGTGCGCTGCACACACGACAATTCGGGCAAGAAGCGGTTTTGCAACGTCCAATACTGTAACTGCTCCAGGTCATCGTAGCGGCATAGCAGCATGGTGTCGTCTGTGGAGCCGGAGAGGATGCTGTTGCCATCGGGTGAATAGGCGACGCTCGCCACCCAGCCGCCGTGTCCATCATAATGGCGCAGGATGTCGCCCGCCGTGATGTCCCATAGAATCACGCTGCCATCCCTGGAGCCAGATAAGATCGTGCGCCCGTCGGGGGCAAAGGCCACGCTCAACACCGCGTTCTCGTGTCCTTCGAATCGACGCAGGACATCCCCGCTGGCCACATCCCATAGAATCATCTCGCCGACCGGGCAGGGTATCTCGCTGGTCTGACACGCCCCGGAGAGGATGGTGCGCCCATCGGGGGCAAAGGCCACGCTCTGCACCGTCGAGCGATGTCCTTCCCGGTATCGACGCAAGACATCCCCGCTGGCCACATCCCACAGGATCATCTCACCCCGGATGCAGTATCCTGTGCCTGCTCCCTGGTCATCTTCCTGCAATGCGCCGCAAGAACCGGAGAGGACGCTGCTCCCATCCGGTGAAAAGGCGACGCCCTGCACTGCATCGGGATGGCCTGCAAATTCACGCAACAGCATCCCATTCGTCGCATCCCACAGCAGTAGCGTACCATCCGCCGCGCCAGAGACGATACTCCGTCCATCCGGGGAGAAGGCCACGCTCTGTACGGCGTCGTCATGCCCTTCGAGCTGGCGCAGCAAGGTTCCGTTATCAGCGTCCCACAGCAGCAGTTCACCGCGTACACAGTAACCTTCTTCTAGCACGCCACATGATCCTGAAACGATACTGCGCCCATCGGGGGCAAAGGCCACGCTCCGCACTGCGTCCTCGTGGTCGTCATAACGTTGCGATGTTCCCCCGCTCACATCCCACAGCAGCACAGCATTTTCCGGGTAATCAGAGCCGGAGACGATGCGGGTTCCGTCGGGCGAAAAGGCCACACTCAATACCGATGCCGTGTGTCCTTCGTAGCGGTGCAAGATGTTGCCCTCGTTCGCTGACCACAGCAGCAGCGTGCCATTTCGCGCGCCCGAGGCAATGTCTACGCCGTCCGGCGAAAAGGCCAGACCCGACACGGGGGCGTCATGCCCCTCGTAGCGACGTAGCAGCGTCGCGCTGGCGACATCCCAGAGGGTTGTTGTGCCGTCCGCCGATCCGGAGGCAATCCTGCGGCCATCCGGTGAAAACTCGACTTCCTCGACCGCTGCCGTATGCCCCTCATAGCGTTGCAGTTGAATCCCATCCGTAACATTCCAGAGCAGCACTGTACCATCTGCTGAGCCGGAGATGATGCGGGTTCCATCGGGCGAAAAGGCCACGCTCCGTACCGTTCCCTGATGACCCTGCAACGTTCGCAGCTCTTCCCCTGTGTACGCATTCCAGAGGATGACCTCGCCCTGAGTGCAATTCAACCCGTCTCCAAGGCCACAGCCACCGGACACCAGGGTTTGCCCATCGGGCGAGAAATCTACGCTCTGTATGGCTCCTACATGTCCGACGAATTGTCGGAGGGGATTTCCCGTCGTTACGTCCCATACGATCAGCTCACCCAGAACACACAGGCTGCGTTCATTCAGCGCAGCGCATGAAGCGGACGCAATGGCCTGTCCATCGGGCGAAAAGGCCACGCTCTGCACGCCAACTGGTGCACGATGACCGCCCAGACGGTGCTGGATTTCGCCACTGCTCACATCCCAGATGATCACGGAGTTATCCTGCGAAGCGGAGGCGAATCGCGCACCATCTGGGGCGAAGACGACGCGGGTGACACGGTCGCCATGCCCCGTGTAGCGGCGCAACTGGCTCCCACTGCTGGCATCCCACAGAATGATCGTATTGTCCACAGCGCCGGACAGGATGGTGCTGCCATCAGGCGAGAAGGCGACGCCTGTTACTGCAACTTCGTGCCCGGCAAAAACGCGCCGAATGCCAGGTGCGTAGGCCAGTTCGCTGAAGATCCGCTCCACCTGAACTGACGATCCGATCAGATTCGCCTCGTAAGCCAGGCGCAGTCCCATGGGTGGGTCGCGCTCCTCCACATCAAGAGCGCGTAAGGCAAGGCCGTTGGCGGCGATGATGCGCTCAGACTGCTGCACATTGGCGGCGACAACGCTGAGGTAGATGCTGCCCCCAATGACAAGGCCGATGGTGATCAACAATGTGAGGCCAGCTACCCCCGCGAAGGTTCTGGCTCTTCGGGCATTGCGTTCGCGCTGGTTGGCCTGCTGCCGGGAAGCGACAATGTACTCGCGCTGGATCTCCTTTGGCAGGGCGTCTGGCAGGGCGTCTGCACTTGCGGATGCGGATGGACTCTGCGATGCGGCGTAAGCTTCTGCCTCTGCCAGCCATGCTTCCGCCCGACCCACCTCACCGCCGAAGAGCAGCAGGTCATTCGATCGATTATTGCGTTCCCATTCGCTAGCCCGAGTCAGGTAGCGGGTGTGGGCTTTCACATATTGCAGGTTGGTTTCGGTTGCTTTTACCAATAAAGCGAAGGCTGCACTGAAATCATCGGTCTCGCGGAAGAAGACCCAGTTGGTGCGGCTCAGATTCTGCCAGTTGTGACTGGCGATCACCAGCGGATTCTTGCCTTCCAGGCGTTCGCGCATCACGGCGTCGGGCGTGTAGTTGGCAATGCTGGCGAAGGCCGTGCGCGGTTCGACCTCCTGCAGGACAACTGCAATGAGCCGCTTCCCCAACGCGATGGCGTAGTGCAGTTCCAGATGGCAGACGACCGAAGCCAGTGAGTCTGGACTCATGATGAAGACGAAGTTGTCTGCGTTTTCGATGCCCGCTTTGATATCTTCCCACCAATCTGGCGCAGCCTGAGGAATGCCCTTCCAGTCAATCCAGGTTTTCTTGTTCGAGAGGTTCAGGCGTTCAATGAGGCGGCGTGCGAAATCCACATTCTGCCGTGAATAGGAGATGAACACATCGGACATGTGTACTCAGACCTCCACGCGGGTGAGGAAGTTAAGAAGTACCCTTACGATAGCACACTTCACAGCGTGGATTGACACGCCAGGGCGCAGAGTCACGCCATAGCGGTGTCATTTGCGATGGTTGTGGGGATGCACACAGGCACATCACATAAAGCCACTGGCGTGGATTTGCCATTCCACGTCTCACACAAAACAATCGGTATTGAGACCCGGACAGGCCAGAAGAGACACCCAGTTGAACAAAAAAAGGCGACCGCTGCGGGTCGCCCTCAGGACTTCAGTGCCGGGTGTACTCATCCGGTCACGGTGGCCTGTTCGGCGTAGCGTGTCTCCATCGCATCCAGCCACTGGCGCAGACGGTTCTTGGCCTTGGCAAGGGTCAGCCTGGGTAGCAGCGCCATCTCATCCGCCAATGCCTGGAGGACTTCGCTGCGAAGTTGTTTATCGGTGTTGGTCAGGTGTTCACGGCAACCGTGCCAGGTCAGATCACGAAGGGCCGCCGCCAGACGACGCGGATTGCGCGTGCGCAGCATCTTGCGAATGGCAGCCTGCCGGGCGCGATAATTGTCATCCAGTTCCTGTGGGGTTTGTTGCATCACATCTTCGATGATGCTGGTATCGGTGAGCGCCGGGCGAATCTCGTCTTCGTCCAACGTATCTACCGGAACCATCAGATCGTATTCATCGCGCTCGATGCGAATACAGAGATATTCCCGCTCTTCGCCATCCAGGGAAAAGTGCTTGAAACCCTGGACAACACCCGCACCATGGCGTAAATGAACGATATGATCGCCGGGGGAGAACATAAAGAGCCTTTCTTCGCTTGCGGGAAAATAGTTTAGTTTGTAGATTTTTAGTTTACCACAGCCACATTAGAATCGCATTGACGCCGATTTTGCACCGCTCAAGGTGCGGGTGTGTCGGTAGGCGGCAGCAACGGCGGTTGGGTCGGTGCCGGGGGCACGGTATTCGTCGGTGCAGGTGGGATCGTGTTGGTAGCGGTGGGCGTTCGGCTGGGTGTGCGCGTGAGGGTCGCTGTCGGCTGAAGTGGTGCGGATGTCGGCACAATCGGGATGAATTCGGGCGTGGGCGTGCTGGTGAAGATCACAATCGTCGGCGCGGGCGAGATCAGGCCGCTGGTGGGAGCCGATGTCACCAGTTCGACGGTTCCCGTCACGGGGCGCAGCGTCACCAGTTCATCGGGGTTGATGGGCGTCCAGGTGGGGCGCTCGTTGGGGTCGCCCGGATCACCTGCGCCAGACTCATCTGTATTTTCGAGCGGCGGCTGGTCAGTGGCATTGGGTGCCTCGGCACGCGGTACAACCCAGACGATAATCGCCAGGATGTAGAACGGAATCGTTCCGATGATGATCGTGACCAGGATACTGCGGATACAGCCCCGACTCTGCTCGTTCAGGCGCATGGGTCTGCCAGCCCTTCGGGTTGATGTGAATTCGCGGGGTGATTATACCGTGTCTGTCATGGAAACCGAAAGGTGAGGCACACGAGGCCACAGGGCAATCGCCTCAAATTTGTAAGAGTAATTGCAACAAAAAGGTGTCATCA
>CAZJWX010000031.1:0-48572 GCA_964549915.1 uncultured Anaerolineaceae bacterium | reverse complement strand
CACTGGGGGCGGTCTGCCGCAGGCAGAAAAATGGCGCGTAGCGTCATTTTAGCCCGGCGCCGAAGGCGCATTGTTTTTTCCTTTTCGCCGTCAGGCGAATCGAAGTTGTGAGATTTATGGTTTCTTCGGCGGGCGGATGGGACGGTTGCGGAAAATGTATTCCCGCAGTCCCCAAGTATCGCCGAAATCCACATGGGTGATCCAGCCCTGCACGCGGCTGAGAGCATGGCTCAGGACGAGTGATGGAGGCGCTGCCATGTGATCTCTGCCCCACTTGATGCGACGAATGCACCGGGCGTAAAGGAGAATGGCAAACCGATCACCTAGACGGAAGATGATGATCTGCAAGCTCAACGAACGTTTGGTACGGCGGAGAGGCTCGCGCACGACTCCTGCAATGGGAGCGGAGATGCGATAGATGATGACGAAGGCAAGCAGCGCGATGATGAGCGCCGGCAGCGAAGCGATGAATGATTCCAACGATGCGCGAATGAGATTGAACGAGTTATTCAAAGTTTCAGTCATTGTTCCTCACAATCCGAACGGGGACTTTCACAACCAGCGGGAAATCGCAAAAGCACATTCTCAAATACAATTCCGTCACAACGCGACGCCATAGTATACCAAGTCGTTCGCGCGGCGTTGTGCAAGGAGGTGGATCGGCAGGCTGTACGGAGGTTATGCTTGGCTGTTCATGCCCGGCACAAGCAGAATCTTGCCACCCGTCATCTGACGCTGGTAGGTCGCAAGCGCCTCATGCACCTGGCTGAGGGGATAGCGGGCACGGATTTCCGTGTGCAGGCTGCTGGTCAGCAAGCCCTGAGCCTTGCGCCATAACAGCAGCAGTTGTCCCAGATTCTTGGGCAGCAGCCAATCGGTGAGGTAGAAGCCGCCGATGTGCTTGTCCCGGAAAATCAGCGACGACGTATCGGCGCGGGCGGGCTGGTTGGAGAGATTGCCGTAGATCAGTACCGTGCTGCCATTGGGCATGGCGTCCAACAGTTGCAGGGTCGAGTCGCCACCGATGGCATCGAAGGCCAGGTGCGTTTGCATACGGTGGCTCAGGTCACGCAACTGCTCCAGATAGTCGTCGTCGCTGCTGTTCAGCACATGTTGAATACCCTGCTGTTTGAGCGCCGCGACTTGCTCAGCGCGTCGCACGATGTTGATGATCTCCACGCCCTCGGATTTTCCCAGGCGGTTGAGCATCTGCCCCAGAGCACTGGCGGCAGCGGTGTTGATGATGCTGCGCTGGCGGCGGCTTCTGGCGATGTCGATCATGGCGACTGCGGAGAGCGGATTCACGGCAGACATGGCACCCTGCTCAGTACTGATGCTTTGGGCGAGTGGTAGGGCGCGGTTGCTGGCAATCAGCGCGTATTCTGCCCAGACGCCGTCCCCCTCGTCCTGCGTGACGCAGGCCACCCGTTTGCCCTTCAGCCAGCGAGCGAGGAGACCACTGCCCTGCCCAAACGCCACCACATCACCCGAACCTTCAAAACCCGGAACCGTCGGCAGCGGACGCTCGAAGCCATATGTGCCGTTCATGAACATGATGTCCGAGGGGTTGATGGGCGAGGCCGCGACCTTCACCAGCAGTTGATTGCGCCCGGGTCGCGGGACAGGACGCTCTTCAACACGCAGCGATTCAGCGCCCTGGTAGGCATCCAGCACGACGACGGTCATCGTATCAGGGAGGGTCGGTTGGCTCATGTGGGTTTCCTGTGAGACAGTGACTACGTTCGGCAAACGATTGTAGCGCGTTCCGCAGAATTGCCAATGTTGCCCTCACATCTTGTTCCACTCCCACATGGCGTAGGCGATTTCGTCATCGAGCGGATGCCCGGATTGGCTGAGGATGAGGCCAATTTCGCCGCGATGGTAGGACTCGTGCGAGATGAGATAGCCCAGAAAGGCGGCGGGATGGGGTTTATAGTTCTTGAGCTTGCCACTGCTGAAGCCTTCGCCCAGGATGACGCGCACGGCTGCGGCGGATGCGGTCAGCGCCTCGCGCAGCAGTTCATGCATGAGGGCGGCTTTGTCGTCCCTGGTACGTGTGGGAATGGTGTTCAGCCCGGCGGCATGCGATGGAGCGATGGACTGCGCCCACTGCACACGAACTCCATGAATGTGCGCGAAGATGGCTGCTACGCTGCGCCCCCCGTTAGAAGCGGTGCTGCTGAGTGCTTCCGGCGGGATCGCACCCAGCAAGTACAGGTTGATCCGTGCGTGAATATCCCAGGTATCCAGCAGTTGTTCGATGGTATCCATGCGCGTCTCCAAACATTACCAAAGTGTGCCGTAAAGCCCCTTGATTTATCTATGGGGATATAAGGCGCGTGGTGCGTGTGGCTGGATTTTGTCGCGGAAATTGTCGGACAAAATACACCACGCCACCACATTTTGTGATCTCTATACGTTGGTGCATCAACGTATACTGTCTCAGTCGAGAGAAGACCAGTACGTCAAGTACGGCGCTCGGCCTTAACGGCAGAAGCCCCCAACTTTAGCTGTGGGGAGTATGTCACAGCACGATGTAGCGTACTGGAACGGTCAATTGCTCCTCATGCTTCGAAGAGGCTGCGAACCTGCCCCCGCTGGATTTTTCCGCTAGGGGTCTGCGGTAGCGAATCGACGAAGCGAATCCGGCGCGGAATCTTATACCCCGCGAGGTGCTGACGCGCATGGCGTTCCAGTTCGGCGGCAGTGAGCGTTGCCCCCGTGCGCAGGACGACTGCCGCCACGACCTGCTGCCCCCACTCTTCGTCCTCAACCCCGATCACTGCGACCTCTTCAACGGCAGGATGCTGGCGCAGGGCGTTTTCCACCTCTGCCGGATAGACATTCTCCCCACCTGTGACGATCAGGTCACTGCGGCGCTGCACCAAAAAGAGGTCGCCTTCCTCATCCAGGTAGCCAATATCCCCCGTGTGTAGCCAGCCATCGCGCAGGGTCTTCGCCGTCGCCTCCAGGTTTCCATAATATTCTTGCATGACTGTCGGCCCGCGTACGATGACTTCCCCGTACTCGCCCGATGGAACATCCTGACCGCGTTCATCGAGGATGCGCACCTGCGAGAACAGAAGCGGCCTGCCAACCGTTCCGGGCTTGCGAACCACCTGTTCCGGGAGCGCCGTCGCCACCTGGGATGCCGCTTCGCTGAGGCCGTAGGTCGTGGCAATTGGCACACCTTCATCCATGCAGCGCTCAACCAACTGCTGCGAAGGAGCCGCCCCACCCAGCAGCACCAGCCGCAGCTTGCGACTCCAGGGTTCTGTACGTGCCTCCAACAGGCGATATAACATGGTCGGCACCAGGGAAATCATGGTGATGTCGTCCTCAATCAGTGCCCGATTGATCTGATCGGCGTCGAATTTCTCGCGCAAATCGACTGTGATGCCGTAGATCACTGCGCGTACCAGGATGCTGAGACCGCCGACGTGATTCAACGGCAAGACGCACAGCCATTTATCATCCGGCAGATGCCCGATGCGGTACGCGCTGGACATGGCGCTGTAGAACAGATTGCTCGCTGTGAGCACCGCACCCTTGGGCTTGCCGCTGGTGCCAGAAGTGTGCACGACGAGGACAGCGGCATCTAAATCCATCTCACTGTCTGCGTAGTATGGCAAACGGCGCTCATCCATGCGACGGTCGAGGTTGGCTAGCTGATGACCGCGATCGCGCAGCGCAGCCAGTGTCTCCCCTGCTCCGTAGGGCAGCAGCCAGTTACAGCCAATCTGGCGCAGTTGGAAGTCAAGTTCGTCTTCCGTTAGCCGTTGGCTGAGCGGAACGAAGAGTACGCCCATGCGCAGCGCGGCGAAAAAGGGAATCACGGCCAGCGCACTGCTGCTCATCAACATACCGACATGGTCGCCACGATGGATGCCAGCAGCCTCCATCCGCACACACATGCGCGTCACCTCGTCATGCAGGTGCTTGTAACGTAAGGCGATTTCGTTATCAACCAGGGCGATGCGACCCGGTGTGGCGTCCGCCCGTGCTGCCAGCCAGTCGCGCATCAGCCCTGCTCCATCGCACGCCGATGCTCGTCCAGGTCGCGCAGTTCAATCTGCTCTTCTGGCACTCCTGCCTGCAACAGCGCATCCACCAACAGTTTGTTGTTACCATCTTTCTCGATAATGTTTCTCTCTCCTTCGAATCGGGCGACGATGCTAGTCTCCACAAAAGGCTTGCCCTGGAAGTTTCCGATGGAGACGAGCGCGAATACGCAATTCGTCTCGTGAACGGTAACATGGCTTTCGACGTTATTGCCCGTACCAGCATAGATCTGGATGGCGTCTTGTAACTTCTTCCCCAGTGTATCCATTGAACAATCTCCTCTGTCTGCGGATCGAAGACCAGCAGGGACATGGCAAATGTCCTGATGATGTATTGGCTGAAGGTCTCTTGTAAGAGCGTATCAGATGCTGTTGGCGAATCCACGAATCCATGCGTTCTTGTAGGGGAGCGCCTGTGTGCGCTCCCAGGGCGACCTCGCAGGGATCGCCCCTACACCGATTCGCCAACAAGGTCCGTATCATACGTTCCAGCCGGGGCTGCGACAAACAATGGTGAATCGTTCCCCGGTTCAGCCAGAATGCTTCGGTGGAGAAGGGATTGGGGGATGCGGGCCAAAACAGGATTCCACCAAAGACATTAGAACGAGCACATTCTCAGTATACCATTGCATCTGTCACGGGCGGTGCCCAAGGCGGTCGTCTCAAACTATGCATGATATAGGGGTGCTTCTGTCTCTTTCTTTGGTGCGATTGCTCTGAGGCGGTGACGGGCGTGATCGTAACATGGGTGCGGTTCGTGTCGTCTGAATAAGCAGTTGTTTGACCTATGTGTAATGTGATTGCCCTTATGACTACACGAAGCCCTATTCCTTTCATCATCCTGACCGGGTTCCTCGGTTCCGGGAAAACTACGCTGCTGAATCGCATCCTCAGCGCCGACCATGGCCTGAAAATCGCGGTGCTGGTCAATGACTTCGGCGCAGTGAACATCGACGCGCAGTTGGTGGTGGATGTGGACGAAGCCGAAGAAATGATCAGCCTGAGCAATGGCTGCGTCTGCTGTACGATTCGTGGCGATCTGCTGACTTCGGTGGAGAAAATCGTCACGCGCGATGATCCGCCGGACTGGATTGTGCTAGAAACCAGCGGCGTGAGCGATCCCATTGACGTAGTGCTGACCCTGCGCCCGCTGGAAACCATCCGCATTGAGAGCGTACTGACGATGATCGACGCCGAGAATCTGCTGGATACGCTGGACGCGCATCGGATTCTGGCGATGAACCAGATTGGCACAGCGGATCTCGTACTGTTGAACAAAGTCGATCTGGTGGACGAGGCACAGCTTGCGAAAGTACGGCAGGCGATCCAGCGCATCACCAGGGATGCACGCATCATCGAGACGGTGCAGGGGGATGTTCCGCTGGGGGTTGTGCTGGGAGCTGGCGCTTTCGACCCGGCGAAGCTGCTGCAACAATCGGCGCAAGTGTATGTGCATACCGGGGAGAACGACCACGCGCACGATCACGGGACGGTTTTTCATACGTGGCACTGGGAAAGCGACCAGCCACTTTCATTGCGTGGCTTGCGCCGCACCCTGGATCAATTGCCGAAAGGCATCTTACGGGCGAAGGGTGTCCTGTATCTGACAGATGCACCGGACGAACGCGCCGTATTACACCTGGTCGGCAAGCGGGTCGAAATCCGGCGCGAAGGCGAGCCCTGGGGAAAAGCCGTGCCACGCTCACAGATTGTGGTGATAGGTGCGCCGGATGCCGTTGATCCTGCACAGCTCGAAGCACTGTTTACGGGAACCATCGCGGACGAAGGTGGGATTGGGCAGTTGGTGGAACGGGCGTTTTCCTGGCTGAGGAGATGAAGCGATTTTCCATTGTTTGGAACAGCATCCCCCTTCCAGCCCCTGCCCGCTGCGCATTCGGGGCAAGATGAACGGATGGGGGATCGCTTTCGTGCTTGTATCAGTACGTGACAGCGCAGTTTTCGAAGAACCAGCGGGCGGCAGTATGTTCGCCCTGGATATGTGCGCTGGAGATGGCATCTTCGACAGTCGTGCGTTCCGAAGAGCGGCGATTAAATTCGATTAAATCCATCGTAATCGTGGCGTCTGGCTCCGCTCCATTACCGAAGCGATATGCTAATGAGATGTCCCCCGTCAGCACCAGATCAACGGTGTACTTCGGATTTTTCAGGTTCATCACCGCAATATCGCGCAAAATGAGTTCCACCATGCGGGCATCGTGATCTTCTGTCAGCAGCATCTTCTGCCCGGATGCGCGGCAGAGGTCAGCGCGGTGCATCCATTCATCGCGGCTGTAGATGATGTCCAGCAGATAGCTCACCGGAACCACTTTCCCAGGAACGACGATGTTAGGCAGGGGAATGATGCGCAGCAGCCAGGGCACCCGGTAACGGGTGCGGATCGCCTTCGGCCCCAGCTCGCGAAATTCGGCGACCAGTTCTTCAGGCGTGTAATTGGCGCGGTCATCCACCTGGATCGCGTTGATGGCGTCAATCGCGGGCGAAATCTTGAACAAATACGGATTACGGACGGTCTGGCGAGCGTGCCCCTTCCAACTGGCGAATCCAGCACAGGAACCGGAGAGGTGCGCGACCATATCTTTAACCGTCCATTCGGTACAGTCGGTTGGCTGCGTCCAATCGTCGCCGGAGAGATTCTCGACGACCGCGAGGATGCGCTCGAAGGCGGTCATTGCCAGCTCATAGGCTTCTTCACGTCCCAGCGCAGGGATATGGGCAGCGTTGGGTCGGGCGATATTCTGGGTCATCGTTGCAGTTGCCATTGCGCTTGCTCCTACGTTTTCAATGCGTTCATGATGAGTTGCACGGCATTTTCGATCAGGCTGCCGAAGCGCCCTTCCCCAACCCCAGCGTCTGGCTCATTCGCCAATTGCAGCGCGATCATGCCGTAAACCAGGGAAATGATGAGGTCACCCGTTTGCTCGATGGGTTGTGCGACGTTGATCTCCTCCGCGCTGAGGATTTCTTGCAATTCCTGACGCATCTCACGCAGCGAACCGAAACTGACCTCCAGACTCTCCTCCGATGGAACAAATCCCGGAATTGGACGCTGGAACATCAATTGGAACAGATCCGGGTTTTCCAGGCCGAAGGTCATGTAGGCGATGATGAAATTGCGTAGAAATGCTTCCAGGCCTTCATCGCGCACAATCTGTTCCCGCAAGCTCTGCGTGAATTGCTCGTACCCATTGCGGAAGAGCATATCGTAAATCGCGTGTTTGCTGTCGAAATAGGTGTACAGTGACGGCGGCTTGATCCCCAGGCGGCGAGCGATTCCGTTGAAGCTAACGGCGGCGACGCCATCGGCTTGCATCATCTCCCGCGCAATCGAGAGAATGTCATCAACAACTGCGTTGTGGGTGGTCTTGCGCCGCTCATCGACCGTTTTCACCGTACGTTGTGTGTCGCTTGCTTTCTCTGCCACGAAACTCATCCTTGGGCTGGCGGTGTCGGTTCGTTCTCTCCCAAACCGTACTTCTGCATGATCTCCGGCACAAGATCCATGCGCAATTCCAGTTGATGTTCCTGCGCGATCCGGTTGATGGTTTCCATATCCATCGGTTCCGTTGCACTGAAGAAGGGACTTGCCGTGAAGAAGAACCCTTCCAGATGCCCCGGCGCGAGGATCACCAGTGCCTTCACCGGTTTATCGCTGGCATTCCAGAACGTATGCAGCTTCCCGCGTTCCAGGATGACCGTTGTGCCAGCCGTCGCCGATGCTACAGCCCCTTCTTCCATGACGGTCAATTCCCCTTCGAGGACGTAGAAGACTTCATCGTCCGCGAGGTGGATGTGCGGCGGCGCACCCAGCGCTTTTGGTGGCAGCGACCATTCCATGACTGCGATTTTGCTGGCGGTATCATCGGTGCGAACGAAGTATTCCTGGTGCAGTGCCAGAATATCCACCGTGGCCTGTGCCTGCCCTGCCGGGATCACCTGAATTGTGTTTTCCTGCGTCATTCGCTTGCCCCTTTGCTAATGGCGTTCACTGACCCTAATGCTATTAGGAAAACCTTGCGCTGTCAAACCAGGCGGCAGGAGGAATGGGGCAAAAATGCAACCCTGTTCGCAGACGCTCTATTTCCTCCAGGGTGCGTAAACGGTCTTGAAAAGTCACAGCTTATTTTTACAGTTCACAACTCCATTGCGCTTCGATACGCACCAGGAATAAAACTCAATTCTTTATCTCATCAATCTCAATGAAAGAATATGAAACAGCGGTGAATGTTGCTACCCTTCTCGCCTTGATTCGGCTATTGTGAAGATCGTACCGTTATTCTTACCGGAAGCACTGCCATGCGCTTTGAGACGATCAACGCCAGTCAGTTTCTGGTCTGGCGCCTGCAATATGCCCATGCTGTGACCCACGTCCGCGACGAAGGCGACATCATTCTATTGACCCTGCGCAGTGGGAAGCGCGTGATGATCCACTTATATGAGCGCGGCCTGAACATGGGCGAAGTGCTCTATCACTTCCGCACCAACACCGCACAGGGCATCTACACGCTGCTCCTACCCTGGGTGGATATGCTGCTGCCGTCGGATGGCGGTGTCTATGAGATGCCGGACTGGATGCGGCTGCTGGCGGATTTGCACGGGGGCAAGGTTTACGGTTACGAAGTGCAAGGGCGCGATGCCTGGTTCTTCCCGATTCATTTTCAGGGTAAAGGCAGTCTGCGCACAGTTCGTTATGGCTATGTGGTCGATTATGGGCGCATCAGCGGCGGTGAGATGCAGAGCCAGCACCCGGAGCTGCACGGCACCTGGCGCGTCGGCGGCTTCGAGGCGACCGCCACCACAGGGGAGAGTGCCTTCAGCAGCACGCGCGATCCGCTAGAGGCAGCCTACGCCGTCCTGGGATTGACCGTTGAAGCCGACCTGGAGCGAGTCAAGCAAGCGTATCGCATGATGGCACGGCTCTATCACCCGGATGTCAACACGGGCGATGATGCCCTGCACCGCATGCAGCAGATCAACGCCGCGTATCAGAAAATCCTGGCGCAGGAAGAAGAGTCTCACCCGCAGGGGGACTGACAACCCTCACAACCCCAGCGCTTCAACCACACGACGTGGCAGCAGCACCTCGTCAATGATGTGCAGGACGCCGTTGCTGGCGGGGATGTCCGTCTGGATGAAGCTGACCACATTGTTGAGCAACAGCCGCCCATCCGCAGCTTCAGTGACGAAGAAGGCCTCGTCCAGCGAGAGCAAGGTGACGATGCTGGTTCCCTGGGCGGCACGTAGATCAGCGACGGATACTTCCCCATCCAGCATGTGATACAGCAGAATCTGCCGCAGCAGTGCGGTATCATTGAGCAAGTCGGTGCGGGTGAGATTCGCCGTCACCAGAAAGTCCGTGAACGCAGCATCCGAAGGCGCGAGCAGAGTCAGCGGTTCCCCGGCGGCGCCAGTGACGCGCTCTTGCAGCGATTCGGGCATGGCCTCAACAGCCTCCGCCAGGAAGCTGAAGTCCGGGGTGCTGCCGAGAACCTGGGCGATGCTGGGGAGCGGTTCATCGGTGGCGCTGCGTTGTAGGTCATCGCGCAGCGCGTTGACTGTCGCAGCCTCCAACGTTTCCGTCAGAAGCTGTGGCTGCTCTGCGGTTCCATAGAGCGCGATAAAGGTGTAACCATTGGTCGGCAGCGAGAGCGGCGCATCAGGGCGCAGAGTCATCTCGCTGATGTTGAAGGTCGGGGCGAAAACCCCGGCAGGGTAATCCAACTGGGCACTGCTCCCCGCCGAAAACGTCACCAGCAGGGGCGAGCCGTCGGCGAAGACCGAGGCATCGGTATCATCAGGCAGGGCATTGAGCAGCGTCAACCGAGTGTCACCGGCGGCGATGGCACTGTAGTCCTCTACGACAGCTTGCAAGCGCACGTTGTCATCTCCGTCTGCGAGCAGCGCCACCGTCTGAAAAACCTGCGCCGTGATCCGCAGGGGGAAGACCTGCGCGGCTACTGTCATCGTGCTGGTTCCCGCTGGCAGCAAGGCAAAATCACTGACTGTGCCAGAAGCGACTTCAATTTGCAACGCGCCGGATTGCAGAGTCAGCGGCGCATCCCCTGGCAACAAATTGGCGAAACGCACATAGCCCACACTGGCAACCTGCCCTACGAACAGCGGTGTCGGCGTGGGAGCGGGTGTGGGTGGTTCAGGGGTTGGGTTGGGCGTGATGGCTTCTTCCGCAGCGGGGTTATTGAGCGTCTCGACGATGACGCGGTTCAAGAGCACATCATCGACAATATGTAGGACCCCATTGCTGGCAACCAGATCAGCAGTGACTACCGAGACGACGTTATTCAGAGTCAGCACGCCATCGTCGCGCTGGCGCACAGCGACGAAGGCATTGGGCAGCAGCGTCGGCACGACCGACCCATCCAGTTCGATCAGGCGCGTGGCGTCGTTCTCACCGTCAAAGATGTGGTAGCGCACCAGTTGCGAGATGACTTCGGGCTTCTGCAGCAGTTCCCCCAGCGGAACTTCCAGCAGCGATGCGAGATTGGCGAAGGCGGTGTTGTTCGGTGCGAAGACGGTGTAACTGCCATCCGCATTGAGCAGCGCCGGGACTTCTTCGTAAGAGGCCGAGACGAAAGCGCTGAAGGTCGTCAGGTCGCCCCGTTGTCGGATGATATCCAACAACGTTCGTTCGTCCTGGGGTTGTGCGGCGGTTTGTGCGGCAATCACCAACCACAACAGCCCGATCCAAACCAGCCATACGCTGCGCTGTCTGTGCATCTTCGTCCTCATCGTTGCCCGTTCGTCCTACCTGCATTATACGGTTGCACGGCAGTTGATGCCACAGCAAGACAATTCGAACAAATGCGCGCTTTACTGACGAGCAGTGAACTTCAGACGAATTGGATGGAAAAGCAGCCAGGTGTAGTCGGCGCGGTGCGCAATTGGGCGACAACGCTCAAACTGCGGGAAACAGTACGCGGTTTCGCGGGGTAGCGGCGCTGGTGGCGGACAACACGGGATTGTCTGCCACCAGATGACGGTGTATTGACAAGCTCAGCGCAACTCGCGCGTATCGGCGGGCGTTTCGCAGGATGCCACACGGTAAACTTCGCGTTCGGCGCAGGTCAAATCGCGCACAAAGCGATCATCTTCGATGAAGGACAGCAGTTGATCGAGGTCACGATCCAAGCGCCAGAGACGCGCCGTGTTGTCCTCCGCCGCGCTGAGCAGCGTGCTCTCATCCGGGCTGAGGACGACTTCCAGCACCCAGTTGGTATGTTCGGAATAGCGGTGCAGTTCTTCGCCCGTCTCGATGTCCCAGGTGCGGACGGTCTGATCGGACGATGTCGTCACCAGCAATTCGCCATCCGCCGTCACCGCCAGCCCCCAGGTCGTATCGTTGTGCCCGGTGAACTCACCGACCTGCTCGCCTGTGGTGCTGTCCCACATCCGCACAGACGCATCCCAGGACGTGCTGAAGAGGTGCCGTCCGTCGGTGTGGAAAATGGCCTCGTTGACGCCAGCCGTGTGACCGCTGAACGTGCGCAGCAAGTCGCCGCTGGCGACATCCCAGAGGAAGATACGGTTGCCAGCGGCGGTCAGAAGCTGGCTTTCATCCGGACTGAGCGCCACACTGAGGACGCCTTCTTCATGCTCGAAACGCGACAGCACCTCCCCGCTCTCGACATCCCAGAACAGCACCAGGCCATCCGACCCGGCAGAGAAGAATCGCGTGCCGTCTTGCGTCAGGCGCAGCATATTGACGGAATCACTATGCCCTTCGTAAAGCTGCTGCTGCCTGCCGCTTTCCAGGTTCCAGCGGATGATGAGGCCATCCCAACCCGCTGAGAAGAGCGTCTCGCCATCAGGATGGAAGCGCACGCTATCCACAACCCAGGTATGCCCTTCCAGCACATGCAGCACTTCATGCGTCTGCACGTCCCAGACGCGCACAGCGGTGTCAATCGGCGGCGGCGTACCCTCTGCCGTGCGATCGGGCAAGCGGAAGGGGCCGGCTCCCGTCGCTGCGAGCGTGCCGTCGGCGCTGAAATCCACCGACCAGACCCAATCGCCGTGATCGTCAAGGACGGCAATCTGGTCGCCGCTCTGCAAATCCCAGAGCCACACGGTCGGCTCTGCGGCGAGGTCTTCGCGAAATTCGTTGTCGCCGATGTTACCCTGCGCCAGCAGCAAGAAGCGACCATCGCGACTGATGTCCACCGCCAGCAGGCGATCTCCAAAGCCAGAATACGAGGCGACTTCGGAACCGCGCTGCAAGTCGTTGATTTTGACGAAGCGATCCCAGGCGACGGAAATCACCTGCGTGCCATCGGGCGAGTACACCACATCATTGGGGGGCACCGTGTGCGAAAAGAAGCGCTGCACTTCTGCCCCGGTTTGCACATCGTGAACCCGAATCGTCCCGGCATTGGCGGAATCCCACACGCCAAAGGCGACTGTATCCCCCAGCGGGCTGTAGGCCACAGTGCGCACGAAGCCAGAATTCGGGTCAATACGCAGCAGTTGCTCGCCCGTCGCCACATCCCAGAGGCGTACGGTGCGGTCTTGTTCATCGTCGCTGTCGTCCAGCAGCGTTGCATCGCCCGAGCCACTGACGAACTGGGTGCCGTCCGGGCTGAACTGAACTTCGTAGACCGTGCCGCTGTGGCCTTCGTAGACGCGCAGCGCTTCCCCGCTCTCGGCATCCCAGAGGCGGATGTCGTGGTCAGCGCCACCGCTGAGAAGGGTCGCTCCGTCCGGGCTGTACGTCAGGCTGAGCACCTCGCCCTCATGCCCCGCCAATTCGAGCAGCAGGTCGCCGCTCTCGAAGTCATAGACGTAGACCACGCCGTCAGAGGCGGCTCCGGCGAAGGTAGCATTTTCCGGGTGCACGGCCACCGCGTTGAAGCGTACACCGGATTGCTCCACACGCAGTACATCCGTCCGATCCTGCACGCTCCCCTTGACCAGGGAACCATCCACCGATGCGGAGAAGCCGAAGTTGCCATCCCGACTGAAGGCGACATCCATCACGGAACCACTGTGGCCTTCGTAGGCAAAGCGCGGCCCCGGCGCGTAGGCCGCCGTGCTGAAGGTCCGCAGCACCTCAGGGAGAATCGGCTGGCGTGCCTGCGCGGCTTCGATGGCCAGGGGCAGGGCCAGCATGGGTTCGCCAGCGATGAGCGCATTGCGAGAATTGGCTGCCAGGGCGAGGCTGCGCGTCTCGGCGGCGTTCTCTTCGGCCACTTCCAGCGCGGACTCCGCCCGCATCTGGGCGCTGATGGCGAAGATCGCCAGTCCGAAGCCGATGATCGCAGCGATCACCGACCCCCCGGTGACCAGGGCCAGCAAGTTGCGGCGCTGTTGGCGCAGACGTTCTTCCCGTTCGCGGCGGGCCAGCTCTTCCGCCTCGCGCTCTTCATGCGCCTTCACACTGGCTTGAACGTAACTCTCTTCGATCTGGTTGAGGGCAATGTCCGGGTTGTTCGCCAACCCTTCGAACTGTTGCAAACGCACCCCGCGCGCCAGAAAACTGACTTCCCTGCCGGAGTGCAGCCATTCTTCGCTGGCAACGGTCAGGCGGCGTTGCAGGCGAAGCCCTTCCCGGTTCTCATCCAGCCAGCCACGCACCCGCTGCCACTGACGGATGAGCGCCTCGTGGGCAACTTCGACAGTAGAATTGCGCGTCTGTGGGTCGTTGTCGAAGGTCAACAAACGGTACTTGCCGAACTGATCGATGACGGTGCGCATGGCGACGGCGTGCTCGGTCAGGGAGAGCAGTTCCATCTGGAAGACGCGGCGGCGCGTATCTTCGGTGCCTTCTCCCAGCGAGACCAGCCGCAGGAACAACTGGCGCGTCGCGGCCTGCTCCTCTTCGTCGAAGCTCTGGAAGAGTTCTTCGGCGCGGCGAGCGAGCGCCCCGGCAGTCCCGCCGATTTGCTGGTAGGCGCTGAGGGTCAAGGTGCGCTGGTCGCGGCGCTCGAACAATTCCGTGAGCGCATACTGC
Source organism: uncultured Anaerolineaceae bacterium (assembly GCA_964549915.1). GTDB lineage: Bacteria > Chloroflexota > Anaerolineae > Aggregatilineales > Phototrophicaceae > JAUZRW01. The sequence goes on along the minus strand of CAZJWX010000031.1, from coordinate 34,529 downwards.
AACAATGGCAGCGCCCCCGGCTGCTGATTGACATCGTTGACGATGGCGGCGACCAATCCGGGTTCCAGATTGAGACCGACGCGATCCGCCGGGCCAACGATTGCGCGTTCCAACTCGCTCTCATTGAGTGGCAGCACCAGTTCGGTATGCGTGCGGATCAACTCGCCAAAGCGCTTGTAGAGCAGCGGGCGGTCGTAGAAATCCGCGCGCAGGGTGACGATCACGCGGATACGGCTGCGCTCGTCTTCAATCGCGTTGATCAGCAAATTGAGAAAATGCGTGCGCCGCTCCTCATCTTCCACCAGCGTGAAAATCTCTTCGAACTGGTCAATGAAAATCACCGCTTCGCTGTTTTCGTCGGGCAGGATGCGCTTGACAGCTCGCACCAGTCCTCGAGCACTCTCTTGCAACATGCTCAACAGAGCCGGGATCTCATCACGGGCGATGCTGAGCAACGCGGCTTCCAGCTCTTCCAGCGGGTGCGTCCCGGGCACCAGTTCGACCACAAACCAGTCGATTTCCGGGTCGAGCTTACTGCGGGTGATCTGCGGTAGCAGCCCGGCCTTGACGACGCTGGATTTACCACTGCCACTGGGGCCGACGACGGCCAGAAAGTGGTCACCCTGCCCTTCTGTTGCGAGCTTGTTGACGAGTTCCTGCACCAGCACCTCGCGCCCGAAGAAATGGTCAGAATCCGCCTGCTGGAAGGCACGCAACCCCTTGTAGGGATTCTGCGGCGCGAAGATTGACTCTTCCGCTTCCGTGATGGAAACATCCATCGTAGCCGTGCCAGACGGCACCCCCGGTGCAATTTCGCGGATGAGGGCGTTCAGGTCGCGGGCAAAGGCCAGGGTCGTGTCGTAGCGCATGGACGGGTCTTTGGATGTCGCACGCTGCAAGATGATGTTCAGGCCAGGGGGTAGTTCGGGGGCAAAATCGGTGATGTCCGGCAGCGGGTCGTGCAACTGCTTGAAGAGCACCGTCGCCGGGGTCGCGTCGTAGAATGGCTTGGTGCCCGTGAGCGCCTCAAAAGTGAGGATGCCCAGGGCGTAGAGGTCGCTCTGTGGGGTGGCGACTTCGCCGCGAATCTGTTCCGGCGCGAGGTAAGCAGGCGTGCCCAGGATGTTGTCGCGGGTGAGGTTCTCTTCCCGTCCCAGGTCTTTGGCGATGCCGAAATCCGTCAGGTAGGTGTTGCCCAGTTCATCAATGAGAATGTTATCGGACTTGAGGTCACGGTGAATGACGCCGTTGACGTGGGCAAAGGCCAGCGCCGCACTGATCTGGTTCACGAGCTGCACGACGCGCGCGGGTTCCCAGGCACCGTGTTCTTCTACGCTGTCGCGCAGCGACCCACCGCGCAGATAGCGCATGACCAGGTACGCGCCGTTGGGGTCACGCCAGTAATCGTAGAGCGGCACGATGTGCGGGTGCTCCAGGCGGGCAACCAACTGCGCTTCGGTCTCAAATCGCCGGATGAATTCGGGCTGGTTGGCGTACTGCGGCAAAATGATCTTGATCGCCACCTCGCGCCCGATTGCAGGCTGCGTCGCCCGGTAGACCGCGCCGAAGCCACCAGCGCCGATCTGGTCTTGCACGGTATAGGCTTTGATGACCTTCCCCTCGAAAAGGTTCATGAAGTTATTTTCCAATAGCTGTCGGATTTTCCATAACAGGTTATTATGACGCGAATTGAGACTTTTGCAAGAAAGGAATGTCTCTCGAGTCTTGCATAGGTTCTGGGACGGTTGGATACCAACATCGTTGGTCACAAGTGTGCATTTCGTTACGAGGAATACTCCATTCTATGTTACGCTAGGCGGGGGAGTTTCAGATTCAGCCTGTTCGCGGCATCGCGCACTTCTGCGCGGCACAGCGCGTAATGGATTTGCTGAACTGCGCTATACTATGATGGAAGAGTCATTTCGGAACGAGCAAGGGCAATGACGGTTCTTGGGGTACGGATGAGCATGGGTCTTCATCGCGGCTGGCATCGGCTGGTGAATGAAGACTATGTGGGGTGTTATTACCCGGCAGACTACGACATTTTGCGCGAACGTGGCGCACTCTTCGCGCTGGCTGATGGCGTCTCGACATTGGATACGGGGGCGGAGGCCAGCGAGTACGCGGTGCGACACCTCCTGGAGCAGTATTATACGCAGCCGCCGACCAAGACGGTCAGCGCTGGCCTGGAAGCCGCGATGCAGCAGGTCAACGCCGATTTCCGCAAGTACTACCCGGAAAGCGGCACAACGCTGGTGGCGGCGGTGATTCACCAGGAGCAGTTGATCGTGGGGCATGTGGGTGACAGCCGCGCCTACTGGCGGGATGCAAATGACCTGCAATGCCTGACGCGGGATCATGTCGTGCGCGTGCAGCGTCCGGATGGGCGCTGGGTAGGGAAACTGACGCGCTCAGTCGGCCAGGCCGAGAACATGAATATGGAAATCACCACGCGCAGCATTCGCAGCGGCGACCGCATCTTCCTGCTCAGCGATGGGGTCACACGTTACCTGGATGACTTCGCGCTGCGGCGCATGACCGAGGGCACGCTGCAAGAGAGTGTGTGCGCGCTGGTGGGGGCGTCGCTGGAAGGCGGCGGTGTGGACAACATCGGCGTGCTGGTTCTTGATGTGGGCAAGCCCCTGCCAGACCAGAGCGCTCTGGAACACCATCGCGAACGGCTGCGCGAAGACGGTGCTTTTTCCATTGTTCCGGATAGCGAACTGGAAGATTGCGAAGAGACCTACCGCCACACCGTGCCCACAGCGGCGGAAATCGCAGCCGCGCTGCACCCCCTGGCCTCGCGCAATTGGCCCGTCTTCCTGCTGTTGATGACCGGGCTGGTGGGGTTGGTCTTCACGGTGATGGCCAGTTCGATGATCCTCACAGGCGACACGCGAGTCCACTCTCCTCTATTGCCCACACAATCCTTCGCTCAAACCGGAGCCACTCAAGAGGTCGATGAGGAATTGATCGGACGACAGGTGCAGTTCACTGGCGAAGCACAGACGCTGGATGCGATGGATACTGAGATGCAAGCCTTCGCCATCGTACCGGGAAGCGCCTACCGCATTGCAGGACGCGCACAGGACAGCAACGGCGTCGTCTGGTTCCAGCTTCTCGATATTGGTGCCAACCGCTACGGATGGATACAACGTGATGAACTCCCGGACTTTACCGTACTGGACTAGCGTGCTCTTGCTGCTGGCGCTGGCCGGGTTGGCGGTGGCTCAGCCACTGGCCGACGCCCGAGTCGAGTGGGCCGGGCGCTTGCCGGATGGGCGTGCACAGGTACAAATTTCGCTCCCGCGCGGCGAGACAGTGGCCGACGCAGCGCTGGAGATCAACGGCGAATCCATCCCACTGGAGACAGCCGACGATTCGCTGCCGCAGACCTGGTGGGTGCTGCTGGATGCCAGCGGCGGCGTCCTCAATACAGCGCCAGCAATCCAGAACGCGGTGGAGCGCTTCCGCCAGACGCTGCCCGCAGATGCCGCATTGAATCTGCTGCTGTATGCCGAAGATGTGACGGGATACGGCGCAGACTTCCCGGAACGCAGCGTGGAAGACGGTTTGGAAGAATATGCTGCGCTGGCGAACCAACCCGGGTGCGTTTCCGACGCGCTGCGGGTGGTTGCGGAAGCGGAGCGCGACCCGGACGCGGTTCGGCGTGTGCTGTTGGTAGGGGGATCATACTCGCGGCAGGGGTTGTGTGACGAAGAAGGCTATGTCGATCTTGCTGCACCGGTGGATGTCGTAGTCGTCTCGCCCCAGGTGGATGATTTTTACCTCGATCTGGTGGAGCGCAGCGGCGGCTCGCTGGAACGCGCCATTCTGCAGAACATTCAGCCCCGGCTGGACGAGGTGGCAGCGGCCTGGGCGAATCCGGTCATCCGACTGCGCAGCGAAGCCAATGCCCTGGGCGAAGAACCGGGCGAGGGACAATTGACAATCACCTTCAGCAGTGGCGCAACCCTACAAACGGAAGTGGCGCTGCGCACGGTTGAGCCTTCGCCGGAGATGCTGGCGACATTCGCGGCGCTGACCCCCAGCCCAACGGCCACGTTCACCCCATCGAGCACCCCTTCCGAGACGCCGACGCCAACGGACACCCTGACTCCGACGGTAACCCGCACATCAACGCCGACAGCAACCAACATCCCGACGGACACAGCGACACCGACTCCATCCCAGACGCATACCGCGACTGCGACGCCCAGTGATACCCCGACGAACACGCCCACCGAGACTACAACGGCGACTGAAACTGCCTCGCCAACTGCGACAGAGACCCCGACCACCACAGCCACCGCGACAGATGCCGGGCCTGCGGTCGGGTTATTGGCGACGCCAGGGGGCACTCTGGCGGATGGCACCCCTGCCCCGCTCATCAGCAATGAAGCGATCATCATCCTGGGGGGCATCCTGGCGATTGCGATGGTCATCGGCACCTTGCTCGTGATCCTGGGGCGCAATGCCAGCGCATCATCGCAAACGGGGACACCGCCCATCTTGCAACGTGCCGAAGATGAACGCACAGAGCCGATACCGGAAGAGGTCATCCGCCGATACCAGAACGATTTCTATGACCTGCACCGCACCCGCCCCATCGAGCCGCTGGAAGGGGAAGGCGAACAGCCCGCTGATGGCGAAGATCAGCGCGATACCCTGATTCAGCAGATGGACGGACAGACCGAACACACTGAAATCGTCTCGATGGATGAGTTGATGGCGAGCACGCAGCCCGTCACAGCGTATCTCTATGACGAAGCCCGCGAAGCCAGCTACGAAATCCGCCGCCCGGAGACGCTGCTGGGACGCCTGGAACGCTGCGACATCACCATAAAGGGTGATCCACAGTTGTCGCGGGAGCATGTACGCTTCGTGATAGACGAGGAGGAGCGCATCTGGATGCACATCCTCACGCGCAACCCGGTAGCGGTCAACGGCACGGCGATCACGGAGCGGGTGCTGCTGCATGTCGGCGATGAGTTGCAGTTGACGACGCGCACCAAGATGACCCTGCACGACCACGATCCGCTGGCGGAAACGCCAGAATAGAAGGGATTCAGGCGTCCGCAGGTGTCCAGAAGGTGGGTAGGTGCGCACACGCGCCACCAACATACCATGATGAGCCAGCCGCCCCGCAAGCGTTGTGGGTACTGACGACCAACGGGCGGAGATTTTCGAGATTCGATGGGTATGGCTGCAAACGAAACGCCTTTGCGCGAACATCATAGACACATGAACAGAGGAATGAACCACGCATGAGCGGTTGGGGACGACGGCGTTTACGACGCTTCTTCGGGATTCTGGCGCTGGCAATCTGTGGACTGCTGCTGACGGCGAGTCCGACGCCCGCACAGACGGCAGACGACAATTTCGTGCGCTACGGCGAAACCGTCGGCGCAGCCTTTGACGACCGATCCGCACACGAATGGCAGTTCGAGGCGCAGGCGCGGGAAATCGTGCGGGTCGATGTATGGCGCATCGGGGGACGTTTCACCCCCCGGCTGGCGCTGCTGGCACCTGACGGCACCACCCTGACCCCCATCGACCGCGAAGAAGATGCGCTCTCGCAAACGCTGATCTTCCGGCGGGGGCTGCCAGACGACGGCCTCTATACAATCCAGGTGCGCGAAGAAGACTCGACTTCCGACGGCTTCCTCTCCATCAGCGAATACGCGCTGACCCTGACATACCGGGGGCGGCATCGGGCGGAGATGGTCGAAGGAACTGCGCCGCTGCCAACTGCTGGACGTGACGAACTGCCGGATTTCTTCAATGGTGAGGGGACGCAAAGCACTGCCCTCGGGATCACGGTCTTCGGCGCGGACGGTGTGCCAACTTCCCCGCCGTATTTGTTCCAGGGCGAGGGCTACAGCCTGCAAGTCAACAATGCCAATCCGGTCTCACGCGGGGTCGATGCCATCGCCTTCACGCCGCAAGGCATTGCAGTGCGCAGTCGCACGGGTGCAGTCTTCTTCACCGACCAGGATGTGACACAGCTCAGCCATACGCTCGAAGAAACGACAATCGCCCTGGCGAATGGGCAGCAAATCACGACGGACTTCTACCGAATCAGCAGCATCCAGGCGGTCGACAGCCTGCTGCGCCTGACTACAGTGGATGCGCAGACCGCTTTCTTCGCCGGCGGAGAGTTCCGCTTCGTGCGGCGTGGTGGTGGCGAGGGCGAAGGCCCCAATGCCGAACCCATCAACCGCTTCGTCGTGGATGGCACGGCGCTGGACACGGATTTACAGCGCTGGTCGGTGCTCTCGGCGGTCGGGGGCAGCTTGCGCGTCTTCTACCCGGGTGACATGCGCTTCTTCAGCGACCAATTTGGCATCAGGCTTTTGCAGCGCGGCAATTCACTGCGTCCGGAACTCGACCCCGATGGGACGGATACCTCATTCCTGGACATTGCCCTGCCCCGGGAAGATGGAGCGCTGACGTTGGGGCTTGATCCCGTAGGGATGGGCGATGTGCTGCTGCGCGATGATGAACTGCGCGTCCTGCCCCTGGATGGGCGCGAAATCGGTGCGGAACTGGCGAATGTCACGAGCGTGCTGGTAGAAGATGAGGCTGTTCGCATCGCAAGGGCAGATGGCAGCTATTTCCTCTCATTGCCGGATGGCACAGAGGTCACAACGCCAGCACTCATCAGCCGCAACGAGCGTGCACTCCCGGCGCAAGTGCATTTCCAACCGCGCAATTACAACAATCTGGGCACGACTCTTTACGACTATACGCCGGGGATGATGCCACAGAATTCCATGCTGCCCGTGAACCGGGTACTGGGCAATTTCGTCTACCCCGTACAGGACTTCTACGAGCCGAGCCATACGCTACCGCTGGATTGGAGCCGCACCTACAACAGCATGGCTCCCGCAGCGCAGACTCCGCAATATATGGAAGATGCGCCGCAGCCGTATCTCTTCGGGCAGATGGGCGCACGGTGGCGGCACAGCTTCCAGACGGAATTGAACATCACCCATGCTCCGCTGGGCGAAGTGCGGCTGATTCTGCCGGATGGCAGCGCGCATATTTTCCGCGAAGTCGAGGAACAGCCGGGGCGATTCCGCTCGCGTTCGCTGCTCTCCTGGACGCTCGAACGCCAGAACGGATTCACAGGGAACTGGCGCGGCTTCACAGCAGAGGGTCTGATCTATGATTTTGATCGCGCCGGACGGTTGCGGCGGGTCGAAGATGCCTTCGGCGAGACGCTGCTCTTTGCCCCCGCGCCCCGGCAGATGGTGCAGCAGGAAGGGGCGGCAGGTGGTTTCCTGGCCGTGGAACCTTACGGGCGGCGGCTGGAAATCTATCGCGATGAGGCCAATCAGATCGTACTGGCACGGGATATACAGGGGCGCACGATCCGCTACGGCTATAGCGATCAACAACTGACAGACGTGGATTACACCGCTGCTGATGACCGGGCGGAATACGAGTACAGCAACGGCCTGCTGAGCGGAATCCGCGATGTGCGCAGCCCTTATCATCAGGACATGCGCGTGATTCACGACGACCTGGGGCGCACGCTTTCCTACACGCTCAATGCCGACGAGTCGGGCGGCAGTCCGGCGGTGACGACGACCTTCGACTATGGGCAGCCACAAATCACCCGCGAGAGCGTCACCGTCAGCGGGGAGGAGCGCGTCACCACCTGGCGCTATGACGACTCTTTCCGGCTGGTCGAGACTGTTTTGCCGCGCCCGGAATGGGTCTACCGCTACAATTATGATCCCAACACGGGGCGACTCGTGGAAATCATCCAGCCCAACCGAACCTCCCTGCGCTTCAGCATGGATGAACACGGCTACCTGACAGAATTTCGTGATCCACTCTTCGCCGCCAACGCGAGCTACCGCCTGACTTACGAATCGCCGGATGGTTACCAGCGCCGTCTGCTGCGCCTCGACTATCCGCAGGTGAATGAGCAGGCAGTCTATCGGGAGTACGCCCATTCGACAGACGAAAATGGAATCCTGACCGTCACCGAGACGCGCCCCATCAGCGGTGAAGAAGGCGATGTCTTCATCACGGCGCGGCGCTACGATCCGCGCGGACGCTTACTGACGGTGGAAGAACCATCGCCCGATGGCGGCTCAATTCGCACCGAATACACGTATGACGATTTCGGCTATGTCTCGCAGATCATCCAGGGCAATGGCCTGCGATTGCTACTCTTCCAGCACGACATCGCAGGGCGGCTGGTGATGCTGGTGGATGGGCGTGGCACGACTACAACTCTCGTCTGGGATGATGACCGAGACCGCGTGCGGCGTCTGTTGACGGACGGGGTGGAGCGCAGTTATCAGTACGACGCTTACGGCAACCTGACGCAGTACGCCATGCAGGATGTCATCACGCGGTACGAATATAACGGCCTCAACCAACTGATTGCGATGACCGACGCACTGGGCAATCCCGTGCGCTATGAATACGACGAAGCCGGGAATCCGCTAGCGCGAGTCTTCGCCGATGGCACATCCGAGCGCTACGCCTACGATGCCCTCGATCACCTGACGAGTGCGACCAGCCGGGGCGGACTGGTGACCACCTACGAAGTAACGCTCAATACCGAAGGCAACCGTACCCGCTACAGCGTCACGAATCCGGCGCAGGAAGAGACCATTTACATTTACGATGCCATCGGGCGGCTGCGCGAAGTGCTCTTCAATGATGGGGATGGCAACCGTACCCAGGTCTACAACCTGACCTACAATCCGCTGGGCTACCTGACACGGGTCGAAGAAGCCCACGTGCCCGGCGGTCGGGCGCTGACTGTGCAGTACGATTTACTGGGAAACCCGCTGCTATCGTCGATTGATGGCGTTGAGACGGCTTACACCTACAACGCGGCGGGCTGGCTGGAGAGCATCACCGAGCCAAACGGCAGCCGCACCCAATACGTTTATGATGCGCTGGGCAACATCACCCGGGTCACGCTGCCAGATGGGGCAGAGCAGCAGTATCGCTATGACGAAAACAGCAATCTGGTGGCCTTCGTCGATCCGTTGGGTGGGGAGACGATCTACACTTATGATGACTTGAATCGCTTGGACAGCGCCGTCGCACCGGATGGCAGCCGCACCAATTACGATTACGACCTGCGCGGCAACCTGACCGCCTTTGTCGATCCGCGCGGGAATCGCACCAGCGTGCAATACGACGCCCTCGGAAGGCTAGTACGGGTGCTGGATGCACTGGGCAATGAAACGCGCTTCGAATATGATGAACTGAGCCAACTGACGCGCATCGTCCCCCCTGGTGGCCTGGATATCACCACGCTGACCTACGACCTGGAAGGCAATATTGTCTCGTCGTCGCAGCCTGGGGATCGCGAATTTCTCTACAGCCGCGACAGCCTGGGACGCATCATCAGCGTGACCAATCCTCTGGGGCAATCCACACTGTTTTCGTATAACAACATCGGCCTGGTGGGGCGTACCGTGAATGCGCTGGGCAATGAGGAAGCATATCTCTGGAACGGCGCAGGACGCCTGGTGGAATTCACCGCGCCCGATGGCAAGCGCTACGCCTATGCCTCTGATAACGTCGGAAGGCTGACGGCGATCACCGATGTCGAACTCGATTCGCAAATTGCCGTGAACACGCGCATCGAATACGACCCATCCGGCTACATCACCGCAATTCGGCGCGGCACGTCGGCGAATATCGCGGGCGAAGAAGCCATTCTGTACCAGTATGCATACGATGAAGCGGGGCGGTTGGTCAGCTTCCAGCAGCCAGAAGCCAGTGATCCCTGGCAGTTCCGCTACGATGCCGCCGGGCAGTTGCTGGCAGCAGTGGATCCGCTGGGGGTCGAAACGCGCTACGAATACGATGAAGTCGGCAACCTGATGCAGGTGGTGACGGCGGCTGGAACCGAAGAAGAAGCCGTCGAACGCTACGAGTACGATGCCGCCGGGAATATCATCAGCTATACCGCGCCCGATGGACTGATCACGCGCTACGTCTACGATGCCAATAATCGATTGGTCGAAATCCGCGAAATTGCGGAGGGTTCCGAACGCGCCACGCGCTACGTTTACGATGAGCGTGGACGAATCGTACAGGTGAGCGATCCACTGGAGCAGCAGACGAATATCGACTACGACCTGGGCAGCGTCAGCCTGACGCGCTTCCCGGATGGTACCGACGATAACGGACTGACTCACCGCTACTTCTTCGATGAAGTGGAGAACCTGACGCAGATCGTGCTGCCTGGCGAGCAAGCCATCACGATGACCTATAACCTGCTGGGCCAGCGCGTGCGGTACATCGACGCAGAGACCAACGGCTGGTCGTATGCCTACGATTCCGCCGGACGCCTGACGCAGGTCAGCGATCCACAGGGCAATGTGGTCACCTATGAATATGACGACGCAGATCGCATTCGCGCCATCACCTACCCCACCGGGGCGCAAGTCGCCGTGACCTATGATGAACAGGGCAATTTACGCAGCGTGACGCTCCCGGAGAATGGCAGCGGCGCACGCGAAGCCATCGAATACACTTTCGACCAGCAGGGGAATCTCCTCGCGATCCGCCCGGATGCGGATGATGCGCCTCAGACCCTCTACACCCATGACGACCTGGGTCGCGTGACGCAGATCACGCAGCCCTCCGGCGATGTGATCGACCTGGAATATGATGCGCAGGGACGGCTGATTCTGGTGCAGACCCCGGATTCGGTATCGAGACGCAGTTACGATCCGGCGGGGCGACTCGTGAGCATCAACGACGGGGCAGCGGCTTACACCTACGAGTACGACGGCTACGGGCAGGTGCGCAGCCTGACAACGGCGGAGGGCCTGGAAGTGCGCTACGAATACGACGCGCTGGGCAACGTCATTGTGCGCGATGCCGGGGAATACGGACGCATCGAGACCACCTACGATGCCCTCTCGCGGCCTGTGCGTGTGGTGATGAACGGCGAGACGGTGACGATCACCTACAACGAAAATGGCTGGCGCAGCGCGATTGAGCGCGACAATGGACTGCGCACTACCTACGCCTACGACGATAGCGGACGCATTCTCAGCGTGCTGCATCTGAATGCCGAGGGCGAACGACTGGACGGCCTCTTCTACGAATACGACGCCGTCGGCAACCTGATTCGCATCACGCGGGATGATCGCTGGTCGGTGCTCTTCAGCTATGACGAGGGGCAGGAACTCATCAGCGAGCGCTGGCTCAACGAGATCAACCAACTGGTCTATTCCGTCAATTACACTTACGATCTCGCCGGGAATCGGGTGGAGCAAATCGTCCGCCGAGACCAGGAAAACCCGGTGCGGACGCTCTACATCTACAATGAACAGAACCAGCTCATCGAAGAATACCGCGACGTTCCATTGTCGATTGAAACCGCAAGCACCTTCCCATTGGGCGGACTCGTCGCGCTGCTGCCGCTGGGAATCGCCGTTCGTCATCGTCGAAAATGGTTCCTGGTCGTCGCAGGTGCCCTGCTCTTCGCGACACCACTGCTCGTGATGTCCCAGGGTTTCACCGACGAAACGCCTCCCAGCGTGGCCTATTCTTACGACGAAAATGGCAACAAAATTCAGGAAAATTTCGACACCGGAGATAGCCTGAATTATGCGTATGACAGCCTGAATCGACTGATTCGCGTTCAGGGGCGCAACTACGACGGCACACGAGTCAACAGCATGTACACCTACGATCCGCTGGGTCGCGTGCGCGAGATGTCACTCGGCGGTGAGACACACGAATTGCTCTATGGGGCAAATGAACTGCTGGCGATCCGTGATCCATCTTCTGGCACGGAACGGCGTTTCTTCGCCGCATTCCCCGGTGAAACGCTCCTGGAAGAGACGCGACAGGGGAACCGCTGGTGGCTCCATGACGGGCTTGGCAATCTGCGGAAACTGGTGACCGCTTCCGGGGAACTGCTCGGCGATGACCTGATCGGTTACAATTACACGGGATTCGGCGCGGTTTTTACACCCTATGGAGAAGATCGTGCCTACGCGCTGGAGGCACCGGAACCGATCTTCCGTGGCGCACTGTACGACCCGGACGCAGCGCTGTATCTCATGGGGGCGCGTGCCTACGACCCGAACCTTGGGCGCTTCTTGCAGCGTGATCCGGTGCGCCATGACCCGGAAGCCAATCTATATATCTATGTCTACAATCGCCCGACCAAATTCGCCGACCCCGCCGGGCTGACGCCAGAAGCATCCATCGAGGGATTGCAGCCACCAGAAATCGGTGTTGAGCCGCTGGCTGAGGTCGACTCGCCACTGCTCCCACAACCGCCTGCTCCGCCTAACGTCGCAGCGCTGCAAGCGGCGGAGAACGCCCGCATCTTGCAGTTGGCGAGGCTGGTACGCTACGAAACCAACGACTTCACCGCAGTCCTCGCGCCGTCAGGCTGCGAACTGCACCTGACACAGGCCAACCCGCTGCCGGATGCTGCACGCGCACGGCTCGAAAACGAACACGCTTTCCCGGTCGGCCTGTTTGACGCCGGGGCCGGGGCATGGCTGCCCACTGCACAACCGGATCCGACGGCATTTGTAGCGCCTTTCGCCAGCCTGGCCAACGCCCTGCCGACGCTCGACGCCAGCTTTGCCGGGGCTGTGCCGCTACGCGGATGTGCGCCGGGGCTGCACCTGCCGCAACAGCCGAATCCACTCGCCACACTGGGAAGCAACCGCCAGCGAGCCGCAGTCGCTGAGTCCTTGCAGGCCGTGCCGATGTTCAGCATGCTGGCCGAGATGTTGCCAAACCTGCTGGAAGCGGATCAGCGCAGACTGCTGGTAGAAAGACCGCAGATTCCCACCGAGCAGATCAATCCGGTGGTCAATCCGCCGCTGCCAGGCCAACTGACCGAGATGCGCATTCAGACAGAGGCGATTTACAGGGCGCTGCTCCTACCGCAGCAGCTACCGACGGAAACCGACTGGCGCACGCTGTCGCAAATCCGGGATTACTCGCCGCCGTTGATCTATCGCAGCCCGGATGCGAGGCCGTTCGTGCCATGAACCCGGCAGGAGGGGGTGAAGATACTCCCATTTCGGTTTTGGGCGTCTCGCAGTAATATAATGCAATGATACGCATGTGTGCAAAGGTGCGAACTCACGTGATCTCCACAAGCAGCGACCCTGGATGATGGTTGCATTCGGCACGTCCACCACGCGAACAGGTCAACCTGACCTGATTCGAGCAACGGTTCAGTCATTCGGCGAAGGGAACCTTTCGGCATCATGAGTACAGCGGAACAACAATGTCGCAGTGTGGAAGAGGCCGCCGAACGGATCGCGGCAGAGCGCTACATCATTGAAGAATTTATAGGGCAGGGCGGCATGGCCTGCGTCTATAAAGCGCGGGAAAAAGGTACACCCAATGTCTATGCACTCAAACTGCTCAAAGATCAATTTCGGGAGCATGAGGATTTTCTGCGCATCTTCGAGCGCGAAGCCGACTACATGCGCGATTTGCAATACCCCAATATCGTGCGCTTCTACAAATTCGTCGTAGAAGATGTCAGCGCCTACATCATCATGGAATACGTCGATGGCAGCCCGCTGACTCGCTATATTCGGCGCTCCCAACGCGACAATGACCCGTTCCCGGTCAGCGAAGTCGTGCGCATCATGGCGCAGATTGCACGCGCCATCAGTTACATTCACGAAGAAGGCTACATCCACTATGACATCAAACCCGGCAATGTGCTCCTACGCCGTACCGACGGACGCGCTTACCTGACTGACCTGGGCATCACCAATGTGTTCAACAGCAATGAAGTGCTGCTGGGGGCGGGCACACCGGCCTACATGCCCTACGAGCAGCAAGCAGGCGAAAAATCCGATTTCACGGTGGATATTTACGCCTTCGCCGTCATGATCTTCGAGATGCTGGCGGGGCGCAAACCCTTCATGACTCGTCCTGGCGTGGATGCGTACACCGCACGCGATCAGTTCATGCGCATGCACGAAAACCGTCCGGTACCCTCCCTGAGCAAAATGCGCCCGGAACTGCCGCCGGAGATTGATGACATCTTCCGCAAGGCGCTGGCGAAGAAGCCGTACAACCGCTACCAGGATGTGATGGAATTCGCGCGCGATGTGCATCAAGCGCTGATCCGGCTGGTTGACCCGGATCTGCGTGATTTCGAGAACATTCAGCCGCAGCAGATGTTGGTAGCGGGGCGACCGCTGTCTCGCGACACGTCCACCACACCCCTACCGATTCCGCCGCCACGTCCGCAGCGCGGCATTTCCACGCGGGGGCTGGTGCTGGTAGCCGCCGCTGTAGTCGTGCTGATTGCGGCGCTGATGATCGCCGCCTTTGGTGACTTTTCCCCGCCTATCACACCACCAGGCGAAGAAGAGAACGTGACCGAGCTGGCAGAAGCCGCCGCCATTGACGAGAGCGCCACCCCGACCGAGACGCCGACAGCGACGGCGACAGCATCGGAGACGACTGCGCCGACGCAGACGTTCACGCCCACGCCCACCGCGTCCGATACGCCGACGGCAACCCGCACGGTGACCCCGACCAGCAGCGCGACAGCCACCAGTACAGCGACGGTGACGCCCACAGCCACACCAACCCGGACACCGACAGCGACGGAAACCCCCGCGCCGACCGAGGCTCCTGCCAGCCGCGCTACACTCGCAGCAGCAATCCTGGACGCGCCCACGCTGATACTGCAAATCGAAGACCCATTCGGCACAGGCGAGTCGCCGGAAGTTGCCCTGCCCTTCCTGGTGCAGCGCGGCAGTGGAATCGTCCCGCTGCAAGTCGGCGAAGTGGAGGGCTTTGACCTGGAGATGGTGCTGGCGGAAGAGAGCGCGATGGATTTCATCTCCTACGGATTGATCTTCCGCCAGGAAAGTGACGAGGCCTTCCTGCGCTTCCGCGTGTTGAGTGATGAAGCGCTATGGCGTTTTGAAGAAGTCGACGAAGGGGAGATCACTGTGCTGGAAGAGGGCGATGTGATTGATGGCCTGCCGACTGCGCTGCGGGTGCGTGGCCTGGAAAATGAGTATGTGGTGCAGTACGACGAGAATCTGATCGCCTTACAGAGCGACGGCAGCACCGGGAACGGGCTGGCTCTGTGGCTGGAGCACGAGAATCCACAGCAAATCGACATCCAGGCCATCAATGTCGCCCTGTTGGGTGATGCCGCCGTCGCACTGGAGAGCACACCGACGCCGATCCCGGCGAGCCGCCAACCGCTGCGGCTGCTCCTGGAAGATGTGCTAATCTTACGAGGAACAGCGCTCGCCAGCGGTGAAGTGAACTGCGCCGCCTTCACAGAGCAGGTCAATCTGTTGACGCTCTACGATCAGTGGCCGCAGACGGCGGAACTGGCACGTGATGTGCGCGAAACGAGCGCGATTATCGTCAACCGCTGTCGAGCCGCCGGGGACGATGCACTCGTTGATTTCCAGGATACGATCACGGATTTCCTGGATTGGGAAGCGGCGATTGAGGCGACAATCGAGGAAATCGAAGCCGCCATCGACGAGCAATTCGGTGCATAGCGCCAGGGTGGGGGTCTAGCCACCCTCTCCTATGAACTGCCGCCAGGTCGCAGCCAGGGGAATGCCCAACAGCAGCAGCAAGAGGGTATTCAGTGCGACGTTGGCAGGAAAGCCCATGCTGAGCGAGAAGAACGTATCCGGCAGATACCACAGCATCAGCGAAGCCACAGCCGCCACCCAGGCCCAGCGTTCGCCTTTGATGAAGGCGCGATAGAACACAGCGAAGAAGAGCACACCCCATCCCACCAGCACGGCACCGAGCACGCGATAGACGAAGATCAGGTAGTGCTCAACGTCCGGGCTGAAGAGGCCACCCGCATCCACAGCGCCGAAGAAGAGCCAGTTGAAGGCGCTGAACGTCACATCGTGCAGCAGCAGTAAGGCGACACCCAACAGCAATACGGCACTTGTCATCAACATCTGCCAGCGCCACCAGAAATGAGGGTTCATGTGTTGCTCCTTTTGCATACAGTTCCTGGCCTACCCTACCCCGCGACAGGCTGCCAGAGCCATGCAATCCACTGCCAAAGGGTGCCAACCGGACTCGCCTGACAAACTGCACAAGGCGGCTCATGCCATCTGTACGGAATATAACCTGTGCTTAACATTTGCCTCGCCAGACGCCGCAGCTCTCGGTATGATCGTATGCATTGAACGCAGAGTTTTTTGTCAGATAGGAACGAGCATGCAACTTTCAGAACTGCGAGCCTGGATCGACTCGCACGAAGAGAAAATCGAAACTACCCTGCGCGAACTGGTCGAAATCAACACCGCGACCGACAATGTAGACGGCGTAGATGAGGGGATGGATTACCTGTCGCAGATGGCGCAGAACGACGGCTTCACCGTATCGGCGATTAATGCGCGGCATCGGTTGTTGCAGTTGTGCGAAGGGGACAGCCCCAAACCACGCATCCTACTCATCAGCCATATGGACACGGTCTTTCCGCCAGATGGTGATTTTCTGCATTATGAGCCGCTGGCGGATGGCTTCGTGCGCGGCCCCGGCACTGGGGATATTAAGGGCGGTTTGCTGGTCGGCTATTGGGCGATGCTGGCGCTGCGCGAATTGGCATCTGCATACGATGTCCAGATGATCATCAGCGCAGATGAAGAAAAAGGCTCGCCAACCATCCGGGACTGGTACCTGAACGGACATACGGGGGCAGATTACGCCATCGGGCTGGAACCCGGTTTTCCGCAGGGCGACTTGACGTCGGATGTGCCCCTGGGTGTCGTCTACCAGCGGCGCGGCTACGCAGCCTATCGCTTCACGGTGAAGGGTAAAGCCTGCCACTCCGGGACGCCGCACCTGGGCGTGAACGCCATTGAAGCCCTGGCTCAGCGCATTATCCGCCTGCACCAGCTTGGCGAGCCAGAAAACGGCATTTCCGTGACGGTGGGCATGGTGGAAGGCGGCATCTCCCCCAATACCGTTTCCGGCGAAGTCAGCGCGACAGTCAGTTGGCGCTATGAACGGATGGAAGATGGGCAGCGCATCCAGCAGAAGGTCGAAGAGATTCTGACGGATACTTATGTGGTCAATGAAGAACTTGGCTTATCCGACAGCGTGGAGATGACGCTGGATGTCTTCTTGCCGCCGATGGAACGCAGCGACGAGAACCAGAAATTAATCGACATCGTGATCGGTGAAGCCCAGCGTTTGGGGCAAAATGTGGTACCGATTGCGCGCGGCGGCGGCAGCGATGCCAATCACGTCAGCGCCAGCGGCACGCCATCCATTTGCGGCATGGGCGTTCCGGCGCAGGGCATCCACACGGATCAGGAGATGATCTACCTGCCGGGGTTGTATGACCGCATCGAACTCCTGGCTTCGACGTTGTATCGCATCGCGGAAGGTCAGGCACTGGGCTGACCAGACCGTTGAAGCAGGGCGCGTAGGAGCATGGGCTTCATGCTCCACCCACACAGAACGCACGATATATTCATGGTATGAGGTCAGTCGCAGCAGGGAGACAACATGTCACAATACGATGATTGGATACGGGATGATGAATACCCGGATGAGGCAGACATGGAGACCTTCGGCGACGATTCGCCTCCAGATGACGACCCATTGACAATCGGCTACGTGGGCGATTTGAACCGCAATCCCTGGACAGCGCGGCGAGTTTTCTTACTCGTATTGAGTGCGTTTCTGTTACTCGTCCTGTTGCTTCCCCTGCTGCAACAATTCCTCGCTCGATGAAACCACTGGCGCGGATTTGCCATTCCATTTCATCACACAGAACCGCAAGTATTGAGGCCAGCGCAGATCAGAAGAGGCACCTTGTTAAGTGAGAAGCGGGGAAGCAGTTTCCTGCCTTCCCCTACAATTTGCCTCGATGAGGTCTCTACTGAGAGGGATCGACGACACGCCCCAGGAAGAGGATCGTTTCTGTCTGGGCGTCGTAGATGGCGAAGAGGAAGGGCTTGTCGGCGCGGAAGGTGAATTCCACTGGCGGCGGCAGGCTGGTTGCGCCCACTTCCAGGATGGTGACGGCGGCGGCTTCAGTGCCTTCTTCATCGACGGTGACAACGGCGCGGTGCAGTGCTGAGGAGACGTACAGGTTACCATCGGGCATATCGCCATTTTCGACCATATTGCTGAAATCCGCCGCACCAGGGCTGAAGGCATCCACCATGCCCATCTCTTGCAGCACATCGCTCAGTGGCAAATCTGCGGCAATTTCGAAGCGCGGCATCTCGACGCCGATGCGTGCCCCCTGCATTGAATCCAGCACTTCGCGGAAGGTCTCGGCATTCAGCGCTTCTTCGTAGGCATCCAGGTCTTCCGGCACGATGACGATCATGGAGACATCCCCGCCGACGTAGGGCAATTGGACGGCATCGTATGCTTCGGCATCAACATAGCGGAAGAACTCTTCCTGCGCCATGAAGGGCACCTGCACGGTTTCGCCAGAAGCCGTCGTGAAGTCCGCATCCTGCGTCATGAATTCGGCAAACTCGTTGACCCAACGCGCATTGAAGTAGATGGCATTCGCCAGCACAAGGCGCGTCTCAGGCGAGAGCGTACCCGGTGGCACGACATCCTGAATGCGGTCTTCCGTGTTTTCCGCCACCCAATCGTTGATCTCGTCCGCAGCCGCGTCCGGCGCAGCCATAAAATCCACGAATTGCAATTCGCTGCTGAATGCCTCGCGCAGTAGAGACAGGTACGAATCCGCGAAAGGATACCCCTGCTGCCCCCAGAGCGCGTTGGCGATGTTCAACTGGAAGGCAGCTTCGCGGCGCTCTTCAGGCGTTGATTCGACGCTCTCCTGCAATGCGGTGTTCACCTCGCTGAAGGCGCTGGCCAGTTCTGCGAGGGGGAGGTCATAGTGCAGCGCAGCTTGCATTTGCTCGGCAGTGGCACCGTCGGCTCCGGCGTAGAGCAAGGCAGCAGCCTGCGAAATGCTATAGGGCGAGTAGAAGAGGTTGCCCTCTTCAGCGCGAATGCTCTGGTAGAGATCGAAGGCGAAGGCAGTATTGCCCTCGGAAAGGCGAGTCATGGCGTCGGCGTCCTCTTCTTGCGCCGCACCGCTGAAAGCCAGCGACGACAGCAGCAACAGGGGCAGCAGTACACGTAACAACGACCGAAAACGCATGGGACGTTCCTCCTGATGGGTTGGCGAAGCATCAAAGCCTATTGTAGCGCATCCGCCAGGATGGAGGTATTTCGCGGCGGGATTGCGCTGGTGTGGGGTACGTTGCGAAGTGCCAATTGCGAGAGGGGTTTATACCCCTTCGAAGGCCGGGTGGTAGCGCACGAAGCCCCCGCGTCTCTCGGCACCGGGTTGCAATACAGCCACCATGAAATAGGGATGGTCGCCCTCCCCTTGGGTATAGGCGCTGTCGAAGCCCAGAGGAATGGCGGGTTGGAAGCCAAACTGCGGGTAGAAATCGGGCGATCCCAGGACGAACACCAGTTCATGCCCATCGGCCTTACAGCGCGCAAGCGCCTCGCGCATCAGGGCCGCGCCGACCCCCTGCCCGCGCCGATCTTCATCGACAGCGATTGGCCCCAGACCGAGTCCGATGTAGGGTTCGTCGTTGCTGGGCGTGATGGTCACGGGACTGACGATCACATGCCCGACAACCTGTCCGTCCAGTTCGGCGACCAGGGAGAAAGTCACATCGCCCGAATCGCGGATCGCCTGCACCAGCCGCGCTTCGTCAGGGCGTCCGAAACCAGCGGTCTGGATCTGATGGATGGCTTCCATATCGTCCGGCGTTTCGGGTCGAATCACGGGTGCGGACATAGCTCTTCCCTTGAGACTCATGATGGATATCGCTTGACTTCAGGAGACCGTCGGCAGTTTGATGCGGAATGTACTGCCCTCGCCCAGGGTGCTCTCCACTTCGATTTCGCCGTCGTGCCGTTCGACGATTGCCTTGACGATGGACAATCCCAGCCCCGTACCCTCACGCTGAAGATGCTCCGGGTTTTTGACGCGCTCGAAGGGTGTGAAGAGCTTCGGCAGCGCGTCTTGTGGGATTCCCAGCCCGGTGTCCTGCACTTCGAGGATGGCGCGATTGTCCTGCACGTACCCGCTGACCACGATGCGCCCACCATCTGGCGTGTATTTGACCGCGTTGGAGACGAGGTTTTCCAGCACACGAGACATTTGCAGCGGATCAACCGAAATTTGCACTTCTTCCTGGGGTACGGAAACGTCGAATTGTAGATCGCGACCCTTCAGCGCTGCGCCCAGGTCATCGCTCTCGGATACCAGAAAATCCGCCAGGGAGATCGTCTTGCGGTCAATCTGCGGGTTGGTCTCAAGCTGGAGCAGTTCCAGCATATCGAAAACGAGGCTGCGCATCTTTTCCAGCCCACGCCGGATCGAATCCAGGTACGTGGGGGCATCCGGATCATTGATGACACCGGGCAAGCCCGCCAGCAGTTCCACATAGCCGCCGATGACAAAGAGCGGGTTCTTCAGGTCATGGGTGGCAGAGCCGATGAACTGCCGCCGCATTTGATCGACCATTGCAAAATGCTGCTTCTCGCGGTCGCGCAGTTCCTGCAACTGGCGCTTCTGACGGAAGAGCGTCAACTGACCTTCCACGCGGGCGATCACCTCACGAAATTGGAAGGGTTTGGTGATGTAGTCCACCCCGCCCACATCGAAGCCCTTCACGATATTGTCGGTATCATCCAGGGCACTGATGAAAATAATCGGGATCTCGGCGGTGCGCTCATCCGCTTTCAACTGTTCGCAGACTTCAAAGCCCGTCATATTGGGCATGTTGATGTCCAGCAGGATCAACTCCGGGAGCTGATCTCTGGCGATTTGCAGGGCTTTTTCGCCATTGGTCGCAGTCAGAGGGATATAGTCATACCGCTCCAGCACGCTGGAGAGGACATCGAGATTCATCATGACATCATCGACCACGAGGACGGTGTTCGTCCGGTACGGTGGTGGTTTGTGAGACGCCTGTGAGGTGTGTACTTCTGGGTCTGTTGTCATTCTGCGCTTTACTCACTGACAGGATTCTTGCAACAGCAATGTGCTGGCACCGTCTCCCTATTGCTGGTTAGCGACCTGCTTTTCCAGAGCTTGAATCTGCTTCTCTGTGTTTTGTAGCAGGCGTTTGGTCATGTTCACACCGGGCTGGCCTTTCGCTTCCATATCGGCGATTTTGGCTCGCAGCGTGGCAGCAGCCTGCTTCAGGGTTTCCAGCTTATCGCTGCTCGCCTGCGGAGCACTTGCGGGTTCTGGATTCCCGGCGACCGCCTCTTTCTTCGCAGCGGGTTTCGCATCGCCTGTGCCCGGCTTGTGGTTTTCTGCCTTGGGCGATTTGTCATCCCCTTCAGCCTGGCGGTTTATCTTTTCCAGGCGCTTGGTCGTCACGCGCATTGCATGGACAGAGATCGACCCGGTTTCCTGGTCGAGGAAGCAAGTTCCCTCCACGATCAGGCGGTCTGCCTTGTATTTCTTGAGGGTATGCTCCACTGTTTCCCACTGTTTGGCTGCCATGTACACCGTGTAGTATGTCGGAGCATCGGGCGGATGCGGCACACCGCGCGGCAGCGGGGTCTGACGATGCTCATGTGCGATCGTCGTGATCACTGAATTGTCTTCAACGACGACTTCCCCCGGACGACCATGCAGCGTGATGGTCACGTAGCGCATTTCGCCATGATTATCCGCGTCGATCAACTTCTGCACATACTCCTGGCGCTCGTCCCATTCGACGACTTTGCCACGCTGCCCAAAATTGGGGAAGACCTGCTGGCGGGCATCAGCGGGCATCTTGCCCTTCGCCAGGTAGAAGAAGACCCCGCCCTTGGTGCGACGGCGCGAACCATCATCGGTGAGCAGGCCACCGTCCGCTTCGATCTTTTCCACTTCAGCCAGCAATTCCTGGACGAAATCCGCGCCCATGTGTTCCAGGATCTGCGAAATCTGTTGCACGGGCGTCTCCGCCGTCTCGTTCAGCGCCGCAGCGATTTCTTTCGTCTGAGCTTCGAGTTGTTCTGGCTGCATATTCATAGGAGTTGTGCGCCCTAATTCAACGGATATGGTGCTATTCCGAGCGAGAATCGCAGTATAATAATAAAACGAAACGGCTCATTGGGCAACATAGGCGTATTTGAGTGGGCAGTTTCTGGGCGTAACGCGCCCGATTCGAAATCGGCGACTCTGTCTCGTTGGACGGAACGAAACACCTAACAAAAAACGAACCATTCTGCAATATCGCTGTAGAATGTGTGATGTTATCCTTACCTGAACTGCGAGTTTTGGCTTACACTTTATCAGCGAGTAATTTCCCTTGGCAATCACTACGAGTTGGTTCATCCCTGACCGCGTGATCTTGCTCGACGCTGAAGGACACCTCAGCACAGAGGAAATCGTTCAAAGCGCAGACGAGGGCGTCGCGCTGATCGAGTCATGTGATACAGAACGTGTTCACATCCTGTTCGATGTCGTACGGCTGAAGACCTTCACACGAGATGTCTTCGCACTCAGCGGTGCGGTGCAGAAATTGATGTCGCATCCGCGCTATGGCTGGTTCGTGATGTACGGACGAGATGACCCTGTTGTGCGCTTCATCGCGTCGATTGTCACGCAAATCTTCCGACGCTCCTTCAAAATCATCGCTGACCGCCAGGAAGCCCTCGACTTCCTGAACGAGATCCTCGAGATTGAGGATAGCAGCGGCGAAGGATGAACTAGGCCAGGAGCGGCTGCGCCAGCAACCAGATGCCCCACCCCAGGACTTGCAGCAGCCCGAACTGCCCGTGTAGCTTCGCCGTCGCACCCTGGGCTGCGTGCAGCTTCTGCACATCTGTCTCTGTATCGAAGATGCGGATCAGGCGGCGGGTGGTAGGCAGCAGTAGCAGCGTGAGCAGCGTCGTGATCGGCATCCAACCCGGTAAGATCAGCGCAAACTGCGAGACATAGGCCAACCCCAACAGCACTTTGTACTCCAAGCGGGCGACATCCAGCCCGAAGCGTACGGCGAGCGTACGTTTGTTGGCAGCGCGGTCAGCATCAATGTCGCGGATGTTGTTGGCATGCAGGATCGCCGCCGTCGTGAACATCACCGGAAACGCCAGCAGTGATAGCTCCAACCCCTTGCCAGCGCTGATGCTCGGATCCATGACATAGTAGGCACCCAGCACGATCATCGGCCCCATGAAGACCCCGGCCGCAACCTCCCCCAGCCCATGATAGGCCAGCGGAAAGGGGCCTGCGGTATAGGTGATCGCAATCAGAACGCCGCCGATGCCGATGACCCACAGCCAGGGGCCACTTTGCCATAAAAGGAAGAGGCCAACCAGCGAACCAGCGAAAGTGCTGAGAATAGCGCCGTTGCGAATCTCCGCAGAGGTCAGCAATCGATTCTTCAGAGTCATGCTTTGTCCGGCCTGTTTCAGCTTATCGCTGCCGCGCACATCATCGCTGTATTCGTTGATGAGATTCGCCGCTGTTTGCAGCAGCATGACGCCTAATAAGGAGAGAGCGAACTTCCACCAGACGAAAACGCCATCCTGTAGGGCGATGATCGCGGCCAAACCCATCGGCACAAAGGAGGCCACGAAGACGCGTGGTCGGGTTGCTTGCAGCCAGGCCGTCAATTTGCTTGCAGACTGTGGGGAAACGGTATCCGCCATGATTTCGCTCCAGAGTACCAACATCACAGGTTTCACGTGCGAATTATAGCGGAAGATGACAGGGCATTGGCAGGTTCTAAGGGATTGCCCAGATGCCAGACCGATTTATCATGATAATTTGTGTCGGCGGCGAGGACGCATTTGCCACATCACCAGTAGCGTGATCCCTCCCAGCGGAAGCCAAACCCACCGGAGATCCAAGGTAAGCGGCGGTGGCGTACGCTCCGTTGTGGGATCGAACGTAATAAGGAAGAAGCGATTCTTTTCGCGGACAAAGGCATCAGCACTCACCTCGCCCCCCAGCGCTGCGACCCAGGCGTGCATGGTCGGGTTGTGTTCAATCAACTCGAAGGCTTCGCGCAGGTCATCGTCGTCCGTGACTCTGCGTGCCACAACCGACTCTGCCCCAGCAGCCGTCTGGATGGTGACATGCGGATTCGCCTGGATGTTCCTGTACCAATGCGCCTTTTCACCCCAGCCACTGACGATGTATTTGCGGCCTTTCCAGGTGTGAAACTCGACGGCGGTGCGGCGTGGCTGACCGCTCTTCCGTCCCCAGGTTGTCAGCACGAGGAATAAACGGCCTGCAACAAAACCAAGCCCCAATCGGTAAAGCAAAATTGGCAATTTATAAAAATATTTTGCGATGCCACGAGGATACGGTATCGCAATTTCCTGCCTTCTGGTTTCTGTGGGCATAGTTTACTCCCTGCGTTTTCACAAGAGACGCTGCTACAATTAATTGTATCCCATTGTTATTCTACCCGAGAAGTGACAAAATGCAGGATAAATTTCGTGCTTTGTTCTTACATTGCATGCATTTTTGTGTACACGATTTATCTCACATAATGTTGAATATTTATTGTATTTATGTGTTTCATTGAACTCATCAACAAAAAATTTGCTATTCAGCAAGTCTTGTTACAGTCAATTAGTATGTGCAAGCTATGTATTGCATCTGATATACTCATTACGCTATGAATTTACCAACACATCGCGTATTCTTATACAAAATTAAGTATTTTTAACAAAAATTGCATGTTTATTCGCGCATTGTTTATATATTACATAAACTATAATTTAACCACCCCTAGTTAATTAACAAATTAACTTTATTACACATGAAACGCATTAACAAAAACTTGCCATTTTATCGCCTCTGCTACCCCAAACTGAAAGAAAGACAATTATCAATCGCATCAATGCAATCTATGGATTTACATGTAGCGATTCACTTCGCAAGTAAATTATGGAAAACCCAGCCGGATTATCGATATTATCACGCCATGTCAAAAGTTGGATGAGGCGATTTACCGATTGCATACCATATTGCTCAACAAGGCGTCTTGAGCGAGCTTTGCTCAGGCGATCTTTTTCGCCTCGACTTTTCTTCAACACTTTTTCGTAAAGACGTAGTGCCATCTGCTCCTGCGCAGGCTCTGGCAGCGGTTGACGATAGTACCGCCTGCCACGTGCTCTGTGAGGTCGTGGCGGCTCGACAGGCTTCGCATTCAGAGGCGCTGTGAATTCGGCAGACTCAAATACGTTGTTCTGGCTCGCCTGCCCGACAGCAGCGGCAATCTCGCGATTTTGCCCATTTTCCGCCGAATTAGACCCTGATTCGTCGCCCAACACTTTAAGGGGCTTAAATCGCGGATTTGACCCGTTTTTGGGCGATTCTGGCACGTCAGGATAGATGATCTGCGGATCAATTGTGGTTTCCTGATGCCAGTAGTAATTGCTGGTCTGGCGCTGATACGCAATAGACAGCCCCCGACCCAGGAGGCGTCGCGCGATCGCCTGGGTAGCCGGATAGCGTTTGCCCGTCGCATCTTGCAGAAATGCCCCTTCAACATCAGCTTCGTGTGGCAGCTTTTCCAACGTCTGCCAGGTGATCCAGGTCGTGTGATACATCGGACGCTGCTTCAGGGGCACGTCCTGCCGATAGCGCTGGATGCTGCGCTTGCTGAGGCCAAGCCGCGCCGCCAACCAGTTGCCGCTGTACTGCCCCGGCCTGCGCCTGATCAACTCGCGGTGCAGCGCCTGCCGATACTTGCGCACGCTGTTGACATCCTCCCGGTGCAGGTCATCCCCACCCGTGCGCTGCAAGCCAAATCGTTCACAGAGCGCGTCGATCTGCGGTACGACGTAGTAGGTCGTCGGACGCCCTCGATTTTTGTCCGGTTCTGTCACCCTAAACAACTCGCATGGGTTGTTTGATTCCTCAGCGTTAGCTGCAGCAACGGCTGTAAGGGTTGGGGGTCTGGGGGAAGGGTTTTTGACGAAAATCGCCGCACCAGAAGGGTCAATTTCAGCAAGTGCTTTGCGAATTGAATGGCGTCCAATGCGGCCTTCCAGAGCGATTCTCATGAATTTCTCAGATACTTTTTGCCCTTCGCGCACCCCTGCCAACAACAGACCGTCGAGAACGCGGGCAAGAGCCGTTTTTCCCTGCTGCAAGAGATGTTCGCGCAGGCTGTTCGGCAGGGGTCTGGATCGTGACAATTGGCGGGGTTTGCGCAGCAGACGAGTGAATGCGCTTGCAATGGTCGTCTGGGCTTCCTGATGGCGCTGCTTGGGGGTCTCTGGCGCGTGCTGCGATGACGCTGGATAGGCAACGTGCAAGGGACTGAGAAGCGTGGCAACGGCATCCTGAGTCCAGTGCGCATCACGCAATTGACAGGCAACCTGGAAGAGTGCGTTGTTGCGACCACGCAAACCTGCCCGCTGTTGGTAGAGGGCCACAGCATCCTGGGGTGTGATGTGAGGAGATACATGGATCGGCTCTGGAGTGGATTGCAATTCCTGTGGTTTTTGGGGCGTTTCTGGATGCTCTCGTGTAACCTGTCTCACTTCGTCGAAAAACGCCTGCAAAGCCCGAATTTCGCCGATTGTGAGCCGCTTCGGCTGGCCTCCACGCGCGATTTCGTAAGCTGACCCGGCGATGACCGTCGGTGCTGTGAGGACATAGCGCCCGTTATATTGCAAATCAAGTCCCGGCAGATGGACGCTCTCCAGCGGAATCCCCGGAGGAATCTCATAATAGTAGTGTGGCAACCCACGCCCCGCGGAGCGAATTGTGCGCGTTTTGACCAGATCAGGACAGCGAGATTCGAAGCGTTTGGCCAGCGCAGCATCATCAAAATCCAGGACAGCCAGACGAGAAATTGCCCCGGTGACAATAGCAAGGCCCTGGAATCCGCGCCGAGAAAACCAATATTCGAGTTGTTCGGGGGCTGCTCGTTGGCGCTGAAACGGCTTCCAATTGACCGCCGAGCGCTTTGGTGAGTCGGGTGCAGCGTCACCCAGAACGGGAATCACCGAATAACCGAGCGCATGGTACGACAATGCCGCACCATGCAAGCGCCGTGACAGCGCAGCATGGCTCTGACTCGCCATTTTTTAACGTCTTTCTAGCGAGCCGAAAGCCAAAGTTGCTTGCAATCAGAATCCGATTGCAATACAATGCAGGTGAAAACACAGTGCTTTTTGTGGTATGTCGCAGCGATTAAACCCTTTTTTGTGGTTCGCTAGCTGGCATCTCCCGGGGCTGCACAACCTCGGGAGTGACGCAAAAGCACTTTTTGTTTTAATGGGTGCTTCTTGCGCCGACCAGCTAGCGAACCATTCTGCAATAACCACAGATTAGCGCTAGCGATCGGTCCGCTATCTATGCAATTGTTGGATTCTTGCCTTCGTCGCGTTACATCCGGGTCTTCAAAGTAACCTCGATACGCTCAACGTAGCAAAACACGCGGGGAATGAATCGAACATGTCGTTGAAAATATGGTCAAAACTCTGTTCGAACAAACCCTGGCGATGGCAGATCCCCGACCTACCCCGTACACTATTTTCTGGCAGGCGTGACTTCGCACGCTGCATTGAACTGCCGTGATTGCTCACCACAGAACCGCAAAAAACACCATTAGACGCTGCTCTCGTGATGTGCTTTGCGCCGCTGTGGTGCGGCTGTCACCGTGACTTGCGCTTCAATTCCTTCTCTTGTTCCGCCAGCCAGGAGCGAACTTCAGCGATCATATCAAGCGCCTCATCAGGCTCCGCTTTGCCATTCCTGGCCTTTTGCACAATCCGCACAAGCTGCGAAAAGTACTGACTCGTCCCAGGCGCAGCCGGCTCTGTGGACTTTTTCTTCGCTTTCTTCTGCGTCTTGTCGGATTCGGTTACCGTCCCCATGGGGACGCTATCGCCTTCCTGGCGCAATTTTTGCTCGGCCAGCGCGATCAAGTCGTCATCATCATTAGCGAGTTCTTGCATCTCGCGCAGGGCACGCTCGGCCCAGTTGTAGTCATCAGCCCATTCCCAGACCTGGCTCGGCAAGCGCAGCAGCGCCCTGTAGTCGCGCAATTGACGAGCATTCTTAACCCCCATGGCGTTCACCAAACGTTCGCTTGTGCCGCGCGGAATGCGATATTCATCACCGTCACTGACCTGGGCGTAGTACATTCGCTCGCTTTTGAAGGCGTCAAATGGCTTGAAACTCGTACCACGCTCTGCCAGTAAGTCCATCAGTAAGACCGCAAATTGGCGTGCGCGGCTGATGGCATTGAGGTTCTGGCGGGCATTGTTCTCCGCCGCTTGCCGCCATAGATTGCGCTCCGGAACCATCCTCGCGGCGATTTTGGCATAGCGAGATTGGTCATCCGAGCCTTCGTTATGGAGGTACAGCAGGTGATACGCCAGCCAGCGCCGTTCGCCTGTTTCCAGCTCATATTCGGTTTGGAACTTGCGCTCAACGACGGTGATGGGATTGGTCAGGCCGTGTTCCGCGATGTTCGTCGCGAGTTCAACCAGCGAAACCAGCGATGCCTCAATCGGGCTGATGGATTCTGGACGGTCGGCCTTATCCCCATCTTCGTCGATGCTCTTGCCTTGCATCTCGGTCTGATCGAGATACGCGCCCAGATCAAACTTCTTGACACCGCGTACTTTCCGCGCCTCATTCGCCAGATTCTCCCAGGTGGCAAAGAGGTCGCCCATACGATCCAGGTCATAATCCCAGCGTGCTTCCGCACGAACTCGATACGGAATCGCGCGGCGCGGCTGCGAGCGATCGGGCTGAATCAAAAAGATGTCGATTGGCTCCGCTTTGATGCGATTGGCATCAATGCTGCGGATGGCGTCCATACCGCCAAAATCGCCGTAAATATCCTTGTCCAGCACTTCCATCGCATTCGGGTCAGAGTACGGATCGGATTGCGTCTCTTCGCCTCCGATCAACCCTTCTAATCCGGGCAGCTTCTTGCGGCGCTTACTCATGCCAACTGCTCCTGTACGCGATGTACGACTGTCCAGACTTCTTTCGCTGCCATACTCTCCGGCGCAATGTTGAAAATCGGACGACGGCGCTGCGACGCCTCGCCCCAGATTGTGCGCAGGCTCAGCGGTTTCCAGACTTTGTTGCCGTACTGTGTACGCAAATACTCCAGATTCTGGTTATGCAGCACGGTTTTGCTGCGGTACTTGGTGGGAACAATGCCCATCACTTCCAGGCGACCCAGCCCATACTGTTCGCGGCGGGGCTGCGCTTGATCGCGGTGATTCAGGCTCTCGTGCAAGCCGTCCAGCGACAGGTACTCGCATTCTGTCGGGTACAGAATGAAGTTCGTGGACATGTAAATCGCAGAATGCAGCAGCGACGGCGTGGGCGATGTGTCGAAGATGACCACATCAATGGCGTCCCGCAGCGTGCTGAAACGCTTGAGGACGATCATACCGTCGGATGTCATCAGCGGAATTGCGCGTGTCTCCAGGTTGGACGGCACGAGGTACAACTGCCCCTTCACTTCCCGGTCTGGTTCGCCATAGAGCTGGGGATTAATCGGAATCAGCACTTCGGAAAACTCAGCATCGCGGATCAACAGATTGTAGAGACCGGGCGCTTTGGAAACACCCAGTCCGACCGTCGCATGTCCCTGGGGATCCGCATCCACCAAGATCACCCGATAGCCCTGGATCGCAAGCCCGGTTGCGATATGTGTGGCAAGTGTGGTCTTTCCCACACCACCCTTTTCATTGAGTAGCGTGATGCTGTGCATTCCGTTCGCCTTTGCTCAAGAGCTTCCAGAGATCATTCATCCGTCAACTTGATTGGCTTGCGGCGGCGCTGGCGCAACTCTTGCTCGCGCATGTCCGACCACTCTTGCAAGACCTCGGCCACGTCATCCGGCATGTGGTAGACGTAGGCGAAATCCGACCCGGGTGCAGTGGTGGGCTGGGTACTGGTTTCGATGATGCCCTTCTCGGTGAGCATCTTCAAGCAGTTGATGTCGTATGGCGTCAACCGTCGCTTGCCGAGTGCCTTGGCGACCCGCGCTCGTGTCAGCCAGACTCCCCCGCCGTTGTAGACGGCCTGGACGATCTTTAGTTGGTGCGGTGTCAACTCCTGAAGGTGCTCATCCATCTCATACAAGTCCATGCCCGTTGCCCTACCTAATGTATGTTAGCACGTTGCGATGAGTATATGTGATTCGGCAAAATTGCGCAAGGGGTTGCCTCAAACTGGTAGGGTAGGGGGTAGGGCAGGTGGATATCCCAAATCGAGTCCTTGAAACTTATCGCGATCAAATGGGAGGTGCGTCTCACTCAACACTTATCGGGAGCTAAGTGTGGGGCGGAAGAAACTATGAGCTTATCACGACAGAAATCCCTGCCTGCTCCGATGCTCCGAAGTTGTGTTTCCGATTCGGTTGCTTGACTTATCATGACTAGAGTCGTAAAAGCCTTACGTCATCGCTGTCAATAGTACATTTGTATTTCAGTAAAATTTGTATAATGGTATATTCATGGGCAGGGTGACGTTAGCCCCCAAATCGCGTACAATAAAAACCGTCCCCATGGGGACGCTATCGCAAGACAAGTCGATGAGGCAGCCTTGATGGGGTGGCAAGCACATCGTCCACGAGATGAAGCGAGAGCCTTGATTTTCGATGTTGTTGCAGAGAGCGAACGTCCGCTGACGCGCACGGAGATCGCCCGCGCTATCCAGCGGGTCAAGACCCCACATCTGATTTCCATGATCGAAGAACTGGTTGATGAAGGGGTCTTTCGCCGTTGGACGAAGCTCTATCCCAATGGCGTTGAGGGATACGTCTACGCGCTGGCGGACTGGTGAGGCGGCTCGCTCGTTGAAATCGCGACCAGGGAGGGTGCAACCTGCCTGCACCCCTGTGTGCTCTGTGTCCTGCGAATGTCAAATCTTTCCGGCGAGATCGTTCTCGATTCTTGTGTTTTATGCCGAACCCTACGTCGAAATCTCCAGTGAATAGCCCGTCTTCTCTTCCAATGCAGCCGCCACTTCTTCGACTTCAGCATCCGGCGGGCTGACCAGTAGTTTGAAGCCGATAGTGGCGCGATCCACATGGATACTGGGGCCTTTTTGCACCTGCCAGCCTGCGCCGCTGACCAACCGCTGCGCCACCTGGATGATCTGCTGCTGGTTGGGATGCGGGTGGATGCTCATGCTGTAGCCCGTCTTCTTCGCCAATGAAGTGATTTCCTCGGTGCAGCGCTCGCCAACCTGGGGCGAGATGAAGCTGAGGACGAGCTGACCCTGCTTGAGGCCGACTTTGTACAGCCCCCGGGGTTCCAGCACCTCGCGCACCAGCGCGTAAGCGGCGTTGATTTCCATTTGCTCGCCTTGTTCGCTGCTGGCCGGGGCAACCACAGCTTCGGGCGTGGGGGCGCTATCGCCTTTCCTGGAAGTTACCAGTCGGAAATCGGTCATGCGCAGGAAGTTTGCTTCGAGGTCGCTGGTGTCGTCCAGGCCGCTGATTTCGGCTTGCACCTCGCGCTTATCCATGTAATAGGACGGCCCCTTGCTGATGCTCGCTCCCGCTGGTAGCAGTTCGTTGAGTGCCATCGCCAACGCCCCCTGATTGACCTGTGGTTTGACCTGGACATTCCAGCCCGTTTGCTCGATGAGTTCCTCGATGCGGTCTGCGTAGGCGCGTTCCGCGGCCTGCGGGAAATCGAAGGAGAGCAGCAAGCGCTTGCGATGAACATCGAGGCCGACCTTGCGCAGGCGTGCTTCTGGCGGGAAGAAAGTCAAGGCCAGTTCCCGTGCTTCATTCTGTTCCAGCGGGCCGGATTGCAGCGCTCGCTGCGGCTTCAAGCCGTTCTGTTCCAATGTCGCGCCGTCTTCGGCGAGTCCCAGGATGATCGCCACCAGTGCTGTTTGCCGATCAACCCCCTCAGGCAGCGTTTCTGGGAGCAGCGATTCGGGTGTCACCGCTTGACCCGCTTCGACCAGTTCCAGGCGCTTGCTATAAGGAAACAAGACATCGATCTGGGCGCGGGCATTTTTCATAAGTGCCGTGAGCTGGGTCTTCACGCTGCCTTCGACGCCTTCCACGCCGTCCCAGTCGCCGACGACCCACAGCAGCGCATCGGCTGGATTGCGCGATCCTTTGGCTCCCTGGACGATGGCTTCGAAACTGTCGATGTCAGCGGATTTGACGACACCCAGACGCGGCTGGTCATTGCTGTTGCGCAGGACGATCAATTTGCCCACGATGTCCGGATTCGCCAGCATGATGGCGCGACGGCGCAAGGCCGCGTCCACCTGTCCCTGGCTGTTGACGCGGAAGGTTGTCTTGTTGCGCCAATCTGCCGCGAAGTAGACATTATCCTGCTGATCCAGGCGGATCGCCATTTCTTTCGCGCGTTCACCGTCTCCCCACCAGACCTGCGCCAATTCGCGGCTGCTGAAGTAGCTCCCGGCTTGATCCTTGAGAGAATTCCATAATTCTCGCAGTTCGACTTCGCCCGTGTGCCCGCCGGATTTGACCTTTGCGCCGATGGCCCAGGGTTTGGATTGAAAGGCGAAGGTGCGCTCAGTGCCGATGCGCGGCGTGGTGGTGATGCGCTGGCGCTGGCGTAATCCGGTGGCGATGCTGTGGCGGGGGCCTTCGTCGCCGTGTACGAGCATGATCTCTTGCGGCTTGAAGGCTTCGGCAATGCTGATGAGTTCGCTTTCGTCGGCATGGGCGGAGAGGGAGTAGGTACCCAGTTCGCAGCGAACTTTCACCTTCTTGTCACCCAGCGATAGAACGGGTGTTTCGCCCTGTTCCTGCTCGCGCATGATGCGCTGCAAGAACCGACCCGGAGCTTCTTCATCCTGATAACCTGTTAGTAATATAGCATTTCGTTCTTCTGGTGCGAAGTGTTCGGCGTAGACTACGGATGCGCCTCCTGTCAGCATCCCGGAACTGGCGACGACCACACAAAGGGCGGCGCTGCGTGCAACTTCCTGACGATGCTCGTTGCTGCGGATGGGTTTGACTTTGTTTCGGAAGAACAAGTGATCGTCCCCTGCCATTTTGACTGTCCGGGGTGGCAGCAAATCGGCGAAGCGGGCATAGGCATCACAGACCGAGCGAACCATACCATCGACGAATACCGGAACGTCGAATTGATCGCGAAAAGCGTGGATGATCTGGATCACTTCTTGCGAGCGTCCCAGGGCAAAAGCCGGAATCAGCACTTTACCGCCGCGCTCCGTAACCCGTTGTAATGTTTGCATCAGGCGTTTTTCTTCCGCGACGCGGTTCGCGTGCAGTTTGCCGCCGTAAGTGCTTTCCAGGACGAGGGCATCCGCCTTGATGCGCGGCACTTCGACGCTCTTGACGGTGCGCTGCTCACTCATACTGACATCGCCGGACATCACCAATGTGCCTTCGCTGCTTTCCAGGATCAGCATGGCGGCTCCGGCGATGTGTCCGGCGACTCGATACGTTACCTGCAAATCTTCCGCCAATTTCACGGGCTGGTCAAACTCAACAAGCTGCACGGCATCCAGCAGTCGATTGACCGAGATTTCATCGAAGAGGGGGAGTTCGCCCTCTGCTTCGTGGCGGCTCTTCATTATACGTTGTGCATCTTTCTGCAAAACGCGAGTCAGCGCCTCAGTCGGGCGAGTCATCAGCACCGGGGTATAAGGGTACTGTTCCATGACCAGCGGCAGCGCCCCGGTGTGATCGGTGTGCGCGTGCGTGACCAGGATGTAATCAGGGCCGCCTGCTGCGCTGATGGGCATCAGGTCGGGTAGCTGGTCATTCTGGATGCCGCGACTCGTCCTGGGTGAGATGCGGATTCCGGCATCAATCAGCAGTTTTTTTCCAGCGATTTCCACCAGAGTACAACTCGCGCCGACTTCATCCGCGCCGCCGAGAAAGGTGAGTTTCATGAGGGTTGCTCCTATGGCTCTATGTTCGTTTTTGGCAGGCGGCATACTTGCTTTTCACTCCCTAAATCCCTCCCTGCTGCGCAAGGAGGCACCTGGTTTCCCCCTACGAAGTGGGGGGACGGCAGGGGGGAACCTAGCTCCACGTTGCTTTGATGCCGCTGAACTGTTTCATTTGCATGGTTTCCTACGAAAAACCCCCGCGCATCGGCACAGCAGCCGAGCAAGTTACGTTCCTGTTCGGCTGGCCTGCCGAGGCGTGGAGATGTTTCACTGTGCATTATGGCATATGGCAAGGATAGGTTCAAATTCAGCTATGAATGAGGGCAAACCATGCCTTACGACGAAGTCCTCGAACAGGCACAGCCGCTATCCCCTGTGAGGACTTTTCTTTAGACCCCAAAACCCGCGTGCATCAACATAGTGGCCGAGCAAATCACGTTCCTGTCCCTACGTCTACCCGAAGGTTTCGCTATTCCCTTCCTCATGTAATCGTGCACAATCCCGCGCTAGTCGCGTGTGCGTCCTTCCGCTATCCTGTGTGGGCTTTGCAACGGAACGTCACAAACATTGAAAGGTGCGAAGAATGCGCGTGCGGATGGGATGGTTGTTGAGCCTGATTGCGATGCTTCCTCGAAAATACAGCAGATTAGGCAGCAAGGGGTTCCAAACGCACCTT
>CAZJWX010000030.1:0-51979 GCA_964549915.1 uncultured Anaerolineaceae bacterium | reverse complement strand
CGCCATTCGACCACCCGATGCAGCTAAGTTAGCCGCCTAATTGGCGAGGGTATTGTCCAACGTCTCTTCAATGATTCCTAGAAGCTCTTTCGTATCTTCAACCACCAGTATGTAATCTTCTTCTATCTCGCTGACGGGGGAAGATGCTTCCTCAATTTCCAAGTCTGCGAGAAATTCATTCATATTGGGAGGGTTGTCTTGGGGTTTTGAGGTTGGGAGTGTAGAGACAAGCGTTTCAAAGGCAGTGGCATAGTTCAGACGAAAATCGATGTGTTGATGCCGACGAACACGTAGAGGGATCTTGCAATCTTCTATGAGGATCGGTACAAGTTGCTTGCCTTCGTCTATAGCATAATCGACTTCATCTCGAACATTTTCAGAGTCAACAGATGCTTGAGACAATACCAATAAAATGTGAGTGGCTTGATCTAGAGCTGCTTCAATTGCTCGATCCCAACGTTCCCCTTTTTGGATATCGAACTGATCGAGCCATATGGGAATGTTGTTTTCTTTCAATTGCTGTGCCAGACGCAAGACAAATTCACTATTTTCCCTCGCATAGCTGACAAAAACGAGCATCATATTATACCCGCCTCTCCTTGGATCAGATGCTAATACTATAGCAAAAACGCCACCTGTGCGGCGGCGTTTGCTGAAAGCTAATCGCCCACCCGCTACATGCGGAATACCCCATACGGCGTCTCTTCGCTGGGCTGGTTCAGGCAGGCGGAAAGTGCCAGTCCGAGCACGCGGCGGGTCTGCGGCGGATCAATGATGCCATCATCCCAGAGGCGGGCGCTGCTGTAGTAGGGACTGCCTTCACGCTCGTATTTTTCCAGAATCGGCGCTTTGAACTCTTCTTGTTGCTCCGGAGTCAGATCCGGATGCCCCTGTCGCGCCAGTTGATCGCGCTTGACGGTCAGCAGCACGTTGGCGGCCTGTTCACCACCCATCACGCTGATGCGGCTGTTGGGCCACATCCACAGGAAACGCGGCGAGTAGCCACGCCCGCACATGGCGTAATTCCCTGCGCCGAAGCTGCCGCCGATGACAACCGTCAATTTCGGCACACGCGCATTGGCGACGGCATGAACCATCTTCGCACCATCTTTGGCGATGCCACCCGCTTCGTAGTCCTTGCCAACCATGAAGCCCGTCACATTTTGCAGGAAGAGCAGCGGAATATTGCGGATGGTGCAGAGTTCGACGAAATGGGCACCTTTCAGCGCCGATTCGCTGAAGAGCACGCCGTTGTTGGCGATGATGCCCACTGGGTAGCCTTCGATGCGGGCGAAGCCGGTGATGAGAGTTGTGCCGTAATTCGCCTTGAACTCGCGGAATTTGCTGCCATCCACGATGCGTGCGATGACTTCGCGCACATCATAGCTTTCGCGGAAGGTATCCGGGAGGATGCCGTAGAGTTCTTCGGGATCGTAGAGCGGTTCTTCTGGCGGCGCAATATCCATGTCGATGCGCTTGGGGCGGTTCAGCGTAGAGACAATATCCCGCAGAATTTGCAGCGCGTGTTCATCATCTTCCGCATAATGATCCGCTACGCCAGAGACGCGGGTATGCACATCCGCGCCGCCCAATTCTTCAGCAGTCACATCTTCACCCGTTGCGGCTTTCACCAACGGCGGGCCACCCAGGAAGATCGTCCCCGTGCCTTTGACGATCACGGTTTCATCAGACATCGCCGGGACGTATGCGCCGCCAGCCGTGCAGCTCCCCATCACCGCGCTGATTTGCGGGATTTTCGCCGCGCTCATCACCGCCTGATTGTAGAAAATGCGCCCGAAATCATCGACATCCGGGAAGACTTCATCCTGCATGGGCAAGAACGCGCCGCCGCTATCCACCAGGTAGATGCAGGGCAGGTTGTTTTCCAGGGCGATTTGTTGGGCACGCAGGTGCTTTTTCACGGTCAGCGGATAATACGAACCGCCTTTGACCGTCGCATCATTGGCGAGGATCAAGCATTCCTGACCGGAAACACGCCCGATTCCGGCGACCACACCTGCCGAGGGTGTCCAGTCATCGCCATAGACTTCATGTGCGGCGAGGGGGGCAACTTCCAGAAAAGCCGACCCCGGATCAAGCAGCTTATCAATGCGATCTCGCACGAAGAGCTTGCCTTGCTCCCGATGCCGCTGCTGGTATTTTTCGCCGCCACCCTGACGAATTTTGGCGAGGGTTTCACGTAATTCCTGGGCGATAGCGCGATTGTGAACGTCGTACTTCTGCGCCCGTTCATCATTCGGATTGTAATGACTCTCGATGATTTCCGTCATATTCGCAAAAATCCTATTCCATCCAATAGGCAAACTGCGTCCCATTGTAACGCAAGCCAGGGGTGAAACCACCAACCAACCGCGCCAGAATCCGGTCAAGGTTCGGCGGGGGCAAAAGTCCCACAGCGTAAGATGCCTGCTTGTGTTACAATTCGCATATCGGCAAGCAGATAACAGGGGAAACGCGATGAACGTCAATCCAGAAGAATTGGTCGTCTGGCTCATCATTGGGGGTATGGCAGGTGCCATCACGGGTTTCGTTGTCCGGCGCAACCGCTCCGGCTTTGGCGTACTGGGAAATGTGATCGTCGGCTTGATCGGTGCCCTGATTGGAGGCTTCCTGTTCCAGACGTTGGGGATTAGCGTCTCAGATTTTCAACTCACCCTGTCACTGGATGCGCTCATCGCCGCCATCGTCGGCTCTTTGATCCTGGTGGTGCTCCTGAGTTTCGTGCGGCGCTAAAGTTGCTGGACAAGTCACCGACTATTTTAATCGCTGCTTTCTCAAGTGGCGATTTTCGTTTACAGTGATGATGCAGCAAGTTGATGAGGCGCACATAATGGCAAATCCCACAACCAGCAACGCACCAAAAATCCTAGAAGAAAATGTGTCGTTCGCGGATTACCTGGATCGCTATGATGGGCAGCGTGTGGAATGGCACGCCGGAACGGTGGTTGAGAAAATGTCCAATAACACGCGGCATAATGTGATTCTATTGTTCGTTGCACAGCTCTTTAGCTTCTATGTGGATTTTAAATCTACTGGCAAAGTTCTCCTGGCGGGCATTCCCATGTTCATCAACAAGGATCAACCTGCACGAGAACCAGACCTAATGGTCGTGCTGAACGAAAATGCCTCGCGCATCACATCCCAATATGTTGATGGGGCGGCTGATCTGGTCGTAGAGATAATTTCTCCGGCTACCGGGCATGTGGATCGTGGCGAAAAATTCACCGAATATGAAGAATCTGGCGTGCGTGAATACTGGATCATTGACCCACAGCGTCAAGAAGTCTTGCTCTATGTCTTGAACGACGCAGGGTTGTATCAACGTCAGGAGCGTGGTGAGAATGGTAAATTTGCATCGGCTCTGCTGTCCGGATTTGCCATTGACCCAGAAATATTATGGCGTGAGCAATTGCCGCAGGGCATGGAGATTGTTCAACTGGTGCAGGAGATGATGTAGGAGTGATTATGAATCGCCCCTACAGATCAGTTCTTATGCCGGGTCTAGTGCCTCCTGGCGTTTCGCAATTTCTTCGCGCACGACGGGCGCGACCTTCGTGCCGAGCAGTTCAATCGCCCGCAGCACTTTATCTTGCGGTGCCGAGCCGACGGTAAGCTGCAAGAGCAAGCGCTGGTGCCCGAAGATCTCGTGCTGGAAGAGGATCTTCTCGATGATCTCATCGGGCGAACCGACGAAATTCGCGCCGCGCAGCGTGGTCGATGCTTCGTACTGGTCGCGGCGCATCGGTGCCCATCCGCGTTCCCGACCAATCTTATCCATGACGGGCTTGGACGAGAGGAACGAGAGGTTCAGGGCTTCCTCGCGTGTATCGGCGATGAAGCCGTGCGAGTTGATGCTCAGCGGTGTCTTCGCCGGGTCGTACCCCGCTTCCCGCAAGGCACGGCGGTACAAATCCGCATAGGGGGCGAAGCGCTCTGGCATGCCGCCGATGATCGCCAATGCCATCGGCAGTCCCTTACGCGCCGCGCGGACAACCGATTCGGGCGTGCCACCGACTGCCACCCAGAGGGGCAGTTCTTCCTGCACCGGACGCGGATACACGGGGCGATCTTCGATGGATTGGGTGAAGTTGCCCTGCCAGGTGATGCGCTCGTTTTCACGCAGGGCATTCAGCATATCCAGCTTTTCGCTGAATAGCTCGTTGTAGTCGTTCAGGTCGTAGCCGAAGAGCGGAAACGACTCGATGAAGGAGCCGCGTCCGGCGATGATTTCTGCGCGGCCTTCGGAAATCAGGTCGAGCGTGGCGAAGCGCTGGAAAACGCGCACGGGGTCATCGGAACTGAGGACAGTCACGGCGCTGCTGAGGCGGATGTTCTGGGTGCGTGCCGCCGCCGCTGCCAGCAGCACATCCGGCGCGGAGGAGACGTACTCTTCGCGATGGTGTTCCCCCAGGGCGAAGACATCCAGCCCTACCTGATCCGCCAGTTCAATCTCTTGCAGCAGGTGTTGGGTGCGCTCTGCCGGGGTGCGTGCCCCCGTGGTGCCGGGAACGGGCGTGTTCTCCACAAAAGAGTAGATACCGATCTCGAACGGTTGCTGCCGCACGAGCGGGCTTTCTGCTTGCGTAGTCATAGAATGCTCCTCTGGTGACGCGGTGCAGCGTCATTGCCTCACAATACAACATTTTCTGGACGCGCTCAGATGCCACAGTATTACGCGATAAACGGACTGGGTTCCGCATAGCGCCGAATCAGCGGGGAACGATGCGGCCTACAAATGTGTCAACGGGTGTAGAATAGACGAAATGAAGCCAGGGGGAAGAGCAAAATGACCAACCGCAGCCCGGGACTGCTGCTACTCATGGGGATGCTGTTTCTCACAGCGGCCTGTAATCTGACGGGTGGCGAAGCTACGGAGGAAGTGCTGCCCACCAGCACCGGAACCGCTGTTGCCGTCATCACGGAAGAGCCGACTGATCCGCCGACGGCAACCCGCACGCAGGCAGCACCCCAGACCTCCATTCCACCGAATTGCACGCCGCGCACCGACTGGACGCTGACCTACACGGTTGTCGCCAGGGACACCCTGGCGCGGATCGCGGCACGGGGTAACACCACCATTGATACTCTGGCGCAGGGCAACTGCCTGAGCGACCCCAATCGGTTGTCTGTGGGGCAGGTGCTGCGCGTGCCGAACCCCGTGACTCCCGCGACGCCCGCGCAGACTGCCACCTCGCAAACTTCCGCTTGCCAGTACTTCACAACGGGCGCGCCGCCGATTTACGAGACACAAACCTTCCTGACGCAGATTGAAACCGTCGTCAGCGAGCAGCGCTACCCGGTGACGCGGATCAACGATTTCTACTACCAGATTGCCTTACCGGACGGGCGGCGCGGCTGGGTGCAGGCGGTCAGCGGGCAGCTTGAGGGGAACTGCGAGGACGTGCTGCGCTACGTCGAATTTGACAATTCGCGTGCACCGGATTACGAGTGTTACTACATTGGAGCCAGTTCCTTCGAAACCCGCGTTGATCAGGCCGGGACGACCTTCGCGGTGGAACTGCCGCCGCATTTCGCCTACCGTGTGGATGGACGCATCATCGGTAAAGTCCGCATCTATGCCGGGGAACAGGTGCCTTTCCCGGTGTGGGCGAGCCTGAACGACGGGCGAATCATTGGCGAGTGCGACGCGCTGCCGGATGTCAGCGTCGCTACAACGCAGGCGGCTTCCAGCACGACTTACCGCAATTCGACCTATGGCTTCGCTTTCGATTACCCGGAGAATTGGCCCATCATCCTCAATGATAGTGCGCCGCCGGGGGGCACTGTGGGCACGCTCTCCTTCGCCAATACCTATCCGAGCGCGTTGGGCTGGCCTACAGATGTCGTCGAAGTCAGTTGGGGCGTGTTGCCGCCGGGAACCGCCGCTGATGCTGAGGAATTGGCACGCCGCACTGCGCAGGACATCGAAGAGAGCGACGGGCGCATGCAGGTGTTGGAACCTGTCGCATCCTACACGACGGACAGCGGCTTGGCGGGATGGCGCTTCCGTATTTCCTTCCCCGGCGCAACGGGCGAAGCCTATTACTTCGACTGGGACGAGAATATCCTGGTGGTCAACGTCAACGGCAATCGCGCTCTGGCCCAGGGCGTCGTCGAGAGCGTGCGTGCTGCACCCTGAAAGTGGGCTGTCACACCCAAGCAGGGTGTTCGCCTCAAGCCGTGCAGGGTGTAGAGAAGGGGCAGAATAGCCGGGGGAACTTGCGCAGCGGGGCGTGATTCTGGCCTTTGCTTGGTGTTCTTTGTGACTTTGTGGTGCAAAGCACTTTGAAGCGATCACCCAGGCAGACAATGGCTTTTTTGCGGGGTTCGTGATAGAATAAATGTTCCAAAGTGGGCGCGTGGCGGCACATCCCCGCGAAATGTGATAGCATGAGTTTCGTTCAATTCACAGCACATGCCCCCATTGCGTGCTGCTTTTCACGAGAAAACGGGAGAGACGGAAATGACCTATCATCAGACGATCATTGTGGGCAACCTGGGATCAGACCCGGAGACGCGCTATCTGCCGAGTGGAACTCCTGTGACGAATTTCAATGTCGCAGTCAATGAAAGCTGGACGGACAAGCAGACCAACGAGCGCCGCGAGAAGACGACATGGTATCGTGTCGCGGTGTACGGGCGGCAGGCGGAAGTTGTCGCGCAGTATTTGAGCAAGGGACGGCAGGTGATGGTCGTCGGTACGGTGGAGGCCAACGCTTTCATGGGCAATGATGGTCAGCCGCGCGCCTCGCTGGATTTGCGGGCGCGGGATGTGCGCTTCCTCAGCGGTAGCGGCAATGGCGGCGGACGCTCGGACAACTACGACAACAGCTTCTCGTCACCTCCGCAGGATATGGATGACATCCCCTTCTAGGGTATTCGCAGGAGCGCTCGTATGCGCTCCTGGCACCGCTGTTCGTGGCGGTACTGCTGACCTGGATGCTCCGCCACAATCCGACGCCACTCACCGCAAAGTTGCTCCGCCGGAAGCTGCCGAAGCGCAGGCTGGCCAGGGCGACGACCCCGCGCCCATCGAGGGCTGATGAAGGCAAACACCGGGCGCAGCGTTTCCGCCGGAACCGACCATGCGGCGCTCCTGGCTGCGCCGTTGCAATTTTTGCGTGGCACCCGTGCCCGAAGCGTGGATCACCCCACCGGGTCGTGCGCCTCACCAGGGAAGATGTGCGCCAGTGCTTCTGGCAGAATGCTGCGGAAGGCCGGGAGTCCATGCCCGCTGCCCAATTCGACGAAAACATGGTTGATGTCGCCGCGTTCAGCTTCGCGCCGCTGCAAAATCCCTGCCAGCGCCAGCCCCGGCTTGTAGAAGCGATTCGCCAGTTCGTAGCGCCCGACGGATTGGAAGATGCGGTGCGGCAGTACCGGGGCGTTTTTGAAGCGGTCTGCGTATTCCACCAGCTTGGCCTGCATCTGTCCCTTGCCCAGCGGCGGGGACATCATAATCAAGTGGCTGAACACGGCGGGATTCTTCAGGGAGGCGTGGGCAGCGGCAATCGCGCCGACGCCTGCTCCACCGAGGCCGAGGTTGGTCGCGTCAATGCGGTATTCGTTCTGCATCAAGGGGACGAGTTCGGTCAGGATGGCGGCGTAGTGCTTGTCGTTGCTGACGTAATCGCGTAGGCGAGCGGCCTGCCCTGCGCTTTGCTTCATCGCGATGATGGCGGGTTCCATGCGCCCGTGCTTGATGAGCGTATCGGCAATCGCGGGGACTTGCAGCGGGCCGACCATCCACTGCCCATCCAGCAGCACCAGCAGCGGATACTCGCGATGGCGTTCTTCTTCGTATCCGGGTGGGGTGTAGACCCACAGGCGACGTTCGGTGAAGCCCATCTGCACGCTGCTGAAATCGTGTTCGCGCACCGTGCCGCGCGGCACCTCGCGCATGGTCTCCCAGTTGGGGAAGGGACGCGCCTGGGGCATGCGCAGCACGCTGGTCTCCGTCTGTCCGCTGCGCACCCGGTTGGGATTCAGCTCATCGGCGTGCCAGTAGCGGCTGATGCGCTGCACAAGGTTGGGGTCGTTACGCAGCGACGTCATGGGATCGTTGACGACCATCAGGTAATCGAGCAGGTCATCCGGGGAGAAGCGTTCGGTCACATACCAGAGCGTCGTTCCCGGCAAGTTCTGCATGGGCAAAAAGGGCGGGTCTTGTTCGATGATGTCCAAATTAACCGCCACGCGCTCGGCTCCTGGTTCCACGTAGATGAAGGTCGCGTAATCATCTTCCACCCAGGGCCAATGGGGGCGCTCGCGCAGCAATTCGTTGACCAACTGCTTCTTACTCACATCGTTGCTCAGTTGGTGGGCTTCGTCCAGGAATTGTTCAAAAGAATTCCATCGGGGCATCTCGTCACTCCCGCTCGTGATCTCGGCAATCAATGCCCCTATTGTAGCACCCCTGCGAGATTTCGGCATTGAAGTGCAACAAGGTCATCTGTGATGGATACTCCGAAGTGTGGAATGACGTATTTGTAGGCGGTGATATAGCATGTCCCTACATGCGGATGCGCTTCAAATCTCCTCATTCTTGCGCTTCACACCTGGCTCGTATCGTTCCCAATTTTTGCGGACGTGAGCCAGGTGGCTGCCTTCAATGTACTCGGAGATGTAGCCGCATTTGCCACAGACCAGGACGCGGGTCTTCGGCGGCAGGAACATGGTGATGATGTTGTTGAACCAGCCGGAACGCTGGTAAATCTCGCGTCCGCCGCATTCGGGGCAGACGCCATCGCGCATTGTCATCGGGAAATCACTTCTTCCGTATCACGGACGCATCAGGTAGAGCACGTGGTTCAGGCGCTTGAGATCGTTGGGGATGTCCCGCGCCAATTGCTGCCCACATTTCACCCGAAAGGCATAACGCTCGGCTTCCGGGTAGGCTTCCAGCGCGGCATAGTTGACGCAGGCCGCCAGCAGATCATCGCTGGGGACTTCCGACGCGCCCAGCACCAGCCGGAAGAAATCCGCCCGCTGCGTGAAATAGTAGACTTCTTCCTGCGACATCAATTCGACATCTGCGAGGCTCATCGGCGGGCGCGGTGGCAGGCTGTGGATCATCGTTGTGCCCAGCATGTAGCCCACGTTGACAATCTTCACTTCGACCGGGATCATGCGATTCTCGCGCTGGTCGCGGATGATCTGCTCTGAGACTTGATCCCCCAGCACCAATTCGCTGATGAGCTGGTCATCCTTGATTTCGACCTTGTAAATCAAGCCGACGGCGTGCACGTTGCCCTCGGCTTCGCTGGTATTGCTGATCGGCACTTTGACGAAGGCACCGAAATCGTGCTGCGGCCCCAATTCGCGGCTGTGCGTGCCACAGTCGAAGCCGCGTGTGCTGGCACGGAGCACCCGTCCCACTCGTAAGTTAACGCTCATCGAGTTCGATCTCTCCCTTCATGAAGTGGTAGCGCTTTTCGCTGCGCGCCATCTCTTTGCCGCGCGTCTTGGGTGGCAGCGTCTGGTTCGCCAGTTCCTGCCGTACACGCCGCACCTGCGCATTGACCAGTTCTTGCAGCTTGGCGCGATCTTTGCCGCCGACCCAGGCCAACTCATCTGCACGGGTCAGCACATAGGGGTAGGGATTGCGCCCCTGTAGCTGGCACTGCGCCAGCAGCAGCGAATGCAGCGCATTCACCTTCTCTGGATCGCGTGCTACCCAGACGGGCACGTCCACACGCACTACCTTGGACTGGTACTGATTGTAGACTTTGAGGTAGAAGAAAGCGATTTCGTAATTCTCACCGCGATCTTTGAACTCCTTATTCTGCGGGGATGACTGCACCATAAGCGCCGAGCGTTCACCATTGCGCAGCACCGCCTGG
Organism: uncultured Anaerolineaceae bacterium; assembly: GCA_964549915.1. Classification (GTDB taxonomy): domain Bacteria; phylum Chloroflexota; class Anaerolineae; order Aggregatilineales; family Phototrophicaceae; genus JAUZRW01. The sequence goes on along the minus strand of CAZJWX010000030.1, from coordinate 42,116 downwards.
AAGAAGAGTTGATCGCGCAGCCCTTCCAGGTCGCCCGCACGGGAAAGCGCCGCCTGATGGATCTTCAGGTCGTCGCGGCTTTCCAGGCTCATCAGGTAGAGCAGTTGCATGAAGCGCTTGCTGCGGAAGGGGTGGTCGATGTACCCGCCCAATATCGCGCCGGAATCGTGCAGGTGCACCATTGCGCCGATGTATTCGCCCATCAAGTCGCGGGCTTCGCGGGCGTCGTCCCCGCCGGGAAGGTACATCAGGCGGTTGTCGTAGAGCGCCACCAGCGGCATCTCGTATTTGCGCCGCATCCAGGCATGTTCCGCCAGGGTGCGCATCTCCTGCACCGTGCGCCGGTCGTCCACCGTACTGTTGCGGATCAAGCGCCCGTAGCGGTCATGGACGTGATCTTTGTGGTAGCGCAGGTCGGGGTAGGTGAGCGGCTCCGGCGTCACATCCTGCCCATGATGAAAGATGATCAGCCCGATGTTGATCAGGTAGTAATGCACCGGTGCCAGTTCATCCGGGTAGACCTGGCTGCCATCCGCCGCGAGGATCGTCGCCAGTTCCGGCCTGGGGGGTTCCGGCACGATGGCATTGATCGGTTCGGCATTGGGCAGTCCCAGGGGCGCTGCGCCGCGATACCCGCTGATGTCGCTGCTCTGCACCCATTCGATGCGCTCGCGTACGGCGTCCAGGTCGGACGCCGCTGCGAAACGCTCCCGCGCCAGATCAAGGCTGCTGGAGAGGTCGAAATCGAGCTTCTCCAGCATCGCACCCATTTTGTAGACTTGCTCCACCACTTGATTGAATTCCAGGGACATTGCCCCATCCCGCACGCTATTTGAGTCGATTTCTTTCAGGTATAGACTCTTTGTTCTATGGTGTCAAGTGGTGGCGGCTCGTCAGCCCTGTCCTGAACCGTTCGTTTGCGGCGGTGGCACCGGACCTTCATCCGAGGCATCACGCGATGGCTCGTAGATTGTCACCAGGTCTTCGAAGTTCTGCCCAATGGCTTGCGCTGCCTGGGCGATCAAGTCCATTTGTTCGCGAAGCTCCTGATTATCGTGCTTGTCCAGCTTTTCGGGTGTCGTCAGGTGATGCCGCAGCAGCGCGGAGGTGATGCTGTACGATTCCAGGTAATTGCGCAGCCGCACCAGTTGCAGCAGGTTTCGTTGCGTGCGCTCTTGCGGGATGATGAACAAATTCGAGAGAATGCTCCCTACTGAAGCGATCCCCGTCACGATTAGCGCTTCTACGGAGATCGCGAATCCAGCCGCGTAGAGCACGCTCAGGATGAGCAGAATCAACAGGGACAAGCGCCCTACACGCTGGAGAAAGCGATTGGTTTCGCTCATCTGGTTATAGAGGCGCAGGCTTCGCTCTGTCGTCAGGCGCAGGTAGCGCGTCAGTTGTTCATCCTGGTACGCGAGCACCGTCTGCTGATTCACGAAGTAATTCCGGTAATTGTGCCATTTGCGACTATCATCGAAGAGTTCGGAAGAGATCGGTGGCTCTTCCGTCCCTGGCTTCTCACGATCCAGAACACTGACAATCGAATTGAGGTTCGTGATGATCTCCACATTCAGCACTTTGTCGAAGAAATCGAGTGCCTCAAGATTACGCGTGAGGCTTGGTGCTCCCGTCAGCGCGTCGGAGACGATCAAATTGTCGATGTCATAGCGGGAACGCAGCCCCATTAGCAGCGTCTTCACCTTGATGTCGGTGTATACGCCGATGACGACAACGTACGTCCGCACCTGGGTGATTCCTTCCTTCGCTTCTTCATCTGTGGGTTGCAGCAGATGGTTCATGAGCAGGCTCAAGTGCGAGGTGGAAACGAGCTGATCCTCGCGGTCGAGTTTTTCCTGAATTTGCCGTGCATGTTCGATGGTCTCCGAACGTTTGAAATCGTAGACGCTATCGGAGAGGACTTCGTAGAAACGCACATTGGGGCGACGTGGATCGAGATACCCGCTGAGCCTGCGTTGTGGTTGATCTGGCTTGGGTTGTGTCATCGCTTCGCCGCGCCAGGGAGCAAGGTACGTTTTGTAACCGTCAAGCGGTTCGGCTTCCCATGTGAAAGCTTCGCAGTGTCGTCCATAGAGGCGACGTTCATCATCGTAGCGCTGGGATAGCTCATGCCAATCCTTGATGTGGATGACATGCAGGACTTCATTCCGCCGCTCTTTCTCGATGACGGTCTTCAGAAACTGGAACAAAGGGCCTTTTTTGTAGTCTGGATGCAATTTGTGCCGATTGCCGCGTGTATCATCGGCGGTCGCAGCCTCGTCAGAATTGCGGGGTGTTTTGTTCTCGTATGGTGAAGCGTTCTCCGTGCGTTGTAGGCCGATCAACATGCGATACACTTCGTCTTCTGGCAAGCAGAGGCGGCTATCCTCGGATAAGAAAAAGCCGTTCTGCAAACACTGCGTGATCAAGATGTATCGTCTGGCTTCTTCTGGCTTCTTGTCCTTTGGTTGCTGCTCGCCACCTCCGTCATCATGTGGCGGCTTTTCTGCCCCTGGCGATTGCGGCGGCTGCCCGGAATTTTCGTCTGCCATCATCCCACTCCATCCCCTTGTACGATGTCCTATACTGACTTTGCACAATTTTAACGCAATTCTGGATTTTTGGATACGAAACACAAACTAAATGCGCTGTCCGGAAAACGTTCCGAAATCCTCCCCGAAATCCCCTCCACTTCGTAGAGGGGACTTGCACCGACTGGCCGGAAGATCGGGTGCGAAGTGTTTTCTGCATACTTGCCGGATGAAGCACTAAAGGGGTGACGTTCCGCCATAAAAGCGCGAGGATAATTTACACCGCAAACGTTCTGCGCTACACTTAGCAGCACGCTTAATGCTGCGATCATGGAGCAGGCATATTCCTCTATACTTAAATGCTGCTGAATTGTGAATATTGATTTGCCAGGCGCTCGACACCCAGCCACCAACGACGCACCCGGGCGAATGGACACACGCACAGACGGAAGGCAAGAAAGCAACAATCAGGGAGTCATTGAATGGCATCCAGGCACATAGACGAGCATCTTGATTCAGTCAGCACCAGTCAGATGATCGCCTTTGCAGGCGATAATGTCCGGTTGGCCGGACAGATGGATTACCCTATCCAGCCGCAGCCACCCGGCGGCTACCCGCTCATCTTCATCATTCAGCACGCAACGTGCAATTCACGCAAGGGCTACGAGCATTACGTGCGGATGGGTACCGGGCTGGGGATTGCCGTCTTCCGCTGGGATAAGCGCGGGACAGGGGGCAGCGGCGGCGGCGGTGGTGGCTCCATCACGACCGATACACTCAACGCCTACGAAGCGGCGCTCTCACAGCCGGGAATCAACGCCAACATGAGCTTCATCCTGGCGCAGAACGAGGGGACGCTGCTGCTGGGCGAGGCCTATCGCCATTTCAAGAAGCTTCAGAAGCCGCGCGGCGCGATCCTCGCGGGCAACATGCTGGACGAGACCGCCGTGATGGCGCTGGACATTCCGCTGCACATCGTCGTCAGCAAGAATGACTGGAACGCCTGGCAGATCTATGCCCAGGGTGCCGCCGAAGCCCATGCCGCGAAGTACAAGTACCGTCCCTCGTTCTTTGTGGCGACCAATACTGATCGCCGCCTGATGTACACCAATGGCACGACCTTCCACCGGGGGGCGCAGGCCAGCATCTCACACTGGTTACAACAACAATGTCAGACTTCGTCGTAGATTTCACAGGAAAAGCCGCCATCGTCACCGGAGCCGGGGCGGGGATCGGCAAGGCCGTTGCGGAAGCGCTCGTAGAGGCGGGGGCTTCCGTTGCGTTGAATGACTTAAACCCTGACCGCGTGGAGACCCTGGCGGAGGAACTGCGGGCCGCAGGGGGGCAGGTTGTCGGCTTTCAGGGTGATGTGAGCAACCGCTTCCAGGTTTCTGCCTTGATCGAACGGGCGCGCGACGCCTTCGGCAAAATCGACATCCTGGTGAACGCCGTCGGCATCTACAAGGCCGAACCACTCGCAACCATTGATGAGTGGGACTGGCGGCGTCAGATCGAAGTGAACGTCACGGGGACATTCTTCGCCCTGCAATTGATGAGCCGCGTCATGGCTGATGAAGGCGGCGGCGTGATCGTCAACCTCGCCAGCACCGCCGGACATCCCCAGCCCATCGCGCAGGGCATCGGCTACGTCAGCGGCAAATCCAGCGTCATCGGCATGACGAAGCAGGCAGCACGCGAACTGGCGGCGCAGGGCGTGCGCGTGAATGCCGTCTGCCCCGGCAACATCGCAGAGCCGGATATGCCGCTGCCCTCACCCCTGGCCAACGCCATACAGCGCCCGGGTACGCCGGAGGAAGTCGCCGCTGTGGTGCTCTTCCTCTGCAGCGATGCAGCACGCTTCATCACCGGGCAGGCCATCAACGTGGACGGGGGCGAGAGCTACGTGTAGCCTCTTCGGTCAGCGCTCTTTCCTGGTGCGGCTGGGGATCTCACGTTACAGCGCCTCGTTGAGCATTGCCAGGGCTTCGCGCACGCTGAGCAGCTTGTTGCCGACGCGGTCAGCCTCCCAGACGCTGCGCGTGACCCGCACACCATCGGCGCTTGCCAGGGCGATGTACACCAGGCCGACAGGTTTTTCGGGTGTGCCGCCGCCGGGGCCTGCGATTCCCGTGATGCCGATGCCGAAATCCGCCCCAAACTGACTGCGAACGCCACGCGCCATCTGCGCTGCGACGGCTTCGCTGACGGCACCCTGTGCGAGTAACGTCTCTTCACGCACGCCCACGAACGCCATTTTGGCCTCGTTGCTGTAGGTCATCATCCCGCCCAGCACGTAGGCCGAACTGCCCTCGTTGTCGGTGAGGGTGCTCAGCAGTAGCCCGCCCGTGCAAGACTCGGCTGCGGCAATTGTCAGGCCGCGCGCTCGCAATTGTTCGCCGATTTCCGCAGCGCGTTGACGATTTTCGTTCGTTAGATTGGCTTCCATGTCGTCCTCCGTTTCATATTCATGCATGGCTGGCAGGGTAGATGCTGTTGGCGAATCCACGAATCCATGCGTTCTTGTAGGGGAGCGCCTGTGTGCGCTCCCAGGGCGACCACGCAGGGATCGCCCCTACACCGATTCGCCAACAAGGTCTGTGTATTGTGTGCCACATTGACTTTACGATCCCACAATCCGCTGCTACGAGGGCAGTTTTTCACAATTTGTTTCAGAACCCGCCATTTCGCGGTATACTGTGGACGTTCATCTCAATCAGCGAAACTTTGAGGCACTCATGCTCTCCGCTCTGCAACCCAGTTGGTTGCTGCTCTTCTTCTGTGCCATCCTGCTTGTGCTGGCGGGCTGTGCCACCCTTTCCTTGCGGACACCCCCACCATCTCCCACTTCTGAACCCCAGACAACGCTGGTTGCTGTACCTTTCGCGGAAGTCGCGGACATTCACACGCCGCTGGCTCGCAATTTCCAGTTCACGCCGCGCGTCTTCGTGAACCCGCCACCGATCACCCCTGCTGCTCCCCCAAGTTCGGTACCAATAGGCTCCGTCGAGATCGAATCCCCCACATGCTATAACAGCCCAGCGGGGCAAACGTGCCTGGGGCGCATCTGGAACAAGACGCAGGACTCGCTTCGTAATCTCTCGATCCTCTTCGAAAGCACAGCAGAAGAAGGCCTACGGGTGGGGCTGGCACAGCGGATACTGCCGCCCGATGGTTTTGCTCCCTATCGGCTTCAGTTGGAAGAGCAGATGCTCGAAGCGCCACTCGCGGCGACGATCACCGCAGGGCAGGCCAATTCAGGACAGTTTCTGCTCCTGGATGTGCGCGAGCACAGCGGACGCCTCACGCCGGAGGGTCGCTTTTCGGTGCAAGCCACCGTGCAAAACACGACGGTCTCGGCAGTTGACCAGGTGAGGGTGGTGCTGACCCTATTTGACGGCGGCGGCGAAGAAGCCGTGATAGTAGGCTACCGCATCGCGGAAGTGGACGAAAGCCTTGCCCCACAGGGGCAGCATGCGATCTCGCTGGAGATCATCCCATTCATTCACCTGGATGCGCCTCGCTATGAATTGCACGCTGAAGGCAGGCCGCTGCGGCGGGGCGATACCACCGCAGCGGAGTGAGAAGGCTGAACGCAGCAGCCTGCATCAGGCGGTTTCCATCGCGCGGACAATGGTGCCTACGCCGTGATCGCCCATCACTGCCCGCAGCAAATCGCCTTCATTCCAGAAGTTCACCACGAGGATCGGCATGTTGTTCTCCTGGCAGAGCGTGAAGGCCGTCATATCCATGACCTTCAGGCGTTTGGTCAGCACATCAGTGTAGGTCAGTTCCGAGAAGCGGATGGCATCCGGGTCTTTCTTGGGGTCGGCGCTGTAGACGCCATCGACCTGGGTCGCCTTGATGACGATATCGACATCCAATTCGCTCGCACGCAGCGCGGCGGCAGAGTCGGTTGTGAAGTAGGGGTTGCCTGTGCCGCCCGTCAGCACGACGACGCGGCCTTTTTCCATGTGGCGCAGGGCACGAAGGCGGATGTACGGCTCGGCGACCTGGTTCATCTGGATCGCGGTCTGCACGCGGGCTTCCATGCCGTGCCGTTCGAGGGCGTCGCGCAGCGCCAGCCCGTTCATGACCGTGCCAATCATGCCCATGTGGTCGGCAGTGGTGCGATCCATGCCGCGTGCCGTGCCGACTTCGCCACGCCAGATGTTGCCTGCGCCCGTCACGATGACGATTTGCAGTCCCAGGTCATAGAGTTCACGCACACGCGCCGCGATGTAATCCATCGAGTCGATGCCGATAGGGACATCACCTGTTCCGCGCAGCGCCTCTCCGCTGAGCTTCAGCAGGACGCGCTTATAGGGGGTTTTTTGCTTATGATTTTCCATTGAAACGTCACTCCTTTGGGGTCAGGCCCCTGCTTCACACAGTGAAAATATGGTTTGCGTGCCGTCCGTCCGGCGAATGGGTTCTACGGTATCGCTGGCCCAGGGCAACCGTTGAATGCTGCGTCCTGGTCGCGTAGCTTCGATCAAGATCAGGGCATCCTGGTCTTGCAATACAGCGATGATTCGCTGCATTCCGCCGCCAAATTCTACGAGTGTCCCGCTGTTGAGGTCGTAGCGCATCAACACGCCGCGTGCGCGGTCGTGAAGGGCGTACTGCCTGCCGTCCATCGACCAGAACTGCACATCTGGCGGGGTGCGCGTGCGCGTCGGCAGCGGACTCGACCACGCTGCGCTGCCATCGCGGTTGAGGATGCGCAGGGTGATGACGGCGCTCTGCGATGGTTCATCGCTGGTGAAGAGCGCGAACTGCTGGCCATCCGGTGACCAGGTGGGTGCGTAGGCGAAGGGTTGCCGCAGCGATGGGGCAGGATACCCGGCATCAACCAGGGTGTGCATGTGCCCGCTTCGCACGTCCAGCAGCGAAGGGAGCAGGCGTCGTGCACCAGTGTCCGAGGCGTCACTGGCGAAGAGCAAGAGTTCTTCGCTATCTGGCGACCAGATCATCTCGTTGGCGAGTGCGTGGAATGAAAAGCGTCGAATGTCAATCGTGGTCGGGGTCAGCAGCAGCAGGTCGGCGCGTGGCGCACCCTTCGGGTCTTCGTAGCGGTGGATCGTCGCGAAGTGGCGGCTATCCGGCGACCAGAGACCATAGCGCACATCGTCGATGAAGGTGGCTTGCCCAGGTGTTTCGATGGTCATCACTTCCCGCGATGCCGCATCGAAGCGCTGCCAGAGGACGCGCCCACCGGATACCTCATACGGCCAGAGCAGCCAGCGGCTATCCGGCGACCAATAGCCGGGCTGCCCTGCGCTGGCAGGTTCTTGCGCCACGAAAAGCGTGTGGGTTTCGCCCGTCTCGCGCTCAATCACCAATGCCAGTCGATCATAGGGCAGGAAGAGCCAGCGCCCATCCGGTGAAGTCGTTCTGCGCCCGATGCGCACCGTGCTATCCGCGATATGGGCCGGGTAGGTGGCCCGTGTCAGCCGCTCCCCGCCCGCCAGCACCCAGGCGAAGAAGGACTCGCTGGCGGAACCCGGCTGCAAAATGTGGTAGCTCGCGCCGCAGTTGGCGAGGTTCATCTGCTGCGCCAGAGGCAGGTTCAGGGGAAGCAGAAACGGCGCAGATTGCCCGCCGCGCAGGTCAAGCAAGGATGCCAATTCGCCCCCGCCGCGCGCGCCATCTGCCCAGCTCATCAACACACTCGCCGGGGTTCGCTGCCCCAGGGCGACTGCGCTCAGGAGGATCAGCGCCCCCCCAAACCAACCGACCATCATCAACCGTCCAATTATGCCCAACATACGCTCATCTATCGTACAGGATAGTACAGAACCACTTGCTAAACCCTTGCCATTTGGCCGCTGCGCTGGTTTGCTTGCGCAGCAGCAGCCAGGCACTACTCACAAAAAAGGGACTAGCAAATGCTAATCCCCCAGAATACGATTCTAGCCTGTTTCGTTGGTGGTGATGAGTTGGTTGGCTTATTCCTCATCGCCCTCTTCATCATCCCCGCTCTCGCCAACGACGAAGCGTGCGAAGCGGCTGATCTGGATGCTCTCACCCAATTCGGCGACGGCTTCCTTGACCAACTGGTCGATGGTCTTGCTGTCGTCCTTGATGAACTCCTGATCCAGGAGGACGTGATCGCGGTACCAGGCTTCCCGCTGGGCTTCTTCGACGGCATTGATGACATCTTCCGGCACTTCTTCGCGGTTCACGTATTGGGGTGCCATGCTGCTGATGTGCAGGGCAATGTCGCGTGCGAAGGTCTGGAACTTCTCATTGCGGCTGACGAAGTCCGTCTCGCAGTTGACTTCCACGATGACCGCCATGCTCTTGTCGAAGTGCTGGTACATTTCTACCAGACCTTCGTTCATGGTGCGGCCTTTGCCGAGCTTCTTGATCGCCTTGCCCAGCCCCTTCTCGCGCAGCCATTCTACGGCTTTTTCCATGTCGCCGTCGTTGGCTTCCAGGGCTTTCTTGCTGTCGAGCGGACCCGCGCCCGTCTTGTCGCGCAGTTCCTTCACCATCGCTGCCGAGATCTTCCCCGCCATTGTTGTTCCCTCGTCCTTTGTTGTATCGATTGCTGAATGGTTGTCGTCGTCCAGGTGACGGTGTGCGCCCTCTGTATACCAAAAAAGGCGCTCATGAAAAGGGCACATCTGCTGATGCGCCCTGGTTGTGCTTACTCCTCGTCGTCCTCGTCCTCATCGTCGAGGTCGAGCGTGCTGGTGCGCAGCTTCTGCAATGCTGCCCGCGTCGATTCGCCGAGCAGTTCGTCGTCGCTGGCATCTTCGCCGAATTCGTGGCCGCTGTCGTAGCTGTCGTCTTCCACTTCGTCCACCTCGTCGATGGCACCGCCCTTGCGGATGGCCTTGCCTTCGAGCACGGCTTCTGCCAGCGCACCGACCACCAGCCGGATTGAGCGCATGGCGTCATCGTTGCCGGGGATGATGTAGTCGATCACATCCGGGTCGGAGTCCGTATCGGCCAGCGCCAGCACCGGGATTTGCAGCTTATTCGCTTCCATCACGGCGGTATCTTCGCGGGTTGGATCAACCACGATGAGCAGGTCGGGCAGGCGCTTCATTTCGCGCAGGCCCCCCAGGCGCAGCTCCAGCTTCTCCAGCTCGCGCTCCTGCATCAAGATCTCTTTCTTGGTCAGGCCGCCATAATCTTCTTCTTCGCGCATCTTCGTGAGTTTCTTCAGCGTGTCGATGCGGCTGCGGATGGTGCTCCAGTTGGTCATGGTGCCGCCCAGCCAGCGCGTATTCACGTAGGGCATGCCGCAGCGTTGGGCTTCGCGCTGGATCGTCTCAGCAGCCTGGCGCTTGGTGCCGACGAACAGCACCGTTCCGCCGTCCGCGATCAGATCGCGCACCATGTCGAAGTATTCGTTGAGGTTGACGAGCGTCTGCTGCAAGTCGATGATGTGGATTCCGTTGCGGGACGTGAAGATGAACTCGTCCATTTTGGGGTTCCACTTGTTCGTACGGTGTCCGAAGTGAACACCCGTCTCCAACAGAGTCCGCATTTTGACGGATGAAGGCATTGCATATTCTCCTGTTCTTTTGGTGTTTACGGTCTCGCACGTCCGTCGTTCCCCGGCTGGAACTGCGCACTGCGCAGCAACACCCGCCAGAGTCGGGGCGTGTGGGAGTCAGATTGGTTCGCTACCAATTCGGCAGAGAAATATAGCAAAAAGAAAGCGAATGAGATAGGGGGGATATGCGCTTTCGGCTGTGGCCTCGCAAAGAACGACAAACGAAAAAGAGGCACGTCACGACATGCCCCTGCGAAGTGTGTGAGATTTGCGCGAAGTGAACGCGGTGTCCGACGCGAGCTGGCTTATACGTCCGAGCCGTGCGGCGGGAAGGCTTCCCGGTAAAAGCGTAGGGCGCGTACGACCGCATCCCGAGTCTCCGGCGTGTTGACCCACCCCTGATTCTCGACCGTCGCGCCTTCAAGCTGCTTGTAGGTCATGAAGAAATGCTTGACTTCTTCCAGGTAGTGCCGGGGAATATCCTCGAAGGTCTCGTACTGCTGAAAGAAGGGATCGGTGGAGGGAACAGCCAGCACTTTGTAGTCCGGCTCGCCCTTGTCGATCATCTTCAACATGCCCAGAGTACGCGCTTCTACGACGCAGCCGGGGAACGTCGACTCGTTCATCATCACCAACACATCCATGGGGTCGCCATCTTCGGCGAAGCTCTGCGGGATGAACCCGTAATCCCCCGGATAGTGCAGCGGACTATACAGCACGCGATCCAGCTTGATGACACCGGCCTTCTTGCTGTACTCATACTTGTTGCGGCTGCCTTTCGGCACTTCGATGACGGCATAGACGATTTCTGGCGGGTTCGGGCCAGGGGATAGATTGTGCCACAGATGTTGTACCATTCGTCTTCCCTATGAGCGTTGGTTTAGTATCCGCCCCCATTTTACACACGGTTTACTTTTCCGATAGCATTTCCTTATGTCCACACCGTACCCTATACTGTGGAAAAGATCGAGCAACAGTGGGGAAACAACCATGAGAAAGTTCATCAGCAACCTGCCTGTGATTGTCAGCGCCGTACTCTTCATCGTGTTGGGCTTCGTGATGGCGCTGGTATTCGTGCCGGAACTCACAGGTGAACCAACCGCCGCCAGCGATGAAGCCTCCTCGCTGAATCAGGTGAGTGACCTGGAAATTGACGAGAGCAATCTGCTCGCGCAGCGGGAAGGCGTCTTCGGACAGATTTACGAGACGGTCAGCCCGTCGGTAGTCGCCATCACCGTCGCCCAGGAGAACAACACGGATGACGGGGAGCAGGTCTTCCTGCCCTTCAGCAGCGGCTCCGGCTTCGTCGTCGATATGCAGGGGCACATCGTGACCAACTTCCACGTGATCGCCAGCGCTGACCGCATCGAAGTGAGCATGTTCGACGGCACCATCGCCGAGGCTGATGTCATCGGGATTGACCCGGATAGCGATCTCGCCGTGATCCAGATTGATGTGCCGCAGGAACGCCTCATCCCGGTCAGCTTTGCCGATAGCGACGAGTTGATGGTGGGGCAGACGGTGCTGGCGCTGGGTAATCCCTTCCAGAATGACTGGACGTTGACCAGCGGCATCATCAGCGCCTTGAACCGCAGCATCGGCAGCCTGACGCCGCAGTTCTCGATCGGTGGCGTGATCCAGACGGACGCGGCCATCAACCCCGGCAACAGCGGCGGCCCACTGCTGAACCTGAGCGGGCAAGTCATCGGCGTCAACGCGCAGATCAACAGCCAGACGCGCAGCAATTCCGGCGTCGGTTTCGCCATTCCCAGCAACCTGGTCATCCGCGTGATGAACGAATTGATCGAGTCGGGCAGCGTGGATTACAGCTTCATGGGCATTACGTCGCCGCAGTTCGGCATCAACCTGGATATCATCGCGGAGTACAACCTGCCGAACAACCTGCGCGGCGTTCCGGTGCAGGATGTCTTCTCGGATACCCCGGCTGCGGAAGCTGGCCTGCGTCCGGCCACAGAAGAGTCGCTGGACATCATCACCGCGATTGACGGCACGCCCATCGCCAACTTCGACGAATTGATCGGCTACCTGGGCATCAACACGCGCCCCGGCGACACCGTGACGCTGACGATCTACCGCGATGGTCAGAGCGTGGACTTGGAAATGACGCTCACCAGCCGTCCGGAATGAGCGCACACGCGCATGTACCCCGAATCCCGGTTCGAAACCGGGATTTTTTGATTCCGGGGCGCGGTAGGGGCGCGAACTTTTGTGTATAATACGGGCACAACCATCATGTGCAGAATACACAGCGGACATCCCGACATCATGAGCAATAACGAATGGGTCAGCCTGCGCAAAGCAGCAGAAATATTGGGCGTGCACCCGGCAACGGTGCGCAATTGGGCGGATCGCGGGGAGCTTCCCTCGCGGCGTACCCCCGGTGGACATCGCCGTTTCAACAAAGTGGACTTGCAGCGCTATGCCCAATCCCAGGGGGAATGGCAACCCATTGAGGTGCAAGTCATCATCCAGAATGCCCTGGGCAGCACACGGATGCAGGTCAACGAAGACAAGCTGGAGGATGCGCCCTGGTATCAGGCGATGAGCGAAGAGACGCACGCGGCCATGCGTGAAGAAGGCCGCGCGGTGCTGGACGCCATCCGCCGCTACCTGGCAGAAGGTGCCCCTGATGTACGGCTGGCAGAGGCGATTGAAATGGGGCAGCGCTACGCCAAGCAGCTCAGCGACGATGGGCTGACGCTGCCGCAGGCCACACGCGGCCTGTTCTACTTCAGCGATTTTGTGGTGAACTCCATCCTCACCTGGTCGGAATTGTCGCAGCCGCGCAGCACAACCGAGTGGGCGACTCTGCTGCGGCAGGTGAATACCTTTGTGCACACCATGCTGCTCTCGATCATCGAATATTACGAAGAAGAGTGAGCCATTGCCCCTGGATACCGCCTGGGTCGCGCTCAGCCTGCTGCGGCATGTCGGCAGCAAGACGCTGCGCACCCTGATTGCGCACTTCGGCAGCACAGAGGCGATCTTGCAGGCCACGCCAGAAGAATTACGAGCGGTGCGCGGAATCGGTACCCGGATCGCCGATGCCATCGCCACCGTTGATCTGGCGAACACGGCACGGAAGATCGAAGCGTGGCAACGGGCGGGCGTATTGATTCTGCCGCATGACGACCCGCGTTTTCCTGGCCCGCTGCATGAACTGGATGACGACCCGGCAACGCTCTTCGTACGTGGGGGGAACTATCCCCAGCCCTGGCGCGAGTCGGTCGCCATCGTGGGCACGCGCAGCCCCTCACCCGAAGCCCAACAAACGGCCTTCCGCCTGGGCAAATCGCTGGCGGCACAGGGCTGGGTGATCGTCAGCGGGATGGCGTTGGGCGTAGATGAAGCGGCGCATCGTGGGGCGCTGGCGGTGGATGGCTGCACAGTGGCGGTGCTGGGTGGCGGCGTGCTGAACATTTACCCGCGTCAGAGCAAGGCGCTCGCCGCGCAGATCATGCAGCGTGGGGCCTTGGTCGGCGAGAACGCCCCGGACGCGGACGCCTCGCCGCCACGCCTGGTATCGCGCAACCGCATCATCAGCGGCCTGTGCCAGCATGTGATCGTCGTCGAGACGGAAATCAACGGTGGTGCGATGTACGCCGCAAGATCAGCGCTGTCGCAGGGGCGGACGCTGCACGTCGTCGGCCTGCCCAGCAGCGGTAACCTGCAACTGTTGAAAGACGGTGCGGCCTACATCGAACCCAACCGGGACGATTTCACGCTCTGAGCGCCGCCTGCCGACCGACGCCCTCGGTCACAGTACCTCAATCCCAGTAGTAGAACAGCGAGGGTAGCCACTCGACATCGACGAACTCTCCGCGGAAGCCCCCGTCCGCTGTCAACTCGCCTCCACGCACAACCAGGGTTGACTCATCGCGCACATAGGCCAGAGTCCGCGTGTTGGCTTCATAATCGAAGGCATCGGCTTCATCAATGGCTTCTGGATCCCAGGTGCTGAAATTGACGGACATCCACTGGAACAGGGCGCATTCCTGGCCTGCGGCACAGGCCAACGCCAGGAAGGACGCCTCGTTTTGCCACTGAATTTCGGTTACCTGGGGGAACTCCACCGGATCAGCATCTTGCGCGAGCCGCATCTGCATAGGCAGGGCGTCTTCACAGGTGTAAGGTGTGAGCGCACAGATGCCCAGGTCGGACGGTATATTGTCGGTGGCGAACCGCGCCAGCACGCGCTCATCTGCCGAAAAGAGACCATCGGGGAGCATTTCGCCGGATACGAGATCCAGGTACGAGCGCTGTGCACCGTTGGCCAGATTGAGGTAGCGGCCTTGTGGCGAGAAGAACTGCGGCATCAGCGTGGCGTCGGCGATGAGCAGTTCCGGCAGGCTGCCTGCTGTGAAGACATCCCACAGCATAACCCCGCGATCATCCGTGAAGGCCAACAGGCGTCCGTCTGCGCTCCAGGCGGCGGCTTGAAAGGCGCTGCAATCGTTCGCTTCGAGCGCCACAGAAGCCACCCGTTCGTATTCGAACAAGACTTGCAGCAGGCGGGTATAGCCCAGGGTGTAGATGTCGATCTGGCAGCCATTCCAGACAGCCGCCGCGTCGGATGTGGTGGAGAACAAAACCGCCTGTCCGTCGACGCGCTCCCCACCGCTGAAGCATACGGTATCCCCCGATGCGACCGCCATGATCAGATCATTTGGCGAGACCTGGACATCGCCGACCTCATCTGCACACGACAGCGCGCCGCTGAATCCGTAATTGTAGAGCGGGTGATCGTCCCATGCCGTCGGCAGCGGCCCCGGATTGCCCCAATCAACGGGGAGCATGTAGGTACCATCAGACGTGGTGACCGCTAGCGGGGCTTTCAGAGGATAGGGCGAAGTTGAATCTGGCGGCGTAGGGCTTTCTCCGCTGGCTTGCTGGATGATGGCTCGAAATTGCGCTTCGCTGATGCGCTGCGGCACACCAGGTTCGGGGGTCGGTACACCGGGTTCGCTGCTCCGATCCCAATAGACCGTCGCCAGGGAATCCGCCTGGGGGAAGCGAAGCAGGTAGAATTCGTGCAGATTCTGAATGACGGAATAGCTGCCGTCCTCCTGCCGCTCGACGAAGGCATAGAAGCGGTCTGCCGGCGCAAGCTCCTGCGCGAGGAAGAGGCAGTCACCCCCGAAGGAATGACCGGAGAGCAAATACTCGGTGCGGAAGGGGTGGTTGCGCGTGAAGAGCATGTGTTCCGGCCCCACGCCCCCCGCGAGGTAGCTTTCGACCCGGAGAATGGCGTTCTGCCCGGCTTCATCTGTCTCGACTACGCTGGCCTGCACCACATAGTCGGAGCGATCCAGCAGTTGCTGTAATGTGAGCGGAGCACCCCCGCTGCATGCGTGGACGACCCCGGCAGATTGGAAGAATGCCCACCCGGCAATCAGCGTCAGCAGCGAGAGAAAAAACGAGAATTTGCGCATTGGCTACAGACTCCCTGTCGGCTCATTTTGCCTTCAGCCTAGCACATCGCGGGCCATGCAAACCGACGCCGAGTCTACGCTCTTCTGCCTGTTTCGCATTGCAGCAGTCATTGCAATGGGCATTCATCCTCATACTGGCGCATCGTATCGGCGATGACCTGCGCCGCCAGATCATGCCCCGCTTGATTCCAGTGCGTATCGTAGCGATAATAGAGCAGTTGCTCCTGCAAGGCCGCTTCTTGCATCGGCTCCAAGATGTCGATGAAAATCCAGTCGCGTTCCTCCGCCAGTTGGCGCATGGCATCTCGCTGGTCTTCCAGGTTTTCCAGGAATTGTGGCAGTTGCGCCATCGTGTAAGGCGCACGCTCTTTCTCCATATCGCCATTTTCCAGCAAGATGATCCGGTCGCGAATCGCCAGCACATCATCCTGCCCATATTGCACGTAGGGGAAGTAGATCGCCCCTTTCGGCGGGATGAAGACGAAGGCACGGCAGGCATCTGGTGCGGCGGCAGCGGCAGTATCCAGCGTCTCGCCGATGACTCGATACGAGTTGGAAGCCTGAAAGCCCTCTTCCGGCGCGGTCTGCCACCACATGTAATCGTTGAGGATGACCATATCCCAGTAGCTGCCACCGATGATGACGGGCATGGGATAGTCGAACACGGCGTCTTCGTCGGTCAACGGGAAACCGACCACGTTGGCAGCGCGTCCCGCCAGGAAGGGGATCAATTGCAGCGGCGTGCGATCCTGCACCAGCGCGTCTTCATCCACCTGGGCTTGCAGCATATCGTTGCCGCCGAAGTGGCCGTAGAGAATCCAGCTACGCTCTTCTCGTGGCAGGAATTCCGCCGCGATGTCGGCATTTTCCTGCGGGCCATAGGCGCGATAGCCGTAGTTGCGCACCGGAACGCCCAGTTCCGCCGCCACACCATCCGGCCAGGGAAATTCCACGTTGGGGCCTTCTGTGAAGGAATCACCCAGCGCCGCAACGGGGTATTCTTGCGCGACCCGTGCCGGAACGCGGAAGCCATCAGAATCCCAGGAGACGGTATATTGGGCGACCAGGGCGTTTTCTTCGGGTGGACGCACGCGGTTGGGCATCCAGGCGAAGAGGTCACCATCGGAATAGTAGAATTCTACGTCAATGGTCTGCTCGGCGAGCGCTTCCCGTGCGGCGGATTGGTTATACGGAAGCAAGCCGGGGAATGCGTACAGCCCCCCGACGACCAGGGCAAACGCCAGCGCAATTCCTACGACGATCAGCATCAGGCGCTGCCAGAGCGGGGTTTTCTGCTTCGTTTGTTGTTGGGTCATAGATCACCTGGGCATTCGTCTTCGTGTTGGCGGATGAAATCTGCGATCACACGAGCGGCCAGGTTATGTCCTTCCTGGTTCCAGTGTCCATCGTAGATGTAATATAGCAGTTCTTCGTTCGCGGCGGCTTGCTCGAAGGGTTCCAGCAGGTCAATGAAGTACCAGCCTTTTTCTTCGGCAAGCTGGCGCATGGCATCACGCTGTTCTCCCAAGCGGGCGATGAAAGCCGGAATCTCATCTTCGGGCAGGTCGCCATCCCGCAGCACCACCTGCTCACGCCCGTTGACCGCCGTATATTGGTAGGCTACGTTGAAGTATTCCTGTGATTCCGGGTGGATGTAGCGGTAGTAGACCTGTTCCTTGGAGGGCACGAAGATCATGGCGCGGCAGGCATCGTCATTGACGCTGGCTGTGATCGTATCCATTGAGTCGCGAATCACATCGAAGGTCGCCGTATCCAGGAAGCCTTCATCGGGCGCGACCTGCCACCAGAGCAGCGGTTCCAGAAAGACCAGCTCATAGTAGCTGCCGCCGATGATGACAGGCATGGGAAAATCGTAAGTGCCGCTCTCGCGGGTCTCGACGTTCATCAGGTCGACATTTTCCCCCGCCTGCCGCACCAGCCAGTCCAGTTGGTTGATGGGCGAGCGGTCGGCCTGTTCCATCGCATTATTGGCATTCCAGAGGTCATTGCCGGAAAAGTGCGCGTAGAGCACCCAGGAGCGGTCATCGTCCCCGGCGTATTGCGCGGCTACCCGGGCGATTTCGTGCGGGCCATAGCCGCGATAGCCGAAATTCTGCACGGGCGTATCCAGTTCTTGTGCCAGCACATCCACCCAGGGCAGGGCGACGGTCGTGCCTTCGGTGAACGAATCGCCGAAGGCCGCAATCGGGTAGCGTTCCGCTGCCAGCGCCGGAACGCGGAAGCCATTCTCATCCCAGGAGAGTGTATATTCTCCCAGTACGACATTCTCTTCCGGTGGCTCGATCCGGCCGCGCTGGTGAATCCACATATCGCCATCCATGTATGTGAATATCACATCGAGCGTCGTCCCGGCCTCGGCGCGTCCGGCGGGGTTACCCAGTAGGCCGGGAAACAGCCGCAGCAGCAGCAGCACCATGCCGACGGCGAAGCCGACGCCGAAGAGAGTTAGCAGCAGCACTTGCCCGATGTTGGTCTTGCGGGAGGGGGCAGCGGGTTGTCCTACGTCAGTCACGGGTATCCTTCCTGGAAGTCGCACGTTCACGGTGCGCTTATCAAACCATAGGCGGTTGTCATGCGCGATTTATCGTAATTGGCGAGTGTGCGCTATATTCTAGTGGAGATTACCCCCTGAAAAATGGTGAGTTCTGATTCGCGGTTAATCGTCAGGGAGCGTCAGGGAAGGAGCGAACATGCAACAGTCACGTGAGACGGTGGGCAATCCACCGCAGATGCGTCAGTTGGTCGATTGGCCAGTGGCGCTGCTGGCGGGGTTAGTCGCTGGCACCGTGTTCTTATTGATTATCTTGCTGCGGGTGCCGCCGATTTTCGGCAGCACGGCATGGCTGCCGCTGCAATATCTGGCGAGTCTGGTCATGGGGCCGGAGGTGCTGCCCCCCGCCGAACCGACCGCCATCGTCGGTATCGTGGGGGTGGTGGCTCATTACGCCCTCGCGATTGGTTTCGCCCTGGTGCTGGCCTTCATCACGCATCGCTGGGGGTTCTGGGTGGGCATCATCGTAGGGGCGGCCTTCGGGCTGGGAGTCTATCTCATCAACCTGTACTTCTTCACGCTGCTCTTCCCCTGGATGTACGTGCTCAACGGGACGACCTTCGCCACCGGGCACATCTTTTTCGGTGCGCTGGCGGGGGCAATCTATGAAGGCTTCGAGCGCGAGCGTTTCGTTCCCATTGATGATACACATGAGCCAGAGGAGGCCGCAGCATGATGGGCCGCAGCAGAGGTCGTTCGGGTGGGGGGCTGCGCCTGTTGATGGCGCTGGCCTTTGCCGCCTTCGCCATCTTTTCGTACCTGGGATCGCAGGAATTCAACCCGGTCACGGGCGAGAGTCAGTACATCAGCCTGACGCGCGAGCAGGAAATCCAACTCGGGCTGCAATCGGTGCCGGAGATGCTGCAACAGTTCGGCCCACCGCTGGATAATCCCGACGCGCAGGAATACATCGACGACATAGGCTTCTTGCTGGTGGAGGAGAGCGTCGCCGCTGAAACCGACTGGGCCTGGGACTTCACGCTCATCAACAACCCGGAATTGGTGAACGCCTTCGCGCTGCCGGGTGGTCCCATCTTCATCACGACGGCGCTCGTCGATGAATTCGAGACGGAAGCCCAGCTTGCGGCGGTGCTATCGCATGAGATTGTGCATGTGCTGGCGCGGCACAGCTCGCAGCAGATCGCCAAGCAGGAATTGACCCAGGGACTGATCGGCGCGGTTGCGATTGGCTCGGAAGACCCGGGCGCAGTGCAGACGGCGGCGGTCATCGGGCAGTTGGTCAACGTCAGCTACAGCCGAGAGGCAGAAACGCAGTCCGATTTGCTCGGCGTCGAAATCCTGGTGGACGCAGGCTATGATCCGCGTGCGATGGCGGAACTCATGGCGATTCTGGCGCGGGCTGGCGGGGGCGGGGGTGGCCCGGAGTTTCTGAGTACGCATCCCAACCCGGATAACCGCATCGGGCAGATTGAGGACAAAATTGATGAGATGTTCCCCAACGGCGTGCCGGATAATCTGGCGACCTGCATTGTACGCTGTTGAGTGCTGAAGCTAGGGCGTGGATTTGCCATGTCATTTCTCGTGCAAGTGTGCTGAATGACGAACAGGGCGCTTCGGGTAGGAGCGCCCTGTTGACCCGTGCCGGACGACGCTCAGCGCACCGTGAAGGCGCAGCTTTCCTGCACGAAGGGGTTGGGCGTGCCTGGGCCGAAGAACTCAAAGCCGTCCGTGATGGCGGCTTCCCAGGTCATCGTGAATTGAATCTCATATTCCCCGGCGGGCAGGGGGCCGTAGGGCACATACCAATAGGCGGCGTACTGCGTTTGCGCCGGAACGATGTCCTCTACGAAGTCGTTGATGTTCTGCACCTCGTCCCCATTGACGCGAATCTCGTAATTGACCGCATCGATATGATCCTGCACCTGTTCTTCGGTGGCGGCGAACCACGCCCACCAGATGTCGATGTAGGTGCCATCGCGCAGGCTTCCCGGCGCGGGGATGCCATAGACCGGATCATCGCAGAAGGCGAAGACATTGGCTCCGTCCACCGTCGTCAGATCAACCGTAGGGGTGATGGTGGCAGACTGTTGTGTCGCCGAGGTCGCTTCCGGCGTGAAGTCCTCCGGCACAACCGTGATGACTCGCGAGTCGTCCTCATCGGACTGCGTGGCGGGTGCTTCCGGCGTGGCTGCACCGCCAGCCAGCGCCGTCGCCGTCTGGAAGACTGACGAGCCTTCGATCACGGGCACACCTCCCAGGACGCTTTCCGTCGGTGCGTCGTCGTCCTCGGATTGCGCATCAGCTTCGGATTCGGGCGTTCCCGTGCGCACCTGTGCGGGAGCCGTCGGCGTCACATTCCCCAGCGGAACCAGCGCCGTTGTGGGCAGGGCCGTCCCCAGCGCTACAGAGGTCAGGTCAGGGGATGGGGTGCGGGTCGGGAAGGGCGTGGGCGAGGGTTCCACGCGGATGAAACGAGACGCAATCCACCCCTCGCGCCCGTCTTCCAGGCGAATGTTAAACCAGCTTCCGTCTCCATTCTGCCCGATGATCTGCACGCCCTCGCCAGCGGGCAGCGCCGTCAGAATATCAAATTCTGTCCCCGGTCCCTGGCGCACATTAATCGCTTGCGTGGCGTTGACGATGCCGAAGACCGTCGGCGTCATGGTCGGCGTCTCGCTCAGCGTGGCGGTGGGGGGAATGGCGGTTTCCGTCGGCGTGAATGTGAAGGTCGGCAGCGGCGTTCGCGTTGGCTCTGGTGTGGCCGTCACGCGCGGAGTCAGGCTGGGGATAGGCTGAAAGGTCGCAGTGGCTGGAACCTGCACCACTTCTTCCGCCGGGGCGGGTGTACAGGCTGCGAAAGCGATCGCGGTGCTCAACAGCAAGATGGGTAGCAGGCTGACTAGTCGCTTCATTGGCATGGCACGCATCAGGGTCATGGTCGGCAGATAATGTCGTCACACCATTGTACCCGCGTTGCGCGATTTCGGCAGGGAGAAGGGTCTCCTATTCCAGGGCAATCGCTGCAAAATAATTTGATTAAAAAATATATTAGTCGCAAATAACACAAAGGAAAGGCCAGGATCACTCCCCGCTGCGCAAGTTCCGCCCCCTAGCTCCCCCCGCTGCGCAAGGGAGAATGGTTTCCCCCTACGAAGTGGGGGGACGGAAGGGGGGAACATGGCGAATACACCATGTTTCACCCGCTATTCGGTCCCTCCTCTACACCATACACGGCTTGAGGCGATGACCCTGTCTCCTATTCCAGGGTGATCGCGCTGGGTGTATCCGCTGCGCCTGCATGGCGAAAATCTCCTACTCCCGAATCACCTCGACCTGTACCTCATCGCTGGCCTGATTGCCCACATCATCGAAGGCGACGGCACGGAAGGTCTCGTCCCCGGCTCCGGTGATTTCGTAGTCGAAGCTGTAGGGCCATTCCTCATCCGTGCCGATGAGTGCCCCGTTGTGATAGAACTCCACGCGCACCACGCGATAATTGTCGCTGACATCCGCCACAATCGGGATTCTGGACTGTGCCGGCCAGCGATAGAGCACTTCATCGCCATTGGTTCCCGTCAGCAGCGTGACCTCCGGCGGCGTGTTGTCGACCGTCACCTGCACGAAGGCCGTCTCCGGCGTGCCGTCGATGAAGCGCACCGAGAGTTCCAGCGTGTAGAAATCATCTGCCAGCCCGGTGGTATCCCAGTTTCCCAGGCTGGTACCCGGCTCGAAGCTGGTCTGCACGCCGCCGATGCCAAACCAGTTTTCCGGCAGCACACCCTGTCCGTAGCGCAACTGGTAGCTCTCCAGCCGTTCGACATCCATTGTGCCGCGAATATCGACCACGCCACCGACATAGGAGAAATTCTGCGGCAGGAAAATTTGCACGCTGCTGAGGGCTTCCGGCACGCCGAGCGTATCGTATTCTTGCGGTGGCAGCGGCAGATTGTTGCTGACCCACCATTCTTCGGCGATCAAGGGCGGCAGGAAGTAGACCTGTTCTCGGCGCAGGTAATTGGGCGTGTCGCTGGTCGCCAGCAAACCCGTCTGCTGATTGACAGCGACGCTCGTCCAGTAGGTATCTTCCGGTGGGACGGGCATTTGCTCCAGGAATAGTTCGTTGCGGCGCGGGCAGGGGCTGTCTTCCCCGGGCAGCAAGCCGGAGCGCTCGCAGACGGCGTATTCCACGATGCCCTCCGGTTGGGACCAGGTTGCCGGGGCAAGGCCGTAACGGGCATGGGTATACTGCATCAGCGCCTGCCAGACGGGAGCCGCCCCCTGCAATCCGGCAGCATCCAGGGAAAGCGCTTCTTCATCGCCCCGGCTGAGATGCGCCGCGCCGACCAACTGCGGCGTGTAGCCCACTGTCCAGCTTTCGCTGCTGTCACCCGTCAACCCGTTGATCAGGGCAGCGGGGCGATCCAGTTGCAGCACGGTGTCATCCAGGCCGAGCACGCTGCGGCGCGTTTCACCATCCGCCAGAATATCGTTCACCAGATAGGCGATTTCGCCAGAGAGCAAGGGGCGGCGGCTGGCGGTAGCGTCGCTGTCGTATTCCCAGAGGACGTTGCCCTCGGCGTCTTCGATGCGCAGAATCGCCACCGGGTTCAGGGCGCGGCGGCTGCCCGGTGGATTGGTCTCGACTCCCTGCATCGTCCCCATTGAGGCGAAGACCGAGTACACATAGCCGACATCCAGCAGCGAAACCTGCCCACCGCGCTCGATCAACGAGAGGTCAACGTTGCCTTCGGACGTGATGCGGTTGAAGCCCATCTGGTAGCCGACGGAGAAAATCTCCGCGAAGCCCTCGCGTTCGGCGACAAAGGCCGCGGGAGCACGCAAACCGCTGACCATGGCATCGCGTAGATTGATCGGCCCGCGATAGGTGCCGTCAGGATTCACAGGCGTGTAGATCAAGCCCTCGACCGGGCCGGGGAAAGGCTGCGGAATATCCATCAGCATGGATGCCGGTGTGTAGTGCCCATTCAAGAACCCGGTCAGGTAGATGATCGGATGCAGCACCACCCCCGGCTGATCGTCATAGGCCAGTGCATCCCCCACCAGGGCACGAATCTCGCCCGTCTGCACATCCAGCAGCAGGAGCGACCCCGTATCAGGCAGGCTGCTGGCATCCACCCCAACCGGGGACTCCAGATAAGCGGCTCCGGCGCAGCCTGCGCCCGTGCGAGTGGTGATCGCGCCTGGATCGCCGCCGCGAAGCTGTTCCAGGTGAGCGCGTAAGGTACAGTCGGCTTGATCGTAAATATCGAGGTCGAGCGAGGTCGTGACCTGCAAACCGCCCCGCGAGACCAGCCGCGATCCGTCCAATCCCAGGGTATCCAGCAGATTTTCGGTCTGTTCACGTGCGTAGAGCGAAAATTCCGTCGCAATGCGCGGTGCAGCAGTCAAATCAGTGTTGAGGGGTGTATTGGCCGCAGCCGCCACGTCGAATTGCTCCTGCGTGATGTCGCCAGCGGAGAGCATCAGGCGCAGCAAATCCATCTGGCGCTGGCGGGCAGCGATCTCGTCATCGAAGGGGTTGAACTGCGGAGCCAGCGGAATCGCCGCCAGCAGGGCCGCCTCATCCAACGTCAGTTCCACCGCACGCTTGCCGAAATAGACCTGGGCGGCGGCGTCAATGCCGTAGGCGTCGTTGCCGTAAAATGCCGTATTCAAATACCAGGCCAGCACATCGTCCGGCGAAAAGCGCCGCTGCACCTCCGCCGTGAGCGTGATCCAGAGCACATCCTCGTCCAGGCCGCTGTTGCGCGCCGGGGGAAGCAGCGTGTTGCTCGCCAGCCGTCCGGCGATGCTCGTGTCCCGCCGATTGTTCGTACCCAGGATGTAGCGCCAGAGCCGCGTTAACGTCTGTCCGAAATCGAACCCGCCCGCCTGCAAGTAGTCCGGGTCTTCCTGGCGCAGCGTCGCGGCAATGACATGCGGTGGTAGGTCATCCAGGGCGATCCATTCGCGCTCATCCCCCAGCGGATCAACGACGGCGTAGAGCAGTTCCGCCCCGGTGCGGTCGTAGAAATTGGTCGGCCCGATGATCGGGTCGAGGTAGATCGTCTCGGCCTGGGTCGGCATTTGCGCGGCGGCACGTCCGTAGAGCCAGCCCGCCAGCCCCAGGATGATGCTGAGGGGCACCAGCATCGCCAACGCGACGACTGCGATCACCAATCCCAACCAGAGCCGGCTGCGGGTGCGGGTCGCTGCGCGGTACTGCTTGCGGTTGCGGCGTCGGCGAATGATGTGAGCAATGGATGGCATGGGTTTCGTCAGTCACTCGGTTGGCAAGTAGATGGGCTGTTGGTAGGGCGTGCCCTCGCGGGTGCAAAGCAGGTCAACGAAGATCGTCGCAGGTTGGCGCGGCTGCGTTGGGCTGCGCTCAAAATTCGTCGTTTTATGTGCCTCTTATGTGCATGGTAGCCGGGCAATTCCACGTCATTGGCTTCTGTGGAGCATCATAGTGCAGGGCCATCGTCCGCGCAAGCAGGCGACCAGAACAGCGTTTCATCGGCGCTTGTGCCTGGCAAAGCCTGGCAAAAATGAAGACACGACTGCCGACACATTACAACGTTACTAAATCTAAACCGATTGTCCCTTTGATTTCATATTACGGGTGCTGTATAGTTATTAACAGTCATTAATTCATACAGCCCGTTAGATAGATCCAGCACACGTGAGAGGATGGCAGCAGATGAAAAAATCGAAAGTTCTGCTCATCGAAGATGAAGAGACCGTCAGTAAGCTCATTATTGATTTTCTCAACAAGAACGGCTACGAAGTCACCGCGTTCAGCGATGGGCCAGAAGCGCTGGAGCATGTGCGTCAGCGCGGGCTTCCGCATATTGCCTTGCTCGACCTGGCACTGCCCTCCATGCACGGCTTCGAACTCGCCAGCAAATTGAAGGCAATGGCCGATGTGCCGATCATCTTCGTGACGTCCAGCGGGGATACCGAAACCATCGTCCAGGGCTTGAAGAAATACGCCGAAGACTTCATCGTGAAACCCTTTGAACTGCGCGAACTGGAAGCCCGCGTCGCTGTGGTGCTCTCGCGCATGCCCAGCCTGGACTACGCCAGCGAGCCTGTGATTCAGGTCGATGAACATCTCGAAATTGATTTCGCGCACAATCGCATCATGGTGGATGGCAAATCCGTCGGCCTGACCCCGACCGAGTCGATTTTGCTGCATGTGCTCCTGCGCAACGCGGGGCGTGTGGTAGAGAATCGCATGTTGATCGCCCGTGTGTGGCCCAGCGAAGAAGTCTTCGAGGATACGCTGCGCGTGCATATGCATCGCCTCCGTCGCAAGCTGGAAAGCGACAGCCACCATCCGCACTACATCCGCACGGAGCGCGGCGTGGGCTATATGTTCACCATTCGCCCGCCCGAACTGTTCGGCGACGATGCCAGCTAAGAGCGGCACATCCGCCTGTCATGGTCTGGTATAGCCTGGATATGAAGGGCGCGACAGGATCGCGCCCTCCAAAAGGGGGTACGGGGCAATGCCTAGGACAATTCCAGACTCACCGGGCAGTGATCGCTGCCTATCACATCGCTGTGAATCTCCGCCGCGACGAGCCGCCCCTGCAAATCCGGGCTGGTGAAGAAGTAATCCAGCCGCCAGCCGACGTTGCGTTCACGGGCATTTTGCCGCATTGACCAGTACGTATAGGCTTCTGCGCGATCCGGGTAGAAGTGCCGGAAGGTATCGATGTACCCCTGCTGAATCACTTCATCGATCCAGGCGCGTTCCTCTGGTAGGAAGCCCGTGTTCTTCTCATTGGCCTTGGGGTTGGCGAGGTCAATCTCCTTGTGCGACGTATTCACATCCCCGCAGAAAATGACCGGCTTGCCCTGCTGCACGTAGTCATTGCAGCGGGCCAGAAAATCCTTGTAGTATTCCAGCTTGTAGGGGACGCGCTTGTTGCCCGCGCTGCCGTTGGGGAAGTAGGCCGTGAGCAGCACGAAATCATCGTATTCGGCGATGATGGTTCGGCCTTCCACGTCGTACTTCTCGAACCCCAGGCCGATGTGCACCTCGTTCGGCTCGGTTCGGGTATACAGGCCGACACCGCTGTAACCCTTCTTTTCAGCGCTCGCCCAATAAGAGATGTATCCCGCCGGATTGCGCAGTTCTTCGTCAAGCTGGTCGGGATGGGCCTTGGTCTCCTGCACGCTGAGGATGTCCGGCTGAGTCGCCTGCATCCAGTCCAGGAAGCCTTTTCGCTGCGCTGCGCGAATGCCATTCACATTCCAGGAATATAACTTCATTGATGTTCCCTTCGCTATAGTCTGATGCTGCAAAGATACCCGGTGAACGAGTATAATACGTGGGCAATTTTGGCGGCAGATGAGCGAACGAACCATGACGCAAATGATGCGCAGACGAATCATGTGGTATTTCCTAATAGGGCTGGGGGTTTTGCTGCTGGCGCTGCTGCGAGCGGTGTCTCCAGGTGGCCTCACGGTGACGGAGCAGCGCGGTGAAGCCACCGTTTCCTTCAGTAGCAATCGCGCCTGGGTCATCCAGTGGGGGGATTGCGTACAACTCACCTGGGAAAGCAGCGGCATTCGTGCCATCTATTTCGACGATGCGCCGACGGTTGGCAGCGGCACAGCCGAATTCTGCCCCACGCCTCGCCAGCGCAGCAGCGCTCTCTCGGTGACGTTCGCGGATGGTGCGGAAGAGACCTATGCGCTGCGCATCGGCACGATGACCACTGCGCCGGAGATGTGGCTGCTCTTCAGCGTGTTGGCAGCGCTGCTGCTGGCGGCGTCCTATACGGTGCTTGCCCCGCGCCTGCGCAAACCCGTTCATGCGGCTGTCCTTGCTACCCGCCCCGCCTGGAAAGCGCTGCGCCTGGTGCTCATCAACCTGCTGATTGTCGTCCTCCTGCTGGAAGTCGGCCTGCGCTTCTATTTCGGCAGCTTCGGCACAGAACAGCAGCGGGGCATGTATCTCTATACATCTGAAGAAATCTGGCGCGACTCGCAGGTCAGCCGCCTGCCTTTCCTGAATTACGGCCTCGTCGGCACGATGGCGAACAGCCTGGGGTACAACGACCCGGACGAGATCAGCATCCCCAAGCCCGCCGAAACCTACCGCATCGTCGCACTGGGTGGCTCGACGACGTATGGCTTGCTCGTGGAGCCGGAGCAAGCCTATCCTGCCCGGCTAGAACAGCTTCTGCGCGATGAATACGGCTACCCGATGGTGGAAGTCATCAACGCCGGGGTGATCGGCTACGATACCTGGAACAGCGTGGTCAATCTGGCCTTCCGCGCCCTGGAGGTCGAGCCGGACATGATTCTGATCTACCACGCGACCAATGACATCCAGCCGCGTGAGCAGCTTCTGCCGGATTGTTACCAGGGACTCAACGCGCATCGCGGCCTGAACCCGGAAGCATCGGTCTTGCAGCTTGAAGCGCAGCAAACCAGCCCCAGCGTCTTACACCGCTTCCTGTTCATCAACCTGGGATGGATGGAGAATCCCATCGAACTCAGCAGCGGCTTCGAGCAAACCGTACCCTGCTATTACGACTCCATCGAGAGTGATATGCCCATGGGCGAACGGCTGGACGCCAATCCGCCGTCCTACTTCGAGCGCAACCTGCGCACGATGATTCACATTGCACAGGGCTACGGCATCGATGTGATGCTGTCGACATGGGCGTATGATGACGCCATTGATGCTCCCTATGGCGCGGAACACTGGCGGCGCGGCATCGCCCAGCATAACGACATCATCCGCCAGTTGGCGCAAGAGTACGATACCCTCTTCTACGATCTGGCGGCGTCGGATATCGCCAGCAGCAGCGCCAACTGGTTGGGCGATTATACGCACCAATCCGTTGCGGGGCATCGCTTGCAGGCGGAATTATACGCGGACTATCTGGCAGGAAGCGGCGTGCTGTCACGCCTCAAGGATGATGACGCATGACGATCCGCCGCACCGAATCGCGCTGGCTCTGGGTCTATGTGGGGCTGTTGCTGTTGGCAGCGGCGCTGCGCATTGCATCCTTCACCTACGGCCTGCCCTATGTCGATCATGTCGATGAGCCGAATTTCTACCTGCTGGCGAATGACCAGCGCGGCGTGCTGGATGCCGCGTGGCGCGAGAATTGGCTGGAAGGCTATCCACCGGGTTACATCTGGATGGCGGCAGCGCTCATGCAGGGTGTGGATGCCATCGCCGACCTGAACATCCACACGGACATGGGCAATTACATCGCGATTCTGCGTCTGGTCTCTTTGTTGGGCGACCTGCTGACGCTGGCAGCCTTGATGACCCTGGCGCGCTGGCTGGGTGGGGCTGCTGCGGGAGCCATTGCCGGAAGCGGGTACGTCATCGCGGCGGAAGTCCTCGAAAATGCCATCACCGCGCTGCCTGATCCACTGACGGTCACGTTTGTGGTCTTGTGCGCACTGTTGACCGTGCGGGCGCTGCGCCGGGATCAGGCGGCGATGGCGCTGCTGGCGACGATTTTCGGCCTGCTGGCGGTCGTCTTCAAGTACCCGGTGTTTCCGGTGCTGCTGCTGCCTGCGGCCTTCTTCCTGCGGGATCTGTGGCAGCGCAGAGTCTGTGCCCTGCCGATGGCAACGCTGGCGCTGCTGCTGGTCGGCGGGACGGCGCTCTACTTGCTCTTCGCCTATGGGGCGCTGAACATCAGCAACAGCGAAGGGCTGCGTGCCCGCACCAGCTTCTTCAGCAGCGTTCTCACGCCGCGCCAGTGGGCAATCACCCTGAATGCGACAATCGGCACGCTGGGGATCCCCGTCTTGGCCTTGGGCGTGTTCGGCCTGGTAGGGTTGGTCATCCGCCGCAAACCGCGCAAACGGCTCTTCCCCCTGCTGCTCGTCCTGGGAGTGGGGTTCCTGTTGCTGGCCGTCGTGCCGGGATATGTCAGCCGCCAGTTGTACCCGGTGCGCTACATCTGGCCTGCGGCGGCGCTCTTTTTCGTTGCATTCGCCGCGTTGATCGCCCCCTTGCTGCGCGGACGCCGCCTGCTGCTGGTCGGTGCGATTGCGCTGCCGCTGTTCATCGGTGCGCCGGAGTTGCTGTCTTACCTCAGCAGTTTACAGCGCCCCTATACCTACGCCCTGGCGCAGGAGTGGTTCGAGGAAAATGTGCCGGATGGCAGCGTGCTCTGGATCGAAGGCTTCCTGAATTACCGTTCGCTCTCGCGCTACGAAGCGGGCTACACGGGTTACAAGGATTTCGGGCTGATCTATGGGCGCGAGAGGGGCGAATGGGATGGCAGCTTCGAGGTAGATTACCTGTACCTGACGGAATCGCAGCGTGAGCAGTGGCCGATGACGCCGGGATGGCCTGCGCTGGAGCAGTACACCCTGGTCAAGCGCATCGGCGATGAGGCCATGAATCGTGAAGTGCTCTACATCTACAGCACCGATCCACTCGCCAGCCAGCAAGAGACGCCCTTCCTGGGTGAGCAGACGACGCTGCGCCTGCGCGGAATCGAACTGGTGCAGGAGGGACGCACGCTCCTGGTGCCGAGCTACTGGCAAGCCCCCGATGCGCCGCCTGCGGTGGATTATTCCTACACGCTGTACCTGACCCCGCCGGATGACCCCGCCGATGTGGTCTTGCAGCAAGATGCGGGGTTGGGACAGCGGCCCACAAGCACCTGGGTTGACCCCGAAGAAGTGCTGCGCGGTGGCATCGCGCCCATCACGCTGCCGGATGACCTGCCCGCTGGCGAATACGCGGTCTGGTTGGGCATCTACTACTGGGAGACGGGCGAACGGTTGACGCTGGACGACGGCAGGGCAGCGCTGCGCATCGGCGAGGTCACGGTTCCGCAGTAGGCTTCCAGAGGACGTAGGTCTCGTCAGCGATGGGATCGCGGAACGTGCCCAGGCGTTCGTAACCTGCCGGGAATGCCAGACCATGCTCGTTCAGCAGTGAGGTCGGCAGCGCCCGCAGCGCATCGCCCTCTGCCGTGATGAGCCATGCTCTGCGTAAATCTTCTGCGCTCCAACGCTCCAGCAGCGAATCGACGGCTGCGGTGGAGCCAGGATAGCCGCCCAGGAACCAGGCGTAAGCCGGGCTGCGTCCGCCCATTGCGTAGACCAATCCCGGACGATGCCCGGTGAAATCCATCACAGGCGTCCCCGGCTGGAAACCCGCTTCGTCGGCGGTGCGGGTGAAATCGGCGATGTAAGTCGCCATCGCGGGGCTGACCAGAATCTCGTCGCGCCCCTGGCGAATTTCCACCGGGGCAGTCATCGCCCAGCGCGGCACATCTTCACGGCGCGGCACCCGCAGCCCATGATAGACGGCGGCGATATTCGCCAGGAAGAAGGCGCTCAGCAGCAGAGCTTGCAACCAACCGCGTCGCTGTGGTCTCGTCAGCAGCAGAAGCACCGCCATACAGCCGAAAAAATAAGCCATGCCGGAGATCAAGCTGTATTCGACATTGGTGCCGAAACTGGCGATCACCAACAGGCTGATGGCGATCCCCGCGCCAATCCAGACCCGGCGCTGCGATGCCGCTGTCACACCGTCTGGCGTTTCGCTATTCAGCAGGGTGGCGGCGCTCATCAGGAAGAACTGCACCGCGATGGTGCCCATCAGGTGGGGATTGCGCTGGGTCAACCAGAGCGCACTGCCCGTTCCAACGATCCAGGCCAGGGCAACCCACCCGGCAACCAACCGCTGATTCTGCGTTCGCCAGCCGAAGACAGCCGCGCCTCCCAGGCAGATCCAGAAGGCGAAGAGCAGCAGCGCCGCTTCGGCGAAGAGGCGTGCAGAGGCGCTGATATAAGCCGTTAGCTCCAGGGGGGCTGGGTTGGTCACGGCTTTCCAGTGCAGCGCCAGATCACCCGCTTCGACCATACCCGTGAGGGTCAGGCCGTTGGCATGGGCGAGCGCCAGCAGATAGAGACCCACAGGCAGTACCGCCGCCAGCCCGCTCAGCAACCACAGCAGTGGCTTCGGAGGCAGCCCACCACGCAGCACGGTTGCGACCAGGAAGATCAGCAGTAGCCCGGCGATCGTCGTAGGGCGTGCCCCCAGCAGCAGCGCCGCCCCCAGGCCGAGCAACCCCGCCGCCACTGCCGCTTCGCGCCCCTTCAGCGGCCTGCGCACCCAGAGCCAGAGTCCCATCCAGGCGAATTGCAGGGCGACCAAGCCCCAGAAGTTGTAGGCCGGGGTCGGCAGATAGAGCACGCTCAGCAGGGCAGCGATCAGCAACAGGGGGCTGATGGCGAAGAACAACCTGCGCTGGCGCGGATCGTCCAGGTAGCGCCCGGTGAAGACGATGGTCAGCACGCTGGTGGCATAGAGCAGCAAGATTGCCGTCAGCCGCAAGCCGCCGACCCGCTCTCCCGCCAGGGCATAGAGCGGCTGATTGAAGTAATCGAAGAAGGACATGCGCAGGCGCACGCCATCCGGGAAGGCAGTCGTGAGCAAGTAGAAGCCCGTATCCGTGAAATCAAAACCGCGCTGGATCAGCACAGCGCCGATGACGCAGCTCACGGCGGCAGCGGCGGTACTGAGGGCAGCGGTCACGGTCAGGGTACGGGATCGGGTCATTGGCAGCGGCCTGGAACTTTCGTCGGTTCGTCTGCGCCGATTATAGCCGCAGCGCCCTAGATGCACGGTAAAGACTCGGCAAAAAAGACCCGCACCTGAGTCTTCCACCGGGTTGCGTCGGCGCTACAATGGAGCTTTGACGAATACCAAAATTAGGATTCCTGATGTTAAAGATTATTTGCCAGGATTGCCACGCGGAAGCGGAACCGCTGGATTGGCGCTGTCAGCAGTGCGGCGGCATCCTCGATTGGGAAGAACTGCCCACTTTCATCGCCTCGCTCATCGAAGGGCACGACACGACGCTCTGGCGCTACCGGGAATGGCTGCCCATTCAGCAACGCCTGACCCTGGGCGAAGGGATGACCCCCCTGGTGAAGACTGAAATGGATGGCGTACCCTTCCGAGCCAAGCTGGAATACTTGAATCCCACCGGGTCGTACAAAGATCGCGGTACGGCGGCGCTGCTGAACCACATCGCGGCATACGACGTGCCGGAAGTGATCGACGATTCATCCGGGAACGCCGGGGCTTCCGTCGCAGCCTATGCCAGCGCCCTGGGCATGCGGGCACGCATCTTCGTCCCTGCCGCCGGGGTCGCTGCCAAGAAGGCGCTCATCGAGACCTTCGGCGGGACGCTGGTGGAGGTGCAGGGGCCGCAGCATGCCAAGACGGACGCCTGCCACGAAGCAGCCGCCACGACAACCTACGCCAGCCACGCCTGGAGTCCCTATTTCTTGCTCGGTCAGATGACAGCGGGCTTCGAAATCTGGGAACAGACCGGGCAGAATGTCCCGGATGTGATCGTGACCCCGGTGGGGCATGGGGCGCTCTTCCTGGGGATTGCGCGGGCGTTCAAGGCGCTGCAAGATGCCGGGTTGATCGATCAACTCCCGACGATGGTTGCCGTGCAATCGGAGGCAATCGACCCCGTCGTGCAGGGCTATGAGCAGGGAGCCGACGAGCCGCCTACCATCAACGAGAGCCAGAGAACCGTCGCTGATGGCATCATGGTCAATCGTCCGGTGCGCGGTGTCGAGATTCTGGCGACCATCCGCGAAACAGGCGGTGCGGCTTTTCGCGTCAGCGATGCGCAAATCACGGCGGCGCAAGCAGCCCTCGCACGGCGTGGCTTAATCGCCGAACCGACCAGCAGCGCCACTGCCGCCGCCCTGCCCCAGATCATCGAGCGCTATGGCAGGGACAAGCGTATCATCTGCTGCCTGACCGGAAACGGCCTCAAGAATGTAGGGCGGTGACCTGAATGTGCAACTGCATCCACTCGCAGGTAGCGATTCGGCTGTGGCCGATCACCTCACCACGGTCGCCGCTCAGCCGAAATTCTCCAGCCCTTTGCCCATGAAGGCGATGGCGGTACCCGTCGTCACTGCGCCGAAGATGCCGGAGCCGAAATCCGTCAGCGCTGCGATCCCGGAGACATCCGCCAGACTGATGTAGAGCAGGGCGCTGGTCAGCACATAGGCCGCCACCAGTGACAGCATCACCACCCACCAGATGCCCGATTCGCGGCGGATCAAGAAGACCGTGATAATCGGCAGCAGGACGACCAGACCGGGCACGAAGAGATACAGCGCCAGGGTTCCGAAATCACTCAGGACGACATCGGTGCGCAGCTCCACCTGCTGCCCGAATTCGTCGAAGAACTGCACCGTGCGATTCTCCTGATCAATCGTGCGCACGATTCCCGGCGCGAAGGCGTCAATGCCGTAGACGTTGATGCGGAAGCTATCATCCGCCACATAGCCCCAGTATTGCACGCACGAAGGCCAGTAGTTCGGGATTTCGTCCTCGCGGAAGACATCCGGCTCGGGCATATCGGTGAATTCCAGGCTGCCGCGTGCCAGGCTCAGGCGGTCGTTGTCTTCCAGTGCGATGGTATCCACGTCGATTTCGAAGACGACCGGGTGCACCAGGCCGCAGGCTTCCACGATGGTGCTCGAACCGAACAGATTGGCGATAGTCAGCAAAATCAGCAGGATTCCGAGCACGAGGATGGTCACCTGGCGCAGACCCCATCCCACTGCTCCCAGGCATCCTCGACGCTGTGGCGTCTTGTCCGTGCGTCTGGCTTCTGGCTCTACCTGCATGATGATAGCCCCTCACTCAAGCTTAGCGATGAGGGATCATACCCACCCTGCCCCAGAAAACCAACAAAACATGACATCCTTTTCCAGGGGGGCCGGCTTTTCCTGGTGTGCTTCATCACGTTGTGGGCAGCCTTTTGGATGCCCATGCCCTGTACGCAGGAGCGGCTGTATTGCCCCGGGGTGTCCCGCGCCCTATAATGGATATAGGGCGAGATGAGGGCAGCGCCAATGGATCCTTTCGGATTGTTCGTTGTCTTGGCACCTTACATCCTGATTACCGGAATCGTGGGTGCACAGTGGTTCAGTCGCCGACAATTTCGTCGGTTCATTCCGCGCTTTTTGGGCATCTTCCTGGGGTACATGGTGGGGGTGGCGGGCGCTCTGGTGGCGCTGTTTGCCGGCTTCATGGCGAGTTCATTGCTCGCGCCACAATACGAGACTGTCGATCCCAATGTGTTTCTGGTGGCGACGATTGCGGGCGTCTTCGTCGCGACGGTCTTCATGACCTGGCTGCTGGGTCAGCTCCTGCTGTTGTTGATCGCCTTACCCAATGGCCTGTTATTTCCGCCACATGGGGAAATTCCCGCTGGGGTAACGATTTCCCAAACGCCGAACGCCTCTCCCACAGTACCCGGTAGCACCTCCATTCCTCAGTAGGCTGCGACCAACCCATCTTTGCGCGGGTCACTGCCGCCGAAGAGCACCCCCGTCTCGCGATTGCGCAGGATGATCTGCCCGCTGCCGAAGACGATGCGGCTCGCTCCGCTGACCGGGCGCACACTGTGCCCCAGGTCGGCGAGACGTGCCAGCGTCTTGATGGGGTAGCCTTCTTCCAGCAGAATCGTGCCCGCCGGGTCGCCACCGGCAATTTGCCAGCGTGGACGATCCAGCGCTTCTTGCGGGTTGATGTCATCGTCAATCAGGGCGTTCACCACCTGGAAATGCCCCTGCGGCTGCATGAAGCCCCCCATGACGCCGAAGGGGGCGACCAGTTCGCCCTCGTGCAGCAGCATCCCCGGAATGATGGTGTGGTAGGGGCGTTTGCCGCCAGCCAATGCATTGGGATGCCCGCGTTCCAGCACGAAGTTCGCGCCGCGATTGTGCAGGAAGAAGCCGTAGTCTTTCACCGCGATTCCGCTGCCGAAGGTGCCACCCATGTACAGGCTGTTGATGAACGAGCAGGCGTTGCCTTCGCCATCGACCACGCAGAGGTAAATCGTATCGCTGTGGTTCTCCGGTACACCGTAGCCGGGCGGCTGCATGGCTCGCTCTGTGCTGACCTGGTCGCGTCGTCGGGCTGCATATTCCTTGCTCAGCAGGAAATCCAGCGGAGCCGGGTTCGTGTCCGGGTCGGCGACGTACTGGCGGTTGTCGGCGAAGGCCAGCCGCATCGCTTCGATCATCAGGTGCAGCTTCTCCGGTGCATCCCAGGGCAGCGACGCCAGATTCCAGCCTTCGGCGATGTTGAGGGCAATCAATGCCGCCAGCCCCTGCCCGTTGGGGGGATGCTCTGCGACGGTGTAGCCGCGATAGGCGGTGGTGATGGGGTCGCTCCAGGTGGTTTCGTGCGCGGCGAGATCATCGAGCGTCATCACGCCGCCCTGTGCGCCCAGGCTGGCGACGATCTTCTCGGCGATTTCGCCCTGGTAGAAGGCGTCCGCACCCCCCTCCGCGACGGTTTGCAGCGTCTTCGCCAAACCGGGCAGGCGGATGATGTCCCCCGGTTTGGGTGTCTTGCCGTCCGGGGCGTAGTCGGCGGCATCCGGGCGGGCGCTCAGGAATTTCCGGGCGCGTTCGCTGCCCCAGAAGGTGCCGAAGACGGGCGATACCGCGTAGCCCTCACTGGCGTGGTGGATCGCATCTTGCAGGACATCACTCAGGGACATGGTACCGTGCTTCTTGAGCAAATCCTCCCAGCCGCGGGCTGCGCCGGGTACCGTGACCGCGTGTGGGGTCAACGGCGGGATCTCGCCCCTGATGCCCTGGTTTGCCAGATAATCGATGCTGAGCGCCTTCGCAGCCCGCCCACTGCCGTTCATGGCCGTTGTCTGTTGGGTCTTCGCATCGTAATACAGCGCAAAGCAGTCGCCGCCGATCCCGGTGCTGGCAGGGGCGACGACGTTCATCACGGCCCCGGCTGCGATGGCGGCATCCGCCGCATTGCCACCCGCCTGCAGGATGCGCAGCCCGGCCTGTGCCGCCAGCGGATTGCTCGCCGCGACCATGCCACGCCGTCCC
The DNA here is from genome assembly GCA_964549915.1 of uncultured Anaerolineaceae bacterium. Classification (GTDB taxonomy): domain Bacteria; phylum Chloroflexota; class Anaerolineae; order Aggregatilineales; family Phototrophicaceae; genus JAUZRW01. The sequence continues at coordinate 6,179 of CAZJWX010000030.1, read as the reverse complement.
AGCACCATACTGCGCCGCGACGAAAAATCGAAATTCATGGGTTTCATCGGATTTGTCTCTCAATCTGTGTGATTGTGGCTCGTGCCGGAGATTATACCGTCTCCGCTTAAAGCGCTATGAGTCTTCGTTGCCAGACCCACACACCGCGCTATGATCGACATTGACAAGCGACGGGCTGGAGAAAACGCACATGCCGAAAATCACCATCAAAGACGGAGAGACTTTTGAAGCACCCGCCGACAGGCGTCTGGTGTTGGCAATCGAAGATTCGGGTGTGGATATTCTGCATCGCTGCGGCGGCTATGCAGGCTGCACGACGTGCCGCGTGGTCTTCCACGAGGGCGAGCCGGATGCAATGACCAGGGCCGAATTGGAGAAGCTGCAAGCGGTGGAAAAGCTGGGCGAATTTCGCCTGAGCTGCCAGATTCTCTGCGATCACGATATGACGGTGGAGCCGCTGCTGCGCGTGAGCACTACGGAATACGAAGAAGCGGGCAAGCGCCCCCAGGATACGATCACGCCGGAGGCGGAATGGGTCGATAAGCCGGAGGAGTGAGGCCAGGGTTGCGTCGCCAGAAGCTGTATCGTCTGCAATCGTCTGCAATGGGGGGCAGTGTGGCATCACTGCGGCCTCCGGTAGCGAGTCAACGTCTGTTGACTGCCCAGGCAATCGCGTCGGCGAAGCGCTCGGCGGCGTAGGGTAGCCCCTCGGTCAGGAACAATTCTGGCTCGATGCATTCCAATTCCATCAACACCAGATGCCCATCTTCGACGACGCCATCGACCCGCGCATAGACTGGTAAAGTATCGGTGAGGCGGTGTGCCTCGCGGACAGTCTTGCTGGCCTGCGCGATGAAGGTGTGCGGCGGTTCTGCCGCGTGATTGCTGCCGCCGCGCTCGACATGGACGAACATGCTGCCGTCCCCCGGCTTTTTGAGCACAGCGTGGCTGTAGATGCCGTTGAAGAAAATCAAAGACCATTCCCCCTCGCGAATTTGCGGCGCGAAGGGTTGGATGATCGCCCCCTGTTTGCGCAGCATGGCGTCCAGCTTGCCCTGGTCGAAGGCTGCGACTGCGCTCGTCGTCTGCCAGGTGTCGTCTCCGCTGGCGCTGACCAGGGGCTTGACGACGACCTGCTCCCAATTGCGTTCTTGCAACACCTGCGCCAGCGCAGCCTTCTCCCCGGTTTGCAGGTAGAGCGCCGGAAGCGTGCGAATCCCGCGATTCGCCAGTTGTTCCAGGTAGCGCTTGTTCATATTCCAGCGCACGAGCGGGAGCGGATTCAGCACCGGGAGGCCGCTCACTTCCAGCGTCGCCAACCACGACCGAAATTCCTCAACGCGCAGGTGATAATCCCACGTGGAGCGCAAGACCACCGCGTCGTACTGCTGCCAGTCGGTGTCCGAGTCGTCCCAGGGCACGGGCACCACTTCGATCTGGCGACGTAGCAGCGGATGGATCAAGAGTTGATCGCCTTTGTAAAGGTCGGGTTCCGTGCTATATGTTGCGAAAGCAATGCGTTTCATCGGCGCTCCATTGGCTATCCTCTTTGCGCACAAAATCGGCTACGATTGCCGCCTATTGAAACGACAATCGCGCAGGAGTTGATGTTGATGAAGACTATGATTCTCTGGATGTTGGCAGCGATTCTGCTGGTGAGTTGCGATACATCACCCACCGCACAGGGGGATGATACGCCTATCCCGGATGCAGGACAAGAGGCGACCGCCGAAGCGCTGAGCCTCCCCGACCCGGATTTTACGGTGCGTGCGGGCGAATTCACGGCTTATACACTGCGGCAGGGGAGCTATGAGTATCGCTTCGATGGTGAATTATGGGCGGAGACGATGGGAGAAGAGCAAGCGGATGGCATCGCCTATACGTTGCGTTTGAGCGCGGATGAGGGGACGCAGTTGACGCTGGCCTTCTCGGATGTGCCTGACGGGCAGGACGTGAGCTGGCCCGTCTTCGATTATTCGCCGGGGCTGCTGGGTGTGACCTTCGCGCAGGCGACGGTAGTCACACAAGATGGCGAAGCGCTCTACACATCGAACGTGCGCGAAGGCTTGCAAGGGCAGGTCGTGCTGACTCGCAGCGGCGATGTCTTCGATGGCGAGTTTGATTTCACGCTGTCCATCGCGGAAGAGACTCGCGGCTTCAACACCGAGGCCCGTTTCACCGGGAGCTTCGAGAACATCCCCCTGGTAGAATGAGCCGCCGCTCACACAAGCGCCCCTTCCCCCGGATGCTGCAAATATGCAAATAGTGGAGGGGGCCGCCTGATTCTTCAGCGCTCCACCACCGTCAGCCGCAGCAAATCCCCACGTTGATCCTCGAACATCCCGCTCAGGCGTGCGCCGCTCTGCCAATCATAGGCCGCCAGCCACAGATTGTACGCCCCTGCTTCCAGTCCGCCGACATCGAGTTGCAGCGTCAGCGGCAGGAAGCCCTCCTCGCCGAAGCCATCGTCAGTTTGCACCAGCACTTCGGTCACCCCCGCAGGCATCAGATAGGCGCCCAGGGAATAGGTCTCACGCGGTGCGTCGGGCGCTTGCTGCCAGCCCATGTGCAGCCGCAGCGTATCGCCTTCCTGCACCACTTCGTACCCCGTGAGCGTGAACCATTCGCCGAATTGCAGAATCGCTTCGCCGGGGCAGTAGGCCGGGGAACGCGCATATAAATCCAGGCCGATGTCGGGATCGTCGGCGTAAGTTGCGCAGTGAGCGAACTCGTCATCCAGCAGCGCCACGAAATCGTCGTGAATCGCCGTCAGCGGAATGGTGCGGTTGACCCCATACCAGATGCGGTTGGCTTCGTCGATGCGCGCCTGCGCCCATTCGCGGTTGCTCGGCACAATATCGTAGAGCGTTCCGGTGAAAATCGCACGGGCGTCCGACTCGTAGGTCATATAATCGAAACCGCGCTGTATATACCAGGCTTCGCCGCTGGTGTCATTGTAGAAGGCGAAGAGATCGCTGCTGACGGCTTCTTCGCGCAGGACATCGGCAATCGTGCGCAGGCGCGGCACGACATCGCCCTCGATGCTCGCGTTGAATCCCGGCGCGTAGTGTGTACGCACGCCGTTCGCCAGCCACAGCCCCGGAAGCAGCAGCAAGGTCGCCGTCATCAGCGCCGGGTTCTGGGTGCGGCTTCGCAGCAAGTCAATGATGAAGGCCATCCCCGCACCCAACCAGAGCGCCAGCAGCGGCCACAGGTAGACGGCGTAGCGCAGGCGGGCAGGTTCCAGAATCTCCAGGATTTCGTTGGCGATCAGCAGTGCGCTGAGGCTGAAAATCGCCGTGCCGATCACCATACGTAGGATCGAGCGCTTCCACGCAGCCCAGGCTCCGGCGATCAGCAGGACGAGAGCCGGAATCCAGGCGTTGTTGCTGATGTAATAGACGAGGCTCTCCACCGCACCCAGTGCGCTCAGCGGCAGTTCCTCGACGGATTCCGGGGTGTAGCTCTCGATTCCGACCAGGAATGCCTGCACCTGTGGTAAGAAGAGCAGCGCCGCCAGCAGCGCCAGCCCACTGATGCGCAGCCAGCGTCCGTTTTTGGGGGCGAAGAGCAGGTGATAAACTCCCAGCCCGATTGCCAGCATTGCCGCAAAATAATGCGCGTAGAGCAGTCCGGCACTGCTGAGCACGAAGCCAACGGCGCTGCCCCAGGTAATGCGCTGCGCCGTCAGCAATCTGGCGTAGAAATAGACCGTCGCAATCGCGAAGACTGCAATGAAGGTGAAGGCGCGGATTTCATGGGCATAGTGCAGAAAATAAGTGGAAAATAGCAGAATCAGCGCTGACAACAGCCCCACCAGCGGCGAGAAGAATTCTCGCCCGAAGCGGTAGGTCAACGCCGCCGCCAGCAGCGCCGACAACAGCGAAAAGATCCGCGCTGCCAGTTCTGTCCAGCCTGCCAACATCCCCCAGAGCGCTAGCGCATACGGGTAGCCCAGCGCCTGTCGTGGGTCGTCATCAACGACCTGTTCGTAGACGCTGCCGATTCCGCCCATTTCCGGGGGGCCGCCAGCGTTCGCCAGGGAGAACAGTTCATCGTACCAGGGGCCATCCCAGTCCAGGCGCGGAACCACCAGAAACACTGCCAGCAGCAGCAGCGGTAGCATCCAGCCCCAATGAGTTCGTGTATGCGTCATCGTTTCCCCTCCATCCGTGCAGCGCGCTGCATTGTAGCAGATCTGGGGCGTGCGAGTTCGGATTGTTCTGTGCGGTTGGCTGGGCGGGATTCGCGCACAGAGGCCGAATCCCGCATATAATCTGAATGCGATGTTGAGATGCCAATGCAAGGGATGGAAATCATCCTGCACCAACACAATCTTGTAGGATCGCAGTGTGCCGTGCAAGCGACTGCATGGCGGGGTGAACTCTGGAACAAGTGTTTTGTTTCCAGCGTGGTTGTTGTATGATTGGGTGTATCTACGATGGCGAGTACGCACAAATGGGTACACCCACAACCGGAAAAACCATCACTGAAGATTTGCTTGCGCGTGGCTACGGGCAATTCGGAACCATACTCGCTGACCCTCCCTGGCGTTTCAGCAATCGCACGGGGAAAATGGCACCAGAGCATAAACGTCTCGCACGGTATGCGACGATGACGACTGAAGACATCATGGAAATGCCGATTGAGCAGCTTGCCCTACCACAGAGCCATCTCTATCTGTGGGTTCCTAACGCCTTGATTCGAGAAGGGTTGGATGTGATGGAAGCCTGGGGATTTACGTACAAAACCAATTTGATCTGGTACAAGATCCGTAAAGATGGTGGTCCTGATGGACGCGGTGTAGGGTTCTATTTCCGGAATGTGACGGAACTAATTTTGTTTGGTGTGCGCGGTAGCTTGCGCACGTTGCCACCAGGACGGAGCCAGGTGAATCTGATTGCGACTCGCAAACGGGAGCATTCTCGGAAACCAGATGAATTGTACGATGTCATTGAAGCCTGTAGCCCTGGGCCGTACCTGGAGCTTTTTGCTCGCTTCGGGCGCGAGAACTGGACGCAATGGGGTGACGAAATTGTCGAAGACCTGGAGCCGAAGATTCGACGCCAGAAGCCATCGCAACCAACACAGATCAAATTAGACCTATAGCCAAACCATCATGCCTCTCGAAGATCACAACATCATTGACGAATGGACGGAAGAAGACCTGTGGGATCTCCCGTATATGGAGACCGATGAGTACGAATTCAAGTCCAGCCGCATTCGGGAAATGCCGAATTACCGCAATGAGTTACAGTCGAAGATCGGCAAGACGGCCTCGGCCTTCTGGAATACGGGCGGCGGCATCCTCATCGTTGGCGTGGATGATAACGGCAGGGTGGACGGCGGCATCCCCGGCATGATGGGCAAGCAGAAGCTGCGCGACTGGGTGGATACTGCCTTGCGTGGGGTGACTCCGCCGGGTCCCTACAGCGTGCGCACCATCCGCCCCGACGGCCCCGACTCGCAGATTGAGCCGGAGCATGTCGTGCTGGTGGTGGCCTTCGGCGAGAGCTACGATCTGCCGCATATGGCACCGGATAATCGGTATTACGTCCGCGCTGGTGCCCACTCCAACCCTGCCAACAACTACCTCGTCGAGGCGATCCGTGCCCGCAGGGGGCTGCGCCGTCCGATGCTGCGTGCGCTGCTGCGCGAGAACCCCCAGCGCCCCGGCGTGATCGAACTGGTGGTATTGGCCATCAACGATCTGCCCGCGCTGAATGTCGAAATTGATTTTGCCCCGGTGCCGACGCTGATCCAGGAAGATTTCCCGGATCGGCTGCCGCTGAAAGTGCCGATCATCGACCGTGCCAATCCCTTCCGCATGGATATCGCCACGCAGCAGCGCCTGACTCACTGGTTGGGCGAAGTGCCGTTCAACGTCATCCTGCAATACGAGGGGATCCAGAAAGCACCTTACAGCGAAACGCAGGAATTGGATCATCACCGCAATCTGAATGGCGGTCACCTGTGGCTGAGCGATGGCAATGCGACAGACAAGATGCTCAAGAAGATTCACAAGCAGCTCAGCCGCCTGAACAACAACATCGAGCAATACCTGGGACACGAGCCGGAGGACAGGTAGCGCTGTTCCACGCGCAGCGGGCTGCACCCTCTCATTCCGCAGCTATGCATTACCCACAAATCGGAGAGCGGAGATAGAATGGACAAAAGGA
>CAZJWX010000029.1:0-52563 GCA_964549915.1 uncultured Anaerolineaceae bacterium | reverse complement strand
TTGCGTAGAAGTGTAACAAGTAATACATGTCAGGTTATACATCACAACGCATACAAGCGAAACAGGAGTGAAAGACCATGAGCCAGACCCACCAGAACGCCAAACGAGTTTACGAAGCCGACGCCGCGCCGTCCGATGCCATTGTCTTCGTCAATTGGATCAAGGCGCGGAATCTGCGCGGATTCTTGCAGATGTACCGTTTTGCACCGGCGGTCAACCGTATGTTGCAACGGGCGCGGGGACAGGGCTTGTTCGATGCGCGAGTGTCCATCGTGAGTCCGACTGAACTGCTGGTCGTCAGTTACTGGGAGAATGAAGACGCGCTGCGGGCCTCGTTTCGCGATGAAGCACACGTGCGCATGATGCGCTACACCTTCCAGCACCCGGACGACCTGATCCTGGGAAACGAGACCTACCAGCAGCCCATCTCCACGCGCTACGTCAACGAGGCCGGGGGCTATGCCCTGGTGCGACCCGCCGCCGACCTTTGAGCTTGCCCTGTGCGCGGTTCTGTGCTTCTCTAGTAGAGATTGAGACACACGAATCACGACATTGTGCAGGGAATTATGAGCGAAGAGAAGTTTGCCCCAGAGGGATACGTTCCCACGCGATCCGCCATTGAGGGGATCACGGTATACATGCCTGCGCCGGAGATTGAGACATTGGAAGAGACCGTCTCCTTCTCCTGCCCCAACTGCGGCGGCAAGACGGCCTACAACGTGCGCGAGGGCGGCCTCTCCTGCACCCACTGCGGCTACTACCAACAGCCGGAAGGCCGGGTTGTGGGACGCCGAGCCGAGGCGCGCGAGTTCCGCACCGAGCGTTCGCGTCAGCAGAAGGAAGAACGGATACGCCGTGCGCTGGGGCAGGCTCCCCCGGCGACAGCCGCAGCGGCAGCCGTCAGCAGCGGCGCAGCAGATGAATCCACCGAGGAACCCTTCCCCTTCGATGACCCCGTAGGCGCACCGGGCCAAGGGCTGGACCAACCGGATGCGGATTACGATTGGGGGGAAGATCGGCAGCAGTTGGAATGCGGCAATTGCGGCGCTGAAATCCTGCTGGCTCCCCAGGCGCTGACGCACACCTGCCCCTTCTGCGGATCCAGCCAGGTGATTCAAACCCGGTTCAAGCAGGACAAAATGCGCCCACGCTACCTGATCCCCTTCAAGGTGGAAGTGGAAGAGGCGCGGGAGATCATCCTGGAATGGCTCGATTCGAGCTGGATGACGCCGCGTGATCTGCAGAAGCGCGCCGGGTTGGACGAACTCACGGGCATTTACCTGCCCTACTGGTCGTTCAGCGCCCAATGCAGCGCCGATTGGAAGGCGCAGGTCGGGCACACGCGCTGGTATACCGATAGCAAGGGGAATCGCCGCAGCCGCACCGTCTGGAAGTGGGAATCCGGCAGCGTGCGCGAGCACATCCAGAATCTGCTGGTGCCGGGAACCAACAAGCTCAACGTGCGCCTGCTGGAAGAAATCACGCAGTTCAACCTGGGTGACCTGGTGGAATACGATCCGGCCTATCTGGCGGGCTTCAACGCGCAGACTTACGATGTGGAACTGGATTCGGCCTGGAGCGAGGGGCGGCGGCGCATGGGCGAGATGACCAAACGCGCCTGTAAGAAGCAGGCCAGCACCAACAAAATCCGCAACTTCAGCATGAATATGGACTTCGACAACGAGACCTGGCGCTACATTCTGCTTCCCGTGTATCTGACGACATATCGCTACGAGGACGAGACCTTCCAGGTGAAGGTCAATGGGCAGATGGGCGAAATCACGGGTCAGCGCCCAGTGGATTGGCGCAAGGTGCTTGTAGCCTGTGCGGCGACTCTCGTCCCCAGCCTGCTGATTGCACTGGCAGCGCTAATCTTCGGCGCAGAAATCGGCGGCTCCGACGGCCTGAACCTGCTGGTGGTAGCGGGGATCGCCTTCGTCCTCGGCCTCATCGCCAGCGGCATACTCGTCTACAGTGCCTTGCAGGTGCGCAAATCCGAAGGCTTCACCGAACTCGTCGGCGGCAACCTACCGGACGAACTCTCCGACCTGTCGGACATGATGAACATGAACATCCGCCTCGGGTGACGCACGCCGTCCCCTGTCGTGCGATAGCCACTATCGGTGCCCAATGCCAATGAACGCAGTCCCTGCGCCTCACGAACAGGGCGTAGGGGCTGTCCTGCCCTTCCCCCCCTTGACTCTCCCGTTACGTGATGGTTTAGCATGCCTTCTGTAGATGAGGAGAACATCGCAATGTACACCGTCAAGAGACTGGCCGCCGCCGCAGCCGTCAGCGTGCGCACCCTGCACTACTATGACGAAATCGACCTGCTGAAGCCGACGCAAATCGGCGAAAACGGCTACCGCTACTACGATGATGCGGCGCTGCTGCGCTTGCAGCAGATTCTGCTCTACCGCGAGATCGGGATGCCGCTGGCGGAGATTCGCGACATCCTCGACGAGCCAGGCTTCGACCTGGTGGCTGCACTGCGCAGCCATCGCGCCCGGCTCAAGCAGAAGCGGCAGCGCTACCAGGAATTGATCGAGACGGTTGATCGCACCATCCAGCACCTATCCGGAGGGGAACCCATGAGCGAGCAAGAGATTTTCGGTGGCTTCAGCGAAGAGCAGCAAAAAGACTACGAGCGCGAAGTACGCCTGACCTATGGCCCGGAACTGGTCAATGAGTCGGTGAGACGCTGGGGCAGCTACAGCGATGCCCAGAAAGAGGCGATCCAGCAAGAAGGGAACGAGATCTATCGCAAGCTGGCGGCAGCGTTGCAAGCCGATGTCTCGCCCCAGGATGCCGAAGTGCAGGCGCTGCTGGTGCGCTGGCATAATCACCTGCGCTATTTCTACGAGCCGTCGCTAGAAGTCCTGCGGGGCCTGGCGATGCTCTACAACACCGATGTTCAGCAAAGACTGAGACACCACGACTGCAGTTCAGGCAAAGGGATACGAGGTCTTCTCATTCCGCTGTGAAACCAGTCTTACAAGTTGTTCCCAGTCAATGGCGCCGCTGACATCGCAATATGTTTGTGCAAACTCCAGCGTGAACCGATTGATGAGGCGTGCGTAAGCAGCTTTGAATTGGTCGTCATGATACCTCGCGCGATGCCCTAACGGTTCGACAATGCTTGTATACAGAGTTTCGTCACCTGAAATCAACTGCCAGAAATCCTGCCCACAGAGTTTCCAGTAGGTTCCATCTCGTTGGCTATGTTGGGCATTGCGCCCATACGAACATCCATTCACAGCGATGATTTCTTTTCCAGGGTATTGTCGTGCGAGGTTTGATCTGGCTTCAGCGAAATTCTGGATCATCTTATTGATTTGGCTGGAGTTACCCCAATTCGGGCCGGACTTGATCTCCACGATATACACAATCCCATCGCGCTCAAATATCAAATCAATTCCTATGTACTCACTTTGCTGTGGCTTGTATCCTCCGTAGGTTTGCTGACAGACGAAGATTGCCAGTCCTTCCATGAAGTCACCGAAAAGAGTTTCTTCCTGGGATGAAAGATATGCGTCCAATATGGTACGGACGAAGTCTCCTGCGGTGAGAATGTTTTTCGCTTTGAAAAGATAAGGGTTCTTGCGCTGCAAGACTCTGGAGAGTCTGAGTTGATCCAGCTTTTCCAACCGCTTCTGGTGAAACGTGCCAATGTGTTGTTCCACATATGCACTAATCGCCGCCAGTTCCATCAGAATAGCCTACGTTGTACCTGAATGAACTGCTCCTCAACCAGCCTTACGTATTCGGGAACGATCTCAATCCCGACAGCTTTACGTCCCATCTCATAGGCAACCATCAGGGTTGTACCAGACCCCATGAATGGATCCAGGACAGCGTCTCCTTCTGTCGTGAAGAGCTTAATAAACCATTCGGGCAAGGCCTTCGGGAAGACGGCGCTATGCCTGCGGTTTCCGGTTTCTGTTGCCATGTGGATAACATTCGTCGGGTAGACGAGATCACGCCCAACCCAATTGGAGACATTTTTTCCAAATCCGCTTTCCACTTTTGATTCATCGCGTTTCTGGTCGGTCTCACTGAGGTTACGCAAGCGCGACTGTGCCCAGTCTCCAACGGGCACCATCACCTCTTCCTGATACATTCTGAATTTTCTCTGCTTGTTGAACTGAAGCAACCTTTCCCACGAGTCGCGAAAGCGATTGGGCCACTTCCCAGGATAGGAGTTTTTCTTGTGCCAGATAAACTCCTCCGTCCACAGCCATCCCTGCTCACGCAATGCTTTAATTAAGTCCAGTACATACGTATGGCGCTCACCATTGACCACACGCTCCTTGATATTGAGAACGAAGGTGCCCTCAGGGTGGAGAACTCGTCTCAATTCTGCGCCAATCGGCACAAACCATTCCACATAGCGATCAGGATGAACACCGCCATATGTGTTCTTACGCTGATCTGCGTAAGGCGGTGATGTAAAGATCAGATGAACCGAATCAGATGGAAGCTCCTGGAGCTTTTCCGCGCAATCTCCCAGGATGATTTGAATATTTTCATGCATAGTGAAAGTTCTGCTTCATGTTAGAACATCCCAGTAAGTCTACAGGATGTGGCGCTGTACGCCAATAGACACTTGTTCTAGCCTCTACTCCACCACGCTGAGGCCATCGGCGGGGACCCAGCCAGCGAGTCCTTCGGTGGTGCAGACTTCATAGAAGGTGCGGCCATTCAGCATTTCGACGGCCATCAAGCGCAATGATTCGCCGCTTTCGAGCGAGCCAACGACCGGTGCGTCGGGGGATGGGTCTTCGCGCAGGCTCAGAAAATCTGTCGTGGGCACATCCACGAAGCGCTGTTCGCCGAAGAGCACAAAGTCCGCATCGCCTTCCTGCACGCCAAAGCGCAGCCGCTGGTCGCAGGTCAGGTCGGGGACGAAGCGATTGTCGTCCACCCATTCCAGCAGCATCTGGTTCCCCGGCAGAAGCTGCCAGAAGCGCAGGCTCTTATCGCGCAGCCCTGTCAGCGCCAGTTGACCGTCCGGCGTGCGCAGGAGCGTCTCGATTGCGACGGGTCGCCCGGTTTCATCTGTGATGGCGTAGCGTCGTAGTTCTTCGCCTGTGACCAGATCCCACAGGCGCAGCGTACCATCCTGCCCACCAGAGAGGACGTATTCCGCGCCGGGAAGGAAGGCCGCCCCGCTGATTGCGCCGTCGTGGCCTTCAAAGCGCCGAATTTCACGACCCGTTGCCGTATCCCACAGGCGCAGCGTACCATCTTGCGCGGCGGAAAGCGCCAGTGTGGCCTCGGCGTTGAGATCGACACTGAGGATGCTGCCCTGATGGCCGCTGAAGCGCCGTAGTCGCTCACCCGTTTGCAAATCCCAGAAGAATAAGGAGCCATCCGTCGCGCCAGAGAACAAGCGGGTGCTGCCTGCATCCAGCGCCAGCGCCGTGACGCGCCCCGTATGCCCTTCGAAGTCGCGGATGCGCGTGCGGTCAGCGACATTCCAGAGTACGATGGTCTCGTCCGAAGACCCGGTGAGGAGTTGTTCGCCGGAGGGCAAGAAGAGCAAAGCCGAGATGCGCAGCCCATGTGCCGTGAAGCGCCCCTGCACGGTCTGCGTCGTATGATCCACCAGCGTGACGGAGCCGTTCAAGTCACCCGCCGCCAGCAAATCGCCCCCAGGCTGGAAGTCGATTGCCGTCACCGTGCGGTTATTGTTCAGGCTCAGGTCGGGCAAGCGCTGCTCCGTCAGACGATCCCAGAATTGCACTACGCCGCCGATGCTCCCCGCTGCCAAGCGCGTCCCATCCGGGTTGAGCGCCACGTTGGAGACACGCTGCGCATTCTCGTAGCGGATGACTTCAGCGCTGCCCTGTACCGACCAGAGACGCAGCGTGCGGTTATCCAGCCCCAGGGCTGCCGTGCGCCCATCCCCGCTCACCGTCTGCGCGGTGATGACGCCATCCAGGTCGAAGGCCTGCACCTGCCGCCCGGTCTGCAAATCCCAGAAGCGCAGGGTGTTATCCGCACCGGACGCGATGAACTGGCGCGTTCCGGGGATGTAGGCGACCTGCACCACCGATTCGCTCAGTTCGGCAAATTCCTGGACGATTTCGCCAGTGGCAGCGTTGACGATGAAGAGCCGCCCATCGCTGAGGCCGACCAGCAGCCGCGCCCCATCGCCGCTGAAGGCCAATGCGGTCACGGAAGGAGCCTGATTGCGATTGTCGTAGCGTTCGTCCCAGCGCAGCGTGCCATCGCTCTCGCGCAGGATAATGCGACTGCTGGCATCGCCAGAGGCAATCGCCCCGTCGCTGCTGGCGTGGACGAAGGTCACCGCGTCGTCGTGCTGGCTGGGGGTCTCAGCAATCTGAGCGTAGGCGACTTGTTGCATGTCGGCGAGGCGTTCGCCGTTCATCAAATCCCAGAGGAAGACCTGTCCGTCTTCGCCCCCGCTGAGCAAACGCCCCTCCGGAGTCAGGGCGAGGCTGGTCACTGCGCCGCTGTGCCCCATCAATTCGTGCAGTAACTCGCCCGTTTCCGCGTCCCACACATGCAGGTTATTCGCCGTATCGTCCGACGCGCTCACCAGCAAACTACCATCTGCGCTGAAGAGCACACTGTTGACCGCACCCGCGTGTCCTGCCAGCGACAGCAGCAGTTCGCCGGATTCTACGTCGTGGAGCAGCACCTCACCCAGGACGGTACCCGCCAGCACGCGCCCCGCATCCGCGCTGAGCGCGACGGATTGCAGGATGGCAGGCGTCTCGATGCGCAGGCGGGTGCCGGGTGCCAGGGCGATGTCCGCCAGAGTCCGCTGCACGGGAACCGGAGGATTGGGGCTATCATCCGCCGCTTCGACTGCCAGTGCCAGCGCCAGGTCGGTATCTTCATCGTTGAAGGCTTGTTCGGCATTGGCCGCCAACGCCAGACGCTGCGCCCGGTCTGCGGCTTCGCGCAGGTCGTCCTGCGTCTGGATCAGTTGGTTATTGGTGCGGATGACCACCAGCCCCGCGACGACCGCACCCACGAAAAGTGCGAAGAGCACCACGATCACCTGGCGGAAACGACGGTTGGCCTTCTGCTGCAATTGCAGCTCGCGCTGCAAACGTTCCTCTTCACGGCGCGTGCGCTCGGCTTCGGCGGAGATGCTGGCTTCGATGAAGTCCCGCTGCAACGGCGTGATGCTGTGATCCTCCAGCCATAGCTCGGCGCGATTGAGCCGTTTGCCGCGCAGCAAATAGGCTTCATCGCGATTGTTACTATCCCAATTGTCGGCGGCCTTGCGCAATTCGGCCTCGTAGCGCAGGTCATCCAGGCTGGCATTGACCCAGGTCTGGAAGCGATCCCATTCGCGCATCAGGGCTTCATGGCTGACTTGCAGCAGAATCGTCGGTTCGCCATCGGCGCGGGAAATCTCGCGGTTGGCGATCAACAGGCGCGACTCGGGCGAGGTCAGCAGTTCGATCACGGCGTCAATCTCTTCCGGGGGAACATCGCGCAGGCTCAATTCCGTCAGGGGGACGCGCCGCCGGGTGGCTTCGCCGCTCTCGCTGACTTCCACCAGCCGCAACAAGACCCGCCGCATGATGTCCTGCCGCGCCGGGTTCAACTGGCGAAAGACCGACTCGGCATGGCGAGCCAAGGCCTGCCGCACGCCGCCGATTTCGTCGTAGGCCGCGTTGGTCAGCTTCGCGCCTTCGCGCCGCTTGAAGAGTTCGCGGAGTGCGTATTGCAGCAGCGGCAGCGAACCCGGTTCGCTCTTCACATCATCCAGCAGGCGATCAACCAGCCCTTGCTCATAGCGCAGCCCGACCGCCTGCGCAGGGCCTTCGATGGAGCGCAGCAGGTTCGCCGTCGTCATCTCAGTGACGATTAGCAAATTGTCTTGCTCGAAGAGATTTGCCAGGTCGGGATAATGGCTCAATTGCCCGAAGAAATCCGCGCGCATGGTGACGATGATGTGGGCGCGGCTGCCACTGACCGTCGCCAGCAGGCGCAGCGCATCCAGGAACTGGATCCGCTCGGTCTCGCTGGTGCGTGTGAAAACTTCCTCGAATTGATCGACAACCAGCAGCAAACGGGTGCTTTCCGGGTCGCCCTGCAAGGCGCGTTCTACCACCTGCAAGACACTGCCGGAGATGCGCAGTTCCTCCATGAGCGTCTCCGGCGGGTAGCTCTCACTCATCTTCTCGGCAAGCAGCGGATTGAGGCGTTTCGCCAGCGCTTCAATCGGATGTGCACCGGGAGAGAAAATCAGAATCGGCCAGTCGTCGGAGCCGTCAATCACGCCGCTGCGCAGTTGCGGGATGATGCCCGCACGCACCAGCGAACTCTTACCGCTGCCGCTGGCACCGACTACAGCCAGAAATGAGGTGCGCCGCAGCCGTTGGATCGCCTTGCGCGTCAGTTCCTCGCGCCCGAAGAAGAGCGCCGCGTCCGTCTGCTGGAAGGCTTCCAGCCCTTTGAAGGGGTTGGGGATGTTCTCCGGGTCGAACTGGTCGAAGGAGCCAAGGGCACGTCCGCCGGGGAGCGCACGCAGCAGTTCCGGGAAGGCTTGCTCGTAGCGATCCTCGAAGTTGATGAACTGGACATCCAGCAGCCAGTTGATGCCCTCATCTTCCTGAAGCTGTGCCAGCGAGTCGATGACCATCACCGGGAAGATTGGCTTATGCTGTTCGCGGGCAAGCTGCAATTCGCGCCGCACCCAGGCGCTGCTGAGTGCCGACGGGGACAGGCAGGCAATCACAAATTCCGAGGCTTCGATCCCCCGGAAAATCTCTTCCTGCCAGAGTTCGCCCGCCTGGATTTCGCGCAGGTCAATCCACACTTCCAACCCGGCGTCATCCAGGTCGCGCGCCAACCGCTCGGCAAAGGTCTGGTTCTTGCGAGAGTACGAGATGAACACGCGATCCATAGGCGATTCCTGGTAGAAAGGTCTGGTAAATGGAGGGCGCTGCGGTGTGGAGCAGCTCATCCCCTTTAACTGTAATTCTACTTGGTGTGGCAATCAAGCAATTGGGGAGCCTTGGGTGCATTTCAATATTTTGGCGATTGCCCCCTCTCCCACCGTCGACGCTTCGCATCTGGATAGCGGTGCAGAGGCCGCCGCGTAAACCGCAGGTTTGCCAAAATCCCTCGCCCCGGTGTGGGTGAGGGGCAAACCGTGAGCAAGGAACGAGTCATTCCATACTGCCAATCATCTGAAATACACACGGGAGCCTTGATGAGGCAGCGCATGTGGTGGGCGGCTGCGCAAGAGTCGAAAATCCCCGTCCCGGAGCACAGGACGGGGATTGCAGGCAATCTATTGTTGGATGTATGCGGCCTATTCTTCTTCGGACGACGCGTTATCCAGGTGACGCGGCACCGGAGGCAACCCGAAGTGCTGGCGAATCGAGTCTTCGATCTCGTCGGCGACGGCGGGGTTATCGCGCAGGAATTCCTTGGAGTTCTCGCGGCCCTGCCCCAGCAAGCCATCATTGTAGCGGAAGAACGCGCCGCGCTTTTCGATCAAGCCCAGTTCCACGCCAATGTCCAGGATTTCGCCCGTCTTGCTGATGCCTTCGTTGAACATGATATCGAATTCGCATTCGCGGAAGGGCGGCGCGACCTTGTTCTTCTTGACCTTGACGCGGGTACGATTGCCGACCGTATCACCGCCGCTCTTGATCGACTGAATCCGGCGAATATCCAGGCGCACGCTGGCGTAGAACTTCAGCGCCCGCCCGCCAGAGGTGGTTTCTGGCGAATTGTGTACCACGACACCATCCACGAGATAGCAGTGATTGTCCTCGACTTCGATGTCGAAGCGTTGCATATCCTCAAAATCGCGCACGGTTTCGATGCTCAGGATGGTTTCGTCGGTATCGCGATAGCGCGACGCGGGGAGTGCTTCAGCAATACCGGCCATCGCTGGCGTGGCGAGGCCCTCTGGCACAGCCGCCAGTACCCGATCCTCGACGGTTAATTCGCCCGCTGGAATATAGCCATCGCGAGTCAGAATCAGGTGGTTGGAAGTCACATCGAAGCTGCGCGTCCCTGCGGGCGCACTGACTGTGAAACGCAGAAAATGATCCGTCTCGCCATTATCGAACCAGTTGACCACGCGGCGCGGTTCGAAAGCTCCGCTATCCGCATTATAGGACATCACTTCGACATCCATCTTCTGGTTGACAATCTCGCCGATTTTTTCGGTGGTGCCGTCTGCCAGGACAACACGCGCATTGTATTGGAAGCAACCGAACATCACCCCGACTTTTTCGCGGAGCTGGTTGGTGAACATCAGCAGGGTGTTGGTCTGCTTGACCGCACCCGCCAGCTTGCGCAGCGCCTGGCTCATCAGACGGGCTTGCAGGCCGACGTGACTATCGCCCATCTCGCCTTCGATCTCCGCGCGGGGAACCAGGGCGGCGACACTATCGACCACGACCACATCCAGCGCGCCGGAACGCACCAGCGATTCGGTGATTTCCAGGGCTTGCTCGCCCGTGTCGGGCTGCGAGATGTAGAGTGTATCCAGTTCCACGCCGATCTTTTCCGCATAGACCGGGTCGAGAGCGTGTTCCATGTCGATGAAGGCACAGATGCCGCCGCGCTTCTGCGCTTCGGCGATGACGTGCAGACAGAGCGTCGTCTTACCAGAACTTTCCGGGCCATAGACTTCCACCACACGCCCACGCGGCACGCCGCCCACGCCGACGGAAATATCCACACCGAGGGAACCCGTAGGCACGACATCTACGGCGACATTCTTGGCCTCGCCCAGGGATTGCAGCGTGCCGTCCCCGTAGCGCTTGGTCAAGTCTTTCTTCACGGCGTCCAATGCCTTGAGCTTATCTTCCATCGCCGGATCCATCGGCGGCGTCTCTTCTTTTTTGCGGGTGCGCTTTGCCATTCGTGTCTCTCTTTTCACTCATCCTGGGTGCTTGCAGGGACAGGGCATACTCATTGACTGTTGAGCATGAAACAGTCTAGCACAAAGGTTCTAAGCGTGCAACGGGTAAGGTGTAGGCGGGCGGCACGCTCTGGCTCAATTGTCGTCAGGTGGGGCATTTTCGCAAGAAACAAAAACGCCGCTGTGGGCGGCGGGGTGTCGGGGTCATGGGTGCGCCAGTTCTGGCTGCTGGTCAGGTGGAGCCGGGGTGTGCATTTTCTTTCGCACAGATGCCACGTTGCGCGTGGTCGCTGGCTCTGACCGGGTGGCTAACCACTGGCGTCACCCAGATTTCCCGTCAAACACAAACCAAAGGGTTGAAAAAGTCTCTATCAAGAATATTCTTTTCTGACCTCATCATACCCCCTCAGGTACGACTCCAATAGTGACATTGTTCATGCCATCGGTATGTCATGTGACCGAGCAGCGGCGCTTGGCGCTACAAGCAGGCTGAAGGTAAAGTCTTTGGACAACAATTCGACAGAAACGAGTACAATAGGCATGTTGGGCGTTCATCCGCATGAACTTGTGCGCTCCAACGTGAATTGACTTGCAAATTCGCGTGTGCCGCTGTGTGCCGCACACCCATACTGAGGCAGTACCACATGAGCTTAACCCGACCGAACAACTCGATCATCCACATGACCATCTTTGGCGTTGCCATCGGCGCGGGCGTGGGGATCCTCTCCATGCTGGGGCTGTTGGTCATCACGGTCTTCAGCGTCCCCAATTATCCCCTCGTCCGGCTGGCGGCAGAAGTCTTCTTCGGCCTGTACTTCGGCCTGGCAATGGGTGGCGTCGTGGGAGCCATCATCGGCGTGCTGAATGGGGCGCTGGTCAAATTCCTGCTGCGCAACGCTGTTTTCCCGTTGCAGGATGGGGAGAAGACGCGCTACAACCGCCTTGTGAATCGCTCCGTCGGCGCGTTGACCGCGATCAGCAGCTTGTTGGTGATGATCGTCGCGGCGGGAGAATTCTTCGTCTTGATGCTGCTCCCGGCAGCCCTGGCAGCCCTGGGGATGATGTATGGGGTTCGCTTCTTTCTGGCACGCTGGCAAGCCTATACTGGCCTGGCAGAGCGCGACATCTACGCCGATGATCCGGAGCGTACGGTGCGCAGTGCCTGGCTTTCCACCGGAGTTTATCCCGCTGTGGAAGACCCGGACGAAGCCGGGCCACGCGAAGAAGAAGCCGCCGCGCCCCAGGCCGAGGCCGAAGTCGAATCCGACCTACCGCCAGCGAATACCCTGGGTGGATTGCTGCGCCGCAATAGCAAGTGAGGCACCAACCCTGTACATTTACGACGTTCTCCGTACAGTGATGGCACGGGCATGGATTCGCCAGTCCCGGACTCGCACAAAATGAGCCGTGTTGAAGCTCGTACAGATCACTGATTCAATCAGTAATGGCAATACCTGCCGCACTTGCGCAATCATCCGTAGCAGCCTGAGTCGTCATGGTCACATCATCTTTCCAACTCACCGACCGCAATTTGATCCTCACCGGGTACATCGAACCCAATAAGACGCGCATCGCCCGGCAAGTAGCCGAGCGGCTGAAGATGCCTTTCGTCAATGTGGAGGAGCGCATCGAAGAGCGCCTGGGGGCAGAGCGAGACACGATCCGTTCGCAATACGGCGATCATCATCTGAAAACTATCGAAGCCGAGGTGATGGAGCAGGTGTTACTCTACCGCAACGCCGTGATCCGCGTCAACGGCAGCACCCTGATACACAGCGAGCACTACGAACGCATCCGCCAGACGGGCGCGGTGATTTGCCTTGTGGCGCGGTTGGATGCCGTCTTGCAGCGCCTGCACCTGATGCTGGGGGCACGTTACCACGACCCGGCAGAACGCGGTAGCCACCTGGGGCAGTTGCGCCGCGAATGGCAGGTGCGCAAACTGCCCGGTCTGCTGGAGCTAGACGTGACCTACCTGGACGAAGGCCAGACGCTCGAGGCCATCATTGACCTCTGGCAGCAAATCGCCCTGGAACGCGCCTAGGGCGGCACGCCCTTCATTCCGGTTGCGTCTCGGAGTCTTCTTCCAGCGCCTTCTCCACGAAGAAGGTCGGCGTCGAAAGCAGGCGATGTACGGGACACTTGCCCGCAATCTCGTAGAGGCGTTCAAGCTGCTCTTCGGTCAGGTCGCCAGTGAAGCGGATGCCCTTGCGCACCTCGTGCACGAACCCCGCATCGCCCTCATATTCCGGGTAATCCGCACCTTTGAAGCGCTCAAAATTCAGGTCAACTACGACCTCTTCCAGAGGCCACCCTTTGCGATTCGCGTACATGCGGACGGTGATGGCAATGCACGCGCCTAATGCGCCCATCGCCATCTCGCTAGGGGTCGCCATCGTATCGGTGCCGCCCTTGTCTTCTGGCTCATCGGCATAATATGTGTGCTTGCCGGATTGAATCTGTGCCTTGTAACCGTCTTCCTTCTTAAGACGAACGAATGCTTTCGCCATCTTCTCTCTCCTTCTCGTGAGTCATCGTTGTTATTCTGGATAGGCGCAAGTTGCCAATTCTTACAGGCCATCCCCCCTGACAAATGACACACTTTTTCTTCGGCGCTGCGAATGGCAGCCTGGCGCTTTCGCGGTTAGAGTGATGTTCCTGTCCTGCTTGCCAGACGCATAGGAGGAGTGACCTGAATGGCTCATGATACGATTGAGATTGTGATCGCAAGTGCGGCGATCCTGCGAGGAGAGCAGTACCTCATCTCGCGCCGCAGCGAACACGAAGAGGAATACGGCGGAATCCTGGGTTTCGTCAGCGATACAATCGAAGGGGAGGACATTGGGCAGCCGGATGTGCTGCACACCATGCTGCGCCGGGAAAGCCGCGAAGAAGTGGGCCACGCCTAAATCGTCTCCGTCTCCACATCCCAGAGAATCATCGCCTCCCCCACCAGCGGCTGGGCAACGGCCAGCAGAATGGTGCCCTCCTCACCGCTCTTCGCCTTCGCCAATTCCAGTGCATCCGGCAGTTTCGCGCTGTGCTGCACATCACCATGAAATTGGCGGGCAATTTGCAGGGCGTCATCGGCAGGTGGGAAGTGAATGTTGGGGTGGATGTCCGTCTCGGTCAGGATCAACGAGTCGGCTTTTTCTGCCAGCACACGGTAAACCCCCTCCACATCACGATCCTGCGGCACCCCTGCCACAATTACGAGGGGCTGCGTAAGCCGACTCTGGAGCGAGCGCAGGAAATCCCGCGCTGAATGCACATTGATGGCCCCGTCGACGAAGACCGCCGGATGATCCTGCAATTTCTGCATGCGTCCCGGCCAGCGCACCGCAGCCAACCCCTTGCGCACGCGCTCCACATATTCCGGCGCACCGTGCGGGATGCCCTGCAAGCGAGCGTGCATGTTGCCGACAGCCTGCACTGCCAGAGTCGCATTGTCGATCTGGTGGCGGGCGTAGAAAGGCAGGTCGATTTCGCCGTAACGCCCCAACCGGAAGCGCTGCCCACGCGGAGTCTCTTCGACGAACTCCCCCAGATCAAGCTGCGAGAGCCAGTAGAATTCGGCGTTGCGAGCATCGGCTTCGCGCTGCAAGACATCCAGCACAGATTTCTCCTGGGGCAGGCTATACGCATACCCTCCCGTCTTGATGATCCCGGCCTTGTGCCAGGCGATGCGCTCGACCGTATTGCCCAGGTACTGCGCGTGTTCCAGGAAAATCGGCGTGAAGACCGCGAGGTTGTTGGGAACCAGGGACATATCATCATAGCGCCCCCCGCGCCCGACTTCGACGACGGCGGCGGTCACCTGCTGCTCGTCGAAGTATTGCAGGGCGATCAGCAGGAAAATCCCCTGCGGGCTGATGTATTGATTGTCGAGCAGGGTCGCTTCCTGGGCTTCGATGGCGGGAGCCAGGTCGCTGGTGATGCGCAAGAAATCCGCTTGCGGGATCGCCTTCCCATCCACCCGAATGCGCTCATACCACGTCCGCAGATGGGGGCTGGTGATGAGTCCGGTGCGATGACCGATGGCTTGCAGCAGCTTCGCCATCATCGCTGCCGTGCTGCCCTTGCCCTTGCTCCCCGTGAGGACGGCGTATTCGCGCTGCCTGGCGGGGAGTCCGCTTGCCAGCATCAACTTGCGCGTGTGGTTGATGTTGCGCGTCTCTTCGTCCAGGCCGCGCGGTTGTGCCCCCAGGTTGCGCCGGGTGCGGAAGATGAAATCAATTGCGTCTTGCTCGGTGCGGAAGCGCATGCTGCCCTACTTTCTGCTCTGGCTGCTCTGGCTGCTCTGACTGCTCAGGTCGGTATATTGCCCTATGGTACACAGGTTGTGGGTTTCTGGCGGATGGGTGATTCGTCGCTGCTGTGGACTATCAAACTTATGACCGAGGAGCCGACACCGGAGCCATACGGAACGTTCTTTTTAACGCCGCGCCTGCCTGGCTTGCCGGGAATCAGACCCATTCCACCGAGGTCGTCAGGTGTGACGTATCCCCATTGAGGCGGATGTGCCACTGCCCACTCTCGTATGCCAGATGCGTCAGGCAGGCGACTTCGTGACGAAAGTAATTCTCCGGCTTGCCTGTGAGCTGCGTGCTGATGCCGCTGACGCCTTTTCCATGCCCCACCAGCAAAAGATTGCCCTCATACGTCGCCAACAGATGCTGCACCGTGCGCAGCAAGCGCTCGCGCACATCTTTCTCGCTCTCCGGATAGGTCGGGATCAGGTACGGAATGTAGCCCGTGTCCAGCCGGGGGAAGGACTCGGCGCGTTGGGTGGCAGTGGGCAGTTCCGGGGCGTGGGTCATCAGGTAGCGGCTCTGCCATTCGCCGATGCCTGGTTCCATGCGAATCGACTGTTGCAGAGCTTCGGCAATGGGCGCAGCCGTCTGCAAAGCCCGCACATAGGGCGAACAAAAAATGTGGTGGATCGGCTCCTGTCGCAGTCGCTCTGCCAGCAATTGCACCTGCTGCGTGCCCTGGTCGCTCAGGTGGGGATCGTGGCGGTTGTCGTTCTCGCCGTACCATTTGGGGCGGATAGCGTCAATGCGCTGCCCGTGACGGCAGAGGTAGAGCGAACGGTTTTCCATAGGCGTCGTGTCCAGTCATCATCCGGCGACGGTGCGCGTACCTGCGAGGAGCAGGTGCGATATTATGGCGGAAAGTTGCGCAGAATTACAGGGGCGATCTGCGGAGCCATGGGCGTAGATTTGTCATTCCACTGCTCGCACAGCGCGATGAGTGCTGAGGCCAGGACAGTCTAGAAGAGACAATCTGCTAACGTGGGCAAACGCGAAAACGCCCGCAGGCAGCCTGTGGGCGTGATGAGAACAGAGGATGAGGCGGCCTACCTCAGTCGGCAGCGCTGCCTGCTGTGCTGCTGGAACCGTTGGAAGACGAATTGCTGCTGGACGAGTCGTTCTTGCTGTTGCCGTTGCTGCTCGTCTTCGCAGCCGTGTTGGACGCTCCGCGCGTATCCGTCACGTAGAAGCCCGATCCCTTGAAGATAATGCCGGAAGGCTGCACGATCCGCTTCACCTTCTGCCCGGTTTCGGGATCGACTTCCAGCGGATCATCCAGGAATTTCTGGCGAATTTCGAAGGTCGTGCCGTCTTCGCGGCGATAAGTATACATCGGCATCGTATATTCCTCGCACACTCGTACCCGGGGGGATGCACTCGCACCCGGATCACTCAATGATTCAGATGAAACGCAATCGAAGAATCAGTTCCACAGCGCCGGAACCACGATTATTGTAACGTGTGTGGGCATAAGAACCGTATCAACATGCTCATTTTCTGATGGACTTTTTATGCGCCCCGGCGAGGCTGCATTCTACCCCACCTCGCCAGGGAAACAAGAGGCCGCTTCACCAGCAGCTTCGATAATCTCTGGCTTATGCCTTCAACTGTTCCATGAACTGTTTGCGGAATTTGGCGACCTTCGGCGCGATCACCACCTGGCAGTAACCCGCGTATGGGTTGCGTGCGTAGTATTCCTGGTGGTAGTCCTCCGCATCGTAGTAATTGCTGACGGGAGTCACCTCGGTCACGATGGGATTCGGCCACAGGCCCTTCTCGTTGAGTTCGGCGATTTTGCGTTCGGCGATTTCGCGCTGCTCTTCGCTGTGGTAGAAGATCGCCGAGCGATACTGTGGCCCCACATCCGCACCCTGACGATTGAGCGTCGTGGGATCGTGGATGGTGAAGAAGACGTTCAGGATGTCCTCGAAGGTGATGACTTCGTTGTCGAAGGTGACGCGCACGACTTCCGCGTGTCCGGTGGTTTTGCTGCAAACCTGCTCGTAGGTGGGGTTCTCGACGTGACCACCCGCATAGCCGGAGACCACATCTTCCACACCGCGCAGATCATCGTAGACTGCTTCCAGGCACCAGAAGCAACCGCCACCCAGGGTTGTGACTTCTTTGCTCATCCGTTTGGATTCCTTTCTTGGCTGCATTGTACTGGATGGAGTCTAGAGGCTTAAGCTTACGTCCTGATGAACGCAATCGCACCATGACCGGGCGCGTTGTGTCGAACAAGGGTCGAATGAGGGCTGCGTGTGCGCATCGCTCACGGAAGGCCGGGCGACGCGCTAGAAGCCCCTGGTGTGGTTTTACCATCCCACTTCTCACACAAAACGACAAGTGTTGAGACCAGGAAGGCCAGAAGAACCCCCTTGTGAAACAAGGCTGACCCTGATGGCCTTCGCACGGCCTCAATCGAAAATGTCGAAGATGTCTTCGAAGATCGATTTGCGGCGGCGGGGGTAGCGCCGATCATCATCGTCGTAGTAACGGCGGTCATCCGGGCGATACTTCTCGTCATTCTTGCGTTTGCGCAGCGACGGATAATCCGTGTCGTCGTCGTCATAGGCGGCAGCTCTGGGCTTACGCGGATCAACGTCATAGCGATCCTGTTCCAGTCGTGCTGCGCGTTCAATGATCTTATCCAGTTCACCACGATCCAACCACACGCCGCGACAGCGTGGGCAGTAGTCAATCTCGATTCCCTGGCGTTCCGAAATCTTCAATTCAACGTGTTCACATACCGGGCATAACATCGGCAATCTGCGGCGGAGTCGGGAGCGCGTTCCACAATAGCAAAACTGGCGACACCGACCGCCGTCTGCTCCTTTCACATTGGCTCACGGTCAAGTCATGTGTTGAATGGGATTGTCGCCCCTGGAACCATCTGGACGGCTCCATCTTGCGCTTTCTTACACGCATTATTGCAACTATGTACGCATCTGCGGAGAGCGCGTTGCGCCTGCCCACCCGACTCACACGCGCTCTTAATCTTGTTTAACAAGGTGGGTCTTCTGGCCTGTGGCCTCAAAATTTGTCGTTTGGTGTGAGAAGTGAAATAGTCAATCCACGCCAGTGGCTTCGTGCTCACCCCGGCAGCTTGACCTGGGTCAGATCGAAGGCGGGGCCGTGCGTGCAAGCCGGGACAAGCTCCTTGCCCATGCGCAGCATACAGGCGCTGCACGCGCCAATGCCGCAGGGCAAAGTGGGCTGGAAGACGCCGAAGATATAATTGCGCGGGACTTCCACGCGCGTCTCGCGGGCGACTCGCAGCACTTCCGCGAAGCGGCTCGGCTCATCGTCCTGCGCCACTGCCACGAAGACCTGATCTGCCCAGCCGAAAGTCATGACCATCTCCGGCCATTGCACGCCAATTTCGTCCCCGCGCACCACTTCCACCAGTTCCGGCAGATGATCGGTCGCGTATTGCAGCGCACGCCCCAGCAGCACCAGGGTCACCGATACCTGGTTGGCGAGGACAGCGCGAATCATGGCGGTCAGCGGGAGAGGTTCGCAGTCATACGCGATCAACAGCACATTGCGCAGCGACTTGCGAAAACGGTAGGGCTTACCGACCGGGCCGAGTATGGAAATCACCTGCTGTGGGCGGTAGCGCGGGTCGAGCGGGCGCTCGATCAGCAGCAGATTCTTGTTGGTGACTCCCGCAGGCCACCACTGCTCACGCAGATAGGGGTCCCACTGTTCGCGGGCTTCGTCCGGGTCGCTGAGATGTACCAGCAGGCTTTCCCCCGGTTTGATCGCTCGCAGCGCCCGGTCATCGACCGCGAGTTCGATGTACTGATAACGGGCGTTGATTCGGCTGACTCGTTCGATGATGGCGCGTGATTCGTTCATAAGATGGTTTCAGTGTCTGGTTCCTGGGTTCTGGTCGTCGTCTGGTCGTCGTCTGGTCATCGTCTGGTCATTGAAGCAACAGGTGAACAAGGGCGGGTGGGCGTAAGGGCAGGACGGTGCAGTTGTGGTCATTCAATGCGGCGTTATGATGCGCGGCGCACGATCGATACGCTCTTGGGGCTTTGCCCCGCACTGGTGCAGCCAACCGCCAACCCATCCAGTGTACCGCGCTATGGCGATTCTGCATCCGACAACTCGTCATCAGCCGGGATGACGCGCGGCCAATGACGCTCGATACGGTTGAGAAGGCCGCGATCTGCGATGTAGCTTTCGACATAGCCACACGAAAGGCAGACGTAATTATCCAGCGCGACGTACTGACGCGCATCCACCGGGATGCGATTCGCGCCCCGTAACCCTTCTTTGTCTTCCACTGCTGCGCCGGAATGGATGGCCTTGCTGCCACAAATCGGGCATTCCTGGTCGTTTTTCAGGCTGAGGGATTGCGACTCGCTCATCGTTTGCGCTTGCGCTTACTGGCGTCCGGCCACTGCTGGCGGATGCGTTCCAGGGCGGCGGGGTCGCTGATGTAGCTCTCGACATAGCCGCAGGTGGTGCAGACGTAGTTATCCAGCGCGACGCTGTTCTTGAAATCAATGGGGATCGTGTTGCCGCTGCTGGCCTTCACCGGAATCTCGCGCCCACTGTAAACGGTGGCGTGCCCACATTTCGGGCAAATTCCACTGCGCATGGTACTCATGAAACGACTCCGTATTATTCTTCGTCCGCGCGTTCCCAGTAACGGCGCGCCAATTCGAGCGCCTTGCGATCATGAATGTAACTTTCGAAGTAGCCGCAGTCGGTGCAGAGGTAGACATCCGGCACTGCTGTCATCTCGGCGTAATTCTCATGCAGCATCTTGATTCCCGTTTTGTCCCCACCGCTCAGATACCAGGCATTGGGGCGGCGATAGACTTCATCCGAACCACACTGCGGGCAGATTCCGTTGCGCATGGGCGTCCTCATCGAAGCTCTCAGGATTGTTCCATGCATAGCGTAGCGCATTTTGCCGCGCCCCGCCGATGATATTGTGTTAAAAAACGAGTCGCATTCGCCAATGCACTATTGCAAGCTGTGAGCGAGCTTTTGCGACTTTTTGCAGCTTTCACTACCCCGAATCGCCTATACTGGCAGCATCGCACCATTCTGGAGGAGGCAAGGGGATGACCTATTTCGACGACAAGCCAAAGAACGATTTTTCCGACCTGGGCTTTGAAAAACCGAAGAACGACCTGCGCGAACGGGGCGGCTGCCTGACGGCCTTCATCGGGTATATCGTCATCGTCAATATCGGTGTGCTGCTGTTGACCTTGTCCGTGCGCACGTCGCTGCCGTCCGCTGCCGACACTGGCATGGTGGATTTCCTGGTGGGCATTCAGGCGCTCTTCACGGGCGCGGCGCTCTTCTGTGCCTACGGGCTGTGGAACTGGAAGAAGTGGGGCTACCAGGGCTTGATGGCGCTCTACGGCCTGAACATCGTCCTCAGCATCCTCAGCGGGCAGTTGAACGCCATCACGGGTTCGTTCGTGGGCATCGCCCTGCTGTACTATGTGATGAAAGACAAACGGCACTTGCTGGAGTGAGGGATTGCGCGGGAGGGCAGGAACAACCTGCCCCTCTCGTCGGTTGCGTCAGCGTCCGGCGCGTTCAAAAGTGTTTTCGATGGTCTCCCCGGTAGCGCAGTTGTAGATCAGGGTGCTGCGTCCGGTGAACGGAGCATTCTCGATTCCGGCTGGCGAGACGACCAGTTCCAGCGTCAGTGCAGAACCATCGGGGACTTCATAGGCGTCCGGCGTCAGTGCGTAGCGATCTGGCCCGGTCTTCTCCGTCCCCGGCTGGAACGCCTCGAAGAGCATCTCGCCCTGCTCATCGAAGATCCGTTCGCGCACTTCATAGGCGCTGCTCATGCTGTAATAGAGCGCGTTGAAGAGCAGCGGTTCGTCAGCCGCGGGATCAAAGCTGCAACCCAGCCCCGGCGCTGCCAACAATTCAATCGCCGGGAAGCCCGGATTGATCGTTGCCGTCGGTGCCAGCGTGGGCGCAGCGGTTGCTTCGGTGGATTCGTCGTCCAGCGCAATGCTATTCTCCGCCGGGGTATCTTCCAGCGGGTCAATGGCAAGGTCACCGGAGGGGGTGTCCTGCGCGCCGTCAGCGTCGTCGGAAGCGGGCGTGCAGGCGGTGAAGGCAATCACGAAGGCAACTACCAGCAAACCGTTCATAAGGCGCATTAGCATCACTCTTTCATCCAGGATATTGGCACGAATAGAACCCATTGCAACACCATATTCTGCAATTGTCCACCAGTCAATTGTACTGCAATCACCCGCTCGAACATTGATGAAAATGGTGGGCATGCGGCAGGGCGATCCTCGCATCGTAGCGTGCGCAGACGCCCGCAGCAGGGCGATCAATGGGGAGGCGGCGGTTTTCGCCCCGGGCAGAAGGCTCTACAATGTGGGATGGTGTGCGCGACGCACACCCTGCATGTTCACCTTACTGCACGCATGCTGCGGCAGCGCCAACTGCTGGCTGAAACACAAGGACACGCCATGAGCGCCCGACGCGCGAAACGCGAAACGCTCACTCTGGAACAACGCCTCGCCAACTGGTTCGACTCGTTCGTTGGCTCCGGCGACCTGACAACCCTGCTGATTACCGTCGTGCTGCTGCTGATGCCCGCGCTCTCGCTGGCGGCGGCAGATTGGCCGATTCAACTGACGATCACCATTCCGGTGACGATCCTCAGCGTGCTCTTCGGCTACGCCCTCTCGCGCAGCCGTTACAACGAACTCTTCGCCCTGATCGTCAGTGCGATCTACGGGGCGGTCTTCGTGCTGCTGGTTGCCGCGCTCAACCAGTCGCTGAACCCCGTGCGCGGCATCGAAGAAGTGCTGATTCGCAGCATCGAATGGGTTTTCGACGCGGCAACAGGCGGCATTAACCAGGATAATCTGGTCTTCTCCATGCTGGTGGGGGTGCTCTTCTGGTTTTTCGGCTACAACGCCGCCTGGCACATCTTCCGCATTGATCGCGTCTGGCGCGTCATCATCCCGCCGGGGCTGATTCTGCTGGTGAATATGGTCGTCTACACGGGCGAAAACAGCCTCGACCTGTACCTGCTGATCTTCGTGCTGATGGCGCTGCTGCTGGTCGTGCGCAGCAACCTGGACGCACGTGAATGGGATTGGCGAGTCAACGGGGTGCGGGTGCCACAGCGCTTGAGCCGACAATTCATCGGTGCGGGGGCGGTGCTGGCGCTGGTCGCGCTGCTGGCAGCCTGGGCGATTCCGTCGGGTGGGTTGCAGCAGCGTCTGGATGAATTTCAGCAATTCCTGGCCTCCGACCCCATCCAGCGGGTGACCGAGTTCATGAGCCGCCTGGTCGAACCCATCGAGAGCGAAGGCCCCGCGACGACGGATTATTACGGCGGCGATTCGCTGAACCTCGGTGGCGCGATTCGCCTGGGGGATCAAGAGATCCTGTATGTGGACGCGCCCACCGAGTACCGCTACTACTGGCGCTCGCGCGTATTCGAGCGCTACGTGGACGGGCGCTGGTCTCCGTCAGCGACGCGGCGCGTGCCCGACCTGAGTCCACCGCTGAACATCCTCACGCCGCCGGGGAGCGAAGGGGGGCGCGTCTCCGTCAGCCAGACGGTGACGATGGGCATCCCCTCGCGCTTGATTTACACCGCGCCGCAGCCGCTCTCGGTGAGTCTGCCGGGGCGCATCGACCTGCTGCGCACCAATGGCGACCAGGATGACCCCAATTCGCCGATGAATATCTCGGTGATTCGCCCGACGCAGGTCATCGACCGGGGCGAATCCTACACTGCCCTGAGCGCGATCAGCATCGCCAGCGCCGACCAACTGCGCAGCGCCGGAACGACGTACCCGGAATGGGTCGCGAATCCCAATGCGTATCCGGGCGGGGTCAGCGGGCGGGTCGCCAACCTGACGCAGCAGATCATCACAGAGGCCGGGGCGGTCACCCCCTACGATCAGGCCAAGGCGGTCGAACGCTGGCTGCGGGCGAACATCGACTACAACGAGACGATTGCCGCACCGCCCCCCGGCGTGGATACGGTGGAATGGTTCCTCTTCACGCAGCGCGAAGGCTACTGCACGTACTACGCGACAGCCATGGTCATGATGCTGCGCAGCCAGGGCATCCCGGCGCGCATGGCGGCGGGCTTCGCCCAGGGGGAATATCTGCCGGAACTGGGGCAGTATGTGGTGCGCGAACGAGACGCCCACACCTGGGTCGAGGTCTATTTCCCCGGCTACGGCTGGGTGGAGTTCGAGCCGACATCGGCGGAAGCGCCCCTGAACCGCGAAGGCGACGAAGTGGCACCGGATGATCCGCAGTCCATCGCGCAAGAGCCGACCGCCCCGCCGACCAACACGCCGACTCCGCTGCCGAGTCCCACGCCGCAGTTCACCCCGACGCCGCAGGACGAGACGGCAACCGACGAAGCCGCCGCTGCGCCGCCGACTTTGACTCCCAGCCCGACGCCGACTGCGACTCCGGTGATCGTGCCAACCAGCCCGCCCCCGGTGCAGCCCCCGGAGCCGCCACCGAGCAGCTTCCTGAATTTCTTGCTGCCCGCCCTGGGTGCGGCGCTGCTGCTGATCCTGATCGTGATCCTCTTCGTGCTGCTGCTGGTCTTCATCTGGTGGTGGTGGGAATGGCGCGGTATGGGCGGCCTGAGTCCGATTGCACGCGCTTACGCCCGCCTGGAACGCTACTTCGGGCTGATCGGCTTCCGCAGCGAAGCGAGCGAGACCCCCGAAGAGCGGCGCGGCGAGATGGTGCGCCATCTGCCCCAGGCCGAACGCCCCGTGACGGCGATCACCCGCGCTTACACGGTAGAGCGCTACAGCCCGCCGAAAGCGGGCAGCCCGGAGGGCGAGCGCAACGAGCGCATTGCGGAGAACGCATGGCTGGACGCCCGCACGCGAATCCTGCGGCGCTGGCTGCGGCGCTTTGTCCCCTGGTTGCGCAACTGAGCGTCACTCCCAGGAGAGCGCTGGCGGCACGCGGAATGACTCAACGAGGGTCTCCAGCGCGTCGTCATAACGGGCTGCGACGGTGCGCCAGTCGTAGCCTGCGATGTGCTGGCGCAGCCCGTCGCGCGGCGCAGGCAGTTGCCCGGTGAGGTGTGCCTTCAGCAGGTACTGCGGACGATCTCGCCCGTAGAGGCACAGACCGTGCAGGCTTTCGGGAACCAGTGCCGGGTAATTCAGGCGACGGGGCAGAATCGGCACGCAGCCACAGGCGATGGCTTCCGCGACTGCGAGGCCGAAGAAATCGTGATGCGCCGTGCTGACGACAAAATCCGCCCGCCAGAGCCAGCGCACATACGCCGCAAAATCTTCCGCGTAGCCATAATGCAGAACCCGTGCCCCCAATCGTTCCCGCGCTTCCTCGAAGGCTGGCGGCGGCTGGACAAAATGTTCCCCCAGCAGCACCACCTGAAAGGATACTCCCTCGTCTTGCAGCTCGTAGAGCGCGTCGAAGAAGGCCGCCGGGTTCTTGTCGGCCTCCCAGCGATGATTCCAGAGCACAATCGGCGGTTCGTTGGGGGTGGAAGCCGTGGGACGCAGCGCGTCGTATTGGGATAGGTCGAGACCAACCGGGAGCACACCCGCCCGCTGCCGCAGCCAATCCACGCTGCCCACCTCGTTGTAATCCGGGAAGTGCTTGAGCATCTTCGGCAGCATGGCGAAGAAATCATCACGGTGGTAGCCGCTGTTGAAGTACAGCGCATCCGCCGCCAGGGCGCTGACGTAGTTGACGAAGCCATAGCGCCAGCCGTGCCCCTGGCGCTGGTTCTGCGGGTAGCTGAGCTGGTTCTCATGGAAGTAGAGCGCAATGGGCAGGTGCGCCGTCTGCGCTCGCGTCAGGGCGCGCAACGTCGCCAGGTTGACCATATCCGACGCCAGGATGACATTGGGCTGGTACTGCCCCTGCTGGAAGCGCCGCGCCAGCGTGACGGCCCCGCCCTGCATGCGCCACTTCCAGAATTGGGCGGGCAGGTGCAGGATTTCGACCGCGTGCCGGGAGAAGTCGCGGTAGCTTTCCGCCCAGACGCGGTGACTGCCGCCGAAGTAGGGTTCGATCAGCAGAACCTGCATTGGGGCATCCTTCCTTCCAGGGAATCCAACCTGATGAAATCGCTTGCCGGATGATTGTAAACCACGTTCGCTGCGGCGCAATCGGAGCCGGGCTTCTATGCTAGACCTGGAACGGCTAGACTTGGGACGAGATGTCGATGGCGAACCACTGGAGTCTGCTGCTGATGAACGACGAACGCGCGGGACAACTCACAGAGAACTGGACGATTCCGGATTATGCGCAGCCGCACCTGTGGCTGACAGGTGAAGCAGGCAGTGCCCAATGCGAGGGCGCTGCGGGTCTCTTCGAACTGGATTTCCCGGAGACGGTTGTCACGCTGCGCTGGGGTTCCGACGAGGGCGCACCGCTGCGGCAGTTTCGCTGGCAGCCGGATACGCTGGGCTGGCGCGGCGAATTTCGCCTCGGCGGGATGGTGGAAGCGCTGCACATGATGGCACTCCCAGGTACGGACCTCTCGCTGGTGGTGGTGTTCTTCAGCGGGCAGCCCCTGCTGCCAGGCGTGACGCCCTACCCGGATGCGGCGCAGCGTGCCGTCACGCGCTTTCGTGCGCCCAATTGGTACGAGAGCATCGACGATGAGCCGCCGCCGACCATTATCACCCTGCTCGCCCTGGAAGATAGCAGCCTGGTGACCATCGCGCAGGATGCCATGCTCAATAAGATGCCGCTGCACGCCTACGGACGCCTCGCCGACGAAGAACAGGGCTTTCACCGCTTCGTGGCGCTGCCGCTGCTCTGGGAAGCGGCGACCCTCTTCGCGCCCTGACGGGGCAGCGGTCGTGTGCGGCAAGCGCTACCCTGCGAACTCAGCGCGAGAGCCACTTCTCGCGGTAGATGCGCCAGTCCTCGTCGCTGAGCGGGGCATCGCTGAAGAGCGCGACGCCCCCCAGCAAGAACGCTTCGTCTTCCTCCAGGCGCGTTACCCCCATGCGCACGCCGTCCAGCGCCCCGGCAAGGCTCTCGATGCTGGCATCATGGGCGGGGAGCAGTTCCGCGTAATCCGGCACGCTGACGACGATTTGCGTGCCAATATCGACCTGTAACGCGGCATCCACATAGGCTTCCACCTGATAGGCGACCCATTCCATGTAGCCCACTGGATCGCTCTGGTAGCTGTTATAGGCGGTGATGACCAGGGTATCGGCCTGCAGCGCGATGCGTTGTTTGTACTGCGCGCTCCATGCGGTGCCGGGTGCGATCACGTCCGGCAGCAGCAGCGAAGTCCCCACAGGCGTCAAATCCGGCGGCACGGTCACCAGCAGCGGCGTATCCAGGCCAATTTCCGCACGCACAGCCCGCAGCAGCGCCGGAAAATCGTCATTTTCGCGAAAGAGCGGCTTCACATCCAGCAACACCCCATCGAAGCCCAGGCGCGTCACCATACGGCTGCTGAAGCTGGCAGCGGTCACCCGTACCTGCTCACGATCCAGGCGGTAGCCCTCGCTGGTCTCGCTGCTGACCTCGATCCAGGCGTAGAGTTCGGCCTGTGGGTAGGCGCGGCGCATGGCCTCCACGAAGGACTGCACCAGCGGTTCCGCGTCGAAGAAGCTGTTGCGTGCATCCGCCAGCCCCGACCAGGCATTGTCTTCACGCAAGGAACTGACGTAGACGTATAACTGCCCGATGCGCTGGTCGCGCAGTTGTTCGGCATACGCGGCGATTTCTTCTGGCGAACGCTCGGCATGTGACCAGTCGCGCCCGACCCAGATGGCATTGGGGGCGCTACTATCATCTGGCGGATTGATGAGACTCGCCAGCAGCACGACCACCAGCAGCACTACGACCCCGGCAGGGAGCAGCAGCAGCCACTGACCGCCGGGGAGTTTGAACTCCGGCAGTTGAAATTGACCTTCGGGAATGATCTGCCGCATCTGCCCGCCCGTCTTGCGCACGGCTTGCTGGCGGGAGCGGCGTTTGGCGCGTCGTTCTCTGGCTTTGGACATGGCAGGGCACCATCGTCTCCGGTTCGCGGAAGTTCCTGGCTTTCATTATGCACCAGATGCGCCACAGCAGCACAGTGCACACCGAGGAGAGATATCTCTCATGCGGCGAACAGCCCCAGCCGTTCGACCAGGGGCGGCCCCAGCAGCAGCAGCCCGATAATCACTGAAGCAACAACCCCCAGCAGTACCGCAGCGCTGGCGACATCTTTGCCCACCTTGGCCATCGGGTGAATCTCCGGTGATGCCAGATCCACCGCCGCTTCGATCCCGGCGTTGAGAAATTCCGCCAGCCAGACGATGGTGATGGTCAGCACCAGAACCGCAATTTCGAGCGGGGGCAGGCGCAGCCAGAGGGCCAGGGCGAAGACCAGCAGAGACGCGACGGACATGATGCGGGTATTCTTCTGGCGGCGCAGCATGTAGAGCCAGCCCGCCAGCGCGTAGCTCAGGCTGGAAAGGCGGCCGTGGCTGATCTGTGCCGCGTAGTCCCCCGGGTCAATTTTGGCGGTGCTGAAGACCGTCTTCCAGAAATCATTCGCCATGATCGGTTTCCTCCAACGCCGGGACAATGCTTTCCGCGATCCCCAGGGCGCGCAGGGCGTGCGCCTGCTGTTGCCACATGGCGGCGCGGTTCTCCGGCGTATCGTGATCATACCCCAATAAATGCAACGTCCCGTGAACGATCAGCAGCGCCATCGTATCCGAGAAGGAATGCCCCAGGCGTGCCGCCTGCGCTTCCGCATAAGGCACCGCGATCACCAAATCACCCAGGTAATCCGGCTCACCAAATTCGGCTGGCAAGGGATCCGCCGGGAAAGAGAGCACATCCGTCGGCGCATCGACCCCGCGATACTGCCGATTCAAGGCCTGTACGCTGTCGTCATCGTCCAGGACGATTTGCAGCCCGGCTCCGGCGCGATCATGCTGCGCCAGCACCGTCTGCGCCGCATGCATCAGGCTCTGCGGGGCAATGGCGTAGAGGTGTTTGTTCTGTACGGCAATCGGCGTCTCCGGCTGTGACTCATTCATGATTCGTCGCCCTCTTCCGATTCGACGGCGGGCACTTCGTTCTCGTCGCGTACCGTATTGCGCCGCTCATCCAGGCGCGGCAGGCGCGGCACTTCGGTCAGTGGGTCTTCTTCGTCATCTTCATCCAATGCCGGGGTGGAGCGCGTCTTGTTGTTGGCGGCAGCGGTCGACTCGTTGGTCGCGGTGGTGGCGGCGGCAACCCCCTGTTCGTTGGTCGCAGCAGGGATCGCCTTGGGCGTCGGCGGGGTCGCCGTCGGGGCGGGCGCTTCGGGCTTGGGCTTGCCGTCCACCGCATCCCGGTAATTGATGCGCGGGTGGAACATGCCTTGCAAGAATTCCACGAAGCTCTCGCGAATCGTCTTCAGATCGCCCAGGGTCAGGCCGCTGTCATCCAACTGACCGTTGTCGCGCTTGCCGTTGATGATGTTGTCGACCAATTCGGCGATTTGCGCCTTGCTCTGCGGTTCGGCAGAGCGCACCGCTGCCTCGCAGCTATCCGCCAGCATCATAATCGCGGTCTCTTTGCTGCGTGGGCGCGGCCCCGGGTAGGTGAAATCGGCGATGTCGATGGAGTCCCTATCGCCGCTGGCCTCGTTCAGGGCACGCTGGTAAAACACGAAGACCTGTGTCGTGCCGTGATGTTCGCGGATGAAGTCGCGGATGCGGTTGGGCAGGCGGTACTGACGGGCCATCTCATCGCCTTCGATGACATGCCCGATGATGATGTCGGCGCTGCGATAGGGATCGTCCAGCGTATCGTGCGGGTTGCCTGCGTACTGCTGATTCTCCGTGAAATACAGCGGGTTCACCATCTTGCCGATGTCGTGATACAACCCCGCGACATGGGTCAACTGCGAATCAGCGCCAATCGCCGTCGCCGCCATCTCGGAGAGATTCGCCACTTGCAGCGAGTGCTGGTAGGTGCCGGGGGCTTCGCGCTGGAGGCGCTGCAAGAGCGGTTTGTTGCTCTGGCTCAGGTCGAGCAGCTTGAGAGCCGTTGGCAAATTGAAGACCGCCGTGACTACATACATCCCCGCGACGGCGGTCGCAGGTGCCAGCACCGCGCCGTTGACGAACGTCAGCAGCAGTTGGAAGGGCAAATCCGTCTCGGAAACGGCAGCAGTGGGCGCGGCGATGTTGAAGACCACCATCACCGCCACGTTGACCACGCCAATCAACAGGCCAGCGACGAAGAAGGCGTTCAGCCGTTCGGCCCGCCGCAGGGTCAGCGCACCGACGACGCCCCCAACGCCGACCAATGCGGCAATCTGCAAGGAGTCGCTGCTCATCAGCCCCGTCAGCAGCGCCAATGCCAGCGTGCCCACGATGGCTGGCTGCGTCCCCGCGATGGCGACATAGAGCAGCGAGAGCGCCGCCGCCGGGAAGACGAGAATATTGCCATTGATCCCCAGGAAGCGGGCGAAGGCCAGCATCAGCAGGAACAGCACGGAAGCCAGCGTCAGCGTGCCCACATCATGCCAGACGAGGTTCGGCGAGACCCGCAGCAGATATACCACGCTCACCACCACGATCAACAGACTGGCGAGCAGTGCACGGGCGATTTCCTGCGGGCGCGTCTCCACCGGGCGCAGAATATTGAGGTTCTCCAGCGCCTCGTAGACCAGGGGCGTGATGACCTCACCCTCGCGCACGATGATCTGCCCGCCTGCGTAGCTGATGACAGCGGGTTCCACTTCGGCGGCGCGGGCTTCGCGCGTCTCTTCGGTGGCGTCCAGGTTCTCGAAGGTGTTGGGCTGGATCAAGTCACCGACGATGGCGGTGATGACATCGCGCTGACGGCTGGAAAACTCCGCATCGACCTGCACCGCCAGCCGCCGCAGTTGGTTATCCGCTTCGCCCTCGCGAATCTCCTCGCGCATCACCCGCGACAGGACATTGATGATCTCATCTTCCATCGTGTCCCAGGTCTCGTCCCCCAGTTGCAAGATGGTGCGCAGCAAATCCTCGTTCAGGTTGAGGACGCTGATCGCTTGCAGGTCACCGATTTGCTGCTCCGTCGTGCCGTAAATGTCGGCGCGGATGTTGCGAATGTAGTCCAGGATCGACTGGGCGAGCTGCACCTGTGCGCTGGCGATGTTGGGATCGGGGGCGTCGAAAATGGGGGAGACGGATTCACGCGCGGCTTCGCGAAGCTGCCGGGTGCGCACTTCGCTGACGTAGGGGCTGGCATTGGGCGGAGCCACGATGTCGAAGGGGGCGATGTCGCCCTCCTCCAGCGTCTCGACTCCGCTCAGATCGACGAAGATGCTGTCAAAGGCGATGATGACCGTGCTCAACAGGACAAATGAAGTCACCGCCAGTGCAGCGAGGACACGGCGTGCAAGTTGGAGCGCCTGCTCCGACGGGGGCTGCAGGCGCTCAATCCAGCGTTGGCGCAGGTCTTCCAACATGGAGTGGGAAATGGTTTCGTTACTGGCTCAACAATTCACGGACGACGGCGCTGACATCAGAACCATCGGCACGCCCATCCGCCCTGGACATCACCACACCGATGACCTTACCCATGTCCTTGGGCGTGCTCGCACCCGTCTGGGCGATGGCATCCTTGGCCAGAACTTCGATCTCTTCGCGGCTCATCATCTCCGGCAGGAAGTCCTCAATCACTTCCAGTTCAAATTCTTCAGCGTCCGTATCGCGATCCATCCCGCTCAATTCTTCGATGGTCTCGCGGCGCTTCTTGGCTTCTTTCTTGAGGATGTTGAGTTCATCTTCGGCGGTCAGTTCGCGCTGTTCGTCAATTTGCACCTGCTTGAAGGCGCTTTGAATCAGGCGGATGGTGTTACGGCGCTCGGTATCCTTATTCTTCATCGCTTCCTTCAGCGCCGCCATGACCTTATCTGCGTATTCTGCCATGCTTGCAATTCCTTCCCCTAGTTCACTGAGGCGCGGGCGACTCAAGGGCACCGCGCAATCAATCATGCCGTCATTCTATCACAGGTGTGGCGAGGGCTACACCGTCCGCAGCGGCGTCAATTCGGGCTTCAGTGAGGTGATTGGTCAGCACGCGGGGATGCACGCCTTCCACGCGGATGTAATTGTGCGTGTAGCCCACATTGACGAAGCCTTCATCGGAAGAACCGGTGATTTGCTCCCAGAGAACAGGCACGGTGTGCCCGATGTAGCTCGCTGCGAAGCGCTGCTCTTGCTGGTCAGAATGTTCCAGCAGAATCCGGCTGCGTTCTTTTTTCACCGACTTGCGCACTTTGCCCTTCATGTGTGCCGCAGGCGTTCCGGGGCGGGTGCTGTAGCGGAAGACATGCAGCCCACCGAAGTTCATCTCCTGGATGAAATCGAAACTCTCGGCGAATTCCTCGTCCGTCTCACCGGGGAAGCCGACGATCACATCCGAGGTGATCTTCACATGGGGGATGGCTGCGCGTGCGGCGTTCATCAGTTCGCGGAAGGCCGCCTGATGGGTATTGCGGCGCATGCGCTTCAGGGTGGCATCGCAGCCGGATTGCAGCGGCAGATGCAGATGCGGCTGCAAGCGTTCGTCTCGCCACAGGTCGAAGAACACCGGTGACAGGTCCCAGGGTTCCAGCGAAGAGAGCCGCAAACGCGGCATGTCTGTTTCGGCGAGAATCTGCTGCGTCAGGTGCAGCAGGCCATCGGGATTCCCCAGGTCGTGCCCATAGCTCCCCAGGTGTACGCCTGTGAGCACGGCCTCTTGATAGCCCATCTCGTGCAGCATATGGATCTCCTGCACGATTTCGCCCGCGTCCCGGCTGCGGCCTTCTCCGCGCGCAACCGTCGTCACACAAAATGTACAGGCGTTGTCGCAGCCATCCTGCACTTTGATGAAGGCGCGGGTGCGTGCTCCTTCGCCGGGGCGCAGCGTGCGCTGGTGTGGCTCCAGGTCGTAGGGTTCCAGTGCTTGCCCCGTGATCTGCGGGACGATTTGCTCTTTCTGCACGTTATCGACCACGCGCCCCACACCGGGCAGCACGGCGATTTCATCCGGGCTGATTTGCGCATAGCACCCCGTCACGCTGATTTCGGCCTGTTGGTTGCTGCGGTGCAGTTCGCGCACCAATTTGCGACTGCTACGGGTGGCTTCTTGCGTCACGGCGCAGGTATTGACCACAATCTGGTCGGCTTCTTCGGGATCGTTGACGATGGTATGTCCTTGCTGCTCGAACTGCCGCGCCATGCGATCAATTTCGCTCTGGTTCAGGCGGCAGCCCAGCATGCGCAGGTGAACTTTCATCGGGGTTACGGGTGGCGTTGTCGGCGTCGTCATAACTGGTCAGAGTCCTCGGCGCTCTCTTGCGGAGACGTGATAATCAGGTTGTCAAATTCGATGGCGAACCCCGGCTGGCTGCTGACCGAATCGATCACCAGGGCGACGCGCCCGATGGGGAAGGTATCGTCTTCCAGCACAGGCTGCATCTGCCCTTCAATGCACTCTTCGGTCAGGCTGTAGTAAGTGCTCTGTCCCTCCGGATCATCGGGGATGCATAATTCGACCTGCGTGCCATTGATGAAGAAGCGGTAGGCATCGCCCTGTGCCAGCACGCGAATCTCGTTTTCGGCTTCCAGCCCCGTGTTGATGATGTCTTCGCGCGGAATCCAGGTGCTGATGGCCCGTCCTCCCGGGTCTTCCTCCGTATTGCGCCAGATGGAGTAGAAACCGTCGCTGCTGATGAGGAACATGTAGTATCCGGTGCTCTCTTCTGGCTGGCGGAAGAGCAGATTCAGCCCCGTGCCGAACAGACCGCTGGAGTCCGCCACATCGCAGAGGATGCGCAGCGGCATCTGGCAGTCATTGCTCGGCTCCAGCAGGCGGAAGGCCACACCGAAGGCGTTGTTCACATCCCCTTCGACGGCGCGCGCGGTCACAGTCAGATCGAGGTCGGCGAAGTAGGGCTGAGTCGCCGAGTAAATCACATCGCTGTCGTCGATGCTCATACGCAGGACGCCATCGGTAACCTGGGCGCTCTGGCGGCCTTCGTACTGCTGCCACTCATCGCTGAAGCCGTCGAAGCCCGCCGCGTAGAGCACGTCGCCGGGTTCGCCGCGCACGACGCCGCGCCAGTTGACCGCCGGGACGTAGAGCAGGTTGACCGCCACCAGCAGGACGAGCAGCGCCAGCAGGATCAGCCAGCGGCGTCCGCGACGGGGTGACGTTGTGGGTTGGGGTTGTGCGGTTGTAGCTGTCATCGTGGGAACGAATGCCTCGTTTCATCTGAGCGTTCCGAGTCTATCACAGCGCCAAAAGGCCTGACAATGCAGACGGTTTGACCTCATCCCAGGCCGGAATGACGCAGGTGTTGCAGGCTGTCGGGCAGCGCGTCATAGAGAGCGTAGGGATCCTGCCGGGTGGCGGGTTGCTCGGCAGTCACGCAAAGCCAGCCCTCGTACTGGTGTTCGCGCAGCGCTTGCGCCACCGCACCGAAGTTCAGCAATCCCTGCCCCGGCAAACGTCCGTTGCTGTCGCTCAGGTAGAGGTAACCGATTCGGTCTCCGTACTGGCGCAGGCTGGCAGCCGGGTCGGCTTCTTCCAGCGCCAGGTCGAAGAGCACCGGGGCGATGCACACATGCGGATGATTCTTGATCTCATCGCTGAAGCGCACGGCCTGCGCCATCGTGTTCATGAAGTGCGTGTGATAGCGGTGACGCGGCTGCATATCGAGCGTGACCCCCAGGGCATAGGCCAGGTCGGAGACGGTGCGCAGCAGCCAGATCATCAACTCGCTGGCCATCTCTTCCGAACTGCGGTAGGGCGTCAGGTTGGGTGTGGTCAGCCCACCCCACTGCGGCACGAAGACCACATGCTCCGCCTGCAAATCGACCGCCGTCGCCATCGCCTGCCGCATCGCCGCAATCGCTGCCTCCCGCATCTCTAGCTCCGGCGAGAGGTAACCATCCAGCGCACCCAGATGCACCGCCGAGACGCGCAGCTCCGCCGCATCCAGCGCTGCTGCCACTTCGTAGAGGCGTGCTTCCAGCCCCTGCGCCTGAAATTCAATGCCCGCGAATCCCAGATCACGCGCTTGCTGGCAGCGCTCGCGAATCGTGCGCCCCGGCAAGAGATCTTCCTGAATGGCGAGTTTCATGTGCGTCTCTTTCTCGTTGTACCAGCCGATTCTTGTCGCCGGGGATTATGAGGAGGAAGCCGCCGGATTGCAAGGCAAGGCCATCGGGGCACAGGGTGATCGCACCAGAACGATTTGAACCACGAAGTCACGAAGGACACAAAGAAAAGCGCAGGGGCGATCCGGCGGATCGCCCGAAATACCTGCGCGATTTGCAGCATACTTTCCTGTTTCCTGGTTTTCACCCGTTCTTTGTGTCTTTGCACCTTGGCGTTGAGGCGGTTTCGCCACGATGGAATTTGATGCGATTGCCCTGCATCGGGGCAATCGACACACAAGAAGCATAAAGACGCCGTTTTTTCCCAAATATCCCAGGTGATTTGGGATAAATTGGGAAAACTTGGGATAAAGCCGATTGGTGGCCCCCGAAAAGCAGTTGGTATCCGGTTATAATGAGCGGGATTCGGCTTCAACTATACGAAACCCAATTCCCCGACATGCAGAAGATGAACAAAACATAAATAAAGGATGAACGACTTGTTGCTTCATCTGGCAAATGTGCCAAACGCAATCGGCAGCATCCCCCGCAAGTCGGTACAAGCCCGTTTTACGAAGTGGAGAGGATGGCAAAGGGTAGACCGGACAGCGCACTGATGCGCCATGAACGCGGCGGACTCGAGGCTTTGATCGTCGATTTTCATGGGTGCGACGGTGCGGCCAGGCTGCTGGTAACGTAGATTGAATGGCGCACCAACCTGCCCCACCGGGCGATGCCGAGTCATCCAAAAATTACTGTGTTATCTGTACTGTTGGCACAAATGCTCGATTTCTTTATTTTGCGCGAATTCCAGGGCTTATCGGGAATGAATCCGGCACCAACTCGCAGCGCTTCATCCGTGATAAGCGCAGGCCGCGTGGAACTTATCATCGGTTGTTGCCAATCGGTGTGGAGATGATGAAAGTGGCGCATCGATCAGGGGTTGGAGAACGGGGCGGCACACCGCCCCATCGCGTCATTCTGCCTCGTCCGCCTGAATCGTCAGAATCAGTCCTTCGAGGCTGTCTAACTGCCCCTGCGTAGCGCCGAAGATGATGCGGGCATTGATGGCGTCGTTGCGTGCGTCGGATACAGCTTCGCGATCCAGCACGCCACATTGCGTCAACGGTTCAATTGATGCATTCAGCAGGTCGATCCCTTCATTGAAGCGCGGCACATAGCGATCCAGTTCTGGCAGTTCGCGAATGTCGCTGTTGCTGATGAGGTATTCTTCGACGAAGGGCGGCGGCTCACAGGGCATCACTTCCCCCTGCGAGACTTCAAACCAGAAAGCGACCAGTCCAGCGGCAACGTCGAAGCTGTCTTCGGCGTAGGTGCGCAGGCGCTGCAACTGCGCCAACTGCACTTCCGGCGGGATGATGGGTGCGTCGATGACGGGGACGCCGGGAATCTGGAAGGTAGGTAGGGCATCGATATTCGGAGACGGGCGCACCGCCACCCGCGAGACCCACCCGACCGTGCCACGATAATTCACCTGGAACCAGGAGGAACTGGCATCGCGTGCCAGCGCTGGCAGCACGGCCCCCAGCGGCACATTGAGGATCACATCACTGCCGATGAAGGGCAGGCTCCGCAGCGCCCCTTCTGCCCGGTAGAAGACGGCGAATCCGGTATCGATCACGGGCGTCTCCCCTTCCAGGCCGATGTCCGTGTTGGTCATGTCCAGGCGTTCCGGCTCGAAGTCGTAATCGAGCAGTTCAGCGAAGACCCAGCCCAGGTTGAAGACCCGCCCCGGACGCCGCACCTGGAACCAGAGTCCGTCGATATTGCGTCCGACGACTTCCAGGCGATCCGTCTCGAAGAGCGATCCCACCGCCTCGGAGTCTTGCGTGGGCAGTTGCCGCACGAAGAGGCTCTCCACGCGCACATCCGCCTCTCCGACGAAGGGCTGGCTCTCTTCTTCTGGCTCGGCAGTGGCCTCTGGCGCAGTTTCCGGTTCAGGTGTGACCTCCTGAGCCGTGAGCGGCAAAGCCAGCAAGGCGAACATCACGCAGAGCAAGACGCATCTTCTGCCTCCTGCCGTGCTCCCACTGCCCAGGGGAAAACCCTGTCGTCCGCCCCTGGCGAAGCGGTGGGAGCTAGAGGGGGTTTTTCGTGCAAATTTCCTCATCGCCATACGATCCACTCCTGCACATTCCAGAACGGGAACTCCGGCTGCGGCGCGAAGCCCTGAATGCCATCCGAGGCCGCGTAGAGCGATTCATAGGTGAAGAGCCAGGCGTAGGGCTGGTCTTCCTGCAAGATGCGCTGTGCTTCGGCGTAGAGCGCCGCCCGTTCCTCGACATCGCAGCCGGGGAGCGAACGCGCTTCTTCCAGCAAGGCCGTCACCTGCGGATTGTCGTACGAGGTGATATTGTTCCCCTGCCCCACGCGATCCGCTGCCGGGGTGAAAAGGCTGCTGTGCCCCGCCGCGACGGGATAATTCTCGCCCCAGGCACCCAGATAGAGGTCGAAGCGCTGCGCACGTACATCGGCGAGAGTCGCGGGCACGAGGCTCACCTCAAAGCCGACGGCCTCTAGCTGTCGGGCGATCACGCGTGCCGCCGCGTAGTGCCCCTCAAAACCGCTGGAATACGTCAGCGTGACGAACAGGCGCGAGTCCGGCTCGGCATAGCGGCAGTCGCGGCACTGGCGCGTGTGGCGGTCGCCGTAGCGGAACCATCCAGCCTCTTCCAGCAAGGCTTCTGCCGCCACCGGGTCGTAGGCGATGGGTTGCAGCGTCGGATCATAGCCCGGCGACAACGGCACCTGATCCGCCGCCATGACCTGCCCGAAACCGTCGGCTGCGGCGTCGATGACTGCCTGCACATCAATCGCTCTTTGCACCGCCTGCCGCACGCGCAGGTCGCCGAAGATCGGATGTACGCCCTGCTGCTGCGGATTGCCGTCTTCATCGAAGGCGCTGCGCGGCTCACGCGGATCCGCCAGATTGAAGGCCAGGTATTCCCAGGCGGTATCTGGATAGGTGAAGACCTGCAAGTCATCACGCGCCAGCACATCCGGCCAGCGATCATAGGGCAAGCCGATCATGAGGTTGCTCTCACCCGCCAGGAAGCCATCGACCTCTTCGCGCGAACCGGGAGCATCGACCATCTCGTAGACCAGATCACCCCGTACAGCCCGCAGCCGGATGTAGGCCGCCCGCTGCCAGTCATCCCAGGCAAAGGCTCCGCTGCTGACTGTCGGCGCGTCGTCCCAGGGGTTCCGGATGATGTAGCCCGTATCGTAGGCGATTTCTTCTTGCCATTGCTCGAAGGCCGCCAGTGAACTTTCCCGGAAGAAGGCATCTGCTGTTGCCGCGAATTCGTCATCGAAGACATGCGCCGGGATCAGCGGGAAATTGGCGTATGTGAGCGCATCGCAATCCGGCTGCTGCAAATAAAGCAGCAATTCCGTTTCGCTCACCGGAACCATCCCCGCGAGTGTGTTATTCAGATCCGCGCGGTAAATCGAGCCGATGTCGTTGCCGCTGGCAGCAAGATACGTGAAGAAAACATCATAGGCCGTGATGGGCGTGCCATCGCTCCAGCGCAAATCATCCCGAAGCTGCACGGCGACCACATCCGGTTCAATGTATTCCCAGGAGAGCGCTGCCGCATTGTTCTCTGGCGTGCCACCCGTCAGCAGATGCGTCTCGTGATCCACGCCGAAGAGCACCGGAAAGAGCAACTGCGCCACGCGATCACA
The DNA here is from genome assembly GCA_964549915.1 of uncultured Anaerolineaceae bacterium. Lineage (GTDB taxonomy): Bacteria > Chloroflexota > Anaerolineae > Aggregatilineales > Phototrophicaceae > JAUZRW01. Next base: position 14,545 of record CAZJWX010000029.1, on the reverse strand, counting down.
GGCGAAGGTATCACAGCGCAGCGGGTTGAACGTGTTGATGTCCACCGAGCCGAAGGGGTTGGCCTCGCGAATGACGCCGTTGGGTTCCTGGGCGCTCAGCGGCAGAAAGGCCAGGAGCAGACAGATGCCCAATAAAAGGATTTTCTTGGTAGGAGCATGATCGATCATGCCCCTATGGTCTATTGTCGATGAATGTGTATTTCGCAACATCATCGCACCTCACTGCACCGGAGTCTGCAACGGCAGCCAGGTATTGAACGTGCCGGTTTCCGCTTCTACCGCCAGCGACCGCAACACGTCATCGCCTTCACCAGCCGGGAGCCGTGCACTGCGCCCTTCGATCTCGCGATAGGCGTTGTAGCTTTCCACTGCCAGCGCGGAATAGACGACACCCAGGCCCGCATGTGGCGTGGCATAGTCCGGGTCGAGTTCCAGGGCACGCTGGAAATCCGCCAGCGCCAGCTCGTAATTGCCCTCGGTGGCATGGACGACGGCGCGGTTGTTGTAGGCGACGGCATTTTCCGGGTCGAGCGCCAGAATCAGGTCGAAGTCGGTCAGCGCCAGCCCGAAGCGCCCCTGCGCCGTGTAGAGGATGCCACGATTGTTGTAGGCCGCCAGGCTGTTGGGGTCGCGTTCAATGGCGGTGTTGTAATCGTCCAGCGCCGCGCCCTGGTTGCCCTGGGCAGCGTAGGCGAAGCCACGGCTGACGTAGGCCGGGGCGAAATTGGGATCCACTGCCAGCGCACAGGAGTAGACATCAATCGCGGTCAGAAAATCGCCCTGGGCATAGTAGCCGTTGCCGAGGCCGACATAGAAGCTGAGGTCATCGGTGGGCGGCGCGACTGATTCACAATCCAGGTCATCGCTATCTTGCGCAACAACCAATCCCGCCAGCAACGCGATCAGCAGCACGAGGAGCATTTTTCGCATGAGTCTGTTTCTCCTTCTTGGGTCTAGTGCAAATCTCCCCTCCCTCAATCCCTGTCCAAATCCCTGCCCACTTCGTGATGCGGAATCGGGTCGCCCCTGCGCGGCGGAGGACGGAAGGGGAGATGCTTTTGTGTCGCCAACCATCCCCGGCGGCTAATTGATGAAATCGTCCAGCAGCAGGAAGCCGCCGTCATCGAAGCGCAGTTCAAAGTTGAAGCGCGATTCCAACGAACCCGCCGCGCTGGCAATGCGGCTGTCCGCGTCGGAACCGAGCAGCAGCAGGTAGTCCTGGTAATCGTCCAGCGCCTGCTGCGAACGCACCGCACCGAGCAGCGCGTAAGCCAGCGCCGCATCGCGCGAGTAAACGGGATCGGGGGCATCTTGCGGGCGCTCCGGGTCACGCAGTTCAGCGACGACATCATCCAACCCGGCGATGGCAATCACCTGCTCAAAATCGGCGAGGGCGGCTTCGTAATTGCCCTGCGCCGCCTGCACCACCCCGCGATTGAGGTAGCCCAGCGTGTAGCTGCCATCAATGCGCACCGCTTCATCCAGGTCGGAAATGGCCTCTTCGTATTCCTGCAACAGCGCGTAGATCACACCGCGATTGTTGTAGGACGGAGCGAAGCCGCTATCCAGGCGAATGGCCTCGTTGTAGTCGTCCAGCGCTTCATCGTATTCGCGGCGGGCGGCGTAGGCAGCAGCGCGGTTCAGGTAAGCATCGCGGTAGCCCGAATCGATCTGTTGCACGATGCAGCCGTAGCTGTTGATGGCGGCGGCGTAATTGCCGCTGCGCATGAAGGCCGCGCCCTCGCCCATGTAGTAGCTGGTGCGCTCAGCAGCGGAGGCATCCGGGAAGGCCGGGCAGACGTAGCGCGGTTCTTCCGGCGTCGGTTCCGGGGTGGCTTCCTGCGCCAGAGCCGGCAATGCAGCGAGCGATAGTGTCAGCAGAGCGAAGAGCAGAACAGTGATTTTGCGGAACATGGTTTTGGGTCTCCTTCTCGGTTCCAGTCAGAACGAAAAATGGTATTGCTCATCAACCCCACCCCCTGCCCCTTCAGCGAATTCAAGGCGAAGGCGCTGGGGGGTCTTGTATTACGAGTCCTCTTCAACATCTCCCAGCACCGGATCACGGCGTTCCAGGGAGAGCAGCAGCGAACGCGCGATGTTGTAGTTGCGGCGGGCATTCGCCACCTCATCCAGGGCTGTCTGCACATCGCGCTGCGTCAGGAAGACATCATCGCGGGTGCAAGCATCCTGGAAGAGCGCAATCGCCGTATTGGTGCTGCCGAGGGCGGCATCCAGCGCCACCGCTGCCGGAGTGAACGTCGGTTCTGAGCTGAGGTCGCCATCGCTGACGCGGCGCTCACCCAGCAATTCCGGCGCACGATCACAACTGACCGGACGCCCCGCCTGCAAATCGAGCCAGATGCGCTCAATGGTGCTCAACGCACGCTCCCCACCGTTGATGTCGCGGAAGAACTGCTGCACCAGACGGCTGTAGGCAAAACGGTACGAGATATCCAGCACGCTGGTATAGCGCCCGGCGTACAGATTCAGATTCCAGGCACCGACCCAGTACAAGTCGCCGTTGTAGAGAATCTGCACATTGAAGAAGGTATCGCTTTCGTAGCCCAACCGCCCCACCACTTCGACCTCAGTTCCGGCACGCAGAACCTGGACTTCGTTGGCGGGATCGACTTCGTCCGTGTAGATGGGTGTATCGCGCACGGTGATCGCGGCGACTCCGCGCTGGCGTACATAGTCTTCTGGCTCCACGCCATCCACTGGTAAGTTGATGAGTTGGCCGCTCCAGACCAGGTAGTTCGCCGCCAACCAACCCGCCTCCCCTTCGTAGACGACCTGCACCCAGGCGCTGTCCGATGTGCGCCCGATGGCGGGCAAGGTCACGGCGGGGGGCAGCGTGACGATCACATCCCAGTTGACGCCGGGGCCGCGCCGCAAGTTGATGTTGTCCTGCGTCGTGATGTAGACCTCGGTCTGCACATCTTCCTGCGCACTCACGAAGGGAAGGCCAACCAGCAAAACCAGCAAGAGAACCAGCCGTTTCATCGGTAGCCTCCTTCATCACGCACCCAGGCCCGCAGATCAACGGCTTCAGCCGTGATTTCCGTGACGCTGCCCGTGACAACATCCAACAAGTACGTTCGCTGTGGCGCAGCGGGGAAGACTTCATCCCAGGGCACGATCATCTGGAAGACCAGGTAGCGATCATCCGGCGACCAGGCCAGCGGCTCCGGCAGGTTGGTATCCCAGTAGCCAGCGCGTTCAAATTCCGGCGCGGGGAAGCAGTAGCGGCGCAGCAACCCCGTCTCCCGATCCCAGATTTCCAGGAAGGGCAGCGGTTCACCTGCGTCGATGCGGTCTTCTCGTTCTTCGCCTGCGAGGGAAATGCGCCGCGCCCGGCTGCGCCCATCCAGCGACCAGAGGCCGTTCTCGTACACTTCCAGGACGCGATGTTCGCCTGTGCTGGCATCGAAGGCGTACCAGGTTTCATCCACCGGGAAACGGTAGTAGAGCACATCTCCGAAGGGGTGCCATTCGAGCGTCAGCAGGTCTCGATCCAGGCTGGCGATGTGCTCGGCACGCTCCGTCTGTCGGTCATAGAGGTAGTAGCGTGTGCCAATGCCCTGCCCCGTGTTGTAATCCGTGCGCAGGATGATGTAACGGTTGCTCAACCCCGGCTGGGCCGCCTGTTCAATCGTCTGCAATTGATTGATGGTCACAGGCTGCGGTGAAATGAAGGGTTCGCCGTAAGCATTCGTATTCGGATCATAAAGCTGGCGCACCGTGAAGGGGCGTTCGCGCTCTTCGGGGCGGTAAACCTGGTAGCTGAATTCCAGCGTATCCGGCGCAAGCCAGCGATAGTTTCTGATACCGCTGTAGGGGTACTCGAACGGGTATTCCACACGGCGCAGGTCGCTGCCATCCGGGCGCAGGACATAGACATCATTGCCGTCCTGGTACGCCGCCCATTCGCGGTTATAGCTCAAGTCGCAATCCGCGCAGGGCGTGGATGTATCATCGAGAACCAGGTCGCCACTTTCGGGCTGCAAAATCCAGGTACCACGCGGTGCAGGTCGTGCCGAGAAACGGCTGAAAATGCGGCCTTCCGGGGCAAAATCCGGCGGCGGATCGTCTACGGTGAAGCGTTGCGTGTATGGACAGACGTATTCAATCTCGCCTTGCTGCGGAAGATCGGCGGTGGCTTGCGGCAATGGCGGAACCGTCGGCGTCACAGTGGGGGTCAGCGTCGGGCGCGGCGTCCCCAGGAAGCTGAAGGACTCGGTTGCCGTCGCCCGCAGCGAGACCGAACGCGCGTCTTCTTCCTGCGCTTGCTGCACCTGCATTGTCGCCGTCGCATTCGCCGCCAGCGCTTCATACGGAGTCAGTAGGCGGTAAACTGCGATGTGGTTCAACTGCGTGAAACCGGCGAAAAGCTGCTGATCCGGGCTGAGCGTTCCCGTTGGCGTTCTGCCGAATTGCAGGCGGAAGGCTTCCCGCACCAGGTCGAGGTTCGGCGGAGTCGGGCGCTCGCGCTGCGGCACAGTCGGCCCCACTTCGCGCACGCCCGTATGAATATGGATGGTCATCACCACACGATTGCTGCCCTCTTCTTCAACGACGACTTCTTGCTCCGGCGCGGATGCCCCGGTGAGGTTCTCGCAGGTGAGGACTTCCAGTTCAGCGATTTCTTCTTCGGTCAGCCCCTCGGTGAGTTCCCGCCAGATGGCGGCGTATTCCTGCGCTTCGGATGGGAAGCGGTTGGTGAGGCAGGCGGGAACCCCGGCGATGACGGAGGGCGTGGCGGTCACCGGGAGGCGAGTCGGCGTCGCCGTCGGGAAGAGGAAGGACTCCACTTCGGCGGCTGCGGCGGGCAGCAGGGCGCAGACATCCTGACTCAGACGATGCAGCCGATCCGGACTCAGCCGATCATTGAAACGCTCCCAGACGAGAATCCAGCGGCTGTACGTCTGCGGGAAAGCCTCGACCAGGCAGGCCGGGATCCCGCTTTCGGCATAGTCCACTCCGTAGACGCGCTCCGGCGAATTGCTCGTTCCGACGCCAGCGCTAATGAAAATCGTCTCCTCATCCACCCAGCCATACGCTCGGCTGATGGTGGGCGGTAGATCGTCACCCGCCGCGTGCAGCAGAATCTCACCCGTCACGCTGTAGACCAGGATTTCGCCGCCGCTGCCATGCTGCCCGAAGCTGTTGCTGTCGTAGATTGCGAGGTAATGCTCCCAATCCGGGCTGGGCAGAATCTGCTCCAGCGTCATCTGCGGGAAGCTGCGTACCCGGATGCGCGTCCGCTCTTCCTGGCCGATTTCGTAGACTTCAAAGGTCGTCTCGTCAATGCGGCTGAGGAATCGTTCGCCGTCAGCGGTATTGTCCAGCGGCTCGCCGAAGGGCTGGAACGTCTCGCGGCGGATCACGTTGCCGCTGGCGATGTCCCATTCCCACCAGCGATCGCCGCTGAGGGTGATGATCGTCTGGCTGTCTTCGTTGAACCAGAAGCGCTCGTAGCCACCGTTGTATTCCAGGTCTTGCAGCAGCACCTCGCCTGTGGCGGCATCAAAGCGCTGGAAATCGCTGAGGATGATCTCGCCCGTACCATCGAAAGCCAGCAGGCGACTGCCGTCGAAATCCGGCAACGCTGGCAGATAGGTGCTGAGCAAGTCGCCCGCCTCCAGGCTGTAGCGCTCGATGCGCCCGGTTCCGCTGCTGCGGCGGATCAGCAGTTCGTCCCCCAATGGAGAGAGCGCCCACTGGTTGCCATCCCAGGGTTGGGTGATGAGTTCCATGCGCCCTGTACCGCGAGTCTCATCGTGGATGTGCAGCAGCAGCGCGAAGCCGTTGTCGCCGAGCGCTGTCGGCGTGGCGGATTCCAACACATCGACCAGGGTGACAGTCAGCGGATGGTAGGCGAACTGGTCGCGGTAATTCTCCCCCAGGAGCGCACCCAGCACCGGAACGTAGCGCGTTTGCGTCACTGCGCCGATGGTGCGCGTCTGCGGACTCAATTGCAGGTCGCGCAGGCTGGCCAGGGAACGCGCATCGCGGTCAAAACCGATAGGCAAATACAGCAGATTTCCGGTTTCGGTATCCAATTGCACAATCGAAGAGGAACCTTCATCCGGGCGAATGTACATGTGCGAATCCTGCCAGCTCGTCCAGACCGTGACAGGATCGGGTTCGAAGCGGTTGGCGGGGATCTCGCCGATGACGTTCACGCCGTCGGGTGTGATGTCCAGGATTTGCAGGCGTTCCGGCAGGCCGACGACGGCTTTGTTGTTCGCGCCGTAGACGAAGCCGTTGCGGTAGTCAAAAAACGGAATCGCCCGTGCACCGGGCAGCACACTGCGCCGAATCCGCAGCGCGGAAGCGACATCCCAGACCCAGGGCAGATTGGTCGTGTCGTTCTCGCTGCGGCGCAGTTCGCGCGGGGCACGCACCTGCGTATTGAAGGAGAGCAGCGTATCATCCGGCGACCAGTACAGCGGGCCTTCCACGCGCAGCGCCCCATCTGGCTCGATCTGCGTCAGGAGTTCGCCTGTGGCGGTCTCCCAGATTTCGACGCGCAGGTCAATCGCCAGGGCGAGGTACTGCCCATTGTGGCTGAACTGATAGGCGTTGTAGAAACCGGTCTCATAAAGGGTGAATTGGGTCTCGTAGGTCGCGGCATCCACCAGTTGCAACTGCCCCAGCGGATCAACCCAGGCGAAGCGATCCGCGTTGGGGTCGTAGGCGATCCCACGCGGGCGGGGTTTACCAAGCTGCTGAATCAGTTCGTAGGCGGGTTCGCGCTCTTGCGCCAATGCCAGCCCGACCAGCAGCAACCCCAGGAGCAAAACGAGGCTCAGGACGAAACGTCTCATGTCATATGCTCTCCCCGGATGTGCGGTGACGACAAGCACAGTATGGCACGGAAGCGAGGATCGCGCCGGAACGCCTGCCCTACGCGCTGCCTACGCACAGACTGTGGTCGGGAACGGGGGAGAGGCAAGTCGTGTTCGGGGGGAGTATGTCACTACGTGGAGATGTTTAGCGAAATCCGAGATACGTACCCTTATACGCCGCCCGACGATTCCTGTATGGGTCGGGGTTCCATGCTATGATGGCTTCATCTGACGATGCAGAGGGAGACAGATGCTCCATGTCCATGCTGCAACAAAACATCTACACCCATTACACCGACAACCCGATTCGCTGGCGCGAAATCCTCACGATGCGGCAGCGCAAAGGCAAATGGTTCTGGCGCATCATGTACGGAGTCTCGGCCTTCATCATGTTGATTCCCGTGCTCTGGGGCGCTTCCGAACGCTTCAGCGATGCCCTCAACTTCACAATCGTCGCGCTGACCATCGCCAACATCACCGCCTACATCCTGGTTGCCCTGCGCGGTGTGCTGGTCGCCAACGACTCGATCACACGGGAACGGCGCGACAATACCTGGGAACTGCTGATGCTCACGGGGGTCAGCCGCCAACGCCTGATTCTGGGCAAGTGGTTCGGTGCGCTGCGCGTCACAGCCCGCGATTATCTCTGGCTCCTGCTGGTGCGGATGGGGACGGCAATCTGGGTCGTCGGGCAGATCAACGTCAACGAACTTCGCTGGGACATCGGCTACGAGAATATGCGTCTCTCGGATATCAGCTTCGATAGTCATGCCTGGGGCGCGATCCTCGGCCTGTTGATGCTCTTCACGTTGTTGGAATGGACGTTCAACACAGCGTTGGGGATCGGCCTGGGATTCTTGCGCTGGAAAGGTCGCAACAGCAACGGAGCCGCTGTCGGCGTGCGCGTCGCGCTCGGCCTGCTGCCGCCGATCATCACCTACGTCATCCTGGACTATGCCGATGGCGGCTTCTTCGACGGCTTCTACAGGAACTACAGCGAGGATTTCATCAACTTCATCTTTCGCTACACGACGTCCTTCGCCGATGGCGGCTTCTTCAGCAGTCTCTTCCTGGCAGAGCGCTACATGGTCAATCGCGATGCCTTTTCCGCCGTGATGTGGGGGACGGCTGCCGGAGCCATGACCTACGCAGCGCTCACATTCGGTTTGCTGTGGCTGTCGAACCAGCGTGCCGCGTCAATCGGCACCAATGCCGATGAGTACGTGGGCATGCGCAAACCCAAGCGGAAACGCAAGGACGAAGCGAAGCCAGCCGACGGCACCGCTGCACCGGGTGCGCAGCCCGTGCAGAGCGCCATTGTGCCCGGTACCGAGAACATCTTCGGCCTGGAAGCGCCTGCCGCCTACCGTGCCGAGGTTTATTCGTACCAGCGGCGACTGGGACGCCTCTACCTGCGCTTGCAGCGGGGAGACGATGTGCGCTATGCCCGCATCTCCGGCGTGACGTACCTGGAAGCGCCCGCCACCTGGAAAGGCGGTCAATTCGACGCCGCCGGCGAAGCCGCCTACGAAGCCTTTTGCGCCGCGAAGGGACTGACGATCAACAGCTTACGTGCCGAACACATGCGCCTCTACGTCCATCAGAATGGGCAGACAGATGGGCAGATGGGCGGGGCTGCGGTGCGCATCCTCGGCACTACGGTGGAAATGCTGGAAGAACTCCCGCACAACGTGTAGTCCGACAGAAGCATTCAGCGACCAGCGCCTGCCTGTGCTCTCCCGGGGGTGGTCACGGAAGAGCCGCCCCCCACAATTGCCTCGTATGCTGCAATCGCCCCGATTGCGGCATCATTTTACCCGGAGTTTACCTCTCGAAAATATCCAGGCAGCGCACACGCACTACACTGAGAGCAACCTATGTGGAAATGCGCAGGACAGTGCCATGAATCGGCGAGATTTCTTGAAATTCAGCGTCCTCGGAGGAGCCTCAATCGCGCTCCACAGCAGTCAGATCGCGCAGACCCTGGCGCAGGCAGCGCCGGGCAGCTTCGCCCCTGGGGAGCGCGATGCCGTAGCCTTCTTGCTCTCGCGCATCAGCTTCGGCGCGACACCCGACCTCTACGAGCGCGTGCAGCGCATCGGCGTAGAGGCCTACCTCGAAGAGCAGTTGAATCCCGAGGCCATCCCGGACGAGGCGGGGCAGGCCGCCGTCGCGGACTATCCGCTGCTGGATGCCAGCGCCCAGGAACTCTTCGACCTGTACAATGCCGATGAAGCGGCGAACGCACGCGCGATGTTCCGCGCCCTCATCGCCGGGACGCTGATGCGTGCCCTCTATTCCGAACGCAGCCTCTACGAGCGCATGGTGCAGTTCTGGTCAGATCACTTCAGCGTGTACGCCGTCAACGTCCCGTTGATCTTCCTCAAGATCCCGGAAGATCGCGAGGCGATTCGCCCCCATGCGATGGGGCGCTTCCGCGATTTGCTGGGAGCATCCGCGCATAGCCCCGCCATGCTCTACTACCTGGATAACGCGACCAGCACGGGCGAGGCCCCCAATGAGAATTACGCACGCGAACTGCTGGAGCTGCACACGCTGGGCGTGAACGGCGGCTACACCGAGCAAGATGTGCAGGAAGTGGCGCGAGTCTTCACCGGATGGGGCATCGTGCCGCCGCGCGGCGGTCGCGCTGAGGGGCGAGCGGGCGAGTTCCAGTTCTTCCCCTTCCGCCATGACAGCGGCAGCAAGACCGTCCTCGGGCAGGCGATCACAGCGCGGGGCGAAGCCGAGGGCGAGCAGGTGCTGGATATTCTCGCCGCGCACCCATCAACGGCACAGTTCATCAGCATGAAACTGGTGCGGCGCTTCGTCGCGGATGATCCGCCGCAATCGCTGGTGCAGCGGGTAACGCAGACCTACCTGGACACCGATGGCGACATCCGTGCCATGTTGCGCACGATCTTCACCGCTGACGAATTCTGGCATGCCGCGCCCAAGCTCAAACGCCCATTGGAGTACACAGTGGGCTTGCTGCGAGCGCTCAGCTACCAGCCGGGCAACCCCATCGCCTTCGAGCGGGCCATCGGCGACCTGCTGAATCGCATGGGGCAGCTTCCCTTCGGCTGGCCTGCCCCGGATGGTTACCCGGACGTGGGCGGTCACTGGCAGCAGAGCCTGCTGGTGCGCTGGAATCTGGCACTACAGGTGATGTCTGGTGGGCGTCAGGGTCGCCCCGACCTGGAACGGTTGGGGGCGCTGGTGGAGAACAGCGCATACGAAGGGATGCATGCCCTGGCGCATTATCTGTACGGGCGTACCCTGACGACGGATGAGCAGACGATTCTCAGCGAGTTCATGTCGTCGCTGGCTGCGCCGGAACGCGAACGCAATATGGCGGGATTGGCGCTGCTGCTGGCGGCCCCGGCCTACCAGTACCGATGAACCGAGTCGCAGCGAATGCGAGAGGATAGCGAGGTGTAAGATGTTTTCCCGACGTAGAGTCATACAGGGCGGTCTGCTGGCTGCGGCGGCGGCGCTCCCCGCCTGGATGCCCCGGCTGGCCTTCGCCCAACCATACAACGATCCACGCGGTGATGTGCTGATTTCCGTGTTCTTGCGCGGCGGCGCGGATGCTTTGAACATCATCGTGCCGCACGGCGAAGAAACCTACTACACAGCACGCCCCACCCTGGCGATTCCGCGCCCGGATGACAGCACGGCGACCAGGAGCCTCGACCTGGACGGCTTCTTCGGCCTGCATCCGGCGCTTGCCCCCCTGCTGCCGATCTTCCAGGGCGGGCAGATGCGTGCCGTTCACGCGACCGGGGCACCCCACAATAACCGTTCACACTTCGAGGCGATGAACTTCATGGAGCGCGGCGAGATGAACAGCTTCCAGGTCAGCACGGGCTGGATCACGCGACATCTCTCGATGCTGGCGCCGGATGAACCCTCTCCCGTGCGCGGTGTAGGTTGGGGGACGGCCTTGCCGATGTCGCTGCAAGGCGCACCCTCGACCATCGCCATGCAGTCGATCATCGATTATCACCTGCAGGGGGACGAGCAGCTCGCGGCGCAGATGCTGCAATCCCTGGGGCGACTCTACGCGCTGGAAAGCGATGACGATTCGCTGGCGCAGACGGCACAGGCCACCCAGGACGCCATCGCCGTGATTCAGCGTGTGGGCTACGAGAACTATCAGCCGCAGAATGGCGCACAGTACCCGGAGACGGATTTCGCGCGGGCGTTGCGGCAGACAGCGGCACTGATCCGCGCCGATGTGGGGCTGGAAGCAGCGACCATCGACCTGGGCGGCTGGGATACACACGCCGCGCAGGGCAGCACCGAGGGCGTCCAGGCCGGGCTGTTACAGCAATTGGCGCAGGGGCTGGCGGCCTTCCACCAGGACATGGGAGCGGAAATGTCCCGCGTGACGCTGTCAGTCATGTCCGAATTCGGACGACGCCTGGAAGAGAACGGCAGTCAGGGCACCGATCACGGGCAGGGTGGCGCGATGCTCTTGATGAGCGGCGGCCTCAGCGAAGGCGCTCCCGTCTACAGCGATTGGCCCACACTGGCCCCCGACGCGCTGGACGACGGCGATCTGGCGATCACGACCGATTACCGCGATGTCCTCAGCGAACTGCTGCGCAAGCGCCTGAAAAACGAGAATACTGCCGCGATCTTCCCGGAATATCAGGCATCCGAACGCGGGCTGTTCAGCGAATGAGGTCGCGCCTCCCAGGCATCTGATTTTGGATGCGGAAACCTCTACGGGCATGCGTGACCATGCCCGTCAAATACCCTCGCATGAAAGAACGATCACGCAGCGGAACGAGCCACAATGCCCACCGAAATACCCACAAAAAACTACCTCCGCCAGGGAAGGGCGGAGGTATCACAATGGGGAAGTGCGTTTTTTGGGCGGCTAAGGGGGCCAGCCACCCGTGTCCAGGTTTGTTCCCTTGACTCTTCTGAATTATGCCAGGCAGAGATTGTGAGTTGATTTCGCAAACGTAAAATCCAATTTACATTTGCGGTGGGAAGCCACTGGCGTGGATTTGCCATTCCACTTCTCGCACAAAAAAACCAGTATTGCGGACAGGCCAGAAGAACCACCTTGTTCAATAAGAGAATATCAGGTGACGCCAACGAGGCGATCCACCATCAGCGAAAGCCCTTCTTTGATACGCGCAAGGTCGTAGCCCAGTGTGCGGCGCTGGAAGCGGATCGTCTGCACATCCAGCAGAACATAGAAGCCATCCGCCATGTAAGAGCGGTCTCCATCCGGGTGGATGCGTTCCAGCAAGCCCAGAATGGTCTGACGCCACCAGATGTGCGCCGGATGGCTGAGCATCTCCACGCCCCCCTGGTTGGCGACTTCGCAGAGCAGATCACTGTGATTGACCACGTAATCCGCCGCCTCTCCCAGGAACCAGCGCAGCGCTTCAACTTCATCACCCGCCGATTGCAGCGCGACCAGAGTCTGCTGCTGAAAGCGACGCATATCTCCGTCCAGCAGGGCATGGCATACGGCGGCCTTATCCGCAAAGTGACGGTAGAGCGTGCCCTTACCGACCCCGGCATCTTTGGCAATGGCAGACATCGTGACTTCCTGGATGCCTTTCTCGGCGAAAAGGCGCTGAGCAGATTGCAGCAGGCGTTCGCGGTTGCGGGCAGCATCGGCGCGGATGTTCTTCTCTTGGTTGAGGGGAATCAGGTTTTCGTGTTCATCCATGATCATAGTATACCTCAGCTTGCCAACCATGCAGATGACCGGGTGGGCACGGAAGGCGCGAAGACGGCCACATTCTAGACACACTGTTAATGAATTCTAACGTTGCCCATCTGGCTCCTTACAGACTCTTGCGGTCTCTTCTGAGCATTTTCGGGGTCGCGTGCGGGGATATGTAACTGACGATTGACCAGCGTTCTCGTGACGAAATTCACATAATTTGCTAGACTTGTGTTCATCGTTCATTCAGTGTAGGAGCGTGTGCCTTGCCTGAGATGCAACCTCTAAAGCCTTGTGCGCGTTGTGAGCAGGAACTTCCGGAAGCCTTTTTCGACCGGGACGACTCCATGTTTTGCATCCACTGCACAGCGGAGATCAACGAAATCCTCAACAAGAAGTACAGCATCATTGAAGCCGCACACTTCCGCGCCCAAATTCGCCGTTCCAGCCGCAAGCTCCAACAGCGACTCTCCTTCCGCAGAGAGGGACGCGCACCGGCTACCTCTGGTAGCTGAGACCCCCACTGACCATGCAACCCGATACGACCTGACGCCGTTCGGCTGCTGGTAACTCTGCATTCGCTGGTCTTCGAGCGCCTGTTCGAAGGCTGGCAAATGGTTGCATTGGTGATGGTGCTCATAACTGAGCGGGATAATCTGGCTCGTTCGGATGCCTGTTGGCTCGTTCGATGCGCTTGCGCTGGATCAAGTCGAGGGCTTCTTCTGGACTGTTGACGAAGTAAACGCGGTTGCGCAGCGCGGTGTGCTGGGCGATGCGCAGGACGACGCGCCGCACCAGGCCATTGCGAGTGATGACTGCCCAGACGCCGAAGCCGCTCCAGTCCATGCGCAGGAACTGGTAAACCGCTTTGCCCACATCAAAAGGGAGCCGTTGGACGCCGCTCATATCGGCTATCACGTCCACCGTCCCGCTGTAATGGGCTGCGATGCGCAGTTCGTCCTGGCGGCTGGCAATGAGTTCTTCGGCTGTCCAGGAATTGCTGAACGTCTTCCAGATAATCCCTGGTTCATATTCCTCTACTGTGACGGCCATGAGGATACCGCACCTTTTCCCCTTCGCTTCTATAACGCATTATAACAGCAGCACACAACCCTGTTTATTAAGAAACATTCTTATCCACCAACCCTTGAAACGATTTTGTTATCTATGGCTGCAACTTGAAACAACCCTGGCGCGTATAGAAAATACCGATATTCGTGTGATAGGCTCTGCACACAAGCCGAGTATGTTACACTTCAGAGGAAATAGCAGGGACGGTAATCACATGAGTGACAACGACAAAGATCAATCCATCAGCGTCTGGAAAGTCCTCTCCGGCCTGGGGCGTGGCGTTGCCAAAGGGGTGCAGGCCATCGGTGAAGGCACGTCGCAGACCATCCGCGCAGTGGATAGTGGTCAGAAAGCGGTGAGAAACACAATGGCAATCACAGAAATCACGACGATCTTCAACACGACGGACAAGACTGTGCGTTTCATCAACCGGGAAACCGCCCGCGATACCAAGGAAGTGCTGGGGCAGACAGCCGTGAACATGAAGACGGACAACACTTCCGGCGTCTGGATTCCCTGGTTTGATCCGCCGCGCTTCGGCGACTTCTCGCGCCGCCACCTGGAAATCATGATTGATGAGATACCGGTGGTCTACATCTGGCAGAAGGGCGATTACATCTACTGGACGAACCGCCTGGATGCGGAAGGCCGCCCGGCCAAAGCTTACAAGATGGCGGGTGTCTCCCACGTCGGTGGCAAGCGGACTCTGGTCATCCGCAACGACCCCGAAGCGGGGTACAGCGTCTTCCTCTCGACCGGGGTCGATGGCAACATCAAATGATCGGGCCGGGGGCGAACAGGTGCCCCGCCCTGCACAACGTGAACGGGTTCGACACGATGATCGAACCCGCTGCGTTCTCTGATTTAAAGGTATTCCTTCTAGTACTCAGTCACAGTGGATATGAAGGATAAAGCAAGGTAGAGTCTG
>CAZJWX010000028.1:34202-52765 GCA_964549915.1 uncultured Anaerolineaceae bacterium | reverse complement strand
TGATGACACCTTTTTGTTGCAATTACTCTTACAAATTTGAGGCGATTGCCCTGATGTCAAGGGAGGGGGCGTAAGTCGTCATGCAAGATGCAAGAGACGAACGCCGATGTTCTGTACACATCGCACGAAGTAGCGGACGCTGCATCGAGGCAAACCGATCCCCCTTCCGTTCACCCACCAAGCTAAATCTCCCTGCAAATCCCTGCAAAGTGGGGGGGTAGCATCGCGGAGGACGGAAAGGGGGAATGACGCGCTCTGTGCAGGCCCTATGCCGACGGCATCAAGTTCGCCAGCTTGCCCAGAGCGCCGATCAGCTCATCGACGGCCAGCGGCTTGTTCATGGTGAAGTTGGCACCGCTCTCCAGCGCCTTGCCCGCGCTGTAGCCGCCAGTCGTGCTGATGAGTGCCAGAATCGGCGCATTGGGTAGATGGTCGCGCATGTAGCGCAGCAAATCCGTACCGTTGCCGTCGGGCAGCATCATCTCCACGATCAGGGCATGGGCCGGATTCGCATCCAGCGAGGCGATGGCATCCGACATGGTGTGACGACAGTCCACCGTGAAGCCGGAATGTTCGCCCAGGTATTCGAGCACCTGGCAGACATCGACATGATCGGTGACGACCAGCAACCGCTCTCCAGCGGCGACCCGGGGCGCGTGCAGGCTGAGTTCGATGTCGTGCTGGGTCTCATCGCTGAGCGAGGGCTTCAGGACGAAATGCAGTTGCAGCGCGAGGTTGCCCAGGCGCAGCGTATCGCCATTGCGCACACGAGACGGAATGCCGCGCACAAGGCGATGTCCGTTGATGTAGGTTCCGTTGGAACTACCGATGTCTTCCACGATGATGCGGTTGTCGCGCGCGGTCAATTTCGCGTGCAGGCGCGAAACGCCCTTCTCCTGCGCCTTGTGCGGGGCCAGGTCAATCGTTGGGAAAATTTTGCGATCTTCATCCGTGCGACCCAGAATCTGGGTCTGGCGCAGCGGCGCACGCAGGACATCCGGCGTGCCGACCACGCGCAGCTCCACTACCCAGGGAATGATGCTGAGGTCTTCGCCGTCCTCATCACGGATCGGCGCACCCGCGTCGAAATCTTGGGGATCGCTGAGGATGCTTGTAATTTTGTCTTTCCCACGTCTCGGTTCTTCGTCATGCGATGTCATGAACCACAGCCCCCTCTAGCTGAACGTAAAGCCAATTTCTTCTATTCTTTGTACAAAAGGCCGGGCGGTCAACCTCACAGATGGCGATCCGGCAGCAACCTCTATTGACTATAGCACAAAGCAAGGCATAGAAACGATAACTCCGCGCCTTACAATAGTCATCTTGTTGACCAACGAATCTCTTCTGACCTGTGCTGGCCTCGACATGTGTTGTTTTCGGCAGTGTCTCCCATGCCAGTTGCCACGCAAGGGTCATCGGTCTAAATGCTCTGTCCGGTAAACGTTCCGAAATTGTACATTTTCGTGACATCGACCGTGAAAAGTGTCGTAGACATCGTGCCGTTGAATCTGCGGTTTTTTGGTAGGGGAGGGTCACAGACCCTCCCGCGGGCAGGTCTGCGACCTGCCCCTACACCCATTCTTTTGCGGCACGATGTCCGTAAACAGATTCCGTCCCAAAGATAGAAAAATATACAAAATCCTCCCCTAAGCCCTTCACTTCATAGAGGGGGACTTGCACCGACTTGCCGGAGGATCGGGTACGAAGTGTTTTCTGCATATTTACCGGATGAAGCACTGCGCCTAGCGCAATCATGGGAAAATGCGTCTAATGATTACATGTCATCCACAATGACTAAAATGCGGGGTATATACCTAATGATGAATCTTGATATTCGCACAGCTACACGAAATGATGTGCCTGCTCTTGCCGAAATGACAGCAGAGATCCAGCAATTGCACCATCAGGCAGCGCCGACTCTGTTCACAGCAGTAGCGGATAACCTGAGCGAGTTCAGGGCGTATATTGAAACCTATATGGAGTCGGGCACCGTCTATGTTGCCAATGTCGAAGGACAAGCGGTTGGTTGTGCGCTTTATAAGATACACGAGATAACCGAGAATTTGTTCTTGAAGCCGCATGTACGCCTCCACCTGGATCAAATGGGAGTTCGTCCTGCATGGCGGCGACGCGGTATCGGTTATCAACTCATGAAGCAAGTGCTGACAGATGCCCGAGAAAACAACATAGATTTTATTACCCTCAATGTCTTTCGCTTTAACACAGAAGCCATTCAGTTCTATGAGAGCTTTGGTTTTGAGCATCGCAATATGACGATGCGATTGCTGATTTGAACCGAAGCGCATGCAGCGAGCCGCTTGACGTTGCAACGAGTTTAAACCCAAATCACCCCGTCCTACACAACCGAAAATGAAACTCATGCCCCATCATCCTGACCTGCACTGGCAGCCTGTGCTGCTGGTCAACTTCACGGGTGAACCCTTCACGGGGACATGCACGTCAGCCGAGTACTCAGGGCGAACCGATCCCGGTGCCTTCAGCGCGACCCGGCGCGGTCAAATTCCGTTTCGGGCTTTTCGAACGTGCCGCCCGTTTGTAGCAGGCAAATTTGCTGCCAGGATGAACGGCGTTCGCTGTTCGCCCAGTAAGGAGCGACTCGCCAGGTGTAGGTGCCGGGGGTGTTCGGCAGGCGATCCAACTGGATGCTGGCGGTTCCGGTCTCGCTGTCGAAGGCAGTGCGGAAGCCATCGGGCGCGATGACGATGACGCTGTAGAGCGTCGCCCCTTGCAGCGTGGGATAGGTCACGACGATCTCGCTATCGCCCGCCATGAAATCGCCGGATTGGGTGAAACTGCCCTGCCACTGCGTGCAGACCTCGCTGTTGAGGTCGAATCCTTCTGGGACGCGCCCGTTCCGATCACGCGGGAGCATGCGCCCTACGGGTGGGATCGAGTTGAAGGGGGTGCTGGTGCGCAGCAACCGCGCATAAACCCAGCCCGCTCCGCCGCCATATTCGACGCGCAGCCACTGGCGTCCATCCCAGCGGGTGAAGAAATCGCCCGCCCGTCCCGTGACGACCAGGGAAGCATTGCGCGGCAGGCTGCCCACTTCGCGGTAGGCGAAATCCGGCCCGACGCGCACAATTGCGCCGTCCACAATCGTCAGGCCGTAGATCACGCCGGCGTCCTCGCCTTCGGCATCGTCTTGTGCTGCAACTGGCAGCAGCCCCAACGCCAATACGCAGACCAGCGCCAAGGCTCCCCACATCCATCTTCGCATCGCTCCACCTCCATGTGGTTCGTCCGAGTGAGATGCTTTCATTGTATCCCGTGCATTGCGGCACGCCAGCCAACGTCTGCCCTGTGCCTGCACTGTGAACGCTGTACGCGGCACGAGCACGTTTTTTCGACCACATGGACGAAAAACTTGACACGCTCCAGAATCGGCAGTATGCTGTTTTTATCGACCAGTTGGACGAAAAAAGAGGAGGCAAGATGTCCGGGATTCTTCATCAGCTCAGCGCCCTGGTACATGGCGAAACGCCCAGGCCGTTGGAAACGGCGCTGACGTATCTCGTGGGAGTGCTCGTAGCGGCCTTCATCGTGGCACAAAGCCTCGCCAGCGGGGCCATCACAGGCGTGCTGGAAAGCGTTGTTTTGTTCATCGTCGTGATGGATGTGATGTCCGGCGTAATCGCCAACACGACGCGCTCGACCAGCAGCTTCTATCGCCAGCGCCCCATCGCGCTGCAAGTCGGCTTCCTGATCGTGCACGCCGTGCATTTGCTTGCCATCGTGCTGGTGCTTGATCCGGGCAATTGGGCTTACTTCGGCGGCGTTTACCTCTACATGCTGGCGGCAGGGACAATTGTGCTGCTGACGCCGGGAGAATTGCAGCGTCCGCTGGCCTTCACCCTCTACGGAGTCGGTGTCGTTGGTGTGGCCTACTTGCTGGCTCCCGGTGCAGCGCTGGCCTGGGTCGCCCCGCTGTACTTCGCCAAGCTGATCATGGGCTTCGCGGTAGATCACTACGGCGTGCGCAAGGCGGAGTCGGCAGTGGTTGGCGAGCCGCGAAAGCAGGGCGTGAGCCATGCCTAAGCGAGTCGATCATGAAGCCTATCGCCAGCAGATCATCACCAAAGCCGCCGAATTGTTCGAAGCACAGGGCTATGAGGGGGTGGGCATGCGTGATGTCGCCAACCATGTAGGCATCTCCAAGAGCGCCCTTTACCACTACTTCCCCGGTAAAGAGGCGCTCTTCGAAGGAGTGGTGCGCGCGACGGTGCAGCAGGACATCACTGGGCTGCCCTCTGCAATGGCTGCGGTGCCCTTCGCCGAGCGGCTGGAGGCGTTTCTAGGGTATATGCTGGCCAACGAAGACTGGTATGCGCGGCAGTACGCCATCTTGATGGAATACGTTCGGGTGCGCGATGCCGATGAGCGTGCAGAGCCGATGGTGGAAGCGACGGAGCAGTACATGCAGGGCATGGCGGATTTCCTGGGAATCACCCCGGATGAGGCACGAGCCTTCTACCATCACCTGACCGGTGTGTTGTTGCAACGCATCTTCGACGGACGCCAGACCGACTTGCGTCAGGCGGCGCAGTGGTTCGTGGACTATTTCATGGAGAAATATGGACAGTGAGGTGTGTCCAGGCCGACGCGGGTCTTCGCTGAGGCTGAACCACGAGCCACAAAGAACACAAAGAAAACGCCAGAAGCATCTCCGCAAAAGTGGAATCGCCGTCCCTGTGGGGTCGCCGGTCTCTCGTAATGCGCAGGCGCGAGACATATTTCGCCCGCCATGCGCCCTCCGCTCCACACTCTGCACGCTTTAACCTGGTTGGGCATCTATCACCCCTGCATCCACCCGGGATCATGGCTATAATCGACGGGAAGGCGCAGACACACAGCACGCAGCGGAGGCCGCACCGTGACCTACACCATTCGCAAAATGCAGCGACGCGATCAAGAACCGCTGGCGGAGCAATTCCCGCATAAACGCGAAGGGCGCTTTGAGGATTATTACCTGGATCAACTCCAGGGCAAGTGCATTCTGCTGGTGGCCTATGACGCATCCGCAGAAGCCGACGAACCGCGTTACCTGGGCTACGTGACGCTGCAATGGGAATCAACGTACACGCAGTTCTGGCGGCGCGGCATCCCGGAAATCGCTGATCTGAACGTGACGGAAGCGCGGCGCAAGCAGGGCATCGGCAGCGCCTTGATCACCGCGTGTGAGGATGCCGCGCGGGAGGCGGGGTACGAGACCATCGGCATCAGCGTGGTGCAGAGCGAGGAATACGCCGCCGCCAATCGCCTCTACCCCGCGCTGGGATACGAACCAGATGGGTTCGGAATCACCCCCAGCGATAACGAGCTGCATCTGGTGAAATCGCTGGGGCAGTGAGGGAAATCTGCGCAGCAGAGAATTTCAGCGCCCCTCACGTCGAGTCATTCGCTCTGGCATCGGCCTGTTCCACGATGCGCTGCATGTACTCGCGGCTGTGAACCCCGCTGCTGATGACCGAATCGCTGCCCTGTTCAGCGGCTTCTTCATTGCGGGCAGCCGTTCCACGATGCACGGCTGCTGCAATTGCGTGCGAGCCGACGGGCGCGGAGAAAATGATGAAGATGCTCAGGGCGATCAATTTGGGCACAGCCGAGGGCAGCAAGAAGGCCACACCCAGCGCCAGGAACAAAATACCCAGCGTGCTCACCTTGCCGGAAGCGTGCAAACGGCTATAGGTATCCGGCAGGCGCAGCACACCCAGAACCCCGAGGAAGTTGAAGGCCACGCCGATCACAACGGCAATCGCCCCCAGAATTTCCAGAATCGGCTGCATCAGAAGACTCTCCCTTCGGAAATGTAACGGGCGATGCTGACCGTACCGACGAAGGCCAGCGCCGCGATCACGGTGCCGATGTCAATCGTCGTAGACGTGCCTTCAATGACTGCCAGCAGCACGACAATGCTGACCAGCAGGTTCGTAATCACATCCACACCGACCAGCCGCTCAGACGGCTGCTGCCCCCGGCGTGCCACCCGGTAGAAAGCCAGCGGTAGCAAGGCCACCAGCACCAGCAGCGCGATATTGACCAGCACAACGAGCCATTCACTCATAATCCCAAAATCCTCCGAATCAATCCCAGGCGTTGTTTCTGATCGCGTTCGAGCTGCTGCGCGTCGGAACGCCGCTGATCCAGCGTGTGCACCAGCATGACCGTCTCACCATCTTCTTCTTCGAAGTCGATGACCAGTTCTCCCGGCGTGATGGTGATGGAATGGGCGCTCAAGGCCGAGACGAAGAGATTGTTGGTCTCGTCCTGGGTGCGCACGCGCTGCACGGCGGGATCAATCGGCAGTTCGCGCGAAGGGGTCATGATGCGCCAGGCGACATCGATTCCGGAGCGCAGCACATCAAAGCCCAGGCGCAGGATGTAAATCACGAAGGCCAGAATCTGGTCGGGAATGCGCAGCAGCTTGACGGGCTGGCCCCCGCGCTCGAACGAAGTATTCAGGCGGATGCTGGCGAGCACCGCCGCACCGAAGATGTAGCCGACGATGAAGGTCTCCGGGGCGAATCTGCCAGAGAGCGACATCCAGAGCAGGGCCATCGGCAAGGCCAGAAACAGGATTTGTGCCATGTTAGCCTCCTGTGAATAAGCGTACGGAGTTGATGTAAATCGAGGGATCGGCGAGTTGGGTTGCGGTCATTCCTGCCAGCCCCAGGAGCGGACGCGCGTACACCCCCAACAGCAGGCAGATCACGATCAGGAATGCCGGGGCGAGCACGCCATCCCCCCGCGGCAGCAAGATGAGCGTCACATCTTTCTTGTGGCACTGGAAGACGCGCTGCCAGGTGCGGAACATGTAGAGCAGCGTCAGTGCACCTGCCGCGACAACCAGCCCCAGGGAAAGCCACTGCGTCAGGTCAACACCTGTGCGCACCAGGCCCAACTTGCTGATGAACCCATTCAGGGGCGGCAGGCCGGCAAGCGACATCCCCCCGATGAACCAGAGCACGCCCGTAATCGCCGGGAAGCGGGAGCCAGCCCCTTCGATGTCGGCGAAATCGACGCTGTGGGCGACGTTGTAACTGGCGACCACGCCCATCGTCATCAGCAGCGCCGACTTGATGAAGGCATGGTTGAAGGTATAGATGATGGCTGCGGCGAAGGCCAGCGGCCTGCCCTGACGGATGCCGAGGATCCCCCAACCCAGCGCCACCAGGATGAAGCCCACCTGCGAAATCGTCGAATAGGCCAGGAGCCGCTTGCCGTTGTACGTGCGCAAGGCAGTCAGCCCGCCGAAGAAAATACCGACCACTCCCAATACCAGCAGAAGCTGCTGCAAGAAAACCGCTTCATCGGTGAAGAGCAGCGTGACAATGCGGATGATGCCATAAATGCCGATTTTGACGATCACAGACGAGAGCATCGCGCTGACCGCTGTCGGCGCGGTCGTGTGAAAATCCGGCTGCCAGAAGTGAAACGGGAACACCGCGCTCTTCAGCAAAAAGGCGCTGACCATCATGATGACCGCCCCGGTTGCCAGCAAGGGGCGCTCCCCCGTCGCCAGCAACTGCGCCATATGCGCCAGGTTGAGCGTGCCGAAAGTGGTGTACATCGCCGTGATCCCCAGCAACAGGAAGAGCGACCCCATGCCGCTGATGAAGACGTATTTGATCGCCGCTTCCAGGCCGTAGGGATTGTCGCTGATGGCAACCAGCGCCACGCTGGTCAGCACTGTGATTTCCAGGAAGACGAAGAAGGTGAAGAGGTCGCCCGTGAGGATCGTGCCATTCAGCCCGGTTTGCATCAGCAGGAAGAGCGGCACGAAGGCCGGGAAGGTCACGCTCTTCTCGCGGCTGTGCAGGATGTACATCAATCCTGCCAGCATGACCGTCGTCACCATCACGCCGAATAAGCCCCCCAGCAGATCGACCACGAAGACGATGCCATAGGGCGGCGGCGCGACCCCCACCCGGTAGGTTTGCGGGCCGAAAGCGATGACCTGCCCCAGCAGGATCAGACTCAGTCCCCAGGTTGCCAGCCCGCTGAGCACCCCGACCCAGCGCTGTGCTCGGTTGAAGCCAGCCAGCATCAGAGTCACGAGGGCCGCCAGCAGGGGCATGAAAACGGTTAGCAGCGCGTAGAGGTTGTTATCCATTGGTCTCGTTAACCTCGTTTCGTCCCGTACAGATCATCAGTGTGAGGCGACTGAGTTGCAGCGGAACGATCCCGGGTTCCTTCCTAGCCTTGCCCGAACAAGCGTACCGCATCAATATAAATCTGTGGATCCGCCAACTGCAAAGCTGCCAGTTCCGCCAGTGAGATCAGCGGGCGGGCGTACAACCCCAGCAGCACGCAGATGGCGATCAGGAAAGCGGGTGCCAGGATGCCGTCGCCCTTCTTCAACGGCGTCAGCTTCGTCTCTTTGTTCTGATGCTGGAAGACGAACTGCCAGGTACGGAACATGTAGAGCAGCGTCAGCGCACCGGAGGCGATCGCCAGCCCCAACGGCAGCCACTGCGCGACTTCCGTGCCGCTGCGCACAATCGCCAGCTTGCTGATGAAACCGTTCATCGGCGGCAGCCCCGCCAGCGACATCGCCCCGAGGAACCAGAGAATGCCCACGATGGCGGGCGTTTTGTAGCCGAAGCCCTTGATGTCGACGAAATCAACGCTGTGCTCCTTGTTGAAGCTGCCGACCAGCCCCATCGTCATCAGCAGCGCCGCTTTGACGAAGGCGTGGTTGAAGGCGTAGATGATCGCCGCTGCCATAATCAGCGGGTTGCCTTCCTGAATGCCGATGATGCCCCAACTGATGGCCACCAGGATGAAGCCGATTTGCCCGATGGTCGAATAGGCCAACAGGCGCTTGCCGTTGTACGTCCGCAGGGCGGTCAGGCTGCCGAAGAAGATGCCGATGATCCCCAATACCAGCAGCAACTGCTGGAAGGCCACCGCTTCTTCCGTGAAGAGCAGCGTCACAACGCGGATCACGCCGTAAATGCCGACCTTGACCACGACCGACGACAGCACCGAATGCACCGGAACGGGAGCCGTCGTGTGGAAATCCGGCTGCCAGAAGTGGAAGGGAAAGACCGCGCTCTTCAATAAGAAGGCGCTCACCAGCATAATCGCCGCGCCTGTCGCCAACAAGGGACGGTCACCCGAGGCCAGCAGATCCGCCATGTGCGCCAGGTTCAGCGTGCCGAAGGTGGTGTACATCGCGGTGACCCCCAGCAGCAGGAAAATCGTCCCCATGCCGCTGATGAAGACGTATTTCAGGGCGGCTTCCAGCCCCAGGGGATTGTCGCTGAGGGCGACCATCGCCACCGACGAGAGCACCATCACTTCCAGGAAGACGAAGAAGGTGAAGAGGTCGCCCGTGAAGATCGCGCCGTTCAGCCCGGCCTGCATCAGCAAGAAGAGCGTGGTGAACGTGGGGAAGGTCACGCTCTTCTCGTGGCTGTGTACCACGTACATCAAGCCACCCAGCATGACCGTCGTCGACATCACGCCTAAGAGTCCCGCCAGCAGGTCCGTCACCAGCACGATGCCAAAGGGCGGCTCCCACCCCCCCAGGCGGTACGTCTGTGGGCCATAGGCAAGCACCTGCCCCAGCAGGATCAGGCTGGCCCCCCAGGTGAGCAGGCCGCTGACCAGGGCGACCCAGCGCTGCGCCCGATTGCGGCGCGTCAGAAACAGGTTGAATACCGCTGCAAAGACCGGAATGAAGACGGTCAGCAGCACGTAGAGATTGTTATCCATGCGTCTCGCAACCCTAATTCGTCAGTTCAGAGATGTCGTCCGAGTCTACAGAGCCATAGCGCCGCGAGGCGATATTCACCAGCGCCAGCAGCAAAGCATACGAGCCAAAGCTGACCACAATCGCAGTCAGGATCAGCGCCTGCACCAGCGGATCGCTGGTTTGTGCCCCTTCTTCGACGGCAGTGGTGTAGGGCGCTGTATCGCCCCGGAAGGCACCCGCCGCCAGGATGAAGAGGTTCACCCCCGTGAAGAGCAGGCCGAAGCCCATCACCGATTTGATCAGATCGCGCCGCAGGAGTTGGAAGACTCCGATGGCGAAGAGAAGCCCCAGGGCGACCGCGTACAGGAAATCAATCATGATAGCATTCTCCTCAATGATTGTCGGGGGTATCGTCTGCGTCGTCGTCCATCAAGCGGGCTTCGGTCGGGTGGGCGATCGATTCGGTGATGGTGCCGATGCCGCCGAAGACCGTCACGGCAATGCCAATCTCGAAGACCAGCGCCGACGTGAACTTCAAGCCCAGGCTTTCCAGGAAGGGCGCGATGCCCAACAGCTTGCCGTAATCTACATGCGCCAGGAACGCGCCCGTTTCCAGCCCGAAGATGATCGGGATCATGGCGTTGACCACGACCAGCAGCAAGCCCACGCGCACCAGGCGCAGCGGCGCCAGAATGCGCAGGCGTCGCTTGGCTTCTTCATAGCCGAAGACCAGGTACCACAGGCTCGTCACCAACCCGGCGATGGCACCCGCCGTGAAGCCATCACCCGGCCCGCTGGAGCCGTTGATGATGTGCGAGATGGCGACCAGCAAGGACAACGGCAGCACAATCCGCGAGACCATCTGCGTGAAAGGCGTGTTGAGGTTGGTGGCGTCCTGCACCTCTTCCAGCACTTCTTCTTCAAATTCGCGCTGGGGCAGCAGGTTCTTGGCCGCCGGGCTGAACGACCCCAGCGAGAAGCCGCGCGTGAGCAAGGTGAAGACACCCAGCGCCGCCACCGAGAACACGAAGACCTCGATGACCGTATCCATGCCGCGATAATCCGCCACAATCGCGCCCACAACATCGATGACGCCCGTCTGCTCGTACGTATTTTGCAGGTGATATTCCGCAATCGAAGGGCGATCCCCGCGATTGACCAGCGCCGTCAGGGTGAAGAAGAAGACCGCCAGCCCGGCAGCCCCGGCGATTAGCAGGTCGCGCACGATGCCCAGGTTGAAATTGCCGATTTTCGAGCGCCCTTCCCAGAGCTTGCCCATCACATCGCTGCGCTGGTTCGAGCTGATGCGCCCGACCATGATGATCAGCAGCACCGTCGCCAGCGTCTCCATCAGGAATTGCACCATCGAGACATCCGGCGCAGGTTCCAGCAGCAAGATGGTGCCGATGGCATAGCCCAGGATGCCCAGTGCCAGCACGGCAGTGATATGCTTGCGCGCGACGACCGTGTAGAAGCCCGCGACGATCATCAGCAGCAGCAGAATCGCCCGCAGCGCAGTCGGTGCTTCCAGCGTCACGCTGTCCGGGATGATCTGCTGACCCACCGCGAGATCAAGGATGATGCCGCTGGTGAGGATCACCGTCGCTACCGTGCCCATGATGACGATCAGGTAATAGCGAACCTGCCCGTTCTGTGTGCGCAGCACCTGGTCACCGACCCAATCAACCCCGGTGATGATGGCCTTGTAGATGTCGCTGGCCTTCGCAATCGGGATTCGGCTCAGAATCGGCAGCCAGAGTCCGCGCAGCAAGAAGAAGATGAATCCCCCGGCGATGATCCCCATACTGGTCAGGAAAATCGGGTTGGTGAATTCGCTCGGCAGCAGGTGAATGTCGATGGCTTTGGGCGTACCCAGCTTGACCATATCTTCGATCAAGGTGATGGGTGGGTCGAGCATCAGGCCGAAGATGGTCGAGCCAATCGCCAGCACAACCGGAGCGCCGATCAACGGAAGCGGCGAGGCATGGTAATGCAATTCGTGGTCAGCAGGTTTGAAGAAGACATCCCAGATGAGAATGAAGCCCACCGTCCCGGTGAAGGCCGCGCTGACGATGATCAACCCGTAGGTGATCTGCTGCCCGACGAACTGCGCTTCCAGCCAGACATCCAGCAGCACTTCTTTCGCCACGAAGCCGAAGAAAATGGGCAAACCCGCCATCGACAGCGCCGAGACGACCACGACGCCCGCCGTCACGGGCATCAACTTGCGCAGTCCACCCAGCTTGTCGATGATGCGCGTCCCCACGCTGTGGTCAATCGTACCCGCGCAGAGGAAGAGCGCCGCTTTGTAGAGGGCGTGCGCCATGATGCCCACGAAGGCCGCCTTGAGTCCCCCATATTCCGGCAGGCCGATCATGCCGACGAGCGCCCCCAGCCAGCTCACCGTCGAATAGGCCAGCAAGCCCTTCAGGTCGCGCTGGAAGAGGGCAATGGACGCGCCGATGAACATCGTGCCGATGCCGAAGCCCACCAGCAGATTCGTCCATAACTCGTGCGTGTGCAGCATCGGGTAGACGCGCAGCAGCAAGTACACCCCCGCCTTGACCATCGTCGCCGAGTGCAGGTAGGCACTCGCCGGAGTCGGGGCGGCCATCGCACCTGGCAGCCAGAAATGGAAGGGGAACTGAGCGCTCTTGGTGAACGCCGCCAGCGCCAGCAAAATCAGCGTGCCGACGAAATAGGGATGTGCGGCATAGGCTTCCGGGTCGGCCCGCAGCAGTTCGGCAATCTCGAAGACGAAACCACCACCGTTGAGGATTTCGCCGCCCATTGCCGCCAGCAGCACCACGCCCGCAATCAAGGCCAGGCCGCCCAGCCCGGTGACGATGAAGGCTTGCTGTGCCCCGAAACGCGCATCTTCGGATTTCTTGCCCTTGAAGCCGATCAGCAAGAACGATGTGATGCTGGTCAACTCCCAGAGGACGAACATCAGAATCAGGTTCCCGCTGAGCACCAACCCCAACATCGCCCCGGCAAAGGCGAAGAGGAAGGTCAGGAAGCGGATCTGATCGTCGTCTTCTTCGAAATAGTATCCCGCATAGAGAAAGATCAACGCGCCCACGCCTGTGACGATCAGGCCGAAGAGCAGCGAGAGACCATCCAGATAGAATGAGAAGCTCAGGCCAAATTCCGGCACCCAGGGAATCGTCTGCGTGAGCGCATTGCTCAACAGCGGTTCTTCCGCTTGCTCGTCTGCTGCCGCTTGCGCTTCAGCGCCCCCGGATTGTCCCTCGGTATCGGCAGTATCCGCAGCCTCGGCGTCCGCTACGGAGTCCGCCTCTTCCGCAGGCTCGGCATGTGCTTCGTCGGCGTATGCGTCCTGCGCGATGCCCTGCTGCGCGTTGTAGGCTTCATCCAGGGATTGCAACTGCGGGAAGGTACTCGCCAGCGCAAGGAACAACGCCAGCATCACACCCGCGGAAAGCCACGCCCGCACAGGTCGCGGGAGCAATCGAGGAATCTGCGGTACACTGAATAAGAGCGCCATCAGGAACGGCACGAGAGTCAGTACAGCGAAGTTCATCCACCCACGCCCTTCACACGGTGTTTCATCATTGTTGTGTCAGTCATGTCTACCTCGCGGCGCATTGTAACCCAGGTCATCATGAAAGTCACTCGCAAGCGCAGCAGCACCTTGCGACCGCAACCTGCACAAAAACGGAAATATTCGAGGAAACCGATGCGGAAATCTAGCAGAGGAAGCTTACAAAAAACTGAGGATTCCGGCAAGAACCCCCAGAAATTAGGGGGAGGCAGCGGGCGATAAGCGCCCATTCCGATACACAAGGGCACATTCGAAGCTCACCAAATTTTCATCTGCCTGTATCCCCCGTGTCACCACTGCCCCATCACTGCGTAGGGAGACACCCATTCTCCCCCGGCGCAGCGGCAAGAACGAGAGGGGGAACTTGCGCAGCGAGCCGGGGTGAGGTTCCGCCCCCACCCCATCCTGCGGATTACGCCTGCGGGTTCTCCAGGCGTTCCTGGATGTAGTCCACGATCACGTCCGGCTCGGTGCCGAAGCCGAATTTGGCTTCCAGTTCGCCCGCCGGGTTAATCAGGTACATGCTGGCGGAATGATCCACCGTGTAGTATTCGCCTTCTTCCAGGTTCAGCTTGTAGTACAGCCCATAATCCACACCGACGCGGGTCAGCGTTGGTTCTGTGCCGCTCATACCGATGACGAAATCCGCGTCGCGCGGCGTCAGGTACCGTTCCAGAATCTCCGGCGTGTCGCGTTCGCCATCCACGCTGACGAAGACATAGGCGATGTCATCCCCCAGGGACTCGTGCACCTCGGTAATATCCGCCAGGGACGCGAGGCAAATATCCGGGCAATGGGTATAGCCGAAATAGAGCAGCACATACTGCCCTCGCAGCGAGGAGAGGCTCACTTCTTCCCCGGTTTGCGTGGGAAAAGCAAAATCCTGCACGGCGAACGGCGGCTGAAATTCACTCACCCCGGCGTTGTTCACCTGAATCACGGGGGTCGGTTCCGGTTCGGGGAAGAGGGCGCTGAAGACGACGAACAGCACAACGCTCGCGATCAGCAGCGTGACGACAAAAATCCCCACAAGTTGCGTGGTCGATACGGTAGTGCGTTTCTGAATCCCAATATCTCTCATGGTTGTCTGGCTCTCAGTAAAACTCAGGTTCTGCGGTTGTGTGTGCTTGCCGAACGTGCGAACGACGGCACAGGCTCAGGCATTCCGCCCCAGCCACCAGCGCCAGCCGTACAACATGGCGCTCGCCAGCAGCATGACCATGCTCAGCGTCAGCAAGATCGGCATCACGGGGCCGCCTTCCACAGGCTTGCCGCAGGCGATGCTCCAGATCATGCCGGGATAGTCGCGCAGCATCTCCAGGTCTTGCAGGTAGGTCAGCGCGAAGACGCCGAACAAGACGCCCATCGTCAGCATGAAGACGGAGCCTGCCAGCAGGTACAGGCGTGTATCCGACAGGGAGGCCGAGTCGCGTTTGGGTTTTTCGGTTACAGTTTGGGAAGTCATCGTTGTACCTACTCTACTTTCAAGCACGGACAGATGATTGCGTTCGAGCTTGTGGTTTCCACAAGGATCAGTCTAACATCTACGGGTCGATTTGCGGATAGCAACACAGGCGGATTTACCGTTGGAACGACCTGCGATGCCGATAGGTTTGCACTTATGGCAATGCCGAAATAGCTTGTATCGGGTATCGAGGCGTAATGATGCGATTTGGGACAGACTGAAAATGCCTGAAAATCCGCCTCTACCTCCCACCGCTTAGCCGGGAGAGAATCGGTCTCCTCCGCCGCAGTGGGGCACGAGAGGGAGGGTGAACCCGTATACGATTTTGCATCCGCATCACTACGCATGTCACCATGCATGAATGATGAGGGGCAAGGTACACCCCCCATCCCGTTTCGAATACACTACGGATTGCGTGCAGGTGCCGTGAAGTCCTGCGACCAGAAGCCATACGTCAGGTTGACCGCGCTCAAGAGCACCGGCCCCCACATCAGCACGTTGGAGATGGCGATGACCGTCACCCAGATCCACCAACGTTCGAAGATCATCGGGATGCGTTCGTTCTTGGGCGCTTCCGTGTCCAGCGGCGCTTCGTTGTTGTAGGGTTCCTTGCTGAAGAAGAGCGTACCGATCAGCACGATGAACAGGCAGATGGAGCTAATCAGCAGCAGCATGCCCGCGAAGGCCGTCAGGTTCAGCCAGGGAGCCACCGACTCGGCGACATAAGCGCCCGCCGCACCAACATCCGAACGGCGTGCCGCGCCTTCGATGCCCGCACGTCCCATTGACCCGGCGAAGATCAGCATACCACCCAGCCAGAGGTAGACGTGCGTCAGCGCCAGGTTCGGGGCGAAGAGCTTGCGCCCGCGCATCATGGGCAGCATCCAGAACGTGATGCCGATGTAGGTCAGGAAGACCGCGCCGCCGAGCGTGGTGTGGAAGTGCCCCACAACCCAGGTCGTGTTGTGCAGCGCGACATTCATGTTGAAGGAAGCGTTCATGATGCCGCTGACGCCGCCGAAGATGAAGAGGATCATACCGCCGAACTGCGCGGCAACCACCGGGTTACCCCAGGGCAGCTTGAAGATCCAGTCGAGCGGGCCACTGGCACCATTCTTGCGCCCGGCGCGTTCCATCGTCGCCGCGATGTTGAAGGCCGTCATGAAGCTGGGGACGGCGACCACGAAGGTCAGAATGGTGTGCATCAGCTTGGCGCTCTCGCTCACACCCGGATCGACGAAGAGGTGGTGGACGCCAATCGGGATGGAGAAGACCGCGATCATCAGGAAGGCCACGCGCCCGAAGGTATCGCTGAAGAGCCTCACGCCGAGCTGCTTGGGCAGCATCGCGTACCAGGAGACGTAAGCCGGGATCAACCAGAAGTAGACCAGCGGATGCCCGAAGAACCAGAAGAGGATGCGCGTGATCTGCACATCGGTCGTATCAATCCAGCCCAGCGAGAGTGGCAGCAACATGAAGAGCACTTCGACCGCCACGCCCAGCGTCGCGGTGAACCACATCATGAAGTTCGCCAGGATGCCGTAGACCGCCAGTGGCACGGGTTGTCCGGGATGGTCTTTGCGCCAGTCAAAATAGGTGAAGAAGACGTTGAATAGGCCGATCCACGTCCCGACAATGACCAGGGCCAGCCCCAGGTAGAAGAAGGGGTGGGCGATCATGGGCGCGTAGAAGGTGTAGAGCACCGTCGCCTGCCCCGTGAGCATGGCAATCGCCGCCAGCACCAGGCCGACCGTCATCATGCCAAAAGCAAACCAGGCCACGCGCATGCTCTTCAAAGGGCGCTGCAAGGTGCGCTGCACTACGAAGTAGCTGCTGCCCATGATGAAGAAGGTCGTGAAGACAATGGCGTTGAGGACGCCGTGCAGCGTCAGCGCCTGGTAGTAATAGGTGAAGACCGGAATCTCCCACTGCAAAGCGGGGGCGCGGCGGAAGGTCTGCGCCGGGCCGAGCAGGATCCCGATTGCCAGGGCGACGAAGGCCAGGAAAATGTGCAGGCCGATGAACCACTTCTCGCTAGAGATAGCCGCGGTCGGCGGGAAAAGTGTCCGTTCCTGCGGCTGTGCTTGTTGTACTGTTGCCATTGTTACCGTTACTCCTCATTCTCAGAACTGGCGACGGTATCTTCCGCCTCTTCAACAATAACTACGCCATGCATCCGGTGGTGAAGCTGCCCGCAGTACTCGTGGCAGACGAAGTGATAGGTACCCGGACGGGTGAAGCGAATGCGTGCCTGCGAGATATGCCCCGGCACGATCTGGAAGTTCAGGTTGTGGTGTTCCAGGATCACGCCGTGCGTGATATCGCGGCTGGTTACCGTGAACGTCACGAAGGAACCCTCCGGCACCGTGATCGACGGCACGGGGAAGTCAAATTCTTCGACCATCGTCGTTTCGCCGGTGATGAAGTTCCACATCTGCGCCACGATGATGGCTTCGTATTCGCCATTGCCGCGATCATAAAGGCCGGGGGTCGCGAACTGGGAGTTCTCGAGTTCGTTGGGGTTGATGAAGCCGCCCGATTCCGGCACGCGCACGCCGAAGACCAGGGCCCCGACGACCAGCGCCGCCAGGAAGACCGCCAGCGTGATCGAGACGGCAATGATCCAGATTTGTTCGTATTGATCGTGGTGTTGATTATTTTCCATCGTTTACACTCCAGCACGCAGCACAAAGATTTCGAACCAGTGGAGCAGGTAGTAGCCGATGTAGAAGATCAGCAACAGGGCGGCGAAGATCGCAGCGCCACGCGGCGGTGCATAATGCGGTTCTTCTTCTTCCGATGTTTCGACCGTATCCAACTGTGTTTCTTCCGGGTTCATCGGTTGATCCATTAGAGTTTTCCTTCCTCATTCCATGTACGGTACGAAATGACGACCGGGCACCCGCAGTACCCGGTCGGGACATTACATTACTCATTCAGCGTCAGCAGGTAGGCGACGAGATCGTAGACCTCTTCATCCGTGTAGATGTCCGAGTAGAACGTCGGCATCACGCTTTCGGGGTAGCCCTCGACGATGTACTCGTTGGTCTGCACGATGGAGATGTAGAGGTACTCGGCAGCACTCTGGCCTTCCACCCGTTCCCCGGCGCGATCAGCGATTCCCAGCAGGCCGGGGCCAACCAGCATGTCCGTCGTATCGACGTGGTGGCAGGTCGCGCACATGAAGCCAGAGTCGTTCATCGTGTTGAACAGCTCTTCGCCGTGTTCTGCGTCCGCTTCCATCGCAGCCACTGTGAAGCTGTCTTCGCCGGAATCCGCCTCTGCGGAGTCGGCGCTGGCGTCACTTTCCGGCGCGGCTTCCACTTCAACCCCCTCGTTTTCGAGGCTCAGCAGATAGGCGACGACATCGTAGACTTCGGCGCTGCTGAGGACATCTGCGTAGCCTTCGCTGAGGTCAGGGTGGGCTTCCGGGTTGACGATGCCATCGAAGATGAAGCGTTCCGGCGAGACGCCCGCTTCGGCGGCCTGTTCTTCCACGTTGATTAGACTGGGGCCATCAATGTATTCGCCCGTGCTCACGTCGTGGCAGTCGGCGCAGGACATGCCATCCACCAGTTCGCGGTTGAAGGTCTCTTCGCCATAGCGCGGGATGCCCAGCGCCGCCAGCGTGACCACAATATCTGGCTCGCCTGCATCTTCGCCTGCGACATCTTCTTCGGCAGCGGCCTCTTCTTCCGCAGCGGATTCCTCATCCTCGGCTTCCGGTGCCTGTGCAACGGCTGCCGGGGTCGCCGTGACGATGATGACCTGCGGGGTTGCCGTCACAACGACGACTTCCGCTTCTTCTTCGG
>CAZJWX010000028.1:0-34102 GCA_964549915.1 uncultured Anaerolineaceae bacterium | reverse complement strand
CAGCGGCTTCTTCTTCAGCAGCGGCTTCTTCTTCAGCAGCGGCTTCTTCTTCAGCAGCGGCTTCTTCTTCAGCCGGTGCCGCATCTGCCATCGCCGGATCTTCCAGCGTCATCAGGTAGGCAACGATGTCGTAGATCTCGTCTTCGGTGTAGACATCGGTGTAGGTCTGCGGCATGACGCCCTGCGGATACGTCTCGACGATGTAATCATTGGGGGCGACGATGGAGTGATAGAGATACTCCGGCGCGGTTTCCCCTTCAACGCGCGTGGCAGCGCGAGACGGAATACCGAGCAACCCCGGCCCCACGAGCATCTGCTCGCTATCCACCACGTGGCAGGTGGAGCAGGCAAAGCCCGTTTCGTTCATGGTGTTGTAAAGCGTCTCCCCATTGGCCGGGTCAGATTCAGCGACGCGCACCGCGAATGGATCGGAGGTATCCACCGCGACTTCTTCTTCGGCGTCGGCTTCTGCTTCTGCGACGGCTTCTTCGGTGGCCTCAGCATCCGCTTCTTCATCTGCCGCAACGTCTGTTTCGGCTTCGGCTGTTGCCTCTTCTGCGACTGCCTCTTCCTCGGCGGCAGGTGCTTCTTCCGCAGCGGTATCCGGCGCAGGCTCTGCAGCCGTCTCGTCAGGCAGGCGTCGCCCACAGGCTGTGAGCGAAAGTGCAAGGACTAGCAATAAAACAAAAACTGTACGAAACCCCTTCATATACCCTTCCCTCGTTGCAATGTGGATCGTGACTTCTCTGTAAAAAACAGGTGTCTACGGTTGTCCGAACTTAAACGCAGGATGAGAGAATCCTGAAGAGTAGTAAAGCACAGCTTGCGCTAAATTTCGAATCAAATGTGGGCGATGTCATGGTTGGACTATGACAAATGTCATTGTTGAGAATTGGCACTTCTTATGGTCGTCATAAGCGCTGTCCAGCATCAGGCTGCGCCGCCGCAGATGCGCGGTTCTGTGTTATGCTGTGGGCACACCTTCAGCAGGCGAGAGGGGCCTTTCATGAGCCAGCAGGAACGCACCCCGATGGAAGAGGCCGCGCTGGCCGTTTACTATCACGCGGCGCACTTGCTCCAGGATGGCAAATCACACGCGGAAATTGAAGAGCAACTGGTGAAACAGGGAATCAGCCCACAACAGGCCAGAATCGTCCTGAAACGACTGGAAGAGTCACGGACGAATGTGGCGCGGCGGCGGGGCTGGCGTAATGTGGCCGTCGGCGCTTTTTTGAGCGGATTGCTGCTGCTGCCTCTGTTCGGGATCGGCGTGGCGGCGGTCAGCGGGAGCCAACTGCTGATTGCGGGGATTCTGCTGGGCTGTGGCCTGTTGATCCTGGGGCGTGGGCTGATGCAGCTCGCGCAGCATCCGGCGAACCGCTGAAGTCGCTGATTGATTGAGAGGCTGTCCTTTGCGAATCTATAGGGCTTGCGGCACGCTTTGTTCTGTGGCAGCCCTCGAATGGAAAGTCCACGCCAGTGGCTTCGGTACGAGTATCGTCACGCCGATGTCATGATTCAATGATGAGGCATGGCATTATGGCTTGCGATGTTTGTGAGAACTGTTGGGTGCGATGAAGCGTGCCCCCATGTCGCGCTAGAACCCATGCGGCGGCCAATCCACACCGCTACCGCCGTCCGAAGCGGCGCAGCAAGCGGCTGAGTGGATTTCCCGTCGGCACACCGCGTGCTTCCAGGGCTTCTTCGGCAGCCTCGCGCACGCTTTCGTCTTTGTCCTTGAGCGCGGTGCGCAGCGGCGGAATACAGCTCTCGTCTTTGATCTGCGCCAGCACTTGCACCGTCTGCTTGCGCACCAACACCGCGTCATCTTGCAGCAGCGTCTGCGCGAAATCCGCAAAATTCGGATCACCGATGATCCCCAGCGCCTCCACAGCCCCGGCTCGGATGTAAGGCGAGTTGTCCTGAACGGCCTCGCGCAGGGGGTCGATGGCGTTCTGACCCAGGCGTGCCAGCGCATCAACCGCCGTCTTGCGCACCGCAGGGTTGATGTCCTGCAAGCCCGGCAGCAGCAGCTTGACCGCCTTGCTGCCCTGCTTCTCGCCGACGACTTCCAGCAAACGGGCGCGCACGCGCGGGTCGGAGTTGCGCAGGTCGTCCATATCGTCTTCGTCGATCACTTCGTCTTCCAGCATGGAATCAATCAGCGCCTGCACCTTCTCGGAGACATCGCCTTTCAAGCGCTTGAAGACCATCGAATCACCCTGTTGAAGTTGCAAGGAAGCAGCGGCAATGTGGCGCACATCTTCATCGGGGTCATGAGCCAGTTCGCGCAGTCGCGCCGTCACTTCGTCATCGCGCAGCCGCGCCAGGGCACGCGCCGCCCCCGCCCGTACCAGCGCATCCGCATCTTGTGAGACTTGCAGCAAGGCCGGGCGGGTACGCGGGTCGCGGTAGTTGTTGCCGAGCGCAACCGCAGCGCTCGCCCGCACCCGTGCATCATCATCGTGCAGCACATCAATCAGCGGCGCAACCACGCGGGGGTCGTTGAAACTGCCGAGCGCTTCGGCGATGGCGGCACGCACCGAAATCTCTTCATCTTCCAGCCCCATCACCAGCGCCAGCACCGTGCGCGTATCCGCAATGTGTGCCAGCAGTCGTGCGGCCTGCTCCCGGCGCTGCGCTTGGGTTTGTTGCAACCAGTCCATAAGATGATCGAGCGCGGGTTGCCCGATTTGCCCCAGAATCGGCGCGACGTCCTCCAGCAGAACACGCCCTTCGTCGACGGCGTACAGCAGGGGATTGACTGCCGCTTCTCCCATGTAACTCAGGGCGCGAATCGCTTCCTGGCGGGCGGCTTTGTCCTCGCTGCTGAGCGCTTCGATCCAGGCATTAGCGGATTTGCTCATAGGGCTTCCTCGTCCTTCCATTTCCCGCAGGCTCATCAAAGCGGGGCGGTCGCATCCAGTGATCGGATCATTCGTGACAACGGACCTTGCTTGCAAACTGTGCGAAGGGTGTATGGGATCGCAGGGTGTCCGTTTGCTCTGCGCAAGATCGCATCTTCATCGCCACAGTCGAACAACAATCGAATTCGTTCCACTCTTTATTATACCGTCACCCTCGCCCGGCTGCGCAGCGCCCGGATTAGAATGCCGTTGAAAACGCCGCCTGCTCAGGGCTGCCCCCGGTGAACCTTTGGAACTCTTCCCCTGGATCCTCTCCACATCGTATTGGTGCTCGTGAAAGCGACTCGTACTGACTTGCGGGGGTGGCTGTTGCGCTGTGGGCGTTCTGCCTATTTGCCCGACAGAGCAATTAGGCAGTCCACACGAAGTCACTCTGGATGATTCGTGAAGAATGTAGATGCAGATATGCGCCAGAAATGTTATGATACCGCCCTGTCAGTTAAGGAAAATTTAATACCGTGAGGAGCATTGTGATGAGAAACACCCGTTTCGTACTGTGGCTGACCGCTGCTCTGCTGCTTCCGCTGCTGGTCATCAGCGCCAGCGCCCAATCCGTAGACGACCTGCCCGACCTGGAAGGTCGTACCGTGACCGTCGCTGTCGAGAACGCCTACCCGCCCTTCAACCTGCTGGATGAAGACGGCAATCCCGTCGGCTGGGACTACGACACCATCGACGAAATCTGCGCCCGCCTGAACTGCACCCCCGAATACATCGAAACCTCCTGGGAAGGCATGATCGTCGCTGTCTCCAACGGCGAGTTTGACATGGCCGCCGATGGCATCACCATCACCGAAGAACGCGCCGAAATTGTGGACTTCTCCATCGGCTACGCGCAAATTGTGCAGCGCCTGATGGTGCGCCTGGATGAAGACCGCTTCAGCACGCCGGAAGAATTTGTCGAGGGCGATTACACCATCGGCGTGCAGTTGGCGACCACCAACTTCCTCACCGCGCAGGAACTCGTCGGCGATGATCGCATCATCGGCTACGATCAGTTCGGCGCAGCCGTGCAGGCGTTGATCGCGGGCGATGTCGATGCCGTCATCATTGACGATGTGGCGGGGCAGGGCTACGTCGGCGAGAATGCCGATGAGGTCGAACTGCTGGCCGCAGCCATCAGCAGCGACCAGGAACTGGGCTTCATCTTCGAACCAGGGTCGGATCTGGTCGAACCGTTCAACGCTGCCCTGCGTACCATGGTCGCCGATGGCAGCCTCAACGAAATCAATGCAGCCTGGGATCTCGGCCCCTATGCGGGCACTGATCTGCTGCCTGACCTCGGCGGGCAGACGGTGACCGTCGCTGTCGAGAACGCCTACCCGCCCTTCAACCTGCTGGATGAAGACGGCAATCCCGTCGGCTGGGACTACGACACCATCGACGAAATCTGCGCCCGCCTGAACTGCACCCCCGAATACATCGAAACCTCCTGGGAAGGCATGATCGTCGCTGTCTCCAACGGCGAGTTTGACATGGCCGCCGATGGCATCACCATCACCGAAGAACGCGCCGAAATTGTGGACTTCTCCATCGGCTACGCGCAAATTGTGCAGCGCCTGATGGTGCGCCTGGATGAAGACCGCTTCAGCACGCCGGAAGAATTTGTCGAGGGCGATTACACCATCGGCGTGCAGTTGGCGACCACCAACTTCCTCACCGCGCAGGAACTCGTCGGCGATGATCGCATCATCGGCTACGATCAGTTCGGCGCAGCCGTGCAGGCGTTGATCGCGGGCGATGTCGATGCCGTCATCATTGACGATGTGGCGGGGCAGGGCTACGTCGGCGAGAATGCCGATGAGGTCGAACTGCTGGCCGCAGCCATCAGCAGCGACCAGGAACTGGGCTTCATCTTCGAGCCAGGGTCGGATCTGGTCGAACCGTTCAACGCTGCCCTGCGCAGCCTGGTCGCCGATGGCACGCTGGATGCCATCAACGCCGATTGGGGCCTGGGGCCGTTCCTGGGTGATCTGGAATAAGGCTGACAGATTTTGAACCGAGGGCATGAAGGCAACATGCCCTCTTTTGTTTGATGTTCCCGTGCGTTTTCGTGTCTTCGACCGGGAAACCTGTCGTGAACATCGTGCCGCTGAAGCAGCCGATATGCTGTAGGCCACCTGCCCATACATGGTTCTTCTGTGGCACGTTGTCCGTGAACAGTTGCCATCCCAGAGGCAGAAAAACGTACCATTCCCCCTGCCGCTGCCCCACTGCATAGGGGGCAACTGGCCTTCCCCTGTACACCTGTACAATGGAGGAGCGAGAGGGGGAATTTGCAACGACCACAAGTGTAGAAACAATCGAATGCGATCGGGTATGACCACGACAAAACCCAAAAATGACGAACTGGATATGATCTACCAGGAATCCCGGCAGCGGGTGAAAGGCCCCTTCGCACGGGCATATACCGCGCCCTGGTGGCTGGTCATCATGATCGGGCTGTGGCTCTGGGTCATTTACCAGATGGCGAGCGATTCCGATTACGCTGATGCTTATAACCAGATTCGGGAAGGGATTCCGCTGACGATCTGGCTGGCGGTGGCCTCCTACGTGCTGGCCCTGGTGATCGGCCTGCTGACGGGCATCCTGCGTGCCAACCCACCCGAACCGCCAGAGACGAAACTGCCCCCGATGAAGCAGGCACAGCGCGTCCTGTACGTGGTCTTCTACAACTTGATCTCCGTCTACATCGAATTCATGCGCGGGATTCCGCCGCTGGTCTTCCTGTTGATCGCCGGGTTCATCGTCGTACCGGCGATTCGTGACCCCATCGAGCAAGTGCTGAACAGCACGCTGATTCCGCTGCTGCGCACGTTTGACCCGGAAATCTCGGATGTCATCTGGCGTGGGCGCGACCCTGCGACGGCGATTGCGGGTCTGGCGCTGATCTACGGCGCATTCCTCTCCGAAGTGTTTCGGGCGGGGATTCAGGCGGTCCCACGAGGGCAGATTGAAGCGGCGAAATCCCTGGGGATGACCAACATTCAGACGATGCGATTGGTGGTGATTCCGCAAGCTGTGCGCAACGTGCTGCCCCCGCTGGGGAACAACTTCATCTCGATGATCAAAGACACGTCGCTGGTCACGATCCTGGGAACGAGCGAGATCACGCAGATTTCACGGCGCTGGTCGGGGAGTCAGTTCACCTACCTGGAGACCTTCGCCGTGCTCTCGATGATCTACCTGACGATGACGGTCAGCGGTTCGCTGCTGGTGCAGTATATGGAGCGCCACTTGGGCCGATTTGCGCGTAAGTAGCTCTTCGTTCTATTGGCATCCGCTGGCGCACACGAGCGAGGTATAGAGACGGCATTGCTACAGGGCAGCGGGCGAGCCGTGCCCCGCTGAGCGGCTGGCGAGGCGGCGAGCTAGCGCAGCTTGATTTGCAGCAAATCGCGCTCTTTGAAGCCCAGCGCCGCGTAGAACGCCCGCGCTTGATCGTTCGCCCGCTGCTGATCGACCCACAGCGAACGCAGACCTGCTTCGGTGGCGGCACGCATGGCGGCTTCCAGCAGTTCCGCGCCCACCCCCCGCCGCTGATACGTCGGCAGCACCGCCATATCGCTGATGAGTCCGGCCCCTCCGGTCAGGTTGCGCACGATGGAGAGCGCCACGAAGCCGATGACGGTCGGTGTGGGCCGGTGCGTTTCCGCGACGAAGACCTGCACCGTGTCCGATTCGGTCATGCGCAGGGCGGCGGCTTGCATGTCTTCGCGGTGGAGGCTGCGATTGGCGGGAATCGTCATCAGCAACGAGAGGACTTCGCCCGTATCGCTGGCGACGAAGGGGCGAATGTGGAAGGTCGGCGGGGGTTTTTCCGGCATTTGCCCGACCTGCCCCGCGTATTTTTCCAGCCATTCGGCGACCATCTCGCGGTGCGTGCGAAAGGGCAGCAGCGGCATCTCCTGCGGCTGGAAGACCCTGGCGGCGGTGGCGTCATCCCCGGCGCGCAATTCGCCCCCTACCGGACGCATCCGGTAGAAGATCATGATGCCGCTGACGGGCGGTCCTTCCGGGAAGCTGTTGATGTTCGCCAGTTCGATAATTTCGGTCTTGAGGCCCGTTTCTTCCTCGGCTTCGCGGATGGCGGCTTCTTCAGAGGATTCATCGGCTTCCACAAAACCGCTCGGCAGCGACCATTGATCTTTGTGCGGCGGGTGCCCGCGCTGGATCAGCACCAGGCCGCCGTCCATCTCGATCAACATGCCCACGCCGGGGACGGGATTGACGAAGTGCACATAGCCGCAGTTATCGCAAGCGGGGCGGCTGCGCCCCCCCTCTTCACGGCGCGTCAGCGTTTCCCCGCAGATGGGGCAATAGGTGGGTTCGGGTACGGTCATTGCAGCCGCTCACCTGTCCTGCCGGGCTTCCGCCGTGTGATCCGGTTGCAGTCCTTCCGTGAGGTCGGTAATGGCGACCCACAGACCGCGCGCGTGACGGTAGCCCAGCACGCCCACGACCACCACGAACAGGAGCGGTACACCCAGCAGCACCCACAGCGAGAGCGCATCGTTGATGGCGAAGAGGGCGAAGAAGAGGCCCAATGCCAGAATCGGCAGCAGCGAAATCCACAGGATGCTGGCTCCTGCGGATTCGCCGGATTTTCGTTCGTAGCGCACGCCGCAGACTTCACAGCGTTCGTGCATCTGGAAGATGCCGCTGCTGATGTGCCCCTGCCCACAATTCGGGCAGCGCAAGAAGACCCCGCGCAGGAGTTTGGTCAGCACCGCTCACATCTCCAGGTAATCGCGCAGTTGCCGGCTGCGGGTGGGATGCCGCAGTTTGCGCAGCGCCTTGGCTTCGATCTGGCGGATGCGCTCGCGGGTCACGCCGAAGTGCTTGCCCACTTCTTCCAACGTGTGATCCTGCCCATCTTGCAGGCCGAAGCGCATCTGCAGCACTTCGCGCTCGCGGTCGCTGAGGACGCCCAGCGCATTGCGAATCTGCTCCTTCAGCAGTTGCTTGCTGGCGGCATCCACCGGCCCCGGCAGATTCTCATCCGGGATGAAGTCGCCGAGCTGGCTGCTGTCTTCCTGCCCGATGGGCATATCCAGGCTCATCGGCTCCTGCGAAATGCGCATGATCTTGCGCACTTTCTGCGCGGCACGGCGCAGTTTGCGCTGCAAGGTCGGGTCAAGCTGGCGGCCTTCGCGGCGGATCAGGCGGATGGCTTCGCGCTCTTCGTCGTCCAGGAAATCCATCTCCAGGGCGATTTGCTCGGCGCTGGGGTCAGCGCCCAACTGCTGCACGAGTTCACGCTGCACGCGCATCAGGCGGTTGATCGTCTCCACCATGTGCACCGGAATGCGGATCGTGCGCGCCTGGTCGGCAATGGCGCGGCTGATCGCCTGGCGAATCCACCAGGTCGCATAGGTGCTGAATTTATAGCCCTTGGTGTGGTCGAACTTGGCGACGGCACGCAGCAGCCCGATGTTGCCTTCCTGGATCAAGTCCAGGAAGCTGATGCCGCGTCCCATGTAGCGCTTGGCGACGCTGACCACCAACCGCAGATTGGCGCGTGTCAGGGATTCGATGGCCTGTTCCGCGCGGAATTCCACCTGTTCTAGCGTGTACCGCGCTTCCTCGAAGGGATCATCCATCTCTTCGAGCCATTCGGTGAAGGTCGCCAGGTCGGGCAGTTGACCGTCTTTGCGCAGGGAGCGCCGCAGCTTCAACTGTTGTTCCAGCGGCAGCAGGCCGATGGCGTGAATCATGTTGAAGGTCTGCGCGGCGTATTCCGTCCATTCCGTATCGCGCCCCCAGTCCTTCTGGCGGAAGTACTTGCGGATGGCCGAATTGCCGTTCTGATCCCAGGCATCGTTGACTCGCTGGACTTCGTCGATGAAGTCGCGCAGCGGGGGCGCTTCCACGTCTTCGAACTGGGCAGCCTTCTCCTGCACCTGCTCCCACTCGCGCAGCAGATACTGGTAGGCATGCCGGATGACATCCAGCGGGCTGGGCAGGCCGGGGGTCTCCGCGCCTTCGCTCTCGCCGATGCGATCCAGACTCGCCAGTTCATCCGCCAGATCGTTCATCAGCCGTTCGCTGGCGATCTGGGTACTCAGCCACATCTCACGATTGGTATCCAGCAGGGGCACCTGACCGATTTCTTTGAGGTACATGCGAACGGGATCATCCGCCGGGGCGAACTCCGTGAGGTCTTCCTCTGCCTCGTCGTCCGGTTCATCCTCTTCGTCGAAGTCTTCTTCGTCCGGCTCGTTCGGCATGATGTCGCGGGGGAGTTCTTTGAGCTTGCGAAGCAGGTCAAACTCCTGGTCATCATCGTCGCCGCCGTCAAAAGCGTTGATAGCGTCTCGAATATCTTCGTTGCTCATTTTGATTCCATTTACGGTCGGTTGGGGGATGGCTTGCGTCTGGCGCGTAGCATACACTGTTTTCAACAGTCCTGCTATCCAGATTTTGCAAGCGAAGCGGATGGGCGCTATTGCAGCTTTCGCTGAATCAAGGCCAGCGCCCGCATCGTCGGCACGGTCTGCGCGAAATAAACGCGCTCGGCTTCCGGGTCATTGCTGCGCTGGGCATCTTCCAGCAAGAAGCGAATCTCTTGCTGTTCGCGTTCCAGGCGTTGATGCCGAACGCGCAGCGCCCGCCGTACCACATCTGTCTGGAGATCGACCCCGGGGCGAACCTGCCGCTCGAAGGCGTTCCAGATATCGGTAAATTCGCCGTGCAGCCGCCGTTTGACCTGTGCGTGAATATGATCCGGCTCGGCCAGCAAGAGGGCTTCCAACTCCGCCAGCAGGCTCTCGTCCAGGGTCTCGCGCAGGTGGTCGAGCGGTTCGGCGTCGTCCTGCTCCAGCGATTCTTGCAGACGGGCGAACAGCGCACGGTATTCGCCCTGGGTGAAATCATCCGGCGTCAGTTCGCGCAAGGGGCCATCCAGCAAATGCCCCTCGCTGCCCGCCAGTTCGCGCAAGGTACGGTTGACCTGCGGCAGCAGCGCGAAATCGAGCAGGAGCATGCGCAGGCAGTAGGCTTCGGCAGCGCGGCTGGCGCTGCGGCTGGTCAGGTGCTGCGGCTGTTGGCGCGGGCGCTGCGGCATGGTCAGCGCTTCGCCCGCCAGCCAATCCCCCTCTTCATCCGGGGGGGCAGCCCCACCCAGCAGCGGATCATGCTGCCCTTCGTCAAAGAAGAGTGGCGGCGGTTCGCTGCTGCTGGCGATCCCCTCTTCGGACATCGGCGGCGGCATCTCCGGCGTGGCGGCGGACTGCGGCGGGGGCGGCGGTGCGGATTGGCGGCGCTGCTGCTGGCGACGGCGGGCGGCTTCTTCTTCGCGCTGGATTTCCCGCGCCCAGGCCAGCAGGTCTTGTTCGGAAATGCGCAGGCGCAACGCCAGCTTCTGCAAATTATCCTGCGTGTAGAGATTATTCTCCGAAGCGGTCAGGATCGGCAGCACGCTGCGGGCGACGGCCTGCCGCTCCTGCAATGATGAATGGGCGTCCAGCCCCGCCGTCTCCAATCGGATGACGAAATCCGCGATGGGCAAGGCGCTGGCGATGTATTCCGGCCATTTATCCGGCGTCTCGCGCAGCACATCGTCCGGGTCTTTCGCGCCGTCAATTTGCAGCACGCGCATATCCACCGCGAATTTACCCGTGTAATCCGCCTGCAGCGCTTCCCGCGCCACTTCCAGGCTGCGACGAGTGGCATTCTGCCCGGCGTCGTCGGCATCCAGCGCCAGAATCACCCGCTGTGCCAGCCGTGGAACCAACTGCTTGAGCTGCGTTTCGGTCATCGCCGTGCCCATCTGCGCGACGACATTGGCATACCCCGCCTGATGCGCCTGGATGACATCCATATACCCTTCAACGATCACCGCCGTGCCTTCATCGCGGATGGCCTTCTTGGCGCGATCCAGCCCGAAGAGCGTGCCGCTCTTATCGAACAGCGGTGTCTGCGGCGAATTGAGGTACTTGGGGTTGTCGTCCGGGTCAAGCGCACGCGCCCCAAAGCCAATCACGCGCCCACGCTGGTCACGGATGGGAAGCATCAGGCGGTTGCGGAAGCGATCATAGACCTTTCCACGATCGTTCTGGCTCGCCATGCCCGTTTCCAGGATGTCGGCTTCTTCGTAGCCGATTTCCTTGAGGGCGTTCAGCATGTTGTG
The DNA here is from genome assembly GCA_964549915.1 of uncultured Anaerolineaceae bacterium. GTDB lineage: Bacteria > Chloroflexota > Anaerolineae > Aggregatilineales > Phototrophicaceae > JAUZRW01. Next base: position 23,044 of record CAZJWX010000028.1, on the reverse strand, counting down.
GAAGCCCGGCGGTGCGAAGCCAATCTGCCACTCGCGGATCGTTTCCAGTGTGAAGCCGCGTTTTTCCCGGGCATAGGCCAGCGTTTTCTGCGCCAGCGGATCATCGCTGAGAAGGTGCTCGTGATAATAGAGCGCGGCGGTATCGAGCATCCCGCGCAGCTTATCCAGGCGTTCATCGCGGCGCTGCTGCTCCGGCGAACGCTTCTTGACCTGCACCCCTGCCCGCTTGCCGAGTTCGTCCAGCGCTTCCGGGAACGACCAGCCGTTGATCTTCTGCGCGAAGCTGAAGAGGTCGCCGCCCTCGGCGCAGGCACCGAAGCAACGCCATGTCTGCGTATCTGGATTGACGACGAAGGACGGGGTTTTCTCGCTGTGGAAGGGGCAGCAAGCTTTGTAATAGCGCCCAGCGCGTTTCAGACCGGGTACGTACTCCTGTACATACTGGACAATATCCAGTTGGTCTTTGATCTGCTGGGTGACGGACATGGCAGCGGTTTACCTCGCGCTATGTGAGGGCATTATATATATGCGCCGCCGCACATGCAATGGGGGATACCTTTCGTGAAATAACGCACAACCCGCACCGCTGGAGAGTGCTGCGCTCTTGCTCCCCCACTGCGTGAGGCTGCAATGCGCCTTGCGTCCTGTGCGCTCCCGTGCGTTTTCGTGTCTTCGACCGTGAAAGCTGTCGTGAACATCATGCCGTTGAATATGTGGATGTCCTGTGGGGGAGGGGCTTTGACCACCCCTACCCTCATTCTGCTGCGGCACGTTATCCACGACCCATTGCCGTCCCAGAGCCTGAAAGGGGATGGGTTTTCCGCATTATCGAAAACGCGCTCAGACCTTATTGTAGATGCCGACGTTCTGTCCGCTGATGGCCGACGCCGCGTCAGAGGCCAGGAAGGCGATGGTCTCCGCGATCTGGCGGGGTGATACCCAGTTTTCGAAGGTCGCATTGGGCATGGCTTCGCGGTTAGCAGGGGTATCGACCACGCTCGGGGCCAGCCCATTCACGCGAATGTTGTGCTCCAGCAATTCTTTCGCCATGCTCTCCAGAATGCGCTGGGCAGCGGCTTTGCTGGCGGCGTAGGCAGCCATATTGGGCGCAGCGCCCCCCGCAGGCCGCGCCGTGATGCCGACAATGCTGCCCGCCACCCCCTTTTCGACCATGTGCCTCGCCACCCGTCCGCAGGTGAGGAAGGTCAGCCGCGCGTTGAGGAACATCATCTTCTCGAAGACGCTGATGTCCGCCTCGTGCACCGGGTCGCCCATCGCGAACCCACCCGCGATATGCGCCAGCACATCGATCTGCCCGTAGGCTTCTTCCGCACGCTTCACAGCCTGATCCACCTGTTCGGGATCGCCCAGGTCGGCACCGACGACGATGCACTCATTGATGGCATCGCCCCAGGCGTCGACTCGCTGGCGCAGCTTGTCCTCAGAATGATCGACGAGCACCAGTTTGGCCTCTTCCGCCGCGAATTTTTCCACCACGCCACCGCCAATGGCTCCGGCAGCGCCCGTAACCATGACCACTTTGCCCGCAAATTGCCCTGGCATCGTTGCATCTCCATAATTGTTCATTTTCAACAGGACGTATCCTAGCGCGGCGGGATTAGGAAGGGGTGAACAGGGGCGCGTTACAAGCCCTCACGTTCCCGGAATATTGTCCCAACGGAGCGAACCCCACCTCTCGATTCGTCATCGGCGTTTTTGAGGCAATTGCCCTCAGAGTGATCGCCTCAAGCTGTGTACGGTGTAGAGAAGGGGCAGAATAGCGGGTGAAACTTGCGCAGCAGGGCGTGATTCTGGCTTTTGCTTTGTGTTCTTTGTGACTTTGTGGTTCAAAGCATTTTGCAGCGATTGCCCTGCAATTGCCCTGCACCTGATAGCTCTCGATATACGGCATGTGGTATGCTTGGAATGTAGTGGAACGATGCACAATGGATAAAATAGACAAACATCAGTAAAATCGGAACCCGCCATCCATTGTGATTGCAACGAATGGGAGTAACCCCCGTGACAGACATGATTTCCCCGGACAACATTCCGGTAACGACTTCCGAAGACTGGCAGCCCGACCCCAAGAATCCGCGCCGCCGTCCGCCCTGGATTCGCGTGAAAGCTCCGATGGGCGACACGTACGAAAATGTGCGCGAATTGATGCGCAGTAAAGAATTGCACACTGTCTGCGAAGAGGCGCAGTGCCCGAACCTGGGCGAGTGCTGGGGCAGCGGCACCGCGACCTTCCTGATGATGGGCGATACCTGCACGCGCTCCTGTGGCTTCTGCGACATCAAAACAGGCCGCCCGAATCCACTGGACTGGGCGGAGCCGAACCGCATCGCGCAGAGCGTGCGGGCGATGAACCTGCGCCATGTGGTCATCACCAGCGTCAACCGAGACGACCGCCCCGACGGCGGCGCACCGATTTTCGCAATGGTGATTCGCCGCATTCGGCAGCTTCAGCCCGGATGCAGCATCGAGGTGCTGATCCCGGATTTCAAAGGCAGCGAGACGGCGCTGAAGATCGTCATGGACGCGCAGCCGGAGATCCTCAACCATAACGTGGAGACGGTGAAACGCCTCTTCAAGAAGGTGCAGCCGCAGGACAGCTACGCTTGGGCGCTGAGCACGCTGCGCAACGCCAAAGCGATGGACCCGCTGGTGCTGACCAAGAGCGGCATCATGGTCGGCCTGGGCGAAACCTTCGACGAAATCGTGGAGACGATGCAAGACCTCGCCGACATTGATGTGGACATCCTGACCATCGGGCAGTATTTGCAGCCGAGCAAGAAGCACCTACCGATTGAGCGCTACTACACGCCGGAAGAATTCGACGAACTGCGCCGCATCGGCCTGGAAATGGGCTTCAAGTGGGTGGAGAGTGGCCCGCTGGTGCGCAGCAGCTACCATGCCGACCAGCAAGTCCGCGAACTGAGCAAGCTCAATCACTTCCGCCTGCACGAAGAACGCGAAAGCGCCGGGGATTGAGGTTGTGCCGCCGAGGCCAAGCCACTGACGTGGGTTTGCCATTCCACCTCTCGCACAAAACAACCCGTGTTGAGGCCAGGACAGGCTACCAGGCGACAAGGGACACCTGGTTAAATAAGAGAACACAGAAGAGCGCAACCATTTGCGCTCTTTTTTCATGGCGATCACCGGAATTCTGCCGGAAACGGAACGCCCAGCCCTGCAACTCCCTGCACCATGATCTCCAAGAATTGTTTTTTGCTAATACGGCAGGGGTTTTCCGCGCCGCTGGACACTGCCCGGACGCAGCGCCCAGGTCGCGAATATCTGGAAGGCTTCTTGCCTGGTGTAGGTCTCGGCGATCAAGTCCACAACCAGACTGCGCTCGATGACGGCCTGCGCCTGGAAGAACCAGTACAACCCCATCAGCGGCGAGAGCAGATGCCGCTCCGCCCTACCCGGATACATGCGATAATCCCCGAATTCGCCGCGCACCGCCGGAATCACCCGCGTGTTGATGTGGCTGCGGTGGCGCTCCTGCTGCCCCCCTTCCCAGGCGTAGCGGCAGGCTGCCTCATACTGCTGGAAGGCCGGCATCTGTGGGGCGAGGGCGCAGCTCCCCAGGAAACCGCCGCGTTTGGTCAGGGCGGCGATGTTCTCCAGCGCCAGATAGTGATTGACGCCTTCTTCAACTTCGGTGCCGAAGCCCAGGCAGGCCAGCAGCTTCACGGGTAGGTCCAGGTCGCGGACTGCCGCCAGCGTGATCGCGTCTTCCAGCAGGGTGCCGGGGGCGGATTCGTCGCCACGCATCAGCGAATCGACCCCACCATCGACCAGGATCAGCGCATCGATTCCCAGCTTGTCGATCAGGTGTTGGTAAGCCGTGCGCAGCGGCAGCACACCGCGATCATCGAACATCCAGACGACGACTTCTTCTGCGTGTGCCTCCTGGAACCACTGCGCCAGGTGCCCCTCCGGGTAATAGAGCGTATCGCGGAGCAGGCGACCGCGTGCCCCCAGCAGCAGGGTATCAATCTCGATGATGGGGCGGCTGATGACGCGCACCAGCGGAAAATCCGTGAAGCTGTAATTGGCGAGCGAGACCGTCTGGCCCGCCTCGCGCAGCTCGAAGTACAGCGGCAGCCCGGCGTAGACATCGAAGCCACCACCCGCCCCCGCGATCAAGATGTGCTGGCAATCTTCCAGCAAGTGCATGAAGGGTAGATTCAGGCGCATGGCGTCAGCCGTTCCAGCGTATGGCCCGCAACAAGTCGGAATACGAGCCGCCGCCCGTGAGGAAGACGCGGCTGCCGTCATCCAGCGACACGATGGTCAGGCCATCATCCAGCACTTCGGCGACGAGGTACCGTGCATCCGGCGAGAGCAAACCGGAGACGGCATTGGGCAGCGAGAACGGCGCACACTCCGCATCCGGCGGGCAGGCCGCATCCAGCACCAGGACGCGGCGGTCTGCCGGATCAGTGGCGCTCTCGTCATAGGTGGTGACGGCAATCGACGACTCGACGGCATCGAAGAAGGTGCGCGGCGCGACCTGCCCCTGCAAGGTGACGGCCTCTTCCAGGCAGGTATCGTCAGGCAGGCAGGCCGGATCAACCGCCCGCAGCGTTTCGCTTTCGCGGAAGACCACGCGCCCATCGGCGACCTGCTGCACATCGTTCGCCGATGGGGGCAGGAAGGCCACGCCCGTTTCCAGCGGATTGAGGGCGCAAGAACTCAACAAACAGGCCAGGTCCGCAGCGCGAAGCTGACTGCTGGCATCGCGGTAGACCAGCACCGTGCTGCCTTCCAGCCAGAGGATCGGCTGCATGGGCGTTCCGGCGCTCCCGCTGAGGGTCACCTGCGCGCCCGTTTCGGCGTGGGTCACTGCCAGCGCCGGATCACCCGTCTCGGCGAGGTCGCCCCAATACGCCACCAGCGGCGCAACATCCGACCAGAGGCCGCTGCGAGGTGCGCGACGGTTGTTGCCGATGCCCAGGCCGCGAAAGCTGCCATCCGGGGTCAGCAGCCCATAGCCGCTGCTTTGCTGCGCGAAGACGACTTGGGTTTCAGCGGAGAAGGACGACACCGGGGGCAGGTGTGGCTCGCCGACCCAGAAGGGCGAGAGCAGGTCAGCGACGGCCTCGCGGCGCTGCGCGACTCCGTCCAGGCTGTAGAGGGCATCCGTCGCAGGATCGACCACGCGCACGCCATCCCCCACCCATTCGCCGCCGGATGCCGGAGTGCCGACCGTGCCCACCTCGGCGACGGCCTGTTCGCCCGCGTCGCCTATGCGCAGGCTGAGCCGGTCACCCTGCTGTACGGCGTAGAAGAGCTGCTCTCCATCGGGCGACCATGAGAAACCCAATTCCGGGTCAATCGTCTCGCCGGGGTTGCTGACGATCCAGCGCGTGATGCCATCGGCGCTGGCGACGATCAACTGGCCGGAGGAATTGAGGAAGGCCAGCAGCGGCGCATCGGCCTCTTGCACCCGTGCCGGGAAGGCCAGCAGAATCAGTAACAGAACCAGCAAAAAGAAGCGCAGCAATTTTGGGGTTCTCAAAGCAAGTTTTCCTTACAGATGACACAGATGATAGAATCATACGACCATTGAACCATGAATCCGGCTTCAAATGGCATCCATCGGCGGCGAGTCGCCCAGCGCGCGCCCGAAAAGCGCCAGATAAGCCTCGGTAGCGGCAGCTTCTGAGAAATGCGCCTCGACGCGACGGCGACCCGCAGCGCCCAATCGCGCCCGTTCTTCCGGATGCGTCAGCAGGAAGATCACGCGCTCGGCGAAGGCCGCCGCATCCCCCGCCGGGACGAGGTAGCCCGTCTCGCCAGCAGCCACCGTCTCGGTTGGGCCGCCCTGGTTGGTGCTGACGACAGGGGTGCCGCAGGCCATCGCTTCTAGATTCACCTTGCCGTAGCTCTCGAAGTCGCTGGTGCAGACCACGACATCCGCCGCAGCCAACACGCGCTCCACATCAGTGCGGAACCCGATGTAGTGCAGGCGTTCGCGCAGGAGCGGATCCTCGTTTGCAGCCTGCAAAATCGTGCGCTTGTAGGCATCATCCGCCGCCACGCCGAAGGTATCTTCCCCCGCCACGATGAAATGCGCATCGGGCACTGCTTCCAGCACTCGCCGCGCCATCGCCTGAAAGGTGTGGTGTCCCTTCACGGGCTGGAAACGCGCCACCAGCGCCACCAGCGGCGCATCCAGCGGCAAATGGAGTTCGTCGCGCAGGGCTTCATCGCTGATCTGCGGGTGAAAGCGGCGCGTATCCACGCCGGAATAGACGACCGGGAGCCGTTCGGCGGGCATGAAGGGCGGGTCACCCAGGAAACCCGCGCGAATGGCCTGGGAGCGAGCGACGGCAGGAAATTGTCGCAAGAAGCGCCGCTGCCAGGGCCTGGGGCGGAACCACCAGCCGTGCACCGTCCAGACGAGGGGCGTGCGAGTCCGCCGCGCCGCCGCCGCGATGAAGGGCAACGTGTGGTAATCCGCATGGATCAGGTGAATGTGTTCGGCGCGCAGCAGCTCTGTCATGCGCCCCACCACCGGAAAGCGCCCCCAGATACGCGGGATGAAGAGCGTGCTGGCCCCCCGGTAACACACGATGTGCAGGGGCCAACCATTGGCCTTCCAGCGATCCCCCAGCGCACCGGGACGCGGCAGCAGGAGGTGTGGGATGTAGTCGGCCCTGGGCAGCGCCGCCGCCAATGCCAGCAGATCCGTCTCGCCGCCGCCTAACCCGCTGTACCAGGATGTGAAGAGCAGGTTGATGGTCATCTGCCCGACCCTGACGATGCGTACATGAATGTCCCTTCTTTGCGGGGGAGACCCCAGGGGATACCCGGCGCATCCGCGTGGCAGCCGCCAGCCCCTCGCGCCCCCCGACCGCGTGCAGGGGAAATCGGTTCTCCCCTTACATAGCGGGTTGTATAGCGGGGGAAGTGAGCGGAAAGATCAATTTTCTGCGTCAATTCCATGAAGCGCATGCTCATGCCCGAACTCGTCAATGGTGTCTGCGAGCAGTATAGCAACCCTGCCCACAAACTGCACACGGCACAAACCGTAATCAAATTGTCTGGATTTCTCAAGGAAATCGCCCAAAATGCCCCGCAGAAGCAGTGGTAGTATGACCTTAGTAGGATTGTTGCGGGGGTGGGTGCTCCTCAATACTTAGATTGTCGAATTATAAAGATGGCTTTTGTGAGCTAAGGTTTATTTGTGGTCAGGTTATCGTTAGCGGCCTGAACAGAGCAACGGTTAGCAATGAACAAGGGGTACCGACGGAGCAACCTATGCAGACAACGCAACGCTTTTGTGTACGCTCACAGATCACATATCTCATTCTGTTTGCACTCATTTTGATGATTCCGCCCATGACCCAGGCACAGAGTAACCCGATCACGCCTGCCAATCACAATCCCGCACAGTTGCAGGCGGCCTATGAGGATTGGAAGGCCGATTACGTCACCAGTAATCAGGCTGGCCCCGCGCCGCGCCTGCGGGTGGTCGAACCGCGTGCGGGCAATCGTACCGTCTCGGAAGGGCAGGCCTACGGGATGCTGCTCGCGGCGTCGTTCCGGGAGCAATCCGTCTTCGACAGCCTCTGGATGTACGCCGCTGATCACCTGGATGCCAACGGCTTGATGCACTGGCAGACCAACGGATACCAGAACATCACCGGATATGGCGCAGCAACCGATGCCGATGTGGACATCGCGCTGGCGCTGGTGATGGCCTGCCAGCATGTCGCCAATGGCGTCTGGAGCGCGGGACAGTTCGATTACTGTGCGCTGGCAAGCGAGATGATCACCGCGATCTGGGAGACGGAAGTCGATCATCCTGGTCCTGGCCCCTTCGCTGGCCTGGATGACAACCCCGGCTACGAATTGATTCCGGGCGATCTCTTCTACCAGAAGATCGACTATCCCAACGGCATCACCAACGTCTCGTACTTCTCCCCGGCGCATTTCCGCGTCTTCGCCGAATTCACGGGCAACCAGGGCTGGTACGATGTCATCGACCGCAATTACGAAATCGCCCGCATCGTACAGGCCAATAGCTGCGCGGGCTTCGTCAGCAATTGGAACAGCTACGAGGGCGATGTAGTCTACCCCGGCTTCTACGGCAACGACTCCGCCGCCTGGGGCTGGGATGCGGCGCGTTTTGCCTGGCGCGTGGCGCTGGATCGTTACTGGTTCGGCAGCACGGAAGCCGGGGAAGCGCTGAATCCCATCGGCAGCTTCTTCGCCAGCGTCGGGGTGGATAACATCCGCGTCGAATACAACCTGGATGGCACGCCGATCAACAATTACCAGAATCAGTTCTTCACCGCGAATGGTGCGGTGGCGGTCTGGGCAGCACCGCAGATCAGCGGGGTGAATTGTGGCGCGGCAGGTGGCAGCATCCGCACGAGCAGCGGTCAGGCCGCCTTCGATGCCTTCATGCGCCAGCAGAAAGACAACACCTACTACAGCGACTCCTGGTATGTGCTGGGGATGCTGCTGATGACGGGCAACATGCAGAATCCGCTGGAGGATGGCTTCACCCCGCCCACACCGCAGCCGACCGACGAACCCACTGCCGAGCCGACGCAGGAACCGACGGAAGAAGAGACTCCCCTGCCACCCACGCCCACCGATGACCCGGCAGAGAACCAGCCGCCGACGATCAACGGCATTGGCACACAGCGCAGCGTCATCGGCGAATCGGTGAACATCACGGTCATCGCCAGCGACCCGGAAGGCAGCGTCCTGCGCTACGACGACAACGACAGCTTGCCCGCCGGGCTGAGCATCGGTGCAGCGGATGGCGTCATCAGCGGTACGGTGGCCCCCGGCGCGACGACGAGCACGGTCACGATCACGGTGACGGATGACCAGGGCTTGCAGGCCGAAACGAGCTTCACATGGGAAATCGAGGAAGCCACCACCAATCCGGGTACGGCTCTCGTCGTAGAGTTGAAATCCAACGGGCAGGACAACAACCAGCAGACGCACTTCAGCTACCGCCTGCGCAACGACTCCGGGGCGGCCCAGAGCGGCATCTCGCTGCGGATTTACTTCACGCCGGATAACGGCAACGCTGCCAGCAACTATGTGCTGGAAAAATACTGGGATCAATCCAACAGCGCGACGGTCAGTGGGCCGACTCAATCCGGCGGTGGGAACTGGTTCTTCACTGTGCGCTACAGCGGTACGTTGCAGCCCGGCGCGACCTGGGAATACGCCGGGTCAATCCACCTGAACAACTGGGCGCAGACCATCAGCACGGCGAATGACTGGTGGAAGCAAGGCGGCTTCGGCAATCAGTTCGCAGTGACGGACAACATCCCGGTTTACGTGAACAACGTGCTGGTCGCAGGCTCCGAACCGAGTGGCGGCAGCCCGAATCCGCCGCCGACGCAAGCCCCACCGACCAGCGCCCCGCCGACGAGTGCGCCGCCGACGAGTGCGCCGCCGACCAGCGCCCCGCCGACAACCGTTCCCGGCGGCGGTGGCTTGCAGGTCACGCTGCGCAGCGCGGGCACGGATAACAACCAGCAGTCGCAGTTCCACTTCCGCGTGGTGAACCAGAGCAACCAGCCACAGAGCGGCCTCTCCGTGCGGATTTACTTCACGGTGGATAACGGCAATCCAGCCAGCATGTACGTCATGGAGAAATACTGGGATCAGTCGGGCAGCGCGAACGTCAGCGGGCCAACGCAGCACAACGGCGATACCTGGTACTTCACTGTGAGCTACGGTGGCACCTTGCAGCCCAATTCGCACTGGGAATACCAGGGGGCGCTGCGCCTGAGCAACTGGGGGCAGAACTACAGCAGCGCCAACGACTTCTGGCGCAGCAGTGGTGCAAGCCAGAGCTACGCCCCCACCAGCACCATCCCCGTCTTCCAGAACGGCGGCCTCGTCTGGGGCAGCACGCCGTAAGGGAAGCGACCGCTACGCAATCCAGGGGCGCGGCCTCGGTGGTCGCGCCTGTTTTTGTCCGGGTGGCTTCTGGCGGCGGTGAATGCCCCCTTCTGCCCCCCCCCCACTGCGTAGAGAGAAACCCGTTCTCCCCTTGCGCAGCGGGGAGAGCTTGCGCAGCGGGCAGCCCCTACACCCGCTCTTGTGCGGCACGTTGTCCGTACATTAGTCCTCGGCTTTTTCCGGCGCGACCTCGCCGAAGTCCACGTTGTCGCCCGTCGCGGCCTGCATCAGGGCGGTGATGCGCTGTGCCATGCTCGCCGGGTCGGGATGGATGCCTTCTTGCAGCAGCGCCGTCTCGAAGACCTGCTCAATCACGACATCAATCAGCGGATTGTCGCCGTTGTTCGCCAGCATATTGCTGATGTTGTGCAGCAGCGGATGACGCGGGTTGAGTTCCAGGGTCTTCACGGGGAGTTCGTATTCGCGCCCGACGAGGCGATTGATGCGGAACATGTGGCGGTCACTGCTGCCCCCTTCGGCGACCAGACGCGCCGGGCTGCCCACCAGGGTCTGGCTCTGGCGCACGCCGCTGACGCGCTCCCCGAGCACAGCCTTCACGCGCTCCACCAGTGATTCGAAGGTGTCGCTTTCCAGCGGTTCCTGCTCTTCGGCGGATTCAGGCGCTTGGCCCACATCGGTCAGGTCGATGTCGCTCTCGTCGGCGGCACGCAGCCTGTACCCCTTGTACTCCGTCAGCCCCATCGGCAGCATGGCATCTACCGGATCGGTGAAATAGAAGACTTCGATTCCGCGCTGGCGGAAGGCATCCAGGTGTGGGCTGCGGCGGGCGCTGTGGATGTCGTCGGCGATGATGTAGTAAATCTCATCCTGCCCATCGACCATACGCCCGGTGTAGTCATCCAGCGAGTGGAAGCTGTCTTCGTCGTCGTCGTGCGTGCTGTTGAAGTACAGCAGCGGCAGCAGATCCTCTTGATCCTGCGGGGAGACGACTACGCCCTGCTTGAGCATACGCCCGAAGGTGGCGTAAATCTCCAGGTATTTTTCGGTCTCTTTGTTGGCGAGCTGCTTCAGTTCGCTGAGGACTTTGCTGGTGATCTTCTGCTTGAGGTTGGCCATGATGCGGTCGGCGCGGACGCTCTCGCGGCTGACGTTCAGCGGCAAATCTTCGCTATCGACCACGCCCTGCACGAACTGCAAATACTCCGGCAGCAAATCGGTGTTGAAATCGTCGATCAGCACCTTGCGTGCGTAGAGCTTCAGGCCGGGTTCGCGGCGCGGGCTGAAGGGCGACGGCTCCGGGCTGCCGGGGATGAAGAGCAGCGCGTAGAACTGCATGGGCACATCGGCACGCATGTGAATGGTGTGCAGCGGCTCGTTGAAATCGAGCGTCATCATCTGGTAGAAGCTGTTGTAGTCTGCCTGCTCCACCTCGCGCGGGGATTGGCGCCAGATGGCCTGCTGCTTGTTGGCCGGGTTCTCTTCATCCGCCACGTAGATAGGGAAGGCGACGTAATCGCTGTGTTTGGTGATGACGTTCTTGAGCTGCCAGACTTTGAGCAGTTCGCGGGCATCTTCCTTCAGATGAATGATGATGTCCGTCCCGCGCGTTTCCTTGTCGGCGGATTCGATGCGGTACTCGGTGCCGCCGTCGGCCTCCCACAGGGCGGGTTCGGCAGCGGGGCGGAAGGAGCGCGACACCACCTGCACGCGATCCGCGACCATGAAGACGCTGTAGAACCCCACGCCGAACTGCCCGATGATGTTCTGGGCGGCTTCTTTGCTGGGGGCGTCCTTCAGCGCCTGGATGAAATTCTTGGCCCCGCTCTGCGCAATCGTACCGAGATTCTCGCGCATCTCTTCGGCGGTCATGCCCACGCCCGTATCGCGGACGGTCAGCGTACCCGCTTCTTCATCCGGGATGATTCGGATTTCCAGCGGGGCTTCCGGGTCTACGATATCGCTGGTGGTCAACTGCTCGAACTGCAAGCGATTCAGCGCGTCGGACGCATTGCTGACCAATTCGCGCAGGAAAATCTCGCGCTCCGTATAGAGCGAGTGAATCAGAATATCGAGGAGTTGTTGGGTTTCTGCCTGGAACGAATACGTTTCAGCCATTGTCACAAATCTCCGTTGTCGTTGGATGTTTTTTTGAGCTAGCGCGTTTTGTACCACACCCGCGTTAGATGGGGGTAAACGATTCGCCACCTCCGCCCGATGTTCAAAACATCGGTCTACTGATAGCCTTCGGTTTTAACTGGGGGCGGATAGGGGTATTTTCTTCGGCTCTTCGTATGAGGCGGCTTTAGTGCTCTGTCCGGAAAACGTTCCGAAATCCCCTCCACTTCGTAGAGGGAACTTGCACCGACTTGCTGGAGGATCGGGTACGAAGTGTTTTCTGCATACTGGCCGGATGAAGCAATTAGAATCGCTTTAGGGGATTGCGTTGTGACTTCGGTCACGATCCGAGGCATGGTACGGTGATTCAGCGCTTTCTGCGCGGCGAGGAACGCAGTGTGCGGGGAGTGTCATTGCAATCTCATGTTGTTTTCAAAGCAGGATCACCCGATGGCTCCATCGAACCTCACGCCCGAGTCCCGCTCTTCGCGCCGGACGCGCATCATCGTCATTCTGGTGGTGGTTGCGGGGTTTTTGCACCATGTTGACCACGTTCTGCGGGCAGATCACAGCGGCTGGCCGTTCATCGAGCAGGTGACGCCCTTCACCATCAGCCTCTTCATCGCCTACCCGGTTGCGGCCTTCGGCTTCTTCGCGCGGGGCTGGTTCTGGCTCAAGTTCTGGCTGGTGACGCTCTCGTATATTTTCACGCAGGGCGCACACATCTTCATCGAAACGCCCAATCACCAGTATTTGACCTGGGCGACCAATGCCAGCCCCGACCCCGACTCGCTAGGACAGCCGAATCTGCTCGACATCGCCTCGCCACCCGTTGGCGTCTATGCGGTTGTGCTGTCGCTGCTGCTCTCCGCCGTGCTCATCACGGCCATGATCTCGACCTATATGGATGCGCGAGAGGCGAATCAGCAGCCAGCACTGCGCCACCAGAATCCCGAAGCAGCGCCCCGATGACCTCGCATTCGCGGCGTCGAAGCGCCGCTACGAATAACGCTTGACCAGCGACTCGTGTACGCGGTTGACCACGCGCAAGACGGCTTCAGGGTTGTGCTCGCCGGGGGTGCCGCCTTCGTCGATGAAGGCATCGCGCAGGATTTTGCCCCAGTTGCCTGTGCTGCGCCGCGTCGGATCCTGGACGTATTCTTCCGGCGTCTGCGCGACGCGGCCGCTGGGCGGGGCCAGCATCCGGTTCAGGCTCATGTAGACCTCGTCGATGTCACGCGGTGCCACGCCGGGCACATCGATCAGGTGCTTGTGCATGTAAAGGCGCTTCATCTCGTAGAAATCCGGCAGCGTCATGGTCGTCCCGGCGGCAGTCTCCACCAGTACTTCGCTCCCCTGGCGATCAGAGGCATCTTGAAGCTGCTGGTATTTCGCCGTTCCCAGGGGGCCGACCATCGCCCAGAGGTCTTCATCGTCCTGCATCGGGCGCAAATCGGTGCCGTGCTGGCGATAATAATTCTCGGTCAGAATCTGCGTGAACTCGAAATCGGACAGCGCTGCTGCCTGCCGCGAGGCGCTGATGTTCACGGGCATCCCCGTGCTCTCGACGGTGCAGATGCGCTTGGTAGCGCCGAGGTCAGGCCGTACGCGCCCGATGGGGTTGTGCATGGCGGAGATGTCTTCGCCCAGGCCGCCCTCGCACAGCAGCGCCCGCGCCGGGGCATTGGCCCGCTCCGAACGCAGCAAGCCCGCGTAACGCTGCAAGCCATCCGCGCTGAAATGCGGCGTCAGCGGCAAATCCAGGTAGCGTCCGGTGACCGTCGTGCGGCGCAGGTATTCGCGCGTGCAGAGCAGTTCCGGGTCGCAAGTGCCGTTGACGAAGGGGCCACCTTTGAGGATGGCCGCGTTGGCGATGGCGGTCGCGCTGCGCAGCATCGTGTAGAAGGTGAACAATCCCAGGGCTTCGCTGCGCCCCGCCACATCCAGGTGAATGTGACAGCCTTGCAGCCGGAAAATCTGCACGACGTTCGCCCCAAGCTGCATGTGGTACCGGGCGCGGGCAGAATCCTGGCGCTGCTCGTATTCCGGGAAGTGGCTGTTCACATCGCACATCAAATCCACCGCCGTATGCACCTTGGGATGATCCGTCAGCGTGAATTCGCTGAGGATGGGAAAAGCGGAGAAAATCGCGGTGTAGAGTCCGGTCTGCTGGCTGGCGTAGACCAGGGACTTCATGATCGCTTCAATCGAGAGGCGCGTGCGGTTGTAGCCGATCCCTGGCGCGACGTGGACTTCCACCTGGTAGGCGCAGGCTTCGCGATCCACCTGTGGGGTGATGCCCAGCATACTGGCGGAATTGCGATATAACTCGGCGTAGGTCTGCATCTCTTCTTCGGTGGGGACGTTGCCATTGGGGTGGTAGACGCCCAGTTCCAGTTCAGCGCCCAGGGCACGCATCTCGGCGCGGGGATTCTGCGTTTCGTGCAGGTTGGTGTGGTTCACGCTGGGGTTGAAGTTGTAGGGAACCACGCTCTTGACGAAGGTTTGCCCGTAGCGGTAGCGCTTGCTGACGCAGCTCCCCAGGACGTACTGGAAATCGCCGACATGCCCCAGGAGGACATTGCCCCCGGCGGTGTCGTCGTAGAGCAATGTGATGGGGATGCCCGTCGCCCTGCTCAGGTCATCCAGCGGTACTTCGTCGTCGTCAATTTCTTTAGAAAGCTGCTTCAAGCGCTCGTTGAAGCGGCGTTTTTGCTGCTCAATTGCTTCCCAGGGCACCGCCTGCCCGTAGTTGATAATGTCTTCGTTGGCAGGTAAGGGATTTTCCATGCCACCGCCCCTTCTGTTTTCGCCTGGAATCCTGGGGTATTGTGACGAATCCCCGAAAACCCCGCAAGTGGAAAAGTGTACAGGGATGGTTTGGGGAAATGTTACGAAGTGGACGCCCCGTTTTACCGTCGCATTCGTCACTCTCTGGCTGTCCTGCCGCGCCCGCTGGACGATTCGCAGTACAATCGACAATCATCGACAACAGATGAATAAAGGGGATTCGAACCATGAAACACACGACAAGACGTGCGATTGTGCTGTTCGCTGTCGTCGTCCTGGGGCTGCTGGCCTTCACGCTGGTGAACGCACAGGAAAATGCATCGGAAGACGAAACCTGCCCTGGCCTGATCTACGACGCCATCGCCCAGACCAATGACCTGTGCGGTTCCACTGCACGCAATGAAGCCTGTTATGGACACCAGAATGTTGACGCCTCCCTGCGTGCCGCCGAAGTTCGCTTCGACGCGCCGGGCGACATCGCCACACTTGCCGCCATCGAACGCATTCAGACGCAGCCGCTGGATACCGGCCTGGCACAATTCGGCATCGTGCTGCTGCGTGCCCAGGCGGGCTTGCCCGACTCGCTCCCCGGACAGAACGTGACCATGCTGCTGATGGGAGATGTGACGGTGCAGGATGAGTCTGCCGATATGGAAGGCATGCAGCCGATGCAGGCCTTTGTCTTCACGCCGGGCGTGGGCGTCTCCCGCTGTGAAACATTGGACTATGACAGCATCGCCATCCAAAGCCCGGATAATGTCACGGTGAACCTGTTCGTCAACGGCGCAGAGATCGAACTGAGTTCGACAGCGGTGCTCCTGGCCACCGAAGCCGAGCTGGATATGCTGATCGTCGAAGGGCAGGGAAGCATCCGCACGGCGGAGGGTGCGCAGACCGTGAGCGCCGGGGAATGGTCGCAGGTAGCCCTCGATGAATCGCGGGCGGTGGGTGCCCCGGCAGCACCGTCCGCTTTCCCGCCAGAACGCATCGCGCATCTGCCGCTTGCCCTGCTGGATGCCGGGCGCAATCTGGCGCTGGGCAAACCCGTGACCGCCTCCAACGCAATGGAGACCGACCCGCCAGAGAATGCGGTGAATGGATTGGCGACGGGCGGCGACAACTGGAATGCAGGCGATCATGAACCGCCGCAGTGGATTGAGATCGACCTGGAACGCGAATATCCCGTTGCGGCCATCCGCGCTTTCACCAGCCAGTTCCCACCCGAACCGTTCGACCCGACGGTGCACGAGATTTACGTCGCGGGCGAGGATGGCAATCTGCGGCTGGTACATACCTTCCGCGAAGCGACCCAGGACGACCAGTGGCTCGAATTTCGCCCGGATGTGCCGCTGATGGGTGTGCGCTATGTGCGCGTGCGGACGACATCCACCATCCATTGGGTATCCTGGGGCGAGATCGAAGTGATCGGTGAAGGGTTCGGCGGCTGCGTGGTGAGCGCGGATGCGACTGTGAATCTGCGCGGCGGCGCGAGCACCGACGCTGAACAGGTCGGCACATTGGCGGCAGGGGAGCAGCGTTTCGTCAATGGGCAGACGCAGGATGACCAGGGCTTCACCTGGTGGCATCTGCGAGGCGGTGCCTGGGTGCGCGAAGACGTGGTGCGCGAAGACGGAGCGTGTAGCACCGTACCGGGCATGCCGTCAGAGTGACGCCGAGTCGATACACCGCGAGTGACCCGGCCTCTTCGGGCTGGGTCACTCCCGCGTCAGCATCGCACAGGGTAGCCCCACAGCACGGGTTGCGCACAGTGAGCGTAGCCCGGGCGCTGGCGCAGTTTGGGCGGGGCTGTGCTACACTGATACCACATTCAGAAAGAGAACCCTGTCGAGAGCGACAACCCGATGCCCAACCAGCCTGATCCCAACGAATTTCCGAATTTGCCGCCGGATGCCGAGGGCGAAGACGATTCGCTGACGGAGCGGCACGAGGCGTTTCCGGAAGCGACACCACACCCCGAAAGCACGGACGCGCTGCGTGCAACGGATGACCCGGCCTACGAAGAGGCCATGCGCGAAGAAGCGGCCCCCGAATGGGAAGAAGCCGAAGCGGACGACGACGATGTGCCCTTCAAGCTGCCCCGGGTGGATGAAAGTGACGCGCAGCCGACCTTCCGCCACAATCGGGACGACCTGACCATGCCGCATTTCCGCGAACCGGGCGTGCCCGACCCGCGCGAGACCCTGCCTGGGACCGGCGGACTCGACCCCAACCCGGAGATGCAAGACTACGACAAAGTGCCATCCGCCAGCAGCGAAGCCACCATGCGCCACATGCCGCGCGTGCCGGATTCCGCGCAGCCCGCGCCCTTCGATGGCGGATTGACGGCGGCGAACCCCAACCTGGCGGACAGCCGCTACCAGCGTCCGCCCCAGCAGCAGGCCGTGCGTCAGGCGCAGGGGAGCTACATGCCCCCACCCCCCAGGAGCAAGCCGGACAGCCAGCCGCAGCGCCCCCTGCCGCGCCGTCGTCATCGGCGGATTCTGGGGGTGCGTCCCGGCTGCTTCTACGTGATGCTGGGCCTCTTCCTGAGCTTCTGTGGCGGGTTCACCTTCCTCTCGTTGGGGGCGGCGGCCTTCTTCATCCCGCGCATTGAGGCGGAATGGTCGGAGCAAATCGACCGCGTGGATGCTTACCGCGCCTTCGAGAGCACCTTCTATTATGATCGTTATGGCAACCAGCTTTATGAAGCCTTCGACGAAGGGCGGCGCGATACCGTGCCCTACGAGCGCTTCCCGGAAGACCTGATCAACGCGACGGTCTCCATCGAGGATGACTCCTTCTGGTCGAACATCGGCATCGACATCGGCGCGACGACAGTCGCCTTCCTGCAATTCGTCGGCGCAGGGCCGGAGGGCGATACCCCCGGCGGCAGCACCGTCACCCAGCAGGCTGTGCGCAACATCCTCTTCGATTTTGAATACCGCGCCGAACGCAGCGTGACGCGCAAAGCCGAAGAGATCATCCTGGCGATTGCGCTGACGGCGCGCCGCAGCAAAGAAGATATCATGGAGCTGTACCTCAACGAGATTTATTACGGCAACCTCGCCTATGGGGCACAGGCCGCCGCGCAGACCTTCTTCGGTAAGGATGTGCAAGACCTGACGTTGGGGGAAGCAGCGCTGCTGGCGGGCTTGCCCCAGGCTCCCGCCGACCTCGACCCGCTCAATCCTGACCCGGTGGTGCAGGATCGCGTCTACAACCGCTGGCGCGATGTGCTCAATGAGATGGTCGAAGAAGGCTACATCACCGCCGAAGAGCGGGACACAGCGCTGCGCCAGGGACTGAATTTCGTTGTGCCGGAAGACAACAACCTGCGCGTGCCCCATTTCACGGTCTACGCGCAGAACGAATTCGCCGACATCATGAACGAATTGGGCTTCTCGCCCGATGAGATCACGCGCGGCGGTTACCGCGTCTACACGACCGTTGACCAGGAAATCTACACGCTGGCGTTGGGTGCGGCACGCACGCAAGTGACCAGCTTGCAGGCCAACAACGTCAGCAACGCGGCGGTGATCGTCTTACAGCCCATCACGGGGCAGATCATTGCCATGGTCGGCAGCGTGGATTACTTCAACGACGCCATTGATGGGCGCGTGAATGTGACGATTGCGCTGCGCCAGCCGGGGAGCACCATGAAGCCCTTCACCTACGCGACGGCGCTGGAACTGGGCATGACGGCGGGGGATGTCATCTGGGACACGCCGACGGAGATCGCCATCCCAGGCCAGGAAATCTACCGCCCGCGCAACTACGACGGTGCTTTCCACGGCCCGATGACCATGCGCACCGCCCTCGCCAACAGCTACAACATTCCCGCTGTGCAGACCACGCGCTTGATCGGGGTGGATACGCTGCTTGCGACCATGAACCGCGTCGGAGTCAGCACGCTGGGGCTGGATGCCAGCCAGTACGGCCTCTCGCTGACGTTGGGCGGCGGCGAAGTCAGCCTGCTGGAATTGTCGAATGCGTACGGAGTCCTCGCCAACCAGGGCGCATACGTGGAGCCGACTTCGATCCTGTGCATCGTGGATAGCGATAACAACATCGTCTACCAGTACGAGAACGGCTGCCCGCAGGGCGCGGGCAATTTCACCGCGCAGACGGTGGATCGACGCGGCTTCGGCACGCAGGTGATGGATCCGCGCGTGGCCTACCTCATCACCGACATCCTGGGCGATAATGCCGCCCGCACCCCGGCGATGGGGTCGCGCAGCCCGCTCTACACGCCGAACATCGCATCCTCCGTGAAGACGGGAACGACCAACGACGTGAAAGACAACTGGACGATTGGCTACACGCGCAACGTGGTCGTCGGTGTCTGGGTGGGCAACAACGACGGTGACCCCATGCGCAATTCATCGGGGCTAACCGGGGCAGCTCCCATCTGGAACAGCGTGCTGTCCAGCATTTACAGTTCGCAATCGTCGCTGAACGTCTTCCGCGTGGATGGGCAACTGCTGCCGGATCAGCCCAATGCCCCCGGCGGCATGAGCTTGCGCTCGATCTGCAATGTGCGCACCATCACCGATCCCACTGAGAACTGCTCGCAGATCAGCGAATGGTTCCTGGATAGCCCGGCGGGGGTACCGGATGGCAGCGGCAACCTGGTCTATCCCGGCGGACGACTGGCGGATACGCAGCAGCAGAACAGCGCCACCTTGCAAGAGGTCAGCCCGGATATTTACCGCGCCCTGGTCGTCCCGCTGGATCCGGGGACAGCGGCAGCGGTGCAGCAGCAATTCCAGCTACAGGCCGGGGAACGTCGTCCGCCAGCGCCGCGCTACTGCCGCGTGACGCCGGAACTGGTCAACAGTGTGCAGGGGGCGCAAAGCCTGCTCTTCATCGCCGGGCCAGTCACCTCGCACAATGACGCCGTCGCGGCGGAAGAATACGCCCAGGCCAACGGCTACGCCTTCCTGCCCACAATCAACTGCTGGGAAGGAGTCGCGCCCGGTGGCGGCAATACCGTCGTGACGGCGGTCATCACCTCACCGGGCAACGGGCAAACCGTCGGCAACCCGGTCACCATCACGGGGACGGTGCAGTTCGATAGCAGTCAGGCGCAGTTCTGGCACCTGGATGTCATCGGCGGCTCCTTTGCGGATTGGACGCCAATGGGCAGCGCGGGCTATAGCTCCGTGACGGATGGTACGCTCTGGGAAGGCTACCTTGAAAGCGGCAGCTATCGCGTGCGGCTGCGGCTGGTGGGTACTGATGGCGGTTGGCTGCAAACGCCCTATGAAGTGAGCTTCAACGTGCCGTGAGGATCAGTGACCATCGCATGAAACGCAGTGGCAACCCACGCTCCTGGGTCAGTGGACTGCAAGGGAGGGTATTCGACCCCTCCCATTGACTGATTATGGCGCTAGCGAGCCGAGGTAGCCAATTTCGGTTTGCGTGACGAGCGCCAGCGCAGACCGAGTGTCGCTAATCCAAGCAATGCAATCACGATCAGGCCAATCGCAACTGCCAGGATGGTTGTCGTCTGATCAACCATGGGAGCCGCCCCAACAGAGGGCTGCACACCTTGAGCCGTCATTTCCAGGGTCAGCGTCGGGTCACCGATGGAGAGCGGCACATACTCGGCCACACCTTCTGCATTGATCCGCGAGAGGCGCGGATTCTGCAATTCGATCACGGCGCTCTCCGCACCGGGCAGCAGCTCAAAGTCCATCACAGCCAGCGTTCCCGCACCCACCGCGCCGGACTGGTCCCCGAAGAACACGTACATCATACGCACCTGACCTTGCTCGTCAGACAGCGAGACAACTTCATTCCGCGCCATCTCTGCCCCTACAAACAACGAACCCGGTGCAGCGGGCAGCTCGTCCGGTGTGTTCAGCGGACGCACGGCATCCGCCGGATAATTCACCGCCAGATCGAAACCAGCGGCACGCTGCGGAACATTGGCGATGATCTCTACACGCACGATATTTTCGGTGCCTTCCGGCTGGCTTGTAGCGATATGCAAGCCATCGGCAGGCAACTGGGCGGGATCAAAGGTGGTTGATGTTGCGTCGGGCGGATTCAATGCTGGGAGCGCGATCCACACGATGATCGCGACTACAGCAACCAGAATCACACCGCCGATCAGTGTCAAAAGTTTGTTCATTCTTGTATGTCCTCCCTGCTACTGGCGAAGCGGAGGGAGCAAGCCCCCTCCTCATCTGTCCTTAATTGGAACCCGGTGTATAGAAAGCCCCAAATTTGTCGAGATTGTTGACCATCCCGTAGAAGTCCCCCAGATCAACCGAACCATTGCGGGTGATGTCATAGTCCAATGTGGTCGCACTTTGCTGCGCGGCATAGTCATTGGCAAACTGGGTCACATCCAACAGGTCAATAATTTCGTCACCGTTAACATCCCCGCCTACCAGCGTTACTTCAGGCAACGTGGCATCGGTCGAGGCGCTGATATCGTATTCCGCAGCGCTCAGGTAACCGGGCGTCTCCATGACCATGTAGTACGTGCCGGGAGCGAGTTCGACGGAGAAGGTGCCATCAGCAGCGCTGGTCGTCGTTGCTGCAATCTCACCATCGTCGTCGTAGAAGGTGATCTCTACACCACTGTAGTCATCCGCCGAGTCCAGCATGACGATGCCCTGAACAGTCGCGTTGCCAAGAACCTCGAGGACGGCGCTGGCAACAGGAACATCTTCCACAAGTGCACCGTCAGCATCAATGATGTCTGCATTGCAGATCACTTCGGCTGTACCGGCAGCAGCACCCTGATATGTCACGCTCAGCGCAGTTCCTGTAGTCGTCACATTTGCTTCATCCGCACGCTCGGAAACCATCCACTGGAACCCCGGCCCAGGTGGGAATGCTGGTTCTGGCAGCAAAACGCTAACCGCCTGATTGCTGAAGAGCGCACCGTCTTCGATGCTTACTCCCTGCACGATGCTTGCCGTAGGCTCACACTGAACATCCAGGCCGCGAATGCCACCGCTGGTCTGCATGTCGGGATTTTCTACGAGGAGATTCAGATTGGCAGTTTCGCCAATTGCCATCGTCGCACTCGGTGGGGAGAAGGTCAGTTGGAAAGTGTCCGGGTTGGATTGCGCCACCGGCACCAATTCAATCCGGTCGATGCGGACGGCATTGTTGCCATTCGGCGTGGGAGCGCCACAAGCGGGATCGACTCGGAGCTTGCTGATCTGCCCCGTCCACAGCGGATGATTGGTTAGGTTGAGAACATAGGTGCCTACGCCATTGCCATCCACGTCGAAGTCGATGCGCTGTGAACCCACGAAGCCCTGCCCTTCGCCTGCGTAGCGCCAGAAGAACTGCGAGCAATTGTCAGCGCCGTCACGACCCATCGTGATGCGGACTTCGCCGTAGTCAGCCGCGTTGATCGGCTGTTCAAAGCGCGGGCCGAAGAATTGCGGGTTATCGCCGGTGATCTGTGCCCACATACCGCCATCTGTGGGTTCCATTTTCACACCGGTGAGGTGGTTTTTCGGCACCCAGCCTTGCGGAACATCAAGCTTGAAGTTCCAGGAATAGGTGGGTACAGCTTCCGAGTCATTCTCGTCGAACAGTTCGATGCTATCGATGCGGACGAAACCCTCTTGCGTGCTGCCACCGAATTGGCAGCCAGGGTCGATGCGCAGGCGATCTACAAGGCGAGACCATTGCGGATTCTGCGTCAGGTCAATTTCGTAGGTACGCGTCGTACCATCCACCAGCGACGTATACTGCACGCGCTGCTCGCCTGTGAACGCGGCCTGTCCCGGACGGCTCCAGAAGACTTCCATACAGGTCGAATTGGGCACATCGCGCCCCATGCGAATGCGCAAGTGTGTAAAGCTATCTGCGCGGAAAGGCGCGAATTCCGGGCTGATAAAGTACGGGTCGAGATGCCCACTGTTATCAGTATCGGTGATGGCAGCCCACATACCGCCTTCCACTTCCAGCACCTTCTGACCTTCAAGGTCATTCGCAGCAATCCAGCCGTGTAGGCTGTCGCTGAAGTCGAAGGAGGTTTGGGTGGTCACAGGGCTGGACGTGTATTCGCCTGCCAGAATATGAACGCCGCGAACGGTTGGATAGACATTCCAGAGATTTGCCGGGTGTGGCTGAGGGACTGAGCTGCTAAAGTTCCAGTGGTGTACTTGATTATTGCCAATATACAATGCGGAGTGAGTCCATTGTGAACCGCCGCTGTCGATATAGGCCCAGTCAGGAATATTACTCA
>CAZJWX010000027.1:0-52874 GCA_964549915.1 uncultured Anaerolineaceae bacterium | reverse complement strand
TCTCTCCACTACACATTACCAACTTTCTTTCATTTTTGAAGCGATTGCCCTGGGCGTGGATCCAGGCAAGCGCTGCAAAACGATTTGAACCACAAAGTCACAAAGAATACACAAGGAAAGGCCAGAATCACCCCCGCTGCGCGAGTTCCCCCTCTAACTCGCTCCGCCGGGTAAGGCGAGAACCGTTTCCCCCTACAAAGTGGGGAGACGCAAGGGGGGAAATGGGGAACACACCATATTTCACCCGCTATTCTGCCTCTTCTCTACACCCTGCACGGCTTGAGGTGATCACCCTGGAACGTGGATGGGGCCAAGACAGGGGCGAATCTTGAAGGATTGGCGGCGGCGCTCTATGCTATGCTTGGAATGTCATAACCGAGCGAACATCAGACTCACATCCGGGAAGGATGCACAGCGTGCCACCAGAACCATCCGCGTATCTCTACAGCGTCGTGATCCCCGTCTTCAACAGCGAGGCGATCCTGGAGAAGACGATTGCCCGTACGACGACGTTTTTCGAAGAGCAGGGCTGGCGCTACGAGATCATCCTCGTCAACGACGGCAGCAGCGACAGCAGTTGGGCCATCCTGGAGACCGCCGCCGCCGAAAATCCCAACATCATCGCCATCGACATGCTCAAAAATTATGGGCAGCACACCGCCCTCTATGCTGGATTCCATGCAGTGAACGGCGATTTCGTCATCACCATTGACGACGATTTGCAGAACCCGCCCGAAGAAATCGCGCATGTCGTTCATAAGATTCTGGAAGGCTATG
The DNA here is from genome assembly GCA_964549915.1 of uncultured Anaerolineaceae bacterium. GTDB lineage: Bacteria > Chloroflexota > Anaerolineae > Aggregatilineales > Phototrophicaceae > JAUZRW01. The sequence continues at coordinate 52,097 of CAZJWX010000027.1, read as the reverse complement.
ATGTCGTCTACGGACAGTTCCGGCAGAAGAAGCATTCCCTGATTCGTCGCCTGGGCAGCCGCCTGGTACAGACCATCAACGAGCGCATCTTCGACCAGCCGCACGATCTGGTCGTCACCAATTTCCGCATCATGCGCCGCGATGTCGTCGAGCGCATCTGCAATTACCGTACGCCCTTTCCGTACATCACTGGCATGTCGCTGATGTTCTCGCGCAAGCGGGGCAACGTCATGGTAGAGCATCACCCGCGCGAAGTGGGTAAGAGCAACTACAATTTCCGCCGTATTCTGGCCCTGGTGCTGCGCTTGCTCTTCAGCTATTCGACCTATCCGCTGCGCTTCGTCAGCTATATCGGCTTCATCTCCACACTTGTTGCCTTTTCGGTGGGGATCTATTTCTTGCTGCGAGCGCTCTTCATCGGCACGACTGTTCCCGGCTGGGCATCAACCATCGTGCTGCTATCGTTCTTCGGTGGCATTAATATCGTGATTGTCAGTATGCTGGGTGAATACGTGCTGCGGCTGGTACAGCAGAGCAGTGACCAGAACGTCTACCACATCCGAGAGAAAGTACAGCACCATGAGTGACCATTTCTTCGTCATCGGGGCGCAGCGTTCCGGGACGACGTATCTCTACCACGTCTTGAACGAGCATCCCATGATCGAGATGGCGACGCCCATCAAGCCGGAGCCGAAGTTCTTCCTGCGGGAAGACCTGACGGCATTGAACGAAGCCGATTATGTGAACCTGCACTTCGACCCGATTCGCCAGGGGGTCGTACGCGGCGAAAAATCCACGACCTACATCGAGGCAGACGGCCTGCCGCAGCGCATCCGCGCCTGGTATCCAGAGGCGAAGATCGTGGTCATCCTGCGCGAACCCGTCGCCCGCGCCGTCTCCAACTATCACTTCAGCGCCAATAACGGCCTGGAGACGCTGCCCATCGAAGAAGCCTTCTGGCAGGAAGAAGAGCGCCGCGACCAGTACGACCACACGAAAATCTCGGCATCACCCTTCGCGTATTTGCAGCGTGGACGCTACATTGATTATCTGCGGCGCTGGGAACAGCACTTCGCCCGCGAGCAGATCATCGTCAACATTTTTGAGGAATTTGTGGGCAATCTGGAAAACGTTCAGGGCTTGTATACGGCGCTGAATGTCGACGCGAGCTATGTGCCGGAGCGCCTGCAACTCCCCGCCAACAGCAGCGATAAAGTCGAACTACCGGAATTTTCGCCGGAGTTGCAACGGTATCTGCGCGAGTACTTCGCCGAGAGCAATGCCGCGCTGGAAGCGTGGTTGGGGCGGCCTATTCCGGCGTGGCAGGCTCCGCTTCGCTGACGGCAGCGCGATTGCGCTGCACCAGGGCACGCATCTGCCGGATGGAGAGATTCTCCGCCAGCACGCCGCCGAGTCCGGTGAGCACAGTCATCAGAATGTAGCGGATGCGGATCAGCACTACCAGCGCGACGGCAATCTCTTCGCCGACTCCGTAGGCTTGCAAGCTGACCAGCACGGCGAAATCGAGCGTTCCCAGGCTGCCGGGCAGAGCGGGTAGGGCACGCCCGATGCCACTGGCGAAGGCGACGGCAATTGCTGCAACGAAAGGCGGTTCTTCCAGCAGGTCAGGCAGCAGCACCCAGGTCGAGACCGCCACACCCAGCCAGAAGGTCAGCGTCAGCAGCAGCGGGACGATGATGCGCCGCACATCGCGCAGGGTGCTGAGTCCGCGCACCAGATTAGCGATGATGCCCTGCAAGCGCTCCCCCCGCGCGAGCCGCTGCCAGCCCGCCGACCGCGCCGCGATCAGCAGCACCAGCACGGCCACCAGCACCAGTGCCCCCACGACCCCGGCTGCCAGCACCAATTCCTGCGGCGGAGGGGCGAAGATCAGCAGCAGCAGCGCCAGCCACAGCAAGCCCACCACATCCAGTACCTGACTCAGCACCACCATAGAGAGACCTGTCGCCAGCGGCACCTCATCGTTGCGCTTGAGGATCGCCATGCGCAGCACTTCCCCCAGGCGCAGGGGCAGCACCGCGTTGACGAAGTTGCCGATGAAGAGGCTCGTCGTGCTGCTCCTGAGCGAGGCGGTCTTTTCCAGCAAGAACCACGTGCGCGCGCCGGATAAGAACTGAATCCCTATCGTCAGCAGCAGGGAGAGCAAGAAACTGCCCCAGGTGACCTTCGTCATCTCGCGCTGCACAGATTCGAGATCGACCCCGGCGAAGATGATGATGATGCAGACGATGCTCAGGATCACGGAAACGACGTTGATGAGTTGCCGCCGCGAGATGCGGGAGTTGTTCATAGACGGTGTGTGCTTTCCAGGATGATGTTGGATCAGACTGGCATGCGCTACGGTCACACATGCGCAGCCGTCCCATTAGCATAAGCCCAATGTGCAATCTGACCAGCCTCACCTTGCAGATCGCTGCAGCGCACCGGCCTGCTGGTAGCCACCCTGCATGATTGGAGTCAGCGTCTGCGCGGGTTCAACTCTTCCAGCGTCCTTTCCAGTTGTTGCGATAGGCCGCCGGGGAATTGCAGCCCTTGCTGCTTCTCATCTCCCAGGTACACCAGACTGCGTTTTTCGCTCGTGCTGAAGACTGTGTGGTACTTGGAAAACCAGTGATGCAAGTGTAGCCTCAGTTGGTCGAGGGACTCCGTAAGCGCTTCGATGTCTTCTCCGTGCCTGGCGAAGACGTGCGGAAGAGCCACATTGTCTTCCAGCCATTGTCGCAAGCGCGTGTTCACCGAATGCATCGAATACTCCGTCATCCCGCGCACGACCTGGAACAAATCGCGCTCGGCTTCGTCCATCTCGTCATACAGGCGGTAGAACGTCTCATCGTAGCCCAACCCCGCCGGGTCGAAGTCGGGATGGTTGCGGCGTATCTGTTGCATGAGCCGATTTCGCTGCACATTTTGTGTGACGAAGACACCGTATGACTCCTCAAGCAGTGACTGTAAGTGTCGCAGTTGGGTGATGGCATCTTCCAGCTCCCGGCGCTCTTGTTCGCGCTCCTCGCGCCTGCGCTTCCGGGCTTCGAAAACATCTCGTAGGAGATAACCGAGTGCACCAAACAGGGCTGCAATGAGAGCACCGAAGAGAATGGGCTGTAACGCATCCATCAGAACCCTCCTTGTGTTAGCCATTTTATTTCGATTGTTCGTCAGACCGCTCCAGAGACGGCGACCCCCGCGCCTGATCAGACGCGATCAGCGTGTGATGGTCACTTTGCTCAGGCCGTGCGGTTGATCGACCGCTACGCCGCGTGCTTCTGCCAGACGAAAGGCGAACAACTGCCCCGGAATCACCGCACAGACGGGACTCGCCCATTCCGGTACACCAGACGGCAGCGGGAAGGCGCGTACGCCGTAGCGTTTTGCGGTCTGATCGTCGCTGATGACCAGGCATTCCGCACGGCGCTCCTGGAGCTTCTTCAGCAAGCCCAGCATCGCGGGGAGCGTTTTGCCGCTGGGTGCGATGCTCAGCACCGGGAAACCGGGACCCACGATGGCGATGGGGCCGTGCAAGAAATCGGCCTCGCTGTATTCTTCGCCTGTGATCGAACACAGTTCTTTGATCTTCAACGCGACTTCGTAGGCGCTGGTGTAATTCAAGCCGCGCCCGATGACGGCGATTCGTTCCATGTAGCGGTAACGCTGCACCGACTGCGCCATATCCTCATTCATCGCCAGCGTATCCTGCACCCAATCCGGCAGCAGAGCGGTCTGTTCCAGGGCGTCGGCATTGCCTGTCAGCGTGTGGGTCAGCATGGCGATGGCGGCAAGTTGTGTGGTGTAGGTCTTGGTCGCTGCGACGGATTCCTCGTCTCCCGCGTGCTGGTAGAGATGATGCTCGGCCTCTTGTCCCAGCGGCGAGGCAGGATCGTTAGTGATTCCCAGCGTCAGCGCCCCCTGTGCCCGCGCGTCCCGCACGACCATGCGCACATCTTCCGATTGACCGGATTGCGAGATGCCGATCACCAGCGCCCGCTCCATCTTCGGATTCGCGCCATAGAGCGTATGCACAGAAGGCGTCGCCAGCACGACGGGGAGCCGCGCCTCGATGCCGAGCAAATACTGCGCGTAGCGAGCAGAATTATCTGATGTGCCACGTGCAGCGATCACCACAAAGGCCGGGTCAAAGTCGCGGATGGCATCAGCGATGGTCTTCACTGTGCCGGATGCCTCGCCCAGCAAGCGGCGCAGCGCGTCGGGCTGTTCGTGAATTTCTCGTTCAAGAAGGGTGGTCATGGGAAGAATCCCTTTTTTGGGAGTGGCTGTTGCCCTCATTGTACTGTACCCGGTGCGTGATGGGGCATGCGGTTCGCTATACTATTTGCATTCTGGTATCACACTCCCACCACAGAGAAGGGCTTCTCATATGACACAATCCACATCGACCAAGAATCTGGCTCAGATCAATACGCTGTGCTACCACGTTCTCGGGTATGATCTGCATGTCGTACAGAAGCAGAATAGGCTCAGGCGACATTTGCCGTACCAGGCAGGACGTATCCGTGTTGCATAACGTAGCCCGTTGGGGCAAGCGTGCAACAGAACCCCCCGAATCTACTCGTCGGCAGCGTCACGATTTTCCTTACTGTACTCGGTGTTCTCGGTAGCGAAAGATCATGCCCCACGCCCCGGCAGGATCACAGGTGTCGGCGTTGGGCACAGCGGCGGCACGTCGAATTGTTCGCGGTCGGCGCAGGAGAGGTCGCCGATGTAGCGATTCGCTTCTGCCCACTGCGCCAGTTCCGGCACCGTTAGCAGTACCTGCCAGTAGCGGGCGCTGCCATCGGATGAGCCGGAGAGGAAGGCTGTGCCGTCCGGGGCGAAGGCCGCGCTGGTCACGGCGTCCGCGTGTCCGCTGAAGCGCTGCACAATCTGTCCACTCTCCAGGTCCCATAGCAACAAATCCCGGTCTGCCGATGCCGAGAGCAGCAAATTCCCATCCGGGCTGAAGATGGCATCCTGCACCAGGGCGCTGTGACCCTCATACTGCCGCAGACGCGCACCGTTCCCGGCATCCCAGAGGATCATCGTATTATCCGCTGAACCCGAGAGCATCGTATTGCCATCGGGGCTGAAGGCCACGCTCATTACCCAGTCCCCGTGCCCTTCCATGCGATGCGCGATCTCTTCGGTATTCAGATTCCAGAGCAGCACCAGATTGTCGAAGCCCGACGAGGCCAACTGCTGCCCATCCGGGCTGAAGGCGACATCCGAGACGCGGAAGGTATGACCGAAGAGGCGCGTGATTTGCGCACCCGTTGCCACATCCCAGAGGATGATCGTGTTATCCCGCGAACCGGAAGCGATGCGATCCCCGTCCGCGTCGAAATCCAGCGCCCAGACGGCGTTGCTGTGGCCTTCCAGCGTGCGGATTTGCGCACCCGTTGCCACATCCCAGAGCACAAGCAGATTGTCGTCCCCCCCGGTTGCCAGCAGCGACCCATCCGGGCTGAAAGTCACGGCATTCACTTCGCCTGTGTGGGCTTGTAGGGTGCGTACCGCTTCCCAGGTCTGGGTATCCCAGAGAATCACGTTGCCGTCGGTGGAGGCCGTCGCGCTCAAAGTACCATCCGGGCTGAGGGAGACGGATTCGATGCCGCCTTCGTAGGGGCCGTCGCTGCTCTTCACCTGGGCAATCTGACTCCCGGCATGGACATCCCAGAGGCGCACCGTGCCATCCCATGAGCCAGAGAGAATATGGTCGCCTTCCGGCCCAAAGGCCGCGCTGTACACCAGGAAGCTGTGCCCAATGAAGCGTTGCAGCAGCGCCCCGGTGCGTGCATCCCAGCGAATCAGCGAATTGTCTTCGCTGCCCGTGATGATTTCCGTGCCGTCCGGGCTGAAATCGGCGCTCGTCACGCGGGCGTTATGCCCCTGGAAGCGCAGCACCGGGACACCTGCCTCGAACGTCCACAGCAGCAGCACGCCTTCTTCCGCGCCGCTGATGAAGCCGCGTTCGTCCGGCGTATATTGCACCGTCCAGACTTGCTCGGAGTGCCCCCCTACGCTGGCATCGAAGGTCAGCAGGGGCGTCCAGCTTTCGGCATTCCAGAGGATGATGCTGCCGTCCAGGTGTCCGCTGAGTGCCGTGAACCCGCTGGGGCTGAAATCCAGGCTAAGGATCGGGCTGGCGACGGGTTCGCTGCGCGAGAGCACCTCGCCGGTTTCCAGATTCCACAGGATCAACCTGCCGTTGATGCCTTCAGTCTGCTCGAAGCTGCCGGAGACCGCTCGCGTGCCATCGTCGCCGACATCCATCGCCCGAATCTGGTATTCGTGACCTTCCAGCGTGCGGATCGCCTCGCCCGTCTGCAAATCCCACAGCCTCAGCGTCTGATCCGACGACGCCGAGAGCGCCCGCTCGCCATCCGGCAGAACGTCCACATCCCAGATCCAGTCCTGGTGGCCTTCCATGCGCTGCACCACGTCGCCCGTTTCCAGGTCCGTCAGCAGCAAGGCCAGGTCGCGCCCGCCGGAGAGGGCGAACCGTCCATCCGGGCTGAAGGCGACATCTTCCACGCGATCCGTATGGTCGTCAATCACCAGCCGCGTCCCCGGCGCGTAGACTACATCCGCCAGCGTCCGCCGCGAGATGATCGTATTGGCGTCTTCATTCGCCAGCAGCGCCAGCGAAATCGCCCGATCCGTTTCCCCGTTGGCCAGCGCCAACTGCGCTTCAGAAATCAACGCCAGATCGCGGGAGACGGCGCTCTGCGTGGCGGCGTTGGCACCCTCGGCGATGGCCTGCCCCTGGGCAACGGTTGCCGTGCTGGCATTTTCCAGGGCGATTTGCTGCTGATTGAAGGCGAACCCGCTGAGGAGCAGGGCACCCAACGTCGCAATGGCCAGCACGCCCACCAGCGTTCGCAGCACATTGCGGTTGCGCTGTTCCAGGGCTTCTTCGCGGGCTTTGCGGGCGCGTTTGAGTTCTTCCTGTCGTTCGTGTTCCTGGATGCTGGCGCGGATGTATTCGGCTTCTTCTTCCGTCTGCGCCAGACGAGTTGTTCGCATCCACTCTTCGAACTGCTGCAAGCGGCTGCCCGTCGCAAGATAGCTCGCATCGCGACCCGACCCGCGCCATTCCGCAGCGGCAGAGGCGACACGGCGCTGCGTGCGCAAATCGTCGCGGCTCTCGTCCAGCCATTCGCGCAGCAAGCCCCACTGGCGGATCAGCGCTTCGTGCGCGACTTCGACGGTAGGCGTGCGCGTGCTGGGATCGCGATCAAATGTGAGCAAGCGGTACTTGCCGAAGGTGTCGATGGTCTGCTGCATGATGTCCGCATCAATGCCCACTGAGAGCAGTTCCGAGAGCAGGGTGCGCCGCCGGGTGTCTTCCACGCCTTCGCCCAGCGTCACCAGCCGCAGGAACAACTGCCGCGCCGCCTGCTGCTGCGCCGCATCCAGTTCGCGGTAGGTTTCGTCGGCACGTCGCGCCAGCGCCCCGGTCACACCGCCGATGTCGATGTAGGCGTCGTTGGTCAGGGTGCGCTTCTCACGGCGTTCGTAGAGTTCGGTCAGGGCGTATTGCAGCAGGGGCAGCGTACCGGGTTGGTCGCCCACTTCGGCGATGATATTGGCGACGAGTCCCTCTTCCAGCACCATGCCCACGCGCTCGGCAGGTTCGACGATGGCGCTGCGCAATTCGTCGCGGCTGAGCGGCAGCACGACGACGCTGTGTTCGCTGAATAACTGCCCGATTTCGGCGTATTGCAGGGGGCGATCATAAAAATCCGCACGCAGCGTGACGACTACCCGCAGCGGGCAATCCGCATCTCGCGCCGCTTCCGCCAGGATAGCGAGGAATTGCGCACGTCGCGCTTCGTCTTCTACCAGGGTGAAGACTTCTTCAAACTGGTCGATCACCAGCAGCAGACTGCTTTCATCATCTGGCAAGATGCGCTTGGTAGCTCGCACCAATCCGCGCTCGTCTTCCTGCAATTGCTGCAAGAGGCTCGGCGGTGGGTTCACGGCGACGCGCAGCAGGGCGGCTTCCAGTTCTTCCAGCGGGCGCGCCCCCGGAATCATCTCCACGATGTACCATTGGTCGCTCCCGGCAACATCCCCCCGCCGTAGCCGGGGCAGCAACCCCGCCTTCACCGCGCTGGATTTGCCGCTGCCGCTTGGCCCGACAACCGCCATGAAGTGACTGGCGAGGCCATCCTGCCGGAAGCGTTCCAGCAGGGAGGCGATCAGGTCATCCCGTCCGAAGAAGTCTTCAGCGTCCGCTTCCTGGAAGGCACGCAGACCCTTATAGGGATTCATGGGCTGGAATTCTGCCGAGAGAAATTCTTCCGTGATGCCCAGTTGTTCCAGCGAATACGCTTCGATCCCCGCCAGGTCGAGTTCGTCAAGGGCTTCGCGTTTCGTCTCCGACATGGCCTGCCGGAAGGCCGCCGCCAGTTCCAGCACATCCTGGTACCGCTCGTCGGGGTTCTTGGCTGTGGCCTTCTGGATCACGTCGTGCAGCGTCTCTGGCAGTTCCGGGCGCACTTCATGGATGTGCGGCAGCGGTTCCATCAGGTGGCGGCTGATGAGCGTCGAAATCGGCAGCCCGGCGTAGGGCTGCTTCCCCGTCAACAATTCGTAGAGCACGATGCCGAAATTGTAGATGTCGCTGGCGGGGGTGATGTCCTGCTGGCGAATCTGCTCCGGCGAGATGTAATCCGGCGACCCGATGAAGCCTTCCGTGGCTTCTTCCTGCCGCCCGATGTTCGTCGCGTGATCGGTGATTTTGCCCAGTTCCTTGGCGATGCCGAAGTCCGCGAGGTAGGCGTTGTGTTCTTCATCGAGCAGGATGTTGGCGGGCTTCACGTCACGGTGTACCACGTTGGCGCGGTGCGCCGTTGCCAATGCCGAGGCGATCTGATCAACCACGCGCGGTACATCGGCGATGGGCCAGTGCCCCTGCTTGAGGAAGGCTTGCAGGCTGCCGCCGCGCATCCAGCGCATGACCAGAAACGCCCCTTCCGGGTCACGCCAGTAGTCATAGAGCGGGACGATATGCAGGCTTTCCAGATGGGCGACGAGCTGCGCCTCGGCCTCGAAGCGGCGCACGAAATCCGGGTCATTGGCGTACTTGGGCAGGATCACTTTGACTGCCACGTCGCGCTTCAGCAAGGGCTGCTGCGCCCGGTAGACTTCGCCGAAGCCCCCCGCGCCGACCAACTCCAGCAGTTCATACCCCTTGACTACCTGCCCCGTCAGATTTCGTTCCGCCATTGGTTTCTGTTCCTTGTCATCAAATCCTCTCCACATGGTACGCCGGGGAGGTGGAATTGACAACGTACGGGCCAACGACGCGGACTCATCCAATCCTCATGGAAAAGTGCTCAATTAGTACCGCAGTACTAGAAACTTTTTCCGCGTTTTCCAGTCTTCAGGGGCGGAGATCGCATGAACGATCTGTTGATCCGTATTTTGCACAGGTTGAAAGGAAACAACCACATGAAGTACCCGAAAATGCTCTTGATTTCCGTTTTTGTGCTGCTGTTGGCGCTGCCTGCCGCCGCACAGGAAGCCACGCCGGAGGCCGATGCCAGCATTGGTTTTGCCGAAGCCTTGCTGATCGCCCAGGAATGGGGTGGCGATGCCTATGTCGTCGTCGAAGTGGATACTGAAGATGACGACAACGATGTCCGCTACTGGGAAGTGACGCTCTACGCTCTGAACGCGGATGACGCGAATACCGATACAGGTTTCCTGGAAATCTACATCGACATGATGACGGGCGAAGTCCTGGAGGCCATTCAGGACGATGATGCCGCTATGGATGATGATGACGACGCGGATGACGATGACCTGGACGATGGGGGGGCGGTTATCTATGACGACCTCGACGATCCGACAGTGATCGAGGGCATCCTCATCAGCATTGAGGAGGCCATCACGGAAGCGCAGCGTATCTACCCGGATCGCGACGTTATCGGCCTGGAGCTGGAAGACGATGAAGGTGTACTGACCTGGGTGGTGATCTTCGCAGCAGTGGGCGAAGAGGGCACCCGCGAGGTCGAAATCAGCACGCAGACGGGCAACGTGCTGGGCTTCGGATTCGATGCCGACTATGAGGGCGATGATGATCGTTGGGATGATGACGACGACGCCGGACGCGACGACAACGACGATGACAACGATGACGCCGGGCGCGACGACAACGATGATGCCGGACGTAATGACAGCGGCAATACCGGAAGCAACGACAACGACGATGACAACGACGACGCCGGGCGCGACGACAACGATGATGACAATGACGATGCTGGCGACGACAACGATGATGACAACGACGATGCTGGCGACGACAACGATGATGATAACGACGACTGATCGCTGACAGCGCATCATCGAACGATTGCAGCAGACAAGCCGGACGCGCAGGCATCTTCAACGGATTGCCTGTGCGTTCCACACAGGCCAGGGGTTCCATTTTTTGTTCTGGGGGTTTGGCACAACATGGTATCGTTGTGCTCGTTTGGCGTTCTGTGGAATGCTTGCGAGCACTCGGTGTTCCATGTGCCTGTAGCAACTGGTATTGATATTGAGAGGAAATAGCCCAAAATGGCCCCTTTGTTTGCGTCCGCTTGCGTGCTCTCGTGCGCAAGGGGTGCAGCGCGATGAATGCGATTCTGGTGATTGAGGATGATGTGCAGTCCTACCAACTGATTGAGTCCGTCTTGCGGACGGAAGGCTTTGGCCTGCGCTATGCACGCAATGCGGAAGCCGCCTATGAACTCATGAAAGAGCAAGCGCCACAGTTGATCCTACTGGATTTGCGGCTGCCAGGTCTGGATGGCTGGACGTTTGCGCAGCAGCTGAAACAGCATCCCGCGTATCGTGCGATCCCGATTGTTGCGATCACGGTGCGGGTTCATATGGAAGATGAGGCGCGGGCGCTGGCGGCAGGCATCGACCAGTACATTGCCAAGCCGTTCAATTTTCGGCATCTTCGCGCTGTCGTGCATCGCTATCTGGACGATTAGCCGCAGGGGCGTGCACGTTCTGGCGGGCAGGTGGTGGGGCGTTTGATCGCCCTGTGCCTGCATTCACCCAATCGCTTTTATCGGTGTTATCCGTTTGAATCAGTCGATCTATTATTGCTTGGGTAGAAGTGTAATCGATGATCGTACTTGTTTTGCCGGATGCGTCGCCGGATGAGAGCTTGCTGCGGGATGCGCGGCGTGGCTATCGCATGGCGGTGGGGCAGATTTACGAGAAGTACATGGAGCCAATTTACCAATTCGTGCGCCTGCGCGTGGGCGATGCCCATACCGCAGAGGACATCACCAGCACCGTCTTCGTGACCCTGGTGCAGACGCTGGGAGATGGCAAGGGGCCGCGCAGCAATCTGCGGGCGTGGCTCTTCCAGGTGGCACGCAACCAGGTGTACGACTATTACCGCCGCGATGATCCGCTGCCGATCGAGACGCTCGACCAGTGGTTCGCCGCACCAGAGGACATCAACCCGGAATTACAAGTCCTGCAATCGCTGGATATGGAGACGATCCGCAGCACCATTCGCCGGCTTTCGGCGGATCAGCAGGAAGTGCTGCTGCTGCGCTTCGATCAGCAGTTGAGCCTGCAAGAGACGGCGGACATCATGGGGCGCAAGATCAACACGGTGAAGACCCTGCAAGCCCGCGCCCTGGCGAAACTGCGCAGACTCATCCAGGAAGGACGCGAAGGGGGAAACGATGGCTGAAGATCGCTTCCTGATCGCACTCAACGACAGCATTGATCGGCTGGCGGCGGGTGAGAGCATCGACGATTGTGCCGCAGTCTATCCCGACTATGCCGACCAACTGCGCCTGTATCTGACGCTGGGGCAACTGCCGCGCCGCGCCCATGTGCCCGCTGCTGAAGTCGAATTGGCACGCACGCGCATCCGCACCGCCATCGACAACGCGCTAGAAGGTTGGGATGGTTCCGGCAGTTCGCCTGGTTTTTCGCCCTGGATTCCCCTGTTGATTGTGGTGGTCGCCCTACCGCTGCTGCTTGTCCTGGGCAGTCAGTTCTTCGGTGGCGGGGCGCAGCCAGAGTCAGCAGGGGAAGGCCTTGAGGTGACACCCGAACTGGTGCCTCCAGTGACGATGGAAGCCACGCAAACGGCAACCGCAACGGCGACTGAGACAGTGACGGTCACCAGCAGCGCGACTGCGACGCTCACGGCAACATCGACCGCCACTGCGACGGTCACCAGCAGCGCGACTGCGACGCTCACGGCAACATCGACCGCCACTGCGACGGTCACCAGCAGCGCGACTGCGACGCTCACGCCAACATCAACAGCCACCCGGACGCCGACTTCTACCCCCGGCGAGACGGTCTGCGTCCCTGCCGCGCCGGATGGTTGGGTCTCATACCGCGTAGAAGCGGGTGATACGCTCTCCGGGCTGGCGGCAGCCACCGGGACGACGGTCGCGCAGATCACATCGGTGAATTGCATTGAGGATGCCCGCTTTATTGTGGCAGGGCAGCCCCTGTTCCTGCCGATGGAACCCGTTTTCGCGGCCTCTACGCCGACGGAGGAATCAGCGGTCTCTGGCGGAGACGACCCCGCGCCGGGGCCGAATCCCCCGCCGCCACCGGCTGACGGCGGCAGCGATGGCGGTTCTGGGGGCGGTGGCAGCGATGACAATGATGACGACGATAACGACGATGACAATGATGACGACGACAACGACGACGATAATGATGATTGAGCCTGCAAGCCTCAGGCGTGATTGACGTACAAACCCACGAGCAAACCGCTCTGGGCCAATCGCGCCCTCGGCTGATGTATGGTGCTCTCAGAGGAATTCTTCGCAGTGCAAGGTTTCGAATGCGTGCATCGCGCAATCAAACAACATGTACCAGCGCAGCGGCGTTGCCATCGAGTGGAAGAAAATCGGCCAGACCGTATGAAAAACCATCGCCATCCGGTAATCATGCCAGCATTGCTCCCAGGAGTAATTCACCTGGTTGAGGTGTGCATGATAGTGGCGCAGAATGTCTTCTTCAAAACGATGGCGGAACTCTGGTAGGCAGCGAATGAGCATGTAGGCCAGATCAAACAAGGGAATATTGACCTGCCAGAGCGCCCAATCCTGTAGATAGACGGGATCGGTTGCGGCAAGGGGCATGGCGAAGTTCGCGAAGTGCGCATCGCCATGTACGACCGTCACCGCCCGCTGTGTTTGCAAGCGGGTTTCCCATGCTGGGAGCGGCAGCGCCGCCAGAATACGTTCATAGAGGCGGCGTCTGTCTGGGGATAGGGCGTCGCCAAGCGCATCGACAAAGCTCGCAAATTGGGGCCTGACCTGTTGCAAGATGAAGCTCATGGTGTTGTCTCGCTGGCTGAGGAGCGGCTCTTGTTGCAGCAGCGGGTGCTCCCAGTAGTCCTGATGCAGCCCGGCCAGCAGGGCAACACAGCGATGAATGCGCATCAATGACGGCGGTGGGATTTCGCGTTGGGTGTGATGACTCTCGCTGATGTCATCGAAGAGTAAATTGGACTGTCCCCGTTCATCGGCGAAGCTGGCATGATAACAGGTCACCTGAGGAAGTTGTTGTACATGTGGCCGGATGTAGCGCTGAAAGGACACTTCGCTGTAGCGCCTGCCGATCTTGAAGAAGAACTGCTGCGGCAGTGCTGTGGGCTGGGCGTACGAAACCCGGATGTAGAAGGCGTCGGTAGTGTTCAGACTGGCGGCTTGCTTTTCAAATGATTGAATGTGGATCGACGCTCCAGTCGCTTCGGAGAGCACTTCCGTGAGCCAGGCCCATGTGATGTCTTGTTCGTTGCTGACAAATTCCGGCATATGCCCATGTCCTATCTGCGCCGCAGCAATTGCCGCAGACGCGCCAGCAGACTTTTGTCCAGCGGTGCGGGGCGATAGGCAGCGAGGTCAACGGCATCGGCAAATTCACGCAGTTCGGGATGTTCGGCGGCGTGTTCCTGTACGGTCTGCCCCACTGCGCGACGGGTGCGAAGCTGGCGCGACTTGCGCCGATATGCCCGGAAGATGCCCTTGCGCACTGGATTATGGTGATAGCGCGGTGGTCGCTGACTGCGCCACCACTGCCGCAGCCGCCAGGCCGCGAACGCGCTCCCGATGAGGCTGCTGATCAGCAGCACGGGGGCTGCCAGCGCACTGAGAACCGTGCCGCCAAATTCGGCAATCGCACCCAGCGGCACGGTCGGCAGTTCCACATTCTCGAACAGACCGGAGAAGACCCAGGTCTGCACGCCCCCCGTATAGGGTGCGCCTTCCCAGCCAGGGGTCGGATCGAAGGGCACCCAGCCGTAATCCGCGAAGTAAACTTCCGCCCAGGAATGCGCGTCATCGGCACGCACTTCGTAGAACCCGGTGAAGGGGTTGTAGTCGCCGCTGCCGTACCCGACCACGAAACGCGCCGGAATGCCGATCTCGCGCAGCATGACGACCATCGCGCTCACGTACATCTCGCAGAATCCGCGCTGGAACTCGAACAGGAATTGGTCAACGGCGTCTTCGTCGCGGTCTTGCGGCGGCGGCACGAAGTCGTAGGGGTAGGTTTCCAGCAGGTAGTCTCGAATGGCAATCACCCGGTCGTAGGTCGTGGGCCGATCATCCGTGAGGTCATGCACCAGATCAATCGTGCGCTGCGTGATCGTATCCGGCAGTTGCAGGTATTGCTCGGCGATCTGCGGCGGGTACGCTCCGGAATCTGTCCGCAGCGCATCCGGGGCGAAATCCACGCGCTCGGATGTCACCGAATAGATCATGCCCGGTTCCAGCGCTGACCCCACGCGAATACCGCCCGTCGCATCAATGCCCAGCGCTTCCGCCTGGAAGAAGACGCGGCGCGGCTGTCCCCCCGCCCAGAGGATGTTCGGCATGGGCTGCACGATGTAGAACGAATGGGAGAATCGCTGGCCACGCGGATCATCTTCCGTCAGGACGAAATCAATGCCGCCGTCGCTTTCGATTTCCTCAATGCGCTCGTCCGATTGATACCAGGAGCGCCCATTGTAGGTGTCGTAAGCGTAGCCGCGCCAGTAGCTCCAGGCCGGGCTGCTGACGTACATCATGATCTGGTCGCTGAGCCGTCCGCGATAGCTCAAATCCAGCGATTCGCCGAAGCCGAAGAAGTATTCGCTGGTCTCATCGGGATTCGCCGGAGCGCCCTGCACCTGCACCAGCGGCAGCGCCGGATTGATGACCTCGCGCCGAGGCGAGGCGTCGATGGGCACCGTCAGCGAGAAGGGCGGCACGAGCGGCATCCCGGCGAAGCGTGGCGTAATCATGAAGACGATCCCCGCCAGCAGCAGGCCTACCAATGCCGTGCGTAGTCCCCATTGCAGCAGCGGTCGGCGCGGTGGGGTAGCGTTCGCTTGCGGGCGCAGAATGTGCGGATTCCGCTTGAGGCCGTCTTCGCTGTCCGCATGCCAGAGGAAGGCCAATACAAGTGCCAGCGTCACCAGCAGGAAGACGCCGAAGATGGCATCGCGGCTGAGGGTCGCCGCCACGTAGAGGATCACGAAGCCCAGCCCCAGCGCCGAATAGAGATTGGTGCGTGTGAAGACTTCCACGCTGACCAGCGCCGTCGCGAACACGGCAAACAGCGCCTGCGGATAGGGCAGGCCAGCGATCAGCGCCGTCAGCATCCCGCAGACGCCCAGGTGCAGCAGAATCACCGCGAACCAGCGCATCCATCTGCGCGGATGATGTCGCGTGCGGTAGGCGAAGCGGTGCCCCAGCGCCAGGAAAAATGTGCCAATCGCCCACAACCAGTAGAGTCCCGTCACATAGGCCAGGCCCAGCATGGCGACTGACTGCGACGAGCAGGCCAGAACGCGCAGCACCACCGAGTCTTCCGGTGTGCGGTCTCGCTGGGGGTTACGAATGCGCCGCAGCAGGTGCATGGATCATGCCATCTTTTCAATCTGCTGTTCAGAATAACCGTAGGTTTTCTTGAATTTCTCGTTTAACAAGTAGCTCTCGCTTCGTGTACGGTCATTTGCAGTATAGCACGAAGTCCAATGCAGCCTTCCCTTGCGCAAATGCGCCAGGTTGGATATGAAGGAAGCCAGATCGCTCACACACCCACGAAAGAGACCCCGATGAAACCAGAGGCGCGGAGTTTTCCTACCACTGCGCACACCACTGCGCATACAAACCAGGGTTTTTTGAGTCCTGTACGAATTACAGGAGTCTGCTTGTTCCATCAGCGCGTCGTTCCGCTCTTGCTGCTGATCTTCGCCCTGATAGTCGCCGTGCCGCACGCCCAGGAAGCGGGCGAGGATGCGACACCCTGCCCGCCGGATCAAGTCTTTGACGAAGAGCGCGGCGCGTGCGTCGAACGTGGCAGCATCGAGCTTACGATTGCCACGCCGCAGTGGATCCGCGACTATCCTATCGCCACCGACATCGTGCAGGCCTTCGTGACGCAGCAGCGCGTGACCTTCCTCACCAGCGTCTTTGACCTGCGCCCGGACGATCCGCTGACCTTTGATGTAGATTACGAAGAAGCTCGCTACGAGGATCGGCTGGCGAGCGTGCTCTTGCGCGTCGAGTATGACCTGGGCGAAGAATTCCCGCTGAGCGAGATTCGCGCCCTGACCCTTGACCTGGAATTGGGCGTTCCGGTGGAATTGGCAGACCTGCTGCTGCCAAACGCCAACCCCGTTTCCACCTTCGCCCCGTTGATCCCGCCGGAAGCGGTGGAAGAAGGTTTCGTCTCATTGGTCTCTGGCGGCCTGGATGACCCGGCCCTGTTCGAGAACTTCTTGCTGAGCGATGAGGGCATCACCTTTTATTACCCGCCGTTCTTGCAATCCGGCGTGGCAGCGGGGGAGCGTTCGGTCTTCCTGCCGATGGAAGTCGCCGGACAGGTGCTGATCCTGCCCGATCCGCTGCCCGAGGCCACCCAGGAGGCGCAGTGATCTCATGACGAAGACGGCTTATCTCACGATTGACGACGCGCCTTCCACAGACTTCTTGAACAAGCTGGATTTCCTGGAGCAGCGTGGCATCAAAGCGGTCTGGTTCTGCCAGGGAAATTACCTGGAGCGCCGCCCGGATGCCATCCTTGAGGCGATTCGCGCCGGGCACATCATCGCCAACCACACCTATACGCACCCGCATTGTTCGGAATTGACGCTCGATCAGGTCTTCGCGGAGATTCGTGCCTGCGATGCCGTGTTGGATGAGCTGTATCAGCGGGCGGGGCTGCCCCGGCGGCAGCGCTACTTTCGCTTTCCATATGGGGATAAGGGTGATGGGCGGCATGGGGACAACTTCCGGGCGCAGGATTCCGCTGGAGGGGAGCGACATGCCGCCGTGCAGGGCTATCTGCGTATACTGGGCTACACACAGCCTCGCTTCCCGGATGTGACCTATCGTCATTTTCGGGAAGCGGGCTTGCTGGCAGATGTTGATTGGTACTGGACGTACGACACGCTCGATTGGTCGGTGTTCTTCGAGACGCCCATGCACGGCATCGACAGCCCGCAGAAGGTGCTGGCACGCACGCTGGAAGATGTCCTGGAAGGCGGACGCGGCCTCTCCTACCCGGACTCCGCCGACATCATCCTGATCCACGACCACGATACGCACCCGGATGCGCCGCAGCTTTTCCGCGACCTGGTGACGCGCTTCCTGGAGATGGGGTTGGATTTCCGGTTGCCGTGACGGTGTTGCAGGTGGCTCAGATAGGCAGCAGGTCATCCGGCAGTTGCTGAGTCGCCTCGACCGCCGCGTGCGTGGTGGGGTAGATGCGCTCTTCGCCGATGCGCTTGATGAAACGCACGCGCTGCAACTGGTCGTAGACGTTCTGCTTCAGATCCGCCAGATAGACATGCACGCCAATTTCTTCGAAGGATTCGATCAACTCTCCCAGGATTTGCAGGGCACTGGCGTCGATGGTGTTGATGGCGCTGCACACCAGGATCAGATGCGAGACTTCTTCGCGCTCGGAGAGTGAATTGCGCAAGTAGCGCTCTACGTACTGTACGTTTGCGAAGTACAGGCTCTCATCCAGGCGCACGATCAGAACTTCCGGCAGTGGCTGCGTATCGTGATGCGCGACCTCGCGGTACTCTTCCGTATTCCAGACGCGCCCCAGTTCGACGACCTTCGGGCGCAGCGTTCGCCACAGATGCAGCGCCGTCGCCGTGACCACGCCGCTGATGATGCCGACTTCGATGCTGATGGCGAAGACCGCGATGACCGTCACGACGAAGGGCAGCGTCTCCAATTTGCTGTAATGCCATAATTCGCGCACGGTTTTCAGGTCGAGCAAGCCGACCACCGAGACCAGAATCACGGCGGAGAGCGCTGCTTTTGGCAGAAAGAAGAACAGCGGCGTCAGGAAGGCTACCACGAAGGCCATCACCAGGGCAGCGACCACCGACGAGAGTCCCGTCCAGGCACCCGCCTGGTTGTTCACAGCGGAGCGGCTGATTGAAGTCGTCACAGCCAGGCCCCCGGTGAAAGCCGAGGTCACATTGGCAGCGCCCATCGCCAACAATTCCCGGTTGGCGTTCACGCGCAGGCTGCGGCGGCTGACGAGCGATTTCGCCGTGGACATTCCTTCCATCAGGCCGACGAAGGCGATGGCCAGCGCGCCGGGGAAGACCGCCGGAATGACCGAAAGATCGAAGAAGGAGGTATCCAGGCGGGGCAGCCCAGCCGGAATCGTGCCGACGACTTCCACGCCGCTTTCATGCAGGGAGAAGACGTAGACCAGAGCCGTCGCGGCCATAATCACGAAGAGCGGGCCGCTGCGCGAGATCGAAAATGGGATGACCCAATGCAGCTTCCAGCGCGAGAGCAGGGGATACGTCCCATGCTTGAAAGCCAGCAGCGTGACCACACAGAGCAAGCCCAGCGCCAGCGTCGCCAGATGCGTTTGCGTGGCCTGCGTCACAGTGCTCTGGATCAAGATCAATGGGTTGCTGCTGCGCGGGACGCTGATCCCTAGCAGCCCCGGAATCTGGCTGAAGAAGATGATGACCGCCGCCGCGTTGACGTACCCCGTCACCACCGGACGGCTGAGCAGGTTGACCACAAAGCCCAACCGCAGCATCCCCGCCAGCACATAGACCGCGCCCAATGTCAGCGCCAGCATCCCGGAAAGCATCAGCCAGCTTTCCGGCGTAGTGGCAATGCCGCCGATGCTTCCCAGGATCATGATCGACGTGATCGCCGTTGGCCCCAAGGTGAGCACGCCCGAAGACCCCAGCAACCCGTAAATCAGCACGGGGAAGATGCTGGCGTACAGTCCCGTGATGGGGGGCAGACCCGCCAGAATCGCATAGGCGATGCTCTGCGGAATCAGCATCAGGGCGATAGTCGTGCCGCCGATCACATCTCCCGGCAGATAGCCCTTGCGGTAGCCCGCCAGGAAGCCGAGGAAGGGCAGTTTGCGAATACGAGAGGGCGCGTTCTCAGACAAAGCAAGAGACCTGTTCCTGTGTGGTTGTCCGTTTTTGTCGTCCTACATTGTACCCACAGATGCAAGCCCGCCAATTGGCAGAAGCCGGAGTTCAGAGTGATCGCTTCAAACCATGAACGGTTCCGCGTTTTCGGGGGCGATTCTGGCTTTTTGATGTGATTGCCCTGGCAGGAGATGCTGTGAATGGGTGTGGATGGAATGGAGAGGGTGAGCCGGGGATCGCACAGTGGCGACCCCGAGGCTGCGAATGGCGTGATGCCGTCAGGAGACGGAGGCAGGAGCAGCAGTACCCAGCGCCCTGGCGTAAGCGGCCAGCAGGAACGGCTCCGTATATTGATAGGCCAGTTTGGTGTGGATGCGGTTCTGCCCGTAAATGCCCATTTCCTCGCGCTTTTCGGGATTGTCGAGAAGCTCGACCGCCAGTTCTGCCATCTGCACATAATCGTTGGGTTCGGCGTAGAGGGCGGCGTCCTGCCCGGAGAAGCGGTTTTCCTTCAGGTTGAAGGCCACAATCGCCTTGCCGAAGAACATGTACTCCATGATCTTGTTCATCGTGGACATATTGGCCCATTCCGAGTACGGGTCGGGGTCGATGCAGACATCCGCCGTCGAGAGGTAGCGGCACAGGTCATGGTCGGAGACGCGCTCGGTGAAGGTCACGACATCATCCAGTCCCAGTTCGCTCTTCATCTCTTTGAGCTTCTGCAATTCCGGGCCACCCCCCACCAGCGTGAAGTGCACATCGTCGCGGTTCAGGTCTTCCACCATGTGCCGGGCCATGTAGAGGAAGAGGTCAACGCCGTCTTGCTTGCACATCTCACCCAGGTAGGTGACCATGTGCGGCTTGCCCTTCTTCAATTCCGCTTCCGGTTCCAGCACTTTCAAGCGCCCGACGCTGGGGCCGCTGCGCACGATGAAGACGCGATCTTCCGGCACTTTGCCGCGTTCCATCGCGACCTGCTTGTACGACTCGTTGGTAGCGATGACGGCATCCGCCACGAGGAAAGACATGCGCTCCAGGAAGAGCAGGCCGCGCCCCAGGAAACCCTTGAGGTCGCCGCCTTTCGCCGCGTAAATCTCCGGCGACACATCGCGGTGATCGAAGATGAAGCGCTTGCCGAAGGGCTTGTAGAGCGCAGCCAACAGCCAGTAGGTATCCGGCGGATTGCAAGCGTGGATCACCTGGAAGCCATGACGGAAAGCGATATAAACCGATAACAGTGCCACCATCAGCCAGCAATACATGAATTCGAAAATGTAGCCCAGGGTGCCCTGTGCGTCCGGCGGTGCGGGATAGCGGTAAACGTGCATGCCTTCCAGGACTTCGTGCTTCTCCTGGAAGTCTTTGTGCTGCCCCGTCGGGCTGATGAAGGTCACCTGATAGCCGTTGTCGCGCAGGGTACGCCCCTGCTTCCAGATACGATTGTCGAACGGAACGGGCAAATTCTGAATAACAATCAACACCTTGCCCTTGGGTGTTGCTGTCTTCGCAGTGGCTCGCTGAACTGTCGTCATAACACTTCTCCACGCTAGTTGAACTACGGATCGGAAAGCGTTCTTTCCCAGGAAGCCGGAATTTCCCTACTGTTCCCTGCTTCCAGGTACGCCGTAATCTTACAAATCATTAAAATGACGGAACCTTGCACTTAACTAAACCTCTTTTCGGCGCTGTTTGGCGAAAATTCACGTCTTGAAAGGGCAGTTTGTCAGCAGTTTATGGCGGATGTAGTCGGCTTCTGCGAAAGCAAATTCCGTTCAATGAAGTCGTTTTTCCGGGGTTTCAGCCTCAAAACCGCCTCAGTTGGACGTTCGCCAGCCGAGGGCAGGCACTCTGTACATTACAGTATCTTGCGCCCCTGCGTGTTGTAATGTATAGAGCTTCTGACATGCGCTCTACGGCCTTCCCTTCGGCTCTGAACACAAATGATTGCATCCTCGCACAAAAACTCATGGTTCAATCCGCCACCTTATCCGGTATAACAGGGATAGCTTCTGAACGACCTGCTGCACCGGAGAAATTCCCCACCTGGCCGTCCCATGAGCGCGTTTTGCACGCATTTTGCGGCGAAAAGCGGTGATTCGGGGCGTTGTGGTCGCCTGCTGGGTCGAAATCTCCTGTTAGGTAGCTGTTAGGCGAGGAGCTTACGATATCTAACGGTTTAGGACAACACGTATTGAGGCAAGCACTATGATTGAAACGAAGATCATCGCTCCCTACGGTGGTACCCTGGTAGACCTGGTGGTGCCCGCAGAGGAGTTAGAGGAAGTCAAGGCTTACGGTTCGACTCTTCCCTCAATTCAGATCAGTGAACGCGCCCTCTGCGACCTGGAACTGCTGGCGGTTGGTGCCTTCTCTCCGCTGACGCAGTTCATGGGCGAGGCCGATCATCAGCGTGTGCTGGATGAGATGCGTCTGTCGGACGGCACGCTCTTCCCCATGCCCATCACGCTGCCGATTGAACCCAACGACGAGGTTCAGATCGGCAAGGACATTGCCCTGCGCGATTCGAAATTCAACTTGATCGCTATCATGACCGTCGAAGAGATGTATAAGTGGGACCGCGAAGAAGTGGCGAAGAAGGTCTTCGGCACTACCGATCCGCGTCACCCCATCGTGTCGGAGATGGAACGCTGGGGCGAGCTGAACATTGCCGGGAAGCTGCGCGTCTTGCAACTGCCACAGCACTACGACTTCAAAGACCTGCGCCGCACGCCCGCTCAGACGCGCTCCCTGTTGGCGACCACCGGACGCGAGAACGTCGTTGCCTTCCAGACTCGCAATCCCATGCACCGCGTACACGAAGAACTGACCAAGCGTGCCATCGAAGCGGTAGATGGTGTGCTGCTGCTGCACCCCGTCGTCGGCATGACCAAGCCCGGCGATGTCGATCACTACATCCGCGTGCGCACGTACAAGGCGCTGGTCAGCAACTATTACGAACACGACCGTGTTGTGTTGTCCTTGCTGCCGCTGGCGATGCGCATGGGTGGCCCGCGCGAGGCGCTCTGGCACGCCATCATCCGCCGCAACTACGGCGCGAATCACTTTATTGTCGGGCGTGACCACGCAGGCCCCGGCAAGGACTCGCAGGGTAACGACATCTACGGCCCCTATGACGCGCAGGAACTCGTCACCAAGTACGAGGACGAAGTGGGCGTGAAGATGGTGCCCTTCAAGATGCTCAAATACCTCGCCGACGAAGAGCGCTATGAAGAAGACGACAAGATCCCCGAAGGCGCGAACACCAAGGCTATCTCCGGCACGCAGGTGCGCGAAGATTACCTGGGGCGTGGCATTCCGCTGCCGACGTGGTTCAGCCGTCCGGAAGTCGCCAGCATCCTGGCGGAAAGCTTCCCGCCGCGCCATCGTCAGGGCATCTGCATCTGGTTCACCGGGCTGAGCGGCTCCGGCAAATCGACCACCGCTTCCATTCTGGCGACGCGCCTGCTGGAACATGGCCGCGAAGCAACCCTGCTGGATGGCGATGTCGTGCGCACGCACCTGAGCAAGGGGCTGGGCTTCAGCAAGGAAGACCGCGATACCAACATCCGCCGCATCGGGTTTGTGGCTTCGGAGATTGTGCGTCATGGCGGCGCGGTCATCTGCGCGGCGATCAGCCCCTACCGCACCACGCGCAACGATGTGCGCAATATGGTCGGCGATGGCTTCGTGGAAGTCTTCGTGGATACGCCGCTGGAAGTCTGCGAAGCACGCGACACCAAGGGCCTCTACGCCAAGGCGCGCCGGGGTGAGATCAAGGGCTTCACGGGTATTGATGATCCGTATGAAGCGCCCGAATCGGCAGAAATCGTGCTCAATACCACCGACTACACGCCGGAAGAGAACGCCAATCGCCTCATCAATTACCTGATCGAGCAGGGGTACTTGATGCTGCCCGAAAAGTCCGAAAGCTAAACCACGCTCCGGCGGGGCAGGTCAGGGCGACCTGCCCCCCACATCACCGACCCACACCCGTCCGCAGTCCAGGAAGAGACGCCGCATGAGCCAGATGTCTGTAGTCTTCGAAAAAGTGATGACGATTTTGCGCACGCCCGGCGAACAGCGCAAGTTCCTGACGGGTGCGGCGAGTGTCTTCATCATTCAGATCGCCGGGGTGGGCAGTGCCTATGTGCTGCAAGTGCTGCTGGCGCGCTGGATGGGCGCGGAACCCTTCGGGGATTACATCTACGCTTATAACTGGGTGCGGCTCCTGGCGGCTTTCGGCGGCGTAGGTCTCACGCTGAGCGTCCTCAAATTCTTGCCGGATTACATCGCGGAGAAGGACTGGGGGCGGCTGCGCGGCCTCATCAATGCGTTCAGCACCATCGTCTTCGGGGCGAGCAGCCTGCTGGCCGCCGGTGCACTGCTGCTCTTCATCGTGTTTCCGCCACAAGATGTGGACGCAACCACGCTCTACATCGGCCTGCTGACGACGCCCCTGTTCGCCCTGACGCTGCTCTTCGTCGAGATGATTCGCGGTATGGGGCATGTGCGGCTGGCATACACACCCCTGAGCTTTGGTCAAAATGCGTTGATGATCGTGGCGGCGGGGCTGACACTGCTGCTGACGGGTACCCTGACCAACGTCATCGCCATCAGCTTGTTGGGCGGCGTGACGCTGGGCATTGTGGTCTTCCAGGTCATCACCATTTTTCGCAAACTGCCCATTGTGGCGCGTGGAGCCAAGGCAGTCTACGAGGTCAAGCATTGGCTGCGCACTTCCTTCCCGATGCTGCTCATCCAGAGTTTCGACATCATCATGGATCGCGTCGATGTGCTGATCGTCGGTCTGGTGCTGGGTGCGGTGCCGACGGCGATTTACGCCGTTGCTTCGCGTTCGGCAGCCCTGGCGATTTTCCCGCTGGTCGCCGTCAATTCAATGACTGCGCAGCGCATTTCGCCCCTGTACAACGCGGGACGCATGGGCGAACTGAGCCAGTTGGTCAAACGCGCCACCGCTCTCTCCATCGTGGGGACGCTGGTGATATGCGCCGGGTTGATTGTGCTCTCCTACCCGCTGCTGTTCATCTTCGGCGAAGAATTTGTGGTCGGGCAGCGCACGCTGATTATTCTGGTGATCGGGCAGTTCATGAATGCAGCGACCGGGCCAGTCAGCTACCTGCTGAGCATGACGGGACATCAGAAGGTCAACGGACGCATCTACGGGATCGTGCTGGCCGTCAACATCACCCTGAACCTTTCTTTCCTGACCTTCACCGACCTGGGAATCGAAGGCGTTGCCATCGCGACGGCGTCGGCCATCGCGCTGCGCAATGTCATCCTCTATTTTGAAGTTCGCCGTCGCCTGAACATCTCCACGCTGCCATTCATCGGCGGCACGCGCAAGAATGACGAAGAAGGAGACAGCAATGACTCTGCCTAACTTTTTGATCGTCGGCACGCCAAAAGCGGGAACCACTGCCATTTACGATTACTTGCAGCAGCACCCGCAGATTTTCATGAGTGCCGTCAAGGAACCGTACTTTTTCATGATGGAAGGGCGCGAAGTCGATTTCACCGGGCCGGGCGATAGAGAAGCCCTCTCCCATGTGGTGACTTCCATGGACGAGTATCAGGCGCTCTTCGCAGACGTGAAGGACGAAATTGCTATCGGCGAAGGCTCCACCTGCTATCTGCGCGATGAAAGCAGCGCCGGACGCATCCGGCAGCACCTCCCGGATGTCAGGATCGTCATTGGTCTGCGCAACCCGGTTGACCGCGCGTTCTCCAGCTATTCGCACCTGCGCCGCGACGGGCGCGAGACCATTGAGGATTTCGAGCAGGCGTTGAAAGAAGAGCCGAAGCGCATCGAAGCGGGCTACGAACCCCTGTGGCACTACGCGCAATCCGGCCTGTATTACGAGAGCCTTCAGCGCTTCTACAGCCTCTTCCCGAAGGAGAACATCTTCCTCTACCTCTTCGAGGACTTGAAGGCCGATGCGCCGGGGTTGATGCGTTCGCTCTACGAATTCCTGGGCGTTGAACCGGATTTCGCGCCGGATACAGAAGCCAAGCACAACGTCAGCGGCATTCCCAAGAATCGCGGGCTGCATGCGGTGCAGGAATTTCTGCTGCAACCCAACAATCCCATTAAGGAAGCGGTCAAGCCGCTGCTGCCGGAACGGATGCGCAAGCGTATGCTGCACGGCATGGTGGATCGCATTCGTGACGTGAATTTCGAGCGCCTCAAGCTCTCGCCAGAAGCTCGTGCGCGTATCACGCCCATCTTCCGTGAGGATTTGCTCAAGGTGCAGGACTTCATCGGGCGCGATTTGTCGGCCTGGTTGGGCCAGGATGCCTGATCCCGATGCGGTAGGCGGGGACACACATTCTCTGCCCATCTTGCCCGCTGGTTTGTAAACCCCTGTTGGAAAGATAAAGGCGTATCTGAAAGACCATGAAGGCGTACCAAGCAACCGGGACTGCATCGGCTGACATGCCGCTGAGAGGCACCCGGCATTCGTCGAAGCATGTCGCTCCGCGTAAGCGCTTCTTCACCGCCGCGAATCTGGAGAAGATCGCGACGGTGGTTTTGATTCTCTTCATCTCGAACGTCTGGTTTTCGTCTGTCGTCCCGCGCGTTCCCGTGACGGTTTTTCGCCTGCTGGGGATCGGGCTGGCGCTGATCGTCATGTGGCGCTACATCCCGCAGATGATCGCCACGTTGATCAGCGAACTGCCGCTGACGCTGCTGCTGATCTTCTGCGGGGTGCAGGTGTTCTGGTCAATCGCCCCTGACCATTCGATCGAACCAGTCCTCATCCTCTACATGACGGCTTTCTTCGGGCTGTACATCGGCATGCGCTATTCGCTGGAAGAGCAGCTATCGCTGATCGTCTGGTGGGTGCTGCTGACCTGGTTCTTATCCTTCGCCTTCATCCTGCTCTTCCCCGAACACGGCATCCACACGACGGAGCCGCATCTGGGGCGCTGGCGCGGCATGTTCCCGCAGAAGAACGCTTTCGGCATCGCCCTGACGACGGGACTCGTGCCTCTGCTGGCGCTCTGGCGGCGCTGGGGAATCTGGCGTTATATCCTGGGAGGGTTGATTCTCTTCACTATCTTCGAATCTGGCAGTGCGACGGCGCTGGCAACCAGCGTGCTGATGATCGCTGCGGTGCCCCTCTTCGGGGTCTTTCGGATGCATTCACGCCTGATCGTCGGTGCGATCTTGATTCTGCTGCCAATTGCGGGTGTATTCGCATTGTTCAGCTTCTTCAACGCTGATGCGATTCTCGTCGCGCTGGGGCGTACCCCGACCCTGACCGGACGCACCGATCTTTGGGAAGCCTCATTCGAATTGATCCAGATGCGTCCCTTGCATGGCTGGGGGTTGCGCGGCTCCTTCTCCCCCGGCTCGCCAATCCGTGACATGATCGTCTGGGATGCGCCCTATGCCCACAACCACTGGATCGACACCATGCTGGAAGTCGGGTTGATTGGCACCTTCCTCTATACGCTGACGCTGGTGCGCACGCTCTGGCGCAGCTTCCAGTACGCGGCGGGCTTCGACAAAATCGAGAAGCTTTATCCGCTGGTCTTCCTGATCGTGCTGCACATCACGCTGCTATCCACACAGTCGCTGCTGACGATGTTCAATTCCAATTGGATGTTCTTCGTAGCGATTGCTTACGGCCTGGCGATTGACAGAAAACTGCTGAGCCAGATGCCGTATCGTCGTCCCTATTCCATTGCGGAGTGATTGTCGATGGCTGGCGGGATGCGCTTTGCATGTCGAGGGGAGAGCGATTGGTGAGCCGGGTGTTCGAGGAATGCAGCCTGACACAGGTACAGCCAGGGGCTGCTGCGTGGCTTGTGGGGGGAATAATTGTGATGGAACCCTGGTCTACCCGATGAGACAGTGCTGCGAGTCTTGCCCCTGATCAGTCTGGTTAACGATGGACATAGCGGCTGCGGTTGGCCTTTCGTGCATGAGCTGATTCTGCGGTGCTGGGGTCGAAGTTGCGGTCTCTGCCACTGCGCTCATGCCAGTGAATCGGCTCCTGAGGCTGCGTATCCTCAAGGTCTGCTGCTTGCATCTCCATCGTCTGGGTTTCCATCCCCATCCGGTCAACCGGGCGGAGGATAGCGAGAAGCTGCTCAACCGCCTTCTTGAACGGCAGGTTGACGAAATCAATGTACTGTACCCGTTCCAGACGGAAGGGCAGTTCCACCGGCTCGATGATGAGCGGCACAACGGGCTTGCGCCGATTCAAAAAATACGACCACTCATCCCAGACGTTGTTCGAAGTGAATGAAGCGGATGAATGCACCACCAGCATGTGTGTACAGTCACGCAGCGCGGCATGGATGGCGCGATCCCAATGTTCGCCGGGAGCGATGTCGAGTTGATCCATCCAGATATCAATGCCCAGTTCACGCAGTGTGAGCGTAATATCCCAGGCGAAATTCGCATCGTCGCGGCTATAGCTTAAGAATACACTTAATTCTCCCATGAGTTTTAGTTAACTCTCCGTTGTTCCATTACGCAAAGCATACCACAAATCAACAAAACACAAAGTGGATTCGGGCATAGGTTACAGCATTGAAACATTTTCTCATAATTACGCGGTGTATTATGCTTATCCTGCCGCAATATCGCGCAATGGAATGTCCACGCACAGAGCGTGTTAGCAAGCTCCTACAATAACTGGGAACAGTAGCTGACAGGAACATCACCAGGGGCACGATTCATCAATGCGCAGTTCGAATCGTGCCCATTTTCGTCAGGAAGAGATTACCCGCCGCCTCATTCCGCGTCCGTCAGCACCAGCACCCAGTCCGATTCATAGGGAGCCGTCCAGGTCTGGTTGGCTGGCTCCAGAACGCCCTGCTCCAATTCCTCGTATGCCAGGCGCGTATCCACTGCAATCGCGCGGAAAGGCCGCCCCGTGCCGCCCAGGTTGAGCGTGATGCTGCTGGCATCCTCGCGGTAAAAGATCAGCATATCGCCGGATTCGCTGATGAGCGCGTAGCCATCGGTGAGCTGATTAGCGGGGCGCATCCCCAGCGCGTAGCGGTCTTCCCAGAAGCGGTGGAAGGTCGCCAGTTGTTCGGGGTTGGGGTAGGGGCCGGGGCCGTCGGGACGGAAGCCCCAGAAGCTGCCAACTCCGCCCGCCATCATCGTCCACCAGAGGGTGCGGCGGGTGTTGTCCATCGTCCAGGTACCTTCGCCCAGGGGACTCTCATAGGTGAAACGGCGTTCGTAGAAATGCGGGCGCGTCACATCGCTGTTGATGTCTTGCAGAACTTCGTCGTAGCTGAGCGGACCGCCGAAGGAAGTCGCAACAGGCGCATTCGTCGAGGAGTACGAGACGCCCCCCAACGCCCCCGATGCGTAGCCCCTGGCGAAGAGCAGGTGCGGCCAGAACGAACGCTCCGTAATCGTCTGCGCCCACTGGTTCACCTGGAATTCTGTCACCCAGGAGAGCAGATTGTAGCCGTAGGTCATCGTCCAGCCGGGTACTGCGCCCAAACGTGCCGCGATGTAGCGCTGCAAGCGGGTATCGACTTCGCCGTTGATGCCGCCCTCCAGCCCAACGGGTGTGCGCTGGTTCTCTTCATCGCCCCACAGCCAGAAGTGAATGCGCATATTGCGCAGCCGTGCCCGTTCCAGCAGGCGATCCAGCAGAGCGAAGGTCTCCAGGTCGGGTTCCGCGCGGGTATGATCCGCCGAGGAGACAGCCCCAAGCTGCAAGGTGCTGTGGTTCAGGGGGACAAAGACCGTATTGAAACCCTGTTCCTGCGCTTCGTCCAGCAATTGCTCGAAGAGGAAGCGCTGCCCGCGATAAATCGACGGCTCGTGGGCGGGGAAAGTGCCCATCAAGTTCATGTAGACTGTGAAGACGTAGCCGCGCAGTTCGCCCTCGTTCCCCGTCTGGATAGCGAATTGATTGCCCACGTTCGTCAGGAAACCCTGTGCTTCAGGATCGGGATTTTCCGCCACGAAGACGCGCCCGCTGATGCCGTCCAGGTCTTCTTCTGCGCTGCGGGTCGTGTATTCCCACTCGCCGACGCGCGTCCCGGTGAAGCGGAAGCCCCAGGTATCCGCGCCTTTGTAGTACATGAAGGTGCGGCGCTGTTCCCTGCTCTCGACATGGGTGAAGGTCACTTCCGCTTCGACATCAAAGGGATTTTGCTGGTAAATATCGACATCTTCTTCCCATTCCACCGTCTCCCAGAGGAAGACAAAACCGGGCAGGGAGGTATCCTCCTGTGCGCCGCTGGCGAAAGCCAACAGACCGAAGGCGAACAGGCTGAGCAATACGCGGATCATCCGGGTGTGCATAGAGCGCTCCTTTGTGGTTGCAGACTGATTTCACAGACTATCTCTTGTGAGTCACATCAACGTCAGTGCCTCGGGTATGTGGCGCGAAATGACAATTCCACGCCAACGGCTTCCGGTATACCACACATCCGCACACAAAAAACCACCAGCGGCGGCGTAACAAAGCTGTCTGATGCATTGGGCTGGGTAGTGCCCAGACGGGCAAAACGTGGTGCTGGTATTCCGAAGGATTGTGGTCAAGAGAAGGGGAGCAGGGTTGCCCCTGTTCCCCTTTTCGTGGATGTACAGATTATTCGACGGTTTCTTCCGTAGCTTCCGGCTGTGCCGGAGGCAGCGGTTGGCTCACTTCCTGTGTCGCTTCCGGCGCGACTTCCGTCACGGGCTGCGCGGGAGCTTCCGGCGTGGTCTCCGGCGCGGGTTCTTCCGTCACTTCCGGCGCGACTTCCGTCACGGGCTGCGCGGGAGCTTCCGGCGTGGTCTCCGGCGCGGGTTCTTCCGTCACTTCCGGCGTCGTCTCCACAGGTTGCGTGGTGACTTCCGGCGTGGTCTCCGGCGCAAGCTCTTCGGTCGCTTCCGGCTGCGGTTCTGCCGGGCTGCTCACCGTCCAGGTGAAGGTGATGGAGGTTTGCAGGCCGTCGCCATCAATCACTGTGACTAGCACATTGTACGTTCCGGCGATTTCCGCACCGGGGGCCACCGTGCCAGAGATGATACCTGTCGCCGGGTCGATGCTCAGGCCATCCGGCAGAGTCTCGATGCCCGTCTCCCAGTCCGTTGCGTAGCGCAAGGCGCTGCCTTCGGGATCCTGGGCGAGCACGGCGAGTTCAACCACATCACCGACCAGGCTCTGCTGGGGTTCCAGCGGCTGCACGACAGGCGGCAGCGCAGCGGGCGCTTCGGTGACTTCCGGGGTGATAACCACCACTTCCTGCTGCGGCACTTCCACCACCGGGGCGGGTTCTTCCGTCACTTCCGGCGTCGTCTCAACGATGGGTTCTTCGGTGACTTCCGGGGTGATGACCACCACTTCTTGCTGCGGCACTTCCACCGCCGGAGCGGGTTCGCGTTCGATCACCACATCCGGTGTCGCGGGGGCTTCATCTGCCTGCACCACAGTCGGCGCAATCGGGCGCGTCTGCGCGGTGACGATGGAGTTCCCACCCGCGCCGATGCCATCCAGGATTGGCGTGAGGGCTGCGAACCAGCGAACCGCCATCTCCTCTTCACCCGCAAGGTTGGGGTGAATGTTGTCGTAGGACTGTGTTGCCAGATTAATGCCCGTGTTCTGATCGACGATGATGATCGGCGATTCGGGCGTGCTCAGGTTGGAGAGCGTCGCAATCTGTGCGTTCAGCAGGTCTTCGGTGTAGCCGTTGTGATCCAGCGGGAAGACTTGCGCGATGAAGATGATCGTATCGGGCTTCACGTTGCGCACGCGGCTGATGATCTCTTGAATGTCTGCGATGGCGTTGGCTTCGCCTTCACCGCGCAGCAGATCGTTGGTGCCGATGTGCAGCAGGATGATGTCCGGATCGTAATCGACCATCCAGTTGGTGATGTTGCCGACAACCCACTGTGCAGGCCAGCCACCATCGCCCGACATATCCATGTCGAAGTCTTTGTTGCCGTAGCCGCGCTGGCGATCCCCGACGAAATCGACGTTGTAGCCTCCATTTTGCAGGTCGAACCAGAGCGGACGACGGTAGGACGTGTAGGTGTCACCGCTGCCGCCGATGTAGCGCCCGGCTGTGATCGAGTCGCCGACGGGCATGATGCGCACGGTTTCAATCTCAACTTCGCCGATGACCGTCACGGAGAAGGTCGCGCTCACGAAGAGACCCGCAGTGTCGGTAGCCGTCACGGTGATGTTGGCGACGCCCGATGTGTTCTCGATGTAACCCAACGTCATCGTCGTTCCGGTGATGTCCAGCACATCGAGGAGCGAGGGATTGTCATTGGCTGTGACCGCGTAGGTCAGTTCATTGTCGGCATCCTGGGCGTCGTCGAAGTAATCGCCGAGGTTGATGACCGTATCGGGCGCGTTGGATGTCGTCGTCACATCCGGCAGGCCGATGGTGGTCGGCGGTGTGTTGCCCGGTGCCTGACCGCTGCCCGGCCCTGCGTCGTAGTTCTGCTGCACTTCGTCGCTGCCCAGGGCATCCTGGTAGACGGCAACCAGGTAGTACGTGCCCAACCAGGAGCGGTCTGCGCCGAACTCATTGCCCAGGCCGAAGCGGAAGGCATCGTCCCAGTTCAGTGTACCCGCTGCTGTGCCAGACTGTACCAGTGTGCCGTTGATGTACACCTGCGTGTTGCCCGCCGCATCGCGAGTCAGCACGACATGCGTCAGATTGGTCGTTGCCGACCCAGGTGCCGAGTCGGTGGACGGTGCGCCGACGCCGTTGGTATTGGTGGTGCGGATGCGTCCGGCGTAGTAGTTCGTGCTCTGACCCAGCGTGAAGTTGGACGAGTACTTGTCGCCCGAGTAGGTCACGATGCGGGCAGGGCCATCCTGCGACGTATTCGCGGGCATGATCCAGGCTTCGACGGTGAAGGCACCCGTAGCGGTGATGGCGTCATGCAGCTTGGTGGCCGCACCCGGCGAGGCAATGCGCGCAGCGCCGCTCATCGTCAGCGTACCGCTGCCCCACTGCACCGTTCCGGGGGTCTCGACGGTCAGGTTCAGCGGCGCACCCACGCCACCGACATCGTAGACCGTGTTGCCGCTGCCTTCTTCAAAGGTATACAGCGCCAGCAGGTCTTGCGTCACGCGGGTTGTATCGCCCGCTGTCACGGTCACGGTGAAGGTCTCTTCGACCGTCAGCAGGCCGGTGTCGGTCACGGTCAGGGTGATGTCCGACGTACCCGTCACGAAGGTGTCGAAGTCCAGCGTCAGCACACCGTTGGCGATGCTCACATTGCTGAAGAGCGTGGGATTGGTGTTGCCCGTGATGGCGTAGGTCAGGTCGGCATCGGCATCTTCCGCGTCATCGAAGGCCGCGTAGAGGTCGATGTCTGTCGGAGCCGCATTTTCGAGCACGTTGACATCCGCGATGCCCGTCGTAGTCGGCGGTGTGTTGGAAGGATCACCCGGCGCTACGGTCACGGTGAAGGTCGTTTCCACGTCCAGGCCACCCGTATCCTGCGCCTGTACGGTGATGTCCGCGCTGCCCGGCGCGTCGGCGGCGTAGGTCAGCGTCAGCACACCGTTGGCGATGCTCAGGTCGCTGAAGAGGCTGGGGTCGGTATTGCCCGCGATGCTGTAGGTCAGGTCAGCATCGGCGTCTTCCGCATCATCGAAGGCCGCGTAGAGGTCGATATTCGTCGGTGCCGCGTTGACCAGCACGTCAACATCTGCGATGCCTGTCGTGGTCGGCGGCGTATTGGCGCTGGTCGAAACCAGAGCGAGTTTGTCCAGGCGCGTCAGGCTTTCGCGCAAGCCGATCATCACCGTCGTCACACCCTGCGGCAGATCCAGCAGCAGCGGGTCATTTGCCGGGTAACGGGTGTTCACTTCGTCTTCCAGGTATTCCGAATTCTGGAGCGTATCCCAGACCCAGACTGGCCCGCCGTTGACGGAGAAGTGGAAGGAGTCCTGGTTATTGGCCGTGCCGTAGACGTTGCCGACCAGCTTGTATTCGCCCGCCACCGGGACGTAGAAGCAGAATGTCATGCTCAGGTCGGGGTCAAGGGTGTTGAAGTAGCCGCCCGGCCCCACGACGTATTGACCGCCGCTGGCGTTGGGATCGTCGCGGATGAGGAGGCCGCGGATCTCGGCATCTTCCGCTTCCTGCACCAGGGCGCAATTATCCGGGATCGTCTCGCCCGTGACTTCCCAGGAGAAGGTGCTGTTCAGCACGGGATTGAAGCCATCGTTGACCGAGACGGTCACGGTGTAAATTCCGGCGGAACCGGCTGCCAGCGTGCCGCTGATGAGACCCGTGTTCGAGTCAATGTTGATACCGTCCGGCAGGTTGGTTGCGCCGTAGGTCAGCGCGTCCTGATCCGCATCCAGCGCCAGTACTTGCAGGCTGATGCTATCTCCTTCGGCATCGCGGCGGTCATTAACGCCCAACATCACCGGAGCCTGCGTCGCGGGTGGGCTGCTGGTGACGATGGTGTTGACGCTGTCGTCATTATTGGCGTTGTTGCTCTCCGTCTGGTCGGCGGCTGCGGTGACCACGTTGCTGGCCGTCACATCACCACCCCCGGCGATTTCCACCGTTGCCGTCCGGGTTCCGCTGGCTTCCACATTCGTGAAAACGCAAGAAACCGTCTGCCCGGCAATGGAGCAAGTCGGTGAAGGATTGACAGAGAGAGCGGTCTCGCCAGTCGGCAAGACATGCGAGAGCGTGAGGCTGTCGACGGCGAACGGTGCGCCGTTGGTCGCGCTCACATCGTACGTGCTGGTGCTGGCGCTGATGCTGCCCTGCACGCGGATGAACGCGAATTCGCCCGGTTCCAACGTCCCCAGGCCGCAGGCGAGTAAGCCGTTGTTTTCCTGGCAGGTTGGCGCGCCCGGCGTCACATTCGTCAGCGCATAATTCGTGGGCAGGGTATCCAGCAAAGTGACACCCGTAGCGGTTGCGTCACCGGCATTGGTCACGCGGACGATATAATCCAATGTTGCGTCGTAGCCAACAATGGCAGGCGCGATCTTTTCGACCACAAGGTCGACCTCGTCAGCCTGCGCACTCACGCTCCACGTCGTGAAGATCAGGAGGATGAGAGTGAGTGGCATCAAAACGCGGATTGCAAGTTGATGCTTTGCCATGTTCTTCTCCCTCTTCGCCAACCTTTCATCGGAAAGGGTCGGTCTGTTTCTGAACAGGATGTTTCGTTGAAAGAATCATCTTTCTGCACTGTCTGGAATGTTATATTGTGTAACCTTGCCCGTGCCTAACAGGAAAGCTGGCAGATTTCAGGGGTTTGTCAGGAATGTATCGAGGTGCGTTAAGCGATTGTCTGGGTTTGTAGGCGGCTGTAAGGCCACGAGCGATGTACAATGAACAGCGCTGTTGGCGAATTCATGGTTCACCGTCTTTGTGGGGGAGTCCCCATGCGGTCTCTCCGGCAGTACAGCGCCGCCCCCACAACCAATTCGCCGACAGGCTCATGAACAGCATGTTCACCATGCGCACAGCGACATACAGGCACAATCATTTGCGGAGAAAGGTTGCGTGATGGCTCGTGTGGTACTTCCGACGTTGGAGCAGGTGCGGGCATTGCCCCAAATTATGACGAAAGTGATCCCGCCCGAATACGAAGACATCAACGGGCATGTGAACATCCAGCATTACCTGAGCATATACGATGAAGCGGGCTGGCCATTCTTCGCCATGCTGGGTCTGGATGAGCGCTATATCAAGGAAGGGCGCAATGGTCTCTTCGACCTGGAGCACCATCTGCGTTATCTGGCGGAATTGCACGTGGGGGATACCGTAGCCGTGCATGGGCGCTTCCTGGGGCGTACAGCCAAGCGCTTGCACGGCCTGTGGTTCATCGTCAACGAGAGCCGCGATCAACTCTCCAATACGTTCGAATTCGTCACGTCACACGCCAATCTCGACCAGCGCCGCACATCTCCGTTTCCGGATGCTCTGGCGGCCCGTCTCGATGCCGTCATTGCCGAACATCAGGCGCTGGGCTGGGAAGCACCGACCTGCGGCGTCATGGCTCCCTGAATCAACGTTCGTCCAGCGCCTTGCGGATTTCAGCGTAGCGTTCGCGCGTGATGGGGTAGAAGTACGCAATCGGCAGGCTCAGCAGCAGAATCAGGATCGGCACCAGCGAGACGATGATGCGCAAGGTCGCCAGCACGCTATCCGGCTGCGCGATCAATTCGCCCGCTTCTTCCGGGTTGATGTAGCCTGCTGCTTCCAGGGCGAAGCCATTCAGCGCCAGCGCGACGGAGATCCCCAGCTTTTGCAGGAAGACGAACAACCCATAATACAGGCCATCCCGGCGCTTACCGCTGGTCAGTTCATCGTATTCGACGACATCCGGCAGCATGCTCCAGGGGATCAAGTAAGCTACGGAGACGCCGATTCCGGCGAAGAAGGTCAGCACGAAGTAGGGCGTCGTCTGCCCCTGCGGGACGAAGTAGAGGGCGACCAGCGCCCCAATCCAGAAGAGCGCTCCGGCGATGAAGGTCGCGCGTTTGCCGATCCGTTCGCTGACTCGCGCCCAGACTCCCAGGAAGACGAAGGCCGTCACCTGCAAGATCAATACCAGCAGGGTGAAAATCTCTTCGGCATTGGCCCAGTAGCGGATGTAGAGCAGCAGATTATTCTGCACGAATTGCAGGCACATCCAGGCGAAGAGGTAGATGCCCATCACATGCAGGAAGGGGCGGTTACGTACCGCCAGCCGCAGCCCTTCGAAGAGGCCGGGGCGCTGCTGATCGTCGTCCTGTGCATCGACCTGTTCGCGGGTGAAGGCGAAGCAGACCAGCGTCGAGAAGACGATGACCAGCCCCCAGACACTCGCGCTGAGGGCATGCCCCAGGATGACATCATCGCCCGCCAAACCCACCAGGATCGGATGCAGCACGACGGCAGTCAGCCCGCCGAGGATGCTGAAGCTGAAGCGATAGGTGTTCAGGCGGGTGCGCTCGTCGTAATCGGATGTCAGGCGCGGTGTCATGGCGGCGTAGGGCACGTTGACGACGGTGAAAGCCGTCTTCAGCAGCAGCGCCACAATCAGGTAATAGCCGAACTTCGCCCCATCGCCCAGGTCGGGCACCTGCCAGTGCAGGAAGAAGGCCAGCCCGAAGGGCACTGCGCCAAAGAGCAGCCAGGGGCGTTTGCTGCCCCAGCGTGTCCGCGTGCGGTCACTGAGCGAGCCGATGAAGGGGTCGGTGATGGCATCCCAGATTTGGGAGACCAGGAAGATGATGCCCACAGCCCCTGGACGCAGCCCGGCGACATCCAGCAGGAAGGCGCTCAGGAAGAAGCCGTTGACCGCCGCGACAATCGCCGCGCCCCAGTCCCCCGCGCCATAGGCCAATTTCGTCCAGAAGGGCAGTGATGGTTTCTGGGTCTCCGCCTGAATCGTAGTTGCTGTCATACCAACAATTCCTTTTCCAAAAGCAGCAATCCTGGTTCAATCGACCAGCGATTATTGGGGGTGGGGCTTCTCGATGCCAGCAGGAGCAACGCATCGCTCATCGCATGACGACAGGTTTCGCGTGTGCTCTGCAACCCACCCATTGCGCAAACTTCGCGTGATTATAGCGGAGAGCTGACCATCGCGCATCACAGCCCTTTGGCGCGGATGTAGTCGGCGATGTCTACGTTGTAGGCGACATCGGTATTGGTGATGACGAGCCAGGGGATGCCGTCATCTTCCCAGGTGACGCTGCTCTTCGCGGGTACCGGGATGCCATGAAAATGTTCCCAGCCGGCTTCCACGCGCAGAATCCAGCGTGTTTTCTCGGCAGAGTCGGCTTCTTTCCAGCGCATCGCTTCCATGTGCGTCAGCAAGTGCGTATCGGGATCGAAGTAGACCGTGAAGCTGTCTTCGCCATCCTCGAAAGGAACGATCAGCCGCGCAGTCGTCTCGTCGATGGCTTCCCAGCGCACGCGCTCATCTGTCAGGTAAATCGACGCGAACCACATCGATTCACCCCAGAGGCCCAGGTTGGCGGCCTGGTTCACCTTGGGTTCGTCTTCGATGACGCCGACGGGCAGTTCCATCCGGCCAACCCCATCCAGATAGCGCTCGTTGACGCGCAGCAGCGGAAATCCCCAGAGGGTCGCCTCGAT
Source organism: uncultured Anaerolineaceae bacterium (assembly GCA_964549915.1). Taxonomy (GTDB): domain Bacteria; phylum Chloroflexota; class Anaerolineae; order Aggregatilineales; family Phototrophicaceae; genus JAUZRW01. The sequence continues at coordinate 14,602 of CAZJWX010000027.1, read as the reverse complement.
GTAGTGGCGGTAGGCGTGCCCGGCATCGTGGGTGAAGCGCAGCCGTGAAGGGAAGGTGATGCTGCCGAAGCGCAAGGCCGCCTTACCCGTGATGACGGCTGAAGTGACGACTGGAATCTCATCGCCGAACATTTCGCGGTAGAAGGCTTCGACAGGCTGCGGCAGCCCATCCGGCAGGGGCACGGTATCAAAATCCGGGGTTTCATCCGGGTAGGGCGGGAAGGATGCGGGCTTGATGCGCAATCCCAGCCAGAGGATGGCGACTGCACCGACCAGGATGCCGATGATGGCAGTGAACATGCGACGTAGGCTCCTATTGAACATGGTATCTCTGACGGATTGTCCTGCAAGTGGCGTTCGTGTGTGTATCAATGGCGAATACGGGTTGATTCTAGGCGCGTTGTGCTGCTCGCGAACAGGAGCGAAACCACATCGAGGAACCGTGACAATGATCGTGGTTTCCCTCGCTATGACTTTTTTGCAGGCGGATTCGCAACCGATGGCAACTGCGCCGCGTAAGAGTCAGTGAAATCAAAAAGGCAAATGGGGAGACAACAACAATGGAAACCAATCGGAATATCGGCTTCGTACTCATCGCAGTCGGCGCGGTCATCCTCCTGGCGCGTTTCGTCGGCGATAACTTCATGGCCTATGCCTGGCCTCTGTGGATCATCGTCCCGGGTGTGTTGATGCTGTTGAGCGCGTTTCGTGGGCAGCGGGCCAACCTGGAAACGGCGGTGCCGGGTGCCATTGTGACGGGTACGGGCTTGATTCTGGCAACGATGGTCGTCACCGGTCGCTGGGAAGCCTGGGCCTATGCCTGGGCGCTGTATCCGACCTTCGCGGGCACAGCGATGTATATGGTGGGGCAGCGCAACGGTCAGGAAGGGGTGCGCGTGAACGGGCAGCGTACTGCCATGAGCGGCCTTTACCTGCTGATCGGCTTCGGCCTGTTCTTCGAGCTGTTCATCTTCGGCGGTCTCAGCGGTTTGCTCGGCAGCAGCATCGTACCGTTGGCATTGCTGGCGGCAGGCGCTTACTTCGTCTGGTCGAACGGGCGTCTGGTTCCGGGTTCAAACGACAAAGAGAAGCGCAAGGTGGAAGATGACTTCGACGCGGCATGAGCGTGGAGAGTCGCCGTTGATGGGGCGATTCACGAGTCGCCCCAGACATTACCCCATGTGAAGCGACTTTCATCGCCTCGGTACGATGCAGAGGGTGGTGTCGTCTGTCGCGCCCAGGCATTCTTCTCCCGCAACCCGGAAATCCGAGCGCCAGAAAGCCTCCGCACCGCGCTGCTGACCAATCACCTGCACGCAGCCAGGGAAAGCCTCGGTCTCGGCGCTGCCACTGCTGAAGAGCACACACTGCCCCGGTGCCAACAGCCGCAAATCCTCCGCACGCAGGAAGTCTCGCGGTTCGAAATCCTCCCGACCCAGATTCAGCGCACCGTTGATCGTAATGTCATCCAGCGACATCCAGCGATCTGCCGAGCGGTTGAAGATGGCGAAGCGCTGCTGATCGTAGACGAAGTAGAAGTATTCGGCGATCTCGCGAGTCACTTCCGCTTCTTCGATCCAGAACTCGCAGCGATCCGCCTCGATCTGGCAGGTGGCGCGGCGAATATTGTCCTGGTAGACGTAGAAGGCGCTGCCGTTGCTCCAGAAGCGCTGTGCCTCATCGGTCTCAACGAACCAGCCAAATTCCAGCATGGAATCGCACTCGGCGGGTTCAATCGGCTGATCGAGGGCATCTGGCAGAATCTGCAAGCAGAACCCCCCGGCGACTTCTTCCACACGCCAGCCCCAGTTGGATTGGTCGAGAGCGAGCGATTCATCCTGCACAGAGACGAAGCGTAAATCACCGATGTAGAGTTCCTCGTTGGTCAGATTCACGAGGTTGAACCAGCGTCCGCTGAGCGTGTTGCCGACGGCTTCATCGCGCGTGGGCTGATCGTAGCGCAGCAGGACGTTGTTCGTGCGCAGCACCGTGACATCCACAGCAGCCCCCAACGGCAGCCGCCAGTGTGCCGGGGCAGACTGCCCCACGACCGTATCCGGCGTGCCGCTCGTATTGGCTTCGTCAACCGTCTCTATGTTGCCCAGGCGCAGCCCGGCAGCGTTCAGCGCCGCTTCGGCCTGGGGTACGGTAAGCGCCTGCAAATTGGGGATGGCTACGCCAGATGCCCAATACTGCACAAATGCCGCAGCACCCACCAGCACCAACCCCACCAGCACCAGATAGCGAATCGCTTTGCCCATAGCCACATCCTAGTCTGCGATCATATCAGTCATCCGCGTTTATGGCGTCCGCACCGAAATCTGTCGTCCCATCGGGTAGACCCGTCCGGAATCATCTCCCTGAAGGTACCAGTCTGCCGTATTCACCAGCCCCATCCAGAAATTGCCGCGCCGCCGCAAACCAGGCAGGTTGTCGCGCTCTGCCTGGCGATCGTGGGACTGTTTGCGCAGTTGCGCCACGCGGGTCATCAGTTGTTCTTCTGTGATGCCGTTCTCGCCCGGTTTCGAGCGGGGCGGCACGCCAAGCTGCTTTTCCGCCAGCCGCACGAAGCCATGATTGACGCCGAAGTTCACGCCCATGTCGAAGAGCAGCGCCCAGGTCAGCGGCAGGCGCAAACCCCGGTGCATAATATACCCATCAACGACGGCTTGCCAGTAGCCGCTCGTGGCGACTTCATCCTGGGCGCTGCGCATGGCCGGGTCGTTGGCCGCGTTCAGCAGCGCCTGGCGGAAGCCCGCATCATTGCGTAGTAGATTGTCCTTGCGTCGCACGCGCTCCATGTACCGTTCAATGGCGGCGGATTCGTCGCTGTCGGATGCGGCGATGTAAGTCTCCAGCACCCTGCCCAGGGAGCCACTGGAGAGTGTGAATTGCAGCAGGCCATAGCTGACGATGCCCGCGTCGTAATTGTTATAGGCGGCGTAACCCGTGCCCTCGAAGGCGGCGGTGATGGCGAAGGCCAGCCTGCGTATGCGCTCCGTATCAGCCAGCGCATCGGGGAAATCGCCCTCTGGCCGGGTTGCGGGTGGCGGTTCTGGTTCCGTCGCTTCGGGCGCGGCGGATTCGGCGCTGCGTTCCAGGTTGAAGGCGAAGGTGTATTCGCTCAGGTCGGGATAGCCAAATTCGCGGCAGTCGCCCGTGATCTCCAGGAGGTCATCGCGTACCCAGCCGTCTGCGCCACCGTGAAAGCGCAGGTGAAACCACTGGTACGTCTTGCCTTTGAGGTGCTTATCTTCAATGTCTGGGCGCACTTCCAGAATATCGAGACCGCTCATGCCGACGGGTATCCGGAAGAGCAGCGCTTGATTCGTCCCGGCGCTGCTGCGAACGTTGACCTCCGTGATGCTGGGGATGTGCGGGATCCCGCGAATGCGTGCTTGCGCTTCTCCGGGCATGGTCTCGCTCCTCACGCTGAATTGGACTCGTCCCTACCATGATACTCTTAGCTGGCACATTGCAAAACAAAGCCCTGCGCCTTACCTGGGGAAGACGCTGCAAATTGCGACCGTGTTGCGTGGCGTTTTGGAAAAGGGGCAGGACAAAGCAACCCGCCCCCAATCGTCAGACGCTCGGAGGAGAATGTCAGCAGTCCGCCCAGGGGCAAGCTGTCGGCGTGGGGCGAGCGCTGCCACCATCATCACCACCACCGCCTTCAACGCCCACCGGGAGGGCGTCGCGCACCAGAATTACCTGCGACGTGGTGCAGGCACGCTGCCCATTCACGAGGGCTTCCACTTCCCAGGCGAAGACGGGTCCCCCTTCGAGCGAAGTCGTATCGGTGACGAACGTCGTATTGAGCGCGTCAATCTCGAAGCTGCGCAAGAGCTGCCCACCTTCGCTGTAGATGTTCAGGCGGTAGCTGGTGGCGTTCACGCCATCCCAGAAGAAGGCCGTCGTGGGCGAATTGGGCATGGTCTCCAGGGGGGAGGTCGGTCGGAAGCCATCGCAGCTAATGCTGGCACCCGCCTCGGCGCGTGCAGGCCCAGACGCCGCCGCCTGATTGATGCTGGCGAGAGTCTGCTGCACTTCTTCAGCCGTGGGAATGCGGATCGCGGCGTAGAGCAGTTCTTCGGGCAGCCCTTCGATAGTCGAAATCAGCACGCGCTCGCTGTCGCTGATGGGGCCGAGTCCCGTCCATGCGCCGGAGATCATGCCATCTTCGCCGATGGGAGCGACCATCGTGAAGCCTGCGGGCAAATTCAGGTTATTGCTGGTTGCGCCGCCTGCCAGCACACCCATCTGCATGTTGCCATCCGGCAGCATCCAGAAGGCGATTGTGTCATCGAAGCGCACTTCCACGCCGTTGACTTCCACCAGGGCGTTGAAACCTTCCGGCGCTTGCAGAATCAACATGGAGGGCGGTGTACCCACGCAGTCCGGGACACCCGACCCCGTCTCCAGCTTGAAGGATTGCATCAGGGTGCGCTGTTCGTTGTTCATGACCGGGAGCGCTGCCGCGTCCCCTTCTGTCACTGTCACGACCTGGCGGCTGATCCAGACATTGTTGCCCTCGAAGAGCACCATGAACCATTCTTGATCGCTGCTGATACCCGATGCCGTCAGCGCTTCGCCCGCCGCCACGCTGTTGACCACACGGGCATCCGTTGTGGGAGCGGAACGTAGATTCGAGCCGACAATGGCGGTCAACGTGGCGGGTTCCGCGGGTGTGAATGCCGCCGCCGGATCGACGCGATTCTCCAGGGTGACATCGCCCACCAGCACGTACCGCAGGCCAGTTTCCGAAAGCGAGAGCGGCACGTTAGCGGGAACGGTCAGCGCCGCGAGGCCGAAGCTGCCCTCATCCTGGTTCAGGCCGCTGGTGCTGATGGTGTTGAATTCGCTCAGAGAGACGGTATCCCCGGCCTCAGCGAAGGAAGCTCCGCTGGCATCCAGGCTGGCGGCGCTGCCGAAGCAGGCGCTGCTGCCCCCCATCTCGCTGCATTCTTCGCCCAACGTCGCGAAGCTCTGCTGAATCAAGGCGGTGCATTCTTGTGCCAGCAGCGGCGGCACGGCGGCAAGCAGCAGTACCAGCGCACTTGTGGCGATGATCCCAATTAACGAACGTTTTCGCATTGCAACTCACTCCTATCGTCCTCACATACGTCTCAGTATATCATCCTTTGTTACAGTCACCAGCACACCCATCTGACGCCTGCCTCATGCTCTATAAACGAGTGCACTACGCCCATTGGATGAATCCAGCGGCCTGTTTTCAGCAGCATTTCAGCCAACAGGCCATGAGAGCGCGTGCTAGCCATCCGCGCGAAATACGCTACAATCCTGCCTACTCCATCTAACGGATGGTCAATTATCCGACAACGATGTTGTGTGTGTGTGACTCATGTTGAATGTGCCATTGAGCGCTGTAGAGGGCGTGATCTTCGCGGTGGTGATCCTGGGGTGGGCGGTGCTGCTTTTCGGCGGGTTCGTCTTTGGCCAGCCCACCAAGGCCAATCCACGTCGGATGCCGCGCGCGGCTCGTCTGGCCTCGTCCTTCGTGCTGGTTTCGGGAGCCTGGTTCTGGTTTGCGGTCACGCAGGGGACGCGCGTCGATCTGATGGCTTTCTGGTTCGCGGTGGGCATGACCTGCGGCTTCGTCGGCGATCTGTTTCTCGCCCGCGTGGATGGCGGCGACAACGACCTGCTCTTCGGCATGATTTCCTTCGCCCTGGGGCATCTGGCCTACATGGTCGGCATTGTGCAAGTTTCCAACCACTTCGATCAATGGAAGTGGCTGCTGGATGTGCTGGCCTTCTGGTGGGTGATCGGGGCGTTGGGCTGGCTGGCGCTGGTCTTCTGGGGGAGCAAGCGCACACCGTTGCATTTTGCCGCTTTGCCTTATGCGCTGCTGCTGGCGAATACCGGGGGCTTCGCGACGATCCTCGCCCTGCACGATTCCAGCTTCGTGCTGATTGTGCTGGGGGCGGCGTTGTTCTTGCTCAGCGATGCGATTCTGGCGGCGAAGCTCTTCCGGGGCTGGGATCCGCCGCTATTGGATGATTACGTCTGGCTGACTTACGGCCCCGCACAGATGTTGATTGTCTTTGGTGTGTTTTTGTTTCTGGTGATCAGTTTTTAGTTGTCAGTTGATAGTTTTCAGTTGAAGGACATGTTGCCGATTCAACATGTCTCAATCGTTTCAAATGCATTGGATAGATTTATGACCTATTCGCAAAGGCTTTGTATATGTCCACAGACGATATTCAAAAATTGACCGCGTATTGTGAAGCAAAACTTGATCTTACGGATGATGGATTAGGAGATGAATACGGCTATCCCAATTTGCCGTTGTGCATTATCGACGCCATTTTCTCAATGGGGGTTCGCTATGCCTCAACACAGGCTACAGTCAATCGCTTTGTCGCTTATTTCAACACATCGGATTCGCTAACCGTTCAAGAATTGGTTGATTTCTATGCGCAACATTCTGTGCAATTTATGGCGCAAGAGGTTTACAATAATCGCCAACGTACCTCAACCAAAAATGGCATCTTAAAGGCCGAAGCGGTTCTGGAAGTGGCGAAAGTGCTGCTGAAACACGGCGTCAATACGCTCGAAGATATGGAAAAAGTCATGGGCGATGCGGCATTCGAGGAAGACTATAAGGCGATTCGCGGGCAATCCAGCGGAATTTCACTGCGCTATTTTTACATGCTGACTGGTGTAGAAGGTGAAATTAAGCCGGATCGGATGATCTTTCGCTTTATCGAAGCAGCGCTTGGGCGCAAAGTGAATATCAAAGAGTGTCATCCGCTGTTGGTTGCTGTTACCGATCAACTCCGAGAGACATATCCAAACCTTAATCCACGCAGCCTGGATCATATCATCTGGAACTATCAGCGGGGACAGTAATCTAAAAAGCTGAAAACTGTTAACTGATCACTGAAAACCTCTACTCATCACCCGAATCCCATAACCAATGACCCCAAACCCAGAGGGAACAACCCAAAATTAACACACCTGTGGTACAACCATCCACGTGAGAAACCAACGGTACCCACAAGGGGGAAATCATGGCGAAGAAACCGGTAATGCTCATCATCCTGGATGGGTGGGGCATTCGTGAGATGGAAGATGGCAACGCGCCGTTGATCGGCGAAACGCCCAATATGGATCGCTGGATGAAGACGCTGGAACGCGCCGTCGTCGATGCGTCGGAAGAGCACGTCGGACTCGTGCGCGGACAGATGGGCAATTCGGAAGTCGGGCACCTGAACCTGGGCGCGGGGCGCATCGTCTATCAGGACATCACCCGCATTTACAACGCCATTGAAGACAACAGCCTGCGCACGTTGCAGCCCTTGCAAGACGCGCTCGCCAAAGCCAAGAGCGGCGGCAAGCTGCACTTGATCGGGCTGGTGAGCGATGGCGGCGTTCACAGCCACATTGACCACCTGAAAGCGCTGATGAAGATCGCGGTGGACGAAGGCGTCAGCCCGGTAGTACACGTCATCACTGACGGGCGTGATACCCCGACTGAGAGCGGCATCGGCTTTGTGGGTGAGGTGCAGGATACGCTCGATGAACTGGGAACAGGGCGCATTGCGACGGTCAGCGGACGCTATTATGCGATGGATCGCGATAAGCGGTGGCCTCGTACCAATCAGGCGTATCAGGCCATTGTGAACCATCAGGCCGAAAAATCCGCTACCAGCGCCACCGAAGCGGTTCAGAACAGCTACGACGAAGGCGTAACCGACGAATTCATCATTCCGGCGGTGATTGGTGCTGCGGACGGCGCGACCGTTGAACCCGGCGATGCCCTGATCTTCTTCAACTTCCGCGCGGATCGGATGCGGCAGATGGTGCAGATGTTCACCCGTCCGCAAGATGTCTCCGAAGTGGACTATGAGACCGTCCCCGACCTGGAAATCGTCACCATGACCAGCTACATGGACGAACTACCTGTGCAGGTGATGTTCACCAAGGACAACCTGGAAAACACGCTGGCGGAGACGATCAGCAAGGCGGGGTTGAAGCAATACCACAGCGCGGAGACGGAGAAGTACCCGCATGTGACCTTCTTCTTCAACGGCGGGCGCGAGAACCCTTTCCCCGGCGAAGATCGCCAGATCATCCAATCACCCAGGGACGTGGCGACCTACGACGAAAAGCCGGAGATGAGCGCCTATGAACTGGCAGACACCACGCTCAAGCGCCTGGAAAGCCACGACGACGACTTCATCCTGATTAATTTCGCCAACCCGGATATGGTCGGGCATACGGGGTCATTACAGGCGGCGGTCAAGGCGGTCGAAACGGTCGATGAGTGCGCCGGAAAACTGGTCGATGCCGTGCTGGCGAAGGGCGGAGTCGCCATCGTCACAGCCGATCACGGCAACTGCGAGCGCATGATCGAACTGAGCACCGGGGAAGCGCACACCTACCACACCCTCAATCCAGTGTCGCTGTTCATCATCGGCGAGGGCTATTACCTGCCCCGCACGCGCGGCAAGCTGGCGGATGTCGCCCCAACGGTGCTGGATTTGCTGGACGTGGATCAGCCGGACGAGATGACCGGGGTCAGCCTCGTCGAAGCCTGGGTTCCCGAAGGCAAGCAACTGCCGGAATAGATTGTTCACCACCGAGACGCAGAGGCCACAGAGAGCAATCCTCCGTGGCCTTTTTCCGGGCAAGATCGCTTCTATTCAGCACTCGCTGCGATGAACTCGTTCACCCGGCGGGCGATTTCTTCACCCTGGTCATCCTGCAAAAAGTGGCTGGCTTCTTCCAGGCGGACGTGATCCCATCCCTCACTACCGGGGACATGATTGATCAAAGTCTGTTGGACAGCCGGTTGACCCAGATTGCCGGGGTCATTGTCACCCCAGATGGTCAGGAAGGGTTTCTCAAACCCACCCAGGCCATCCCAACCCGCCTGAGTCACGCCCGGCAGTTCATTGACCAGACCCGGAAAGGCACGCGGCCCACCCATCGCAATCCGTGAGGGGTGGGGGGCGTCGTAGGCAGCTTCTTCTTCCGGCGATAGGTCGAAGTAGGTCACCGCTTCGAGGATTTGCGAAGGAACGAAACGCTCATCGTTGCGTGCGTAATCGATCCAGACGCCGAAGTTATCGTTCCCTGCCCCAATCCGATTGCCGTCTTCATCGTAGAAATCTGGTTGCTGCTCCGGCATGCTGATGATATTCGTGTAGAACAATTGGCGCGTCACCCGTGGGTTTTCAGGCAGCTCGAAGGGAACAGTGCCTTCTTCGAAGACGGGCAGCGAACCGTTGCCAACGACGACACGATCAAACCAATCCGGGTTGGTGCCGACGACCTGCAACCCGATCAAACTGCCCCAATCCTGTACGAAGATCGTCAGGTTGCCCTGTTCGAGTTCCAGTTCCTGAATAAACGCTTCGAGGCGTTCGACATGCCCCAGATAGGTGTAGTAATCAGGATCAATCGGCTTATCGCTGCGTCCAAAACCCAGATGATCCATTGCGATCACGCGATGGCCTTCCTCAGCCAGCACCGGGATCATCTTGCGATACAGATACGACCATGACGGCTGACCATGCAGCAGCAGAATCGTCTCGCCGGATTCACCCGAACCGACATCGACATACGCCTGACGCAAGCCGTCAATCTCAACGTACTGCGGCTCGTAGGGCCAGTCCGGTAGATTCTCGAAGCAGGCATCTGGCGTGCGAACGTATTCGACCCCATCAGCCGTGGTCATCACATCGAGTTCGGTATTGCAGAGGTCTTCCTGAGCAGATGCAGCGCCAAGCGACAATGTCAATAGCAGGACGAGTGTGAAGAGGTGAGCAATGTTGCGCATGCAGTATGTTCTCCTGACTTCATTCATGCTGTGGATCATTGATATATCGTGGAGCCGATTCTCTGAGAATCACGATGCCCCAGATGAAGAAGCCTAGTTCCACAATCGTTGATACGATGGTGATGCCATCCAGGTTGCCCGTGACAAAAGCGGGGATGCGGGTCAGGATGAGTAGCCAGAAGACGACGAGTACTGCGCGAATGAAGTTGGTTTTGTTCATCATCATGCACCTACCCTAAAAGCTCTGAGATTATGATCTCATCTGAATTGGCTGGCAGTTTTGCCATCGTACCGTCATTTGCCATACGAACCGGGCCATCATAGATGGCGCGGGCATCTCTCAGGAAAGGATTGGTCAACTGTTTGGGTACTGGCGGCAGAACATGTGTGATGAGCAGATAGGAAACCCCGGCTTCTTTTGCGACGAGAGCCGCTTCTTCGGGTTTGATATGCGATTCCTGGATATCCTCAGTAACGCTAGACGCGTTGTTGTCTGCATCTTCTGTGGCATCCGATACCGTTTGAGACATCTTGTGATTCAAGGAGTCACTGACCATCAGATCAGCACCCATCGCATGCTGAATGAGACTATCGGAGTAGATCGTATCGCCTGTAATCATGACGCTGCGGCCCTTGTAATTCACGCGATAGCCAACCGCCGGAACCACAGGGGGATGGATCACATTGAAGGCAATCACCTGCACATCACCTGCTTCATAGACCACATCACTCGACATGAGATCAGTACCGAGGTCGAACGTGTGCGCCACGCCGCCAAACCCTGAAGGGGGCATCACATCCGTACCATGGTGGTCAATCCGATAACCGCGATCGAGCCGATAAGCAGTCAAGAACCCGTCCACAACTTCTTCCACGCCTGGTGGTCCATAGATGTCCAGCGGCTCAGTCGCACCAGCGTTTCCCCAGTGCTGGAGCATAAACTCGCCCAAATCGCTGATATGGTCTGAATGGTAATGGGTCAGGAAGAGCGCAGTGACTGAAGTGAGATTCAAACCGGTCAGCATGAGCTGACGCGTACTGCCGGGACCCGTATCGAAGGCCATCATCTGATCGCCGGCGATGACGACCGTCTGAGGACCGACGCGCAGTGGGTCTGGCAGCGGCGCGCCCGTGCCCGTTGTGATGACGTACAGCGCATCATCTTCAAAGTAATTTGTGATGCCGCGTCTGCCAGCAACTGCACTACTCAAAAGCCCTTCGACAGCGAAATCTGGCAGGTTGTTCATGAAATGCGCACCGCCAGCAACAGCGAGAGCAGAAGCGCCCAATCCGGTACCAATCAGAAAATCTCTACGAGAGAACCCTTTAGCGCGGGTTTCCTCACTGGTATTTTCTTTGGACTCTGGCGCTTCGTCCTTGCGTTTTTCATCGGTCATGATGATCTCCTCCAGGTTAATCAGCTCTGTTCCGCCAGCATGGCGAGCAATGTCTGTGCTGTTTCGCCGGAGGAATTCTGGTTTTGCCCGGTGACGATGTTGCCATCGACAACCGTCAACGTGGCGAAGAAGTCGCGGAATGCGGTCTCGCTGACGAAGTTAGCACCCAACCTGCGCAACTCGGTTTCCGGATGTTGTGGCGTGATGCCGATGCCCAGTTCTTCCACTTGCTTGTCGGTGACACCCGTCATCGTGCGCCCTTCAACCAGCGGGCTACCATCGACATCTTCTGCCATCAAGAAGCCGAGCGCACCATGACACACCGACCCCAGCAGGATGCCTTCCGCATGGGCTTCTGAGATCTTTTCGCCCAATTCCGGGCTGAAACCGAGATCGTAAGCCGCGCCCCAGCCACCAGCCAACCAGATGATGTCATATTCCGTGAAATCAACATCTTCAATTTTGAGCGAATTGGTGGTCTTGTTTTGTGCGTCTTCATCATCGAGATAGCGATAATCGGCGGGTGTGGCGAGGGGCCAGCGTAGGCTAACGGGTTCAAAGGGTATTTCACCACCTTCGATGCTGGCGACATCAACCGTCATACCCGCATCCAGGAACTCATAGTACGCGATGGTCAATTCCGAACCATACACACCTGTTGCCACGCCGTCTGCTGGATCACCCAAAGTGTCGTGATTGGTAGCGATGATGAGAGCACTTTGTCCCTCAAGGTCGTATTCCACACGCTCATAATGCGGATGGAACCCAATCAGACTCAGAATCTGGGGCAATAGTAAGAGGACAAGCGCGATGGCTCCTACCAGTACGATTGCTGCAATGATCATATACCTTCTCATGTTTCACCTTCTACGTTCATGTCATTACTTGGTATAGCAGTTACATAGCGATCTGTGCGACGACACTCGCAAAACACATGACCCGTTTTTCATTCTTTGTGATCTGTTAGGCCCTCATTTCCGTTTCTCAATCACACTTTTGCGAAACACTTGTTTCTCGTATGCTATTAGAATATGCCGTGGGAAATGTGGTGTCAAGCAATTCCGACGAAGTGAAACAAAGGGGTAGGAAATGTACCACATCAAAGATGACCAGCGGTCGATCCGCTGCATGGTTCGCAGCCGCGCGTTCCTATTCTGCGGTTGCATTTTTCGCGCCTAAAGCGTTCGACCAACCACGAACCTTGAACGCAAGGAAGATCTGCACCACACCAGCGATCAGCAGGTAGAAAGAGGTGATTAACACCAAAACCTCGACACCCGTAATGGGTCGAATGAACAGAATGATGCCGAACAACAAGGACAATAAGCCATTGAGTACCAGCAGCCATTCATTGTCAACCTCTTGGCGTAATTGCCACGCGCTGAACATCTCAACGATGCCGCTGAAAATCGATCTGAATGCCACAATGTAGATCATGACGGTGAGGGTGAAGACCCCGAACAGAAGGGGACTACCGAGTGCAGCTATCCCCGCCAGGACGCTGATGATGCCCCAAATCAACATCCAGAACCACTGGCCTTCTCGGTTCGCCACAGCACCAAAGATGGTTGAAAATCCATCAACGAGTAGGTATATGGCAAACAGGACAACAAAGCTGAATATCCCGGTTGCCAGGGTGAGACCGGGTGCAAAGAGAAGCAGCAATGCGAATAAGATGGCGACGATACCGCGCAGGAGTAAGACCCACCATGCGTTTTTGAGTGTTTCTGCCATTCTAAGACCTTTCGTTCGTGTTATGTAAAATCGATCATGTGTAGAGGCATCAGCAACCAGGTACTGATGCCAGGATGCAGCCATTTAGTCACTTACCACAGTGATTTCGTGAAGCACGCCATCCACGCCGACGTAGTACACACGCCCACCAAAGCCGGGGCTGATGTTGGATCCCTGCGTCATGCGCGGCAGGTCTTCTGTCCGTGCCAGTTCGCGCCCGGTGGCGGCATCACGGAAGACCACCTGTTCATTTAGTGCACCTAACGTATTGAGCGGTGTTCTGATGCCTGGTGGGAAGTTCGTCAATTCTGAAGTCACGATAACCCGTTCATCAGGCGTGCCGATCAACTGCTGGAAGACGCTGGTCGTTTGTTCTTCCAGCCAGACCATCTCAAAGCCGCTTTCCGGGTCAAAGCGCATCGCCCCGACATACCCTGCACCTGTATCAGCAGTGAAATACAGATTACTAACTGGATCATAGGCCCCATGCGCCACGCCAAAAGAGAAACGTGTTTCGATGTCTTCAAAGGGTTGGATCAAGAATCGTTCAGATGGGGCGTTCACCGAAATGGCATAAACCGGCATCGGTCCGTTTGTACCCTTGTTGATCTGGACGAACACCCAGTCGCCAACCACGTTGGGGGCCATTGCGCCCAAATCACCTTCCTCAGCGATGCTCACGAAGCCCCAGTCTTCGTCGAGCGTCAGGGTCTGATTCTCCCAGATGTAGCGATACGAGAAGTTGACACCCGGCATATAGACATAATCGACACCATCATGCACCGCCGCTGGCACACGTCCGGTCGAAAAATCAGGTAATTCGACTTGGTCAATAATCTCTAGTGTGACGGGGTCGAGAGCCAGGAGTGTCTGTGTCCTGTCCGTATCAAGGCATTCGGACAGGGCAGGGCTGCCCTCCGTATCACAGTTGCGGAAAAGGGCCTTCGTGAAAAGCGTACCGTCTGAGGTAGTGACGAAGCCGTTGTAACTACCGTTTACTGGATCATCCTGGGGCAGATCAACCTGATTGATAATATCACCTGTATCGGGGTCAATCACGGCGGCGACATTCGCTGAAATCACAATCAATGTGCCATTACCGTGCATCCCGATCACACCCGGGTAGTTCCAGGCAGTCTCATTTTCGAGGACAGCTAGCTGTGTGTTCCAGACTTCTTCAAGCGTGTCGGCATCAAGCCGCGCTACCGCCGGGCCTGTCGCGCCTTCAACCTCGCCATAGACACCGTAGTAGACGAAGATTTCGTTCTCATTGCGTGTCACCACGTTGTAGGCACCGGGATAGAAGCCAGGAGCGGTGCGCACGACCGCTTGATTGGTAGCATCTTCGTCCAAACTACCGCCGAAGGTGGCATACTGAAAGACGTGGCTACGCCCATCGTCGGCATGTTCGGCGGCATTGACGGTGGTATAGAGTCCTGTGTCATTTGGGCCAGGGACGAGGGATGGGATCTCCTCTTGGGCGGATCTTACGTTGTCCATTGTCGGGCAGCTACGTGCCAGACCGTCGAATGCACTGGGTTCGACGACACACGTCATGACAACGGTGCTCTGCAATGTGGAAGTATAGTCAACGGGACCCACCGCAGGGTCTAATGGACAAAGCAAAAGGAACCCGCATGAAGTAAAATGTTAGAATGGCAAA
>CAZJWX010000026.1:0-53120 GCA_964549915.1 uncultured Anaerolineaceae bacterium | reverse complement strand
CTCTCTCCACTACACATTACCAACTTTCTTTCATTTTTGAAGCGATTGCCCTGCGGGGCGAGTAGGCCGGGGAAGCGTGAGGAGCTTGGACGGAATGGCATCAAGCAGCGAAGGGACACCCTACGGGTAAGGTATCCCCGGTATCTTATTCAACAAGGTGTCCCTTCCAGCGAATTAGCCAAGTGACTCGCGCAGGCGTTCGGCGAGTTCACGCTGTTCGGGCGTCAGGTGCTTCGGCACGGTGATGGTCACGCGGGCGAAGAGGTCGCCGTACTGGTTTTTCTGGCGCAATTTGGGCATGCCCTTGCCCGACAGGCGGAAACGCTTCCCGGCCTGCGTCCCTGCCGGAATCTTCAAGTTGACGCTGCCCGTCATGGTTGGAACCTGGACGCTGCCGCCGAGCATAGCGGTGAAGGCATCGACCTTCACATCGACTTGCAGGTTATCGCCATCACGTGTGAAGCCGCTGCCGCGCTCATCTACATCCACGACCAGGAACAGATCACCCGGTTTGCCACCCATGCCGGGATAGCCTTCTCCCTTCAGGCGAACCTTGGTTCCGTTGGTCGCACCTGCGGGAATCTTCACGCGAATCTCGCGGCCATCCTTGTTCAGGATGCGCTCGGTACCTTCGTAGGCTTCGCGCAGGGTGATCGTCACGGGCTGTTCAATATCGCGACCAGGCTGCTGTGCGCTGCCCCGGCGTGCCTGACGGGCGAATCCGCCGTTGCCGAAGCCCGTCCCCATGCCGCCACTGCCGAAGATGCTGCCGAACAGGTCTTCGAGGTCGCCCAGGTCGACATCCTGGTAGGTGTAACTGCCGCCACCCGGCTGCCCACCGAAACCGCCTTGCTGGTAGGCCTGCCAGTTGCTGCCGAAGGTGTCGTATTGTTTGCGCTTCTCTTCATCGCCCAGCACTTCATAGGCTTCGTTCAATTCCTTGAAGCGCACTTCTGCCTGGGGATCATCCGGGTTGGCGTCCGGATGGTATTGTTTTGCTTTTTGACGAAAAGCTCGTTTGATTTCATCCTGGCTGGCACCACGCGCCACGCCCAGGACATCGTAGTAATCTCGTGCCATGGTGCTCTCTCAGGTTGCTCTCTGGTTTCGAACTACATTTATTGTATGGTTTGCACGAAGGGGGGTCAACGCACCTGAGCCGCTTCTGAGAAGTTGCTTGCGGATTTCTAAGAGAATGTATATGCAGCGGGTATCAATGGTGAGTTTTCGCTTCTCGCAGCGTGTTGCACAGCGTTCGGCATTTTGCCGTGCTTTCGCCACGGTCGCATCTCGTCTCTATGGGTAGCGGGCTGCCAGTTTTCACCTTATGCAGTCTGGTTTTGCAGTCCGGGGGAGTTTCCAGGGTGGCGACTTCCTTTCGTCAGCCTCGTGCGGTAGCGTATAATGATGCTAAATCGATTCGACTGAGAACTGCCCGCTGAGAACAGAAGATTCACACCTATGTTTCTCGATCTCTTCCAACGCCTGAATATCATCGAACAAACCCGCAATCGCCTCGTCTTACAGGAGCAGCCGCTGCTCGATTGGTTGGTGGCGCTGCTGATCGTTGTGGTGGGGGCGAACGTCGCGCTCTTCTTCCAACTCTGGATTACCTTCACCGCTGCCCTGATCGTGGCTGCGGTCTTCGCGGCGCGGGCACGGACGCGCATCATCACCTTCGATGCCAGTGCTGACCTGCTCACCGTGCAATTTCGTGCGCTTTTCGAGCAGCAAACGGTTCTGGAAAAGCCCCTGCGCGAGATCAGCCGGGCGTATTTGCGCAAGGATGACGACGATAGCACGCAAATCGTTCTGGTCGATGTTCTGGGTGGGGAGATGGGCTTGAGCGTGCATTCGCAGGAGATGATGCCCTGGAAGGAACCGCTGGTGATCGCCATCAACGCCATCCTGCACGAAGCACACAAAGATGACCCGGATGGCGACGAGGTGATTTGAGAGACGACTTGTGAAGCCGCCTCCCGCGTATCTTCGTTCAGTCGAAGCGGAAGCCCATGGCTTCCAGTTCCGCGCGCAGATGTTCGCGCCGGGGCGTGCTGAACTTATCTGCCATGATGCCCGTCCAGGCTGCGTCGTTGAGGTTGCGTCCCAGGCTGCGATAATGCGCTGCGAGTTTGGCGTCATGCTCCTGAAGCTTCTCCGTCGGGTCGCTGGTATCGTAGCGCTCGTAGTGGATCACCAATTCTTCCGGGAGGCGCGGCTTCTGCGGCGGAACTTGGCTCTCATCCGGCCAGCCGATGCACATGCCGTAAACTACGAAGACGCCTTCCGGCAGCCCCAGCACCTCGGCGGCCTCGCGCGGGTGATTGCGCATCGCTCCGATCATCACCGATCCCAGGCCAAACGATTCAGCGACGGTTTGCAGCGTCATACCGGCGATGGCGGCATCCACCGTCGCGACCATCGTGTTTTCCAGGTTGCGACCCAGTTCCTTGTCGTGCATCCGGGCTGCGTGCTGCAAGCGATGAATATCCGCGCAGATGGCGACGAATGTATCACAGGTCTCGATATGTCGCTGGTTGCCTGCCAGGGCAGCGAGCTTTTGCCTGGTCTCCGGATTGCGTACCACCACGAAACTGTAGGCTTGCATATTGCTGCTGGTGGGGCTGCGCCGTGCCGCGTTGAGCATGGCCCGCAGCATTTCTTCCGGGATGGGTTTGTCCTCGTAAAAGCGGACGCTCACGCGCTGATTGAGCGTTTCGGTCACGGGGGTGGAATAGCTCGGTACAGAAGTGGTCATATCTGGCTCACTTTGCGTCGTCTTCGTACAGTTCGCTGTGCTGTGATGATCTTCGATGATCGCAGCGCAGGCAATTCTTACGCACCGGGTCCACAAACGCCGAACCTTTCACGGTTTTCTAAAGCGATTGTACGCGCCGCATCACTTTAACCCGTTTTAGTGCATTTGCCGGGATAATGAAAGGGCGGTACAATCCTGCTCATTATTTTTTGGGCGAAGCCCCTGGCGTGGAGTTGCCAGTCTGCCCCTCACACAGAATACGCAGTGTTGAGGCCAGTACGGATCAAAGGAAGCAGCGGATGAGCAGTGAAAAACGAAGCATCACAATCGAAGATGTGAGCCGCATCCAGTACGTAGAAGACCCGCAGTTGAGTCCTGATGGGCGCTGGATTGCCTACGTGCAGATGAAGGCCAACATGATGAAGCGTGGCTACGATCGCAACATTTACCTGGTGGCCACGGATGGCGGCGCTCCTTTCCAGATCACCTTCGGTGGGAAGGATACAACCCCACGCTGGTCGCCGGATGGAAGGCAACTCGCGTTCGTCAGCGCACGGGCGGAGAAGCCGCAGATTTACCTGCTGCCGACCGAGCGCCCCGGTGAAGCCCGCACGCTCACCAGCCACGAGAATGGTGCCGTTGCCCCGGCCTGGTCGCCGGATGGGACGCGAATCGCGTATCTCTCCGCCAGCAACGCGCTGGAACGCGCCGACGAGGACAGTGACGAAGGCCAGGAACCACCTCGCGATGAGTTGGAGGCGAAGCATCGCAAGGAGCGCAAGGCGGAAGATGAAAAGAATCGCTTTGAACCGCGTCCGGTAGATCGCATTCCCTACCGCCAGGGCACGGCCTACCTGGATGACCGTCACACGCAAATCTACGTCATCCGCACGGAAGAGGGGTTGCCTGAAGATGAAGCCAGGCCACGCCGCCTGACCGACGCAGCCGCCGCTTACGCCCCGCCGCAGTGGTCACCGGATGGCAAGACGCTCTACACAACCCGCGCCTACGACACCGAAGCGGACGAATACTTCCGCTATAGCAACATCTACAAAATCGATGTGGAGAGCGGCACAGAAGAGCGCATCGTTGATGAAGAGCACACCGTTGGGGGCGTGCTGCCGTCGCCCGATGGACGGTGGCTGGTGTGCACGCGGCGTCTCTTCGGCAAGACGGACGATTTACCCAAGCTGACGCTGATTCCCCTGGACGGTGGCGAACCCGTCGCGCTCAATGCTGAACTGGATCGAGGCATTGTGGAACGTGAATGGACGGCGGAGAGCCAGCTTTTCGTGCAGGTGGAAAATGAAGGGCGCGGCGAACTCCATCTGTTGAACCCCGAAACGCGCGAATTCAGCCCGTTGATCGTCGAAGAGCAGGCCATTTACGGCATCAGCATCGCGGAAGATGGGGCGGTCGCCTATGTATCGCGCACGACAACGCGCCTGGACGAATTGTTCTATCGCCCTGCGGACGGTGCGCCGCAGCAGTTGACGCAGGTCAACGAGGCGTTCATGGACGAGATTGAGGTGCTGGAGACGCGCGAAATCCGTTATCAGAACCCGCACGGGCAGGAGCTCCAGGGCTGGTACATCTTGCCGAAAGGCTACGAAGAAGGAAAGCAGTATCCGCTGGCGTTGAACATTCACGGTGGGCCGCATGTGATGTGGTCTCCCAGCGCCCGTGCCATGTGGCACGAGTGGCAGGTGCACGCCGCAGCGGGCTATGTTGTCTTCTTCTGTAATCCGCGCGGCAGCGACGGCTATGGGCAAGATCACCTCGATTCGCTGCATGCAGATTGGGGGCGAGTCGCGATGGAGGACATCATGGCGGGGGTTGATGCCATGATCGCGAAGGGCTTCGTGGACGCCGACCGCATGGCGATCACGGGCGGGTCATACGGCGGCTATATGACGAGTTGGATCATTGGGCATACGCAGCGCTTCAAGGCGGCGGTGACGCAGCGCGGAGTCTACAATCTGACCAGTTTCTACGGTACCAGCGATGTGCCGATCCTGATTAGCAGCGAGTTCGATGTCGAACCCTGGGAGGATCACGCGACGCTCTGGGAACATTCTCCCCTGGCCTACGCCAGCCAGATCACGACTCCCACACTCATCATTCACGCGGAAAACGACTTCCGCGTGCCCATCGAACAGGCCGAACAGCTCTTCGCCTGGATCCGCCGCGCGACCGATACCCCCGTTCGGCTGCTGCGCTATCCGCGTGAAGGCCACGAACTCTCTCGCAGCGGTGAACCGCAACACCGCATCAGCCGCTTGCAAGAGATGCTGGACTGGTTCAACCAATATTGCCAGCCGGAAACGGATCAAGCCCCGGTGTAGCGCAAAATATCGCGGATGCGAGGGGTGCTGCGGTCAAGCGGTGCCCACTGCTTCCGCATTTTGCGGTCGCGCCCTACCAGGACGAAGCCTTCTTTGCTGCCGAATGCCTCGTAAACCTCGCCATTGGGGTCGGCCAGCAGCGGGAAGGGAATCGCACGCGGGATGCTCATGTAGAAGCCATTGATTTCATAAGGCTGTGCCGGGACGATGACTGCCGACTGGATGCCGTTCAGGGACAATTTGTAGCTGCTGCGCTGAAGCCAGAGCACGTAGCGCACGCTGCTCAAATCCCAGATGTCGCTGGTCAGCACGAGCAACACACCTTTTTCGCCCATCAGGTGCTGCAAGCGCTGCGGTACATTTTCGTGATTGTGCAACCGGAAGTCCGGAATGATGCTGGGTGCATGAGCCGGTGCAGATGAATACATGGAACCCTCCGAATATGTCCATCAGTTGACGAAAAATTAATTTATTTCATTCTACACCCGATTCTCTTCCAGGTAAATTAACATACACATTCCTCACACTCTACACAAACCCTGACAACTGCGGTTGGGAAAGCGTCACAAACAGGACGATTCTCCTACGCCTGTGCAACTGTGGGATGAGATTTGGCGGGTTTTGCGCTACTATCCCCGGCATGAAACGAAACGATTGGCATTGCAATATAAGGGGTTGTGGCATGAAAAAGCTGCTCTTGCTCGGTGTTCTGGTGCTCTTCGGCGCGGGGTTTGCCTTCGCCCAGGAAGAGGCCACAGAGCCGACCTCCACAGTGAATTACTTCTTCGCCGCCTGTGAGAACCAGGGCGTCATCGACCTGGACGGGGTGATGCAGAGCGGCTTCGACCTGTATGTGCAGGTCTTCAACGGCTTCGGCGCAACGGGCGATCCACTGACATCGCTGCTGCGCATTCCGGTCAGCAACGAATATCAGGTCAGCCAGATTCTGACCTACAACAACGGTGCTGTGCTGGCTCTGGGACAGTTTGCCAGCGCACGTTTGAGCATCGCCGCCGAGAATGACCCCAGCAACGAAATCTTCTCCACCGTGATTGATGATGCTGTGGATGGCTGCATCGAACCCAGCTACGGCTCGACCGATGCCTTCGACGCCGAGACGACGGGCGGCGGTGGCACGCCGATCATCGACCCTGTGACGGGCAATGTGATTGACGCCGCAGAGGGCGAAGTCATCCGCTCTTCCGGGATTTACACGCCAGACGGTGGCGTCCTCAACGAAGTGACGGCTGTGCGCGGTGAGGCCGTCGTGCAGATCGGCGCACGCCCCAGCGAAATCGACAGCATTGAAGGGCGCACCAGTGACCCCGGCGTGATTTTCGCCGAATGCGATGCATTCGAGGGCGCTGACCCCGGCAGACTCTTCGACACAGATAATCTGACGGTCTTCTGGTCATGGTTCGCGACGACGCCAGAACTGGTACGCGAGCACATCGCCACCGCGCAGTATGAAGTCTTCCTGACCAGTCCCTATGCCTATCGTCAGGTCTTCCCGGATGTGGTGCGCACGCCCGTTGTGCAGCGCGAAGATGGTAACTACTGGGTCTTCTACGTGGCTGACCTGGGAGATGGCTTCCGCCCCGGCGATTACCGCGTGGATTACTACGTGACCTGGGATCGCGCCATCAGCGATGGTATTGAGCAGTTCGGCCCCGGCACCCAGAATCCCAGCTTGCAGAACACCTGTACCTTCGAGGTCGAAATCAACCCCTTCGGCGTCGAGACCGACCTGAATAACCCGACGATCCCCTTGCAGAGCGGGGATTAATCCCTGTTGGCACGTAGGGGCATGCTGGTGATCTATGCCCCTACAACAGTTCGCTCCAGGTTATCATGATCCACTTGCAATCAATCCGGCTGCGGCAAGATACCCCGCTGCCGGATGCCTTCCCTTACAACGTCCCGGTGATCCGCAATCTGGACACGCTGGAATTCAGGTCGTCAATCACCTTCTTCGTTGGCGAAAATGGCTCTGGCAAATCGACCCTGCTGGAAGCCATCGCAGCCGCCGCGTCCCTGCCCACGATCGGCAGCGCAGATACAGGGGATGATCCCACCCTGGCAGACATCCGCAAGTTGAGCCGCCTGCTGAAATGGTCATGGGCGAAGCGTACGCGCAGAGGGTTTTTCATGCGCTCGGAAGATTTCTTCGGTTTCGCCAGGAAGATCGCACAGCAGCTCGCGGAAATGCGCCAGCAGCTTGAATCCGAAGACGAGAGCCACGACGGACAATCTGCCTTTGCGCGGCAGTTGGCGAAGATGCCCTATGCCCGCGAATACCACGCCCTGCGCGAACTCTACGGGGACGGCCTGGATGCACAGTCGCACGGCGAAAGCTACTTCAAGCTGTTCCAGTCGCGTTTCCGTCCGGGCGGCCTGTACCTGATGGATGAGCCGGAAGCGCCGCTCTCGCCAAATCGGCAACTGACTCTGTTGGCACTCCTGCAGCAGATGGTGAAGCAGGACGCGCAGTTCATCATCGCCACCCATTCGCCGATCATTCTGGCATATCCCGGCGCAACCCTCTACAATTTCGCAGATGGGCGCATTGAGGCCGCGAATTACGATGACCTGGAACACGTCAGCATCACCCGCGACTTCCTGAACAATCCGCAGGCATATCTGCGGCATTTGCTGGACTGAGCGCTCAGCGGATAGGAAACGGACGAAATGGCAATCCCATGAGAATCACCGAGCAGACCGCGACCCTCTTCGACCTGGAATTAACCGACGAACAGGCTGCGCAGTTCACCGCGCTGCAAGGTTTGCTGGAAACCTGGAACCAGCGCATGAACCTCACCAAGATCATCGCGCCGGAGGATGTGCTCGTGCGGCATTTCCTGGATTCGCTGTCGATTGTCAGCGTGCTGGGCTTCGATCCTGGCGATACGTTGATCGATGTGGGGACGGGGGCAGGCTTTCCGGGGCTGCCGCTGGCGATTGCCTTCCCGGAATTGCAGGTCACCCTGCTCGATTCGACGCAGAAGAAGCTGGCGTTCATCGATACCGTGATCGCCGAATTGAGGCTGAAGAATGCCCGTACATTGCATGCACGCGCCGAAGATGCCGGGCAGGATAAGGCGCATCGTGGGCAGTACGATGTCGTCACCGCGCGTGCCGTTTCCCTGCTGCCGACGCTGCTGGAGTATACCTTGCCTCTGGCGAAGGTCGGCGGTTTCGTGGTCGCGATGAAGGGCGAGAGCGCCCCGCGCGAAATCGAAGAGAGCAAACGCGCGCTGTTCGTCCTCAAAGGGGAAGCCAAACCACCCGCAGAAGTCCATCTCCCCGGCGTCGAAAAACCGCATTACCTCATCACCATCGAGAAGCTGGAGAAGACCCCGGCACCCTATCCGCGTGGGCAGGGCTTGCCCAAAAAGAAACCCATCGGACAATAGGTGCGCTCGTTCATCAGGCTCTTCTGCGGCGTGTGAAGCATTTCCAGGCGGGCATCCTGCGGCAGGATACCGTATAATAGGAAATGATCGCACATGCAGCCGACAGGTTTTCCTCTATGCCGGATCGCTTCCAGGAAAGTCACATCAAGCAGGTTCCGCTCTTCCAGCCGCTCTCGCAAGCGCAGATCGAAATCCTGGCGCAGAGTTTCCAGGTGCGGCGTTACAATCCGGGCGAAGTCATTTTCCAGCAAAATGATCCGACGCGGGGGATGCACATCTTCGTCGAGGGGCAGGCCGTCTTGCTGCGCACGACTTCAGAGGGCAATCGCCAGAGCGTGGGCGTGATCCGCGAAGGGCAGTACATCAACCAGAATGCACTCTTCCAGGAAGGGCGCGAGACCGCGACTCTGCAAGCGGTGCAGCCGGTGACGGCGCTCTTCCTCAGCCGCGAATCGATGGCCAACGTCCTGGCCTACCACGCCGACATCGCGGAAACGATGGGGTTGAAAGCGGGCGGCGAACATCACCTGGGTACCGTGCGCTTCAAGACGCAGCGTCCCAACGAGCACGTCGTCTTGATGACGCGGCGTCACTGGTGGGCCTATATCCGTTGGCTCTGGGTGCCGCTGCTGCTGGTGCCCTTCATCGCGCTGATTTACGCGCTGCCGATGTTCTCGGTGGCCTGGGTGCCGCTGCTCTTCGTCATCCCCGGCATAGTCGCGGTCTATCTGTATTTCGAGTGGGCGAACGATTCGGTCATTATCACGGATCAGCGCGTGATCCGCATCACGCACACGATCCTGACCTTCAGCGAAGTGCGCAATGAAGTTGCGCTCTCCAGCATTCAGGAAGCCAACGCCGACCTGCCGCGCTTCGACCCCTTCGCGCTGATCCTGGGCTACGGCAACGTCGAATTGAAGACGGCAGGGCGTGAGGGCAACTTCATGCTGGATTTCATGCCCGACCCGGAAGGGATCCAGGAGTTGATTCTGGAAGACCTGCGCACGCAGAATCTGCGCGTCAAGGTGCGCGAACGGCAGGCGCTGCGAGCCGACCTCGATAAGTGGCTGGGGGAACCGCAAACGCAAGGCCAGCAGCTCACCAATGTACAGACGGGCGGCGACCCGGCGACGAATATCGAGAAGGTCTTCAAAATTGGTGACGGGCCGCTGTCGCCTTTCGTCACCCGCTTCCGCACCGAGGGCGGTGGTACGGCCTACCGCACGCACTGGCTCTTCTGGTTCACCAAAATCATGCGTCCGTTGTTCTGGTTGCTCATCGCGGGGGTTGCAGCGATTGCCGTCTTCACCCTGCCCGTGATGGAAGGCTTCCAACTGGCGGGGGGTGTCGGCGTCTTCGTCATGTTCCTCATCGGCGCTGTCTGGCTGTTCCTGGCGGATTGGGACTGGCGGCACGATTATTACATCGTCTCCGACGATTACATCACGATCCTCTCGCGACGTCCGCTGCTGCTGCAATACGAGGATGATCAACTGCTGTTGCGGCAGGTGGATAACGTCGTCGCGGAAACGCGGGGTTTGTTGCAGCAGATTTTCGGGTATGGGGATGTCCGAGTCGCCCTGGTTGGCGCGGATGAGCATCATCTTTTCGATAACGTCGCCAAGCCACAGGAGATCCAGAACGAGATTTCACGTCGGCAGGCGCTCATCAAGCAGCGCGAAGCTGAGGAGCAGGAGCGTCAGCAACGTAAAGTGATCGGCGAATACTTCTCCCTGTACCACGATCAATACGGTTATCCAGTGCAGCAGGGACAAGGCTATCCGCCGCAGCAGGGGCAGGGGTATCCGCCGCAACAAGGACAGGGCTATCCGCCGCAACAAGGACAGGGGTATCCGCCGCAACAAGGACAGGGCTATCCGCCGCAACAAGGCTATCCAGCGCAGCAAGGACAGGGCTACCCGCCGCAACAAGGCTATCCCGCGCAGCAAGGACAGGGCTATCCGCCGCAGCAAGGACAGGGCTATCCGCCGCAGCAGGGGCAGGGCTACCCGCCGCAGCAGCCACCTGCCGCCGCAAACCCATCGCTTCAGGCACGTGATGGCCGTCCACAGCAGCCAGCCGCTCGCCCAAGCATGTCCAGCGGGCGACCCTACCAGCCCTCAGTTTCGCCACCGTCCCCATACGCTTCTTACCAGGGGCGTCCACCACAGCAACAGCAGCGCCCGCAGGGGTATCCGCCACAGCAGCCGGGACGGGGCTATCCGCCGCAGCAGCAGGGGCAGGGCTATCCGCCGCAGCAGCCGGGACGCCCGCAGGGGTATCCGCCGCAGCAGGGGCAGGGCTATCCCGCGCAGCAGCCGGGACGCCCGCAGGGGTATCCGTCGCAGCAGCAACAGGGGTATCCCCCGCAGCCGCCCAACCCGAATCTGCCGCCGTTGCCGAATCAGCCGCAGCCCCCGGTTCCACGCGCGTCAACGCAGCCGCCATCACCGCCAACTGCCGATGATTCGGATCGTCCGCCGAAGTTCCCGCGCAGCCGCCCTAATTCTTAAGAAAGCTTACGAGATTCTGCGGTATACTGAGTGTACATTCAAGCGAAGAGTCTGGAGATTGGTATGGCGTTTCGCACGCGATGGTTGCAGGAGCCACACATCCTGGAAACTCACTTCGCTGGCGTGGTCACTAGCATTGATCTGAAGATGGCGATGCTGGAGTACCTGGGTGCAGCCCAGGAACAGCCGATGTATTTCCTGCTGGATTTCATGGAAGCGAATTATGTGCCAGAAAAGCTGCTCGATCTGCCGCTGCTGCTGCAAGTGATGAACCATGCCAACACACGCTGGCTCGTCATCGTCAAGCCAGAGGTGGAAGCTTCCTACATGACGCAGATTCTGACCAAAGATCGCACTCGTGTCTTTCGCGATCGTGCGACGGCGGAGCAGTTCCTGCGCAAGATGGTGGCATACGACAGCGCGAAGGCAGCAGAAGATAGCGGCTCGTCCCTGTGAGCGGCGGCTGAATCGCGGTATGATAAAGGCAGCGAACGAAAATTTAGGTTGCTGAATCTCATGGCGATTTTACCCATCATCCAACCCGACAATCCCATTCTGCGCAAAAAGGCGCACAAGATCACCAAATTTGATGATCCTGCCTTGCAGAAACTGATCGATGATATGATCGAAACGCTGGCGGATGCGCAGGGCGTTGGCCTGGCGGCACCGCAAGTTGCCGAAAGCCGCCGCCTGATTCTGGTGCGGCTCCCCGACGAAACGGAAGAAGACCGCGCTGAATATGGTGAGCAGGCCGGGAAGCTGCACATCTTCCTCAACCCCAAGATCACCAAAGAAAGCCGCGAGATGGTCTCCGGCATCGAAGGCTGCCTCTCGATTCCTGGCCTCGTTGGCGAAGTGAATCGGCACGAGACTGTCGTCGTGACGGGCAATAACCGCGAAGGCAAGAACATCCGCATCAAAGCACGGGGCTGGTTGGCGCGGGTCTTCCAGCACGAGATTGACCACCTGGACGGCGTGCTCTTCATTGACCGCACGGACAAAGTCTGGCAGCCGGGGGCAGAGGGCGAAGACGACGAAGAAGCAGAAGTGACCCCGGAAGAAGCCTGACCGTCATACCCGGCCTAGATCCCTCAACCAGGTATTGTCACATGTCACAGCAGGGCGGCACCCCAGGCCGCCCGCATACGTTGTTTCGCGCCAGAAACCTGCGAAAGCAAAAAGCCTTGCACTGCGCAAGGCCACGAAAACGGATATGAGAAGATGATCTTTGAAGAATGACGCAGGATCGTTAATCCGCGCCCAGGCGTTCATAATAGCGGTGCATGTTCATGAAGGCGACCAACAAATCCGAGCGGGTCACGATGCCTACGAGCGTCTCTGCACGCATGACGGGCAGGCAGCCGATACGATGCTGAAGCATCAAGCGGGCTGCATCCGCCGCAGGTGCGTTTGGCTCCACGACGATAGGCGCCGGGGTCATGACCGCGCGCACCTGTAAATGGTCGATCAAATCTTCATCCTGCCAGCGCTCGCGCATGATATATGGCGAGTTCAAGGCATGGCGACAATCTCGGTCGCTCACGACGCCGACCAGATGAGAACCATTGCTGAGGACGGGTAAGTGCTTGCAGGTGTGCTCCTGCATCAATTCCAGGGCCACATGCAGCGACTGATCCGCCCGTACGGTTATGGGGTTTGCTGTCATCACATCCAGTACATTCATCTGCGATTGAGGCAGCCGATGCTGCCTACTCTCCTTCCAGAAATCCATGCTGTACGGAGCCCGGACAGCGAACCGCAAGTGCCTAGCTAGTGGATTGCGGCAGGCGATTGCGAACGAGCATACGGAAAATATCGCTCTCAGTGATGATCCCGATCAGAGCGCCCTTTTCGTCCACGACGGGCAGACCGCTGATCTTATGTTCGAGCATCATCTCGGCGGCATCAAGAATCGGCGTGCTGGGCGTGACCGTCATCACGTTCCGCGTCATGACCTTATCAACGGTGAGCTGAGACCAGAGATAGTTCAACTCCCAGATGCTGAGGGTCGTTGCGTCGGACGGGCTGGCTTCGCGCACATCACCAATCGTAATCAGGCCGACCAGACGTCCCTTATCGACCACAGGCAGGCGACGGATGTTGTTTTCCTTCATCACCTGATGTGCTTCGTTGATGGGCGTCCCCACTTTGGTGGAGATAACGTTGGACGACATCCATTGCTCAACAACAACATTTTCAAACATCTAATTACCCTTTCACGAACGGGCTAAGGCATCTACTCTGCTAGATGCTCATAGCGTACTGAAGAAATAAAAAACAAAGGTACTGCAACTCGCATGATGGATGTCACCATGAAATAGGCGGCATCCATAGCTCGCGCGACCGCTCAATACGGCCTGATGTAAGTATACGTCGGGACTTCTTCTACGTCATCTGTTGCGAAGACGATTTTCGAGAGCGATGCCGTTGCCGGGTATCGTTCCGGCAGTCCCAGGTCGCTGAGTCGGTTCCAGTGATCTGGCTGGTGGCGGCTGCGTCCGATGTCGTTTTCGTCCTGCCCCCTGGCATACATGAAGGCCGCGACCACGATGTCCCCATGCGTGACGCCAACGACCGTCCCGCCGGGGTGTGCAGCGCGTACATCAGCGAAGAAGCTCAGCAGGCGTCGTCGCAGGTCGCGCGGTTGCTCATACGGATGCTCATTGCCGTCGTAAATATCCAGCATGATGGCCTCCAGTTCCGCGAAGGGCGTGCCATCGAAGGGCGTGTAACATTCGTTCAACCGTTCGTCGGTCTGGATGGCGAGTTCGTGGGGATGCTGTTCGGCGATGAGGGCGGCGGTCTCCTGTGCTCGCTGCATCGGGCTGCTGTAGAGCGCGTCCAGCGGCACTTCCGCCAGCGCCCGCCCTGCGGCAACCGCTTGCTGGCGTCCATTCTGGCTGAGGCCGAATCCGGGCATACGTCCATATAGGATTTTTTCCGGGTTGTGCACTTCACCATGCCGGATCAAATACAGGGTCAGGGGTGCGCTCATCGTCGATGTCGTCTTTCGTGTGCGAGATGGCTGACCATTTCTGTTGACTATACCGTATAATGGAGCCGAAGATGGATGGTTTTGGATGAATACCGATGAATAAACAATTAGAGACCCCCCTGCTTTTACCGTTACAAGTCCTGACTTTCGCTGTTCTCCTGCTTTCTTTCGCCTATATCCTCGATGATCTGCTGGCTTGGCTGGGCTGGCGCTTCCTGCAAAATGGCTTTTCAGACGGAATCGCCCTCGTGCTGGCGGTAGTGCTGGGGGTGGCGGCGTTTGTGTGGCGCAGTTTCGTGCCGCGTCTCTCGCTGGATGATGTCGATTTCGGGGGCTTGCTGGTGGGGTGCGTCTTCGCCGGGCTGGTACTGGCTTGCTATACCGTGCATCCCGTCGCCGGCTTCATCACGATTGTGGTCTTCGCGCTGCTGGCATATGGCATCTTCCGCGCCCGCGCCAGCCTGACGCACGCCATGATCGTCACCAGCATGACGGTTGCCTTCGGCGCGGGCACGGTGTTGGTCAGCAATTGGCTCTATCCCGGTCAGTCCCTGCACGAGACGCAGCCAGCCCCTGCCCAGGTGTTCCACGTAGTTGCAGAACAGGCTGGCCCAGACGAAGGCTCTTATTCGATTTACGCCTGCAATGCGGTGGGCATGTTCTGCGAAGCGGCCAGTGCGCCCCTCACCGCCGGGGCGGATGAACCGCAGCTTCTGCTGGAGCCGGGTGCCGTCCTGCTGCTGATTGACGGGCAGCCCATCTGGCAGATGGAGCGCTAGGGCACTACGAGGTTTCCGAAGGGGTTCGACGAGATCGAACCCCAGGCTGCTGCTATTGCAGTGCGGCGAGTTTTTCTTGCAGGATTTTGCGCACCACACCCGGGTCGCCCTTGCCCTGCAATTTGCGCATGGCCTGCCCGAAGATGGCGTTGATGAGCTTATCGTTGCCCGCCAGGTACTTCTCCACCATGTCAGGATTCTCGTCAATCGCTTCCTGCACTTTCTCGCCGATCAGCCCTTCATCGCTGACCTGCGCCAGCCCTTCTTCATCGACGATTTGCTGCGCGGCCTTGCCCGTTTCCCAGATGAGCGGAAGCACCTTCTTGCGGGCGGTCTGCGCGTTGATCGTGCCCTCATCCACCAGCTTGATGAGCGCGGCGAAATTGGGCGCACTGATGTTGGTGTTGCCAATCTCTTCGCGGTCGATCTTCTCTTCGTTCAGCAGGCGGAACAACTCGCCCGTCACCCAGTTGGCGACCGTTTTTGCGTCTACGCCGGATTCCGTCAGCACTTGCTCGAAATAATCGGCGATGGCCTTATCCGCGACCAGCACACCCGCGTCATATTCCGTCAGGCCGAGTGCTTCCACGAAGCGGCGGCGCTTGGCTTCCGGCAGTTCCGGCAGGCGAGAGCGCACTTCCTGCACCCATTCGCGGCTGACTTCCACGATGGGCAGGTCGGGTTCCGGGAAGTAGCGATATTCATCCGGACGTTCTTTGTAGCGCTGGATGATGATCTTTCCGGCGGCTTCATCCCAGCCAAGGGTCGCGGGTTTGACTGCCTCGCCCTTCTCATAGATTTTGATCTGGCGCTTCACTTCGGCGTCGATGGCACGCACCATGCTGCGGATGCTGTTGAGGTTCTTGATCTCGGTGCGCTGGCGGAATTCGGTGTCGTCTTTGTGCATCACGCTGACGTTGGCTTCAAAACGCAGCACGCCCTTGGACATATCCCCGTGATTCACGCCCAGGAATTGCAGGATCGTGCGCAGCTTGCGGGCGTAGGCTTCGGCCTCGTAGCTGCTGCGGATATCCGGCTCGGAGACGATTTCCAGCAGCGGCACGCCCGCGCGGTTGTAATCCACCAGGGAACTCTTGCCCCAATGCGAGAGCTTGCCCGTATCTTCTTCCATGTGGGCGCGGCGCACGTGGATGCGCTTGATGCTGCCGTCTTCCAGTTCGATGTCAATGTAGCCATTCACTGCCAGCGGGTGATCGTACTGGCTGATCTGGTAGCCCTTGGGCAGGTCGGGGTAGAAGTAATTCTTGCGGGCGAACTGGTTGAAGGGTGGGATTTCGCAGTTCAAGGCCAGCCCGACCATCATGCCGTATTCCATGGCCTTTTTGTTGATGACGGGCAGCGTCCCCGGCATCCCCAACGAGAGGGGATCAACGGCGGTATTCGGCAGCGAATTCACGCTATCCACCACCGGGCAGGCGCTGAACATCTTGGTTTCCGTGAGCATTTCGGCGTGGACTTCCAGGCCGATGATAGTTTGCCAATCGCTTGCAGCCATAGCACTTTCCTGTGTTGTGTTCTGCCTGTGGATTCCTGCGCAGGAGTATAACACTGGATTCGTCATCATTCATCTATGACTCGCGTTGGGTGTGATGGACTCCTCGGAGAACTCTTCGCCGAATCCTGATCATTCCTTAACACGACCTCACTGTATTTGCATTCCTCACGGGCGTACAATCGGGCAGTTATCTGCTGGGCGCCGCCTGTAATGAATGGGGGATTGATCGCACATGGCACATCTCGGCAACCTGATCCTGAGACGCACCGCACCCGACGCAAAGAGCAAGACGATCCGTACCCTGGCGCTGCTCAGCTTCCTCAACTTCGCTGCACTGGGGTTCGCCGCACCCTTTCTGAATATCTACCTGCGCGAGATTGGCCTGAGCGCAACAGCCATCGGAATTCTGGTGAGCGTGGGGGCGCTGCTGGAACTGCTGCTGAATCCCATGATCAACGCCTGGGCTGATCGCCAGCGGCGTCATCGTCTGGTGCATCGCTGGCAGATCATCGCCGTAGGGATTTCGCAATTCACATTGGCTTTCTTCCGTCTTCCGTTGATCGTCGGCGGGGCCTTCACCCTGAGCGCCATCACGACGCGCGGCATGCTGGAGATGCTCTCGCAGCTCACCATCACGCGGCTGGATCAACTGAAGCGCGATATTTTCGGCAAGGTGCGGCTATGGGGCAGTGTCGGCTGGGCGCTGGCGACTGTCATCAGCGGCGCTGTGATCGCCATCGGCTCTTATCCGCTGGCCTTCTTCACATCAGGGCTGCTGCGCCTGGGAATGCTGCCGTATACCAACGCCCTGCCAGTGGCGACAGACCGGGGCGAGGAAGATGAGACCGACGAGACCGCGCCGCGAAATCCGGCCATTTACATCTTGATGATCTCACAGTTTCTTTTCTTCACCGGGCTGAATGCCTACAGCAATTTCATGTGGATCTACATGCGCGAGGGCCTGGGCATCCCGCCAGAGCGAATCGGCATTCACGCGGCGATTTTTGCCTTCGCCGAACTGCTGCCGATGCTCTACATTGACCGTTTCATCAACAGTTGGGGCATTCGCAAGGTGTTGATCTTCGGCATGTTCTCGATGTCGCTCGAGTGGCTGCTCTTTGCCTTCGTGCCGGATGTGCCGTCGCTGATTGCCCTGCAAATTGCGCGAGCGATGGGGTTCACGGCGTTCACCGTCGGCATCACCATCATCATCGCCCGCGTCAGCAAGCCCGTCAACGTGGCGACGAACCGGGCGCTCATCACCGTGACCATGCCCGCGCTCTCCATGCTGCTGACCAGTCCCATCGCGGGCTGGATTTACGACACGTACGGGCCGCGCGCAACCTTCATCTTCAGCATGGCGATGGGGGTGGCAGCGACAGTTTTCTTGCTCGCCAATTATCGCCGCCTGGGGAGTACCGAAAAAGCCAAGCGAGGCTGAGATGGTATGAGCAAGTATGAAGCGCGGCAGAAAGTGCTGATCCTGATCCGCACACAAATGATGAGGATATCCCAGAAGATGATACAGGATAACCCTCACGCCTGACCCGTCGCTAGAATTACCTTTTCCGCCAGGAATTTCACGAGCGGCACATCCCGCTTGATTTCAGCGCTGTTCACGTACACTGGCGGCGCACCCGCACCGACGTTCACAATCGAATCGCGCAGGTCTTGCAGGCGGGTTGCCAGGGCGCGAATGTTCTCTTCTGCGGAACCGTTATTGGTTTCGATGAAGGCTTTGATCTCAGCGCTGGGGACATACTGCCGAATCAGCAGTTCGAGCAAGTCGCGGCTGCTGGCATGCGTCTTGTAAGTCTCCACAATCTGCACAATCTCGCGTAGCGTCTCGTCATCCGCTTCAAAGTCCGGGTCGCGCAGCAGATTCTCCAGTGCGGTGAACGCCCCGGCGTGATCGACTTCCTGGAAGAACAACTCCAACACCTGGAAGAACGAGAGGAATTGCTGAGTCGGCAGGGGGCTGGCGATCCCGGCCTGGTACAACTGCACCAGATCACGACGGAAGCCGGCATCGGGCACGATGACGCGCTGCGCACGCAGGCTCAGGCGCTGCAACTTCTGGCGGCGGACGGCGTTGGAAGTCGGCCAATCCTGCGCCACCAGCAGCGGCAATTCGTACTCGTAAGCCAGGGTGAAGAGACTGCTCTCAATCCACTCATCAGAAACGGCAGTGGCTTCTTCCAGCGTCGCCGCGCCAATCTTGAAGACGCGCATACTCAGTGGGCGCGCGAAAGTGTGGCGAATATCCAATGGTTGCGTATTGGAGCCAGCTCGTAGGCGCTGTGGCACGTCATAGATGCGATCAATGCAAAGCTGCATGTATCCCGGCTCGAAGCGGAAATAATTGGCGAAGACCAGCGAAACGCGGTCGATCTCCACGTACATCTCGCCCGCCCCGGCTGGCTGGAATACGAGGTCGTGCAGGCTGTCTTCATCAAGCTGTGGGTCGAGCGAGAGCAGCAGTTGTTCGCGGAAGTTCGTGCGGCAGAGGCTGGTGGGGTAGGGCGCGGCAGCGAATTCGTTGCGGGCGTCCAGTAGTTCGCCATATTCCTGGATGTCGTCGCGGGTCAGTTTGAGCGTGACATCGAACGCGCCCGGTTCGGGATAGCGCAGGATGGTATCGCCGACCTCGGATTCTTCTTCGACGACATCGAATCCCGCCAGTTCGTAATTGTCTTTCAGCAGCTTCTTGACCTGTTCGTAATTCGCCACGCGCTTCTGCCTTTCCGGGTATGCATTGCTAGGCCAACACGCATTGATTATAGAGCGTTCTACGCAATCGGACAAAGCATGTTCAAGAAGTGTTATTCCTCTTCGTCCTCGTCGTCTGATTTGCTCTTGCGTTTGCGCTCCAGCGGGTCTTCCAGGGTGCGTTTGGCGGCTTCTGCCAGGTCAGTGGCCCAGGCTTCGTAGTCTTGCAGGGCGAAGGCATAATCCGCCTCGTCCATTGCAAAGCGCACCAGCCCAGCGGGTTCGCCACCTTCCATCCGGCGCAAGGCCGCGATTCGCTGCATCTCCGCCAGCGGCAGCACATCCCGCACCTCGTCGCCCTGGAAGACCACCAGCGACAGCGGCATCAAGTACAGCCGCACCGGATCGTACAGTTCCCATGCGCCTTGCAGCGTCTGCTTTGCGGGGTAGGCCGGGGTGGGGCCGCGGTGGATGTAAGGGCGTCGGCGGCGATAGGCTTTGATTTGCTCCTCGGTGGTGATGGCTTTCAGCGCCCTCACCAGCCGCTGCATTTCCGTCTTGCGCAGCCGCAGCTTGAGGGTTGCCCAGGTGACGCCGATTTGCGTGTGAACCCAGATTTCGTTGACCCCGTCCTGGTATTTCACCGGACGCCAGAAGCCCTGAATTTCGTCCGGCGCAGCGTGAAACAAGGGGGCGTCACCTGCTGTGGCGGATGTGTTATAGAGTGCCAGCCGCTTATGGGTGAGGATCAGCACCCCACGACGCCAACGCGCCCTTTGCCCCGGCTGCACCACTTCGTAGCGTGCCAGTTCCCAGGGATGGCTCAAGTAAATCGGCTCGGTCAGCGCCAGCGAGTGCAGGAAGGCTTGCATCCGTGCGCCTCGGCGAATGCCTACATAGCCAATGCCGCCAATCACGGCGAGGAAAGCCAGAAATTCGAGCATGATGGTCTCTGCATGGTGTTCCTGGATCGAAACTTCTCTCCGAGCCTAGCACACAATGCCCGAATCAGCCGTAACAGCTTGACATGCTGACCTCTTGTGGTCTATTGTTAACCGTAGAGAGCGATTTGTGAGATGAGCAAACCATGATGGATTACCAGCCGCTGCGAGAGAAGCCACTGCCCTACAAGACCTGGGGTGCAGAATACATTGACGAAGGCTCTCGCATGCAGATGAATAACGCGATGCGCCTGCCGATCACGGTTGCCGGGGCGCTCATGCCCGATGCGCATCTGGGGTATGGCCTGCCCATTGGCGGCGTTCTCGCCACCCGGGGTGCGGTGATTCCCTACGCGGTGGGCGTGGATATTGCCTGCCGCATGCGCCTGTCGATCTTCCCCGAATCGTCCATCGTGCTGGGGCAGAGACCGGGGCGCTTCGAAAAGGCGCTGGTCGAGCAGACACGCTTCGGCGCGGGGAGCACGTTTGACCAGTACGACCGCTCCGAGCACGAAGTCATGGATGATCCGACCTGGGAAGAGACGCGCCAGTTGCGTTCGCTGAAGGATAAGGGCTATGCGCAGCTTGGCACCAGTGGATCGGGCAACCATTTCGTGGAATGGGGCGCGTTCGAACTGCTGGCGGACGATGATGTCCTCGGCCTGAAGCAGGGTAACTATCTGGCGCTGCTCTCGCACAGTGGGTCGCGCGGGGTCGGTTACGCCATCGCCAATTACTACTCAGAGATTGCCAGCCATATGCACCATCTCGAAAAAGAGGTGCAGCACCTGGGCTGGCTGCCGCTGGATAGCGAAATCGGGCAGGAATACTGGCGTTCGATGCAACTGGCAGGGCGCTACGCCGCAGCCAACCATGCCGTGATTCACCAGCGCGTCGCCAGGGCGGCTGGCATCAAGCCCGTCGCAACGGTGGAGAACCACCACAACTTCGCCTGGAAAGAAACCTACGTTGATCCGGATGGCATGGTGCATGAGGTGATCGTACATCGCAAAGGCGCGACTCCGGCAGGTGCCGGGGTGCTAGGGATCATCCCCGGTTCGATGGGAGATGCGGGCTATGTCGTGCGTGGACGTGGGGTGATGGAGTCCATCAATTCCGCTTCGCACGGCGCAGGGCGCGTGATGAGTCGTCGGCAAGCCAAGCAGAGCATCACCCGGTCGCAGCAGAAGAGCTATCTACAAGAACGCGGCATCAAACTCATGGGCGGCGACCTGGACGAAGCCCCCCAGGCCTATAAGAACATCGAAGCGGTGATTGCCGCGCAGAGCGACCTGGTGGATGTTGTGGGCCAATTCGCGCCGCGTGTCGTGCGCATGGATGGCAAAGTGAAGAAGTAGCTAGGTGCGCCCTGCGGCGAAGCGCATCCCTAGCCAGACGGCATCCACCCAGGCGACCTGCATCTCCCGCCATCCGGCTGCGGTTCCGGCCTCGCGCACGGCCTCTTCGCTGAGGTCATGCGCGCGCTTGCTTTTAGCGGTAGGCCAGCAGAGCCAGAGAACCCCACGCGGCACCAATGCCGTCACCAATGCGGGCAGTTCTTCGGCAAGCCGAGACTGACGCAGGTAGAAGCCCTGTACGAAGTCCAGGCTGTGCGGACTCAGTTCGGCTGGCGTTGTCAGGTCATCCAGCAGCGCCCCCAGCCGCTTCGTGTAGTAGCCCGGGGCGTGCAGGAAGATCGCGCGGAATCCCGGTCGCAGGCCGAGGAGTTCGCCCAATTCGCTGCCAGGATCGCGCGTCATTCGTCACCCCTTCTGTGGCAGCGCGGCGCTGCGAAATTTGTGGATGTCCTCTCCCAGCTTCACCAGCGAGTCCTGATCCAGGTACATCATGTGCCCGGCTTCGTAGTATGCGCGGTGGATGCGTTGCGCCAGTGCCGCTGTATGCTGCCCCGATGCCGCCTGACGATCCGCAACTTGCTGCAAACCCAGATGATCGAGCGTGTATTCGATGGCGAAGAAAGGCGTCGCCAGATCGTAATACCCCATGCCGACGAAGACCTGCATGTAGGGATTCTGCTTCATGGCGCTGTGCAGGGCGGCGCTCGTATCCGGGAAGAGGCCTTCGTCGAACGTCCAGCCACGATTGACTTCAAAGCTCAGAATCTGGTATTCGCGCTCCTGGTCGTCTTCGTAGCCCAGGTCTTTCCGCACATAATGATTGAAGGTCGTGGTGAAGGGCGGCAGAATCGCGCTGTAGGAAGGGTCAAACTCCGGGAACTCAGCGACAGTCACCGCATCCACCCCCACGAAGCGGCTGTCCAGGCGGCCTACCGTCAGCCCCTCATCGCGGCGCAACTGCTTGCAGAATCGCTGGATGTTGATGCGCAGGTCGCTCTGGTCGAGGTATTCTCGCCCGAGTCCCGTATAGCGTTCCAGCCTGGCGAGGATTGCCTCGCGGTCTTCATCGCTGAGCCGCTCGCCCTGCATCAGCGCTGTGCTGTAAGCCCCTTCTGCCCAGGGGCGCACTTCTTCCGCCAGCCACTGCGCGAGAGGTTCGTCACCCCGCTTGCTCTCCAGCGGCTGGTCATGGTACCACCTGGTCGCGGCATAGGTCGGCAGGTAGAGCATGTAGGGCAGATCATTGCCCTGGGTGAAGCGCAGCGTCTGGAAGTTCAACACCGGGGAGAGCAGCACCAATCCGTTGAGCGCCATGCCTTTTTCGAAGAGCTTCCCCGCCAGCCCGGCAGCCCGCGTCGTGCCATAGCTTTCACCCGCCAGGAAGAGCGGCGATTGCCAGCGCTCGTACTTCGTCAGGAAGCGCCGAATGAATTCCGTCAGCGACGTGATGTCGTTGTGGATGTTCCAGAACTTCTTGTCGTCCTTGGCTTTTTCTGCATGGCTGAAGCCTGTCCCCACCGGATCAATGAATACGAGATCGTAATCGTGCAGCCAGGTGTGCTCGTTGTCGAGGAGTTGGTACGGTGGTGCAGGCATCCAGCCTTCGCGCTGCATCTTCACGCGCCTGGGGCCGACTGCGCCCAGGTGCAGCCAGACGGACGATGACCCGGGGCCGCCGTTGAAGACGAACATCAGCGGGCGATTCAGCGCGTCTTCGCCATCCAACAGATAGGCCGTGAAGAAGATGTGCGCCTTTGTCGGCTCTTCGTCATTCTTCAGCTTGACCTCAATCGGCAGCTTGCCTGTCAGCGATGTGTATTGTTGCTTGCCGTCCAGCATGTGCTGCCGTGTGGCGATTGTCTCGCCAGCCGCCGGCTGCGCTGGATCAAATTTCGCGGTGAATGTGCCCACCTGCGGGATGTTCATGCGCAGTTCTTGCGGTTCGCCCGATTCATTGCTCATGGTATGCGTCCTCTACCGTGACCTGTATTCATGGCCGGGACTTTACCGACCCCGTCGCGAATCCGCAACGTAGAATCGCGCTGATGCTTTTCTATGTTGAATGTCCCCGGCGCAGGCAGTAGAGTAGCGGGCTGTAGGTTTCGACGTAGACGAGGTAGGGATTACGGCATGGATACGCGCTTTCGGCTCTTCCTCATTGGGGTCATGGCTCTGCTGGTGGTCGCTGTCTGGACAGTACCGGAATGGTGGCCGATTGTGAATCCCGATTCGGTGACCGGGCAGGTCTTCCCTGGTTTGCCCCGGGAAGCGCAGGAAGAATTCCTGGCCTTGCCCGCCGAAGAACGCGAGGTGTATTTCACCATCCTGGAAGGGGACGCCGAAGCCGAGATTGATCCGCAGCCAGAGTGGGCGCAGGCGCTGGTACAGGCGCGGTTGCTCCAGGAAGACCAACTCGCCCCGGAAAGTGACCAGCCTTTCGAGCCACCCGCCGGGGCGCAGGTGATCGCTGACGCGGAATTTGCTTCGGTAGATTCCGTGCGGCAGGCCGAAGGTACATTGACCATCTACCAACTGCCGACGCAGGAACGACTCTTGCGCCTGGAGCCGGATTTTCGTAGCACGCGCGCGCCGGATGTGCACCTGATCCTGACGCGCAACCCTGACCCGCTGGATGAGCGCGGTGTGGGCTTCGACTACATCGAAATTGGCGAATTACGTGGAAACGTCGGTGCGCAGACCTACCAACTGCCCGAAGCAGTGGATTTCAGCCGCTATCCGATTCTGGCGCTGTATTCGCCTACGCATGACGCCGTGCTGGCGACGGCGACCCTGCGCTGAGGTGCAGCGCAAATCGGAGTGAACGTTAGAGGAATTCCCACAGTATGCCAGATGCAATTGTCATCGGCGCTGGCCTGACCGGGCTGGCAGCCACCCACGAACTGGAACGCCAGGGACTCAAAACCACGCTGATCGAGGTCAAGCGGCGGGTGGGGGGCAGCATCCGCAGCGTGCATCAGGATGGATTCGTGATGGACGCGGGAGCCTTCGCGCTGGCGGATACCTTCGACGCCACGCAGCTAGACGCACTGGGTTTGGGGCAGGCGCTGCATCGGGAGGGGGGGCAGGCGCTTTTCCGACAGGGGACGCAAACCCTGGTTGATGCGCTGGAAAGGCAGCTTGAAGCGCCGCGCCTGATGCGCATGGCGGTCAGCAGCGTGGGGCAGTTGGAAGAGGGGGACTGTGGGGTCTGCCTGGAGAATGGTCTGCTGCTGCGGGCCAGGGGACTCATCATCACCGTGCCGCTGACCTACGCCGAACGCCTCTTCTATGGTTACATCACCGAGATCACCGAAACCTTCTTGGCCTTACAGACGCAGGCCGTCCAGCGGGTGTCCTGGGGGCTTCCCATTGAGGCTGACCTGGACGAACTGGAAGCTACCCCGGAAGTGGCCTTCATCCAGCAGACGCGGCTCGCGGAGCGCGTTCCGGCGGGGCAGAAGCTGGTGCAGGTCGGCATCCGTGCCGAGCAGCCAGACGAGGCCCTGGTCGGGGCGCTGCGTGAGCGCTGTGCAATGCCAGAGCCGACGACGCAGCTCATCAGCGCCGAGGCCGAAGCGCTGAGGCTGCCCGTTGATGCTACGGCCTACCAGCAGGCCATCGCCACCGTGAAGAAGCGCCTGCCGCCGCAAATCGCGCTGGTCGGCAGCGACTACGGCAGTCCGCCATCCCGGCCCGGAAGCGATGATCTGGCGGCGCGGATGCAAGAAGGACAGCAAGCCGCCCGCCAGATTGCGCGATCGATTGCCGACTAGTTCAGCCCGCGCGTTTTCCCGCAGGTGTGGCACCTTCCTGCAAGAGTTCGTCGATGCTGGCATCGGGATCGGTGAACTGACGATAGTAGAGTGTGGCGTACATCCCGCCCAGTTCCAGCAGTTCGTCGTGCGTGCCATCTTCGATGATCTGCCCCTGTTTCATCACCAGAATGCGATCCGCATCGCGCACCGTGCTCAGGCGGTGCGCGATGATGAAGCTGGTGCGGTTCGCCAGGATGCGCTCCAACCCGGTCTGGATCAACGCTTCCGTTTCCGTGTCGATGCTGCTGGTAGCCTCGTCCAATACCAGGATGCTCTCCGGGCTGTGGATCAAGGCGCGTGCCAGTGCAAGAAGCTGGCGCTGCCCCTGGCTCAAGTTGCCGCCGCCGGGTAGCAGCTCGAAGTCGTAGCCGTCCGGCTGGGCTTCGATGAAGGGCTTGGCACAGGCGACCTCCGCCGCTTCCTGCATCTGTTGCAGCGTCACCTGATTGTCGAAGAGCCGCAGGTTATCCGCGATTGTGCCGTTGAAGCAGTAAGGGTCTTGCGGCACGACGCTCACGAAGCGCCGCAAATCCGCCGAACTGAGGTCGCGAATATCGACGCCGCTGACCTTGATGCTGCCGTCGTCCACGTCATAAAAGCGCGAGAGCAGCTTGACGAGCGTCGTCTTGCCTGCGCCTGTTGCGCCCACGATGGCGACCCGCGTCCCCGGTTCGACCCGTAAGTTGATGTTCTTCAGCACCGGATGTGCTGGATCGTAGCCGAAGGTCACGTTTTCGAAGGTAACCGATTGGTCGAAGTTTTCGACGGTCTGCGGGTTCTTCGTCTCCTGAATTTCCGACTCCTGATTGAGCATCCTGGCGATGCGTTCACCCGCGCTGAAGGCCGTCTGAATCTGCGCGAATTGTTCCGAAAGTTGCAAGATTGGCTCGAAGCTCTGGCGCACATATTCGATGAAGGCGATCAACAAGCCGATGGTGACTCCTGGCCACTGCGCCAGCACACCGTACCCACCGCCCCAGAGCACTAAGGCCAGACCGACGGTGGTCATGATTTGCAGCGCCGAGGCGTAGTAGGTGTAGACATCGCGGATGTCGATGTGCGCGTTGAAGTAGTCTTTATTGATGATCTCGAAATCGTCGCGAGTCTTCTGCTGGCGTCCGAACAATTGCACGACCAACATGCCGTTGAACTGTTCGTTCAGGAAGGCCTGGTAAGCTGCCATGATCTTATGGAAGCGGCTGGCGATCAGGCGGATTTTGCCCCGGAAGAAGAGGCTCAGCGCCATCATCACCGGGATCACGGCGAGGCTGATGAGCGCCAGACGCCAGTTGAGTGCGAACATCACGACCACAATGCCGAAGAGCGTGACCATATTCGCCGCCACCAACACAATGCTGGTCGAGAGCAGTTCCGTCAGCGCTTCGATGTCGTTGGACATGCGCGAGACAATCTTGCCGACGGGCGTGTTGTTGAAGTAGCGCGAATCCTGCTTGAGGATGTGCTCGAACAATTCCTGGCGCAGGTGCATCAGGGCATTCTGCCCGATGGTCGCCAGCCAGTAGAGGTAACCGAAGCGCAGGCCGAAAATGAAGAAGATCGTCGTGATGTAAGCTGTCCCGAGTGGGATCAGACCTTCGATGTTCTCATTGGCGATGGGGCCATCGACTGCCCGCTGGATCAAGATCGGCAGCAGGAGTTGCAGGCCGCTGACCACGAATAGCAGCACAATCACCGCCAGGATCTGCCACGAGTAAGGGCGCAGGAAGCGCCACAACATGCGGATCAGGTAGCTGTCGCTGATCTTGGCGATTTTGGGTTTGTCGTCTTCTGTCGTGTAATGGCTCGTTGTAACCGAAATTTGGCTCATACCAGCATTTCCCCTTCTTGCTGTGCCTCGCGTTCGACCATGCCTGCATAGAGGCCGTTGAGCGCGATGAGTTCATCATGCGTTCCTTGCTCGACGATGCGCCCGCCATCCATGACGATGATGAAGTCTGCGTCTTTCACGGTGGCGATGCGGTGCGCGATCAGGATGCTGGTGCGCGTGTTCAAGACCTGGCGCATGTCGTTGAGGATTTCGGCAGCCGTGTGCGTATCCACGCTGCTGAGGGCGTCATCCAGCACCAGGATGGCTGGGTTGCGAGCGATGGCGCGGGCGATGGCAACGCGCTGCTTTTGTCCGCCGGAGAGCATCACGCCCCTTTCGCCAACCAGTGTCTCCAGGCCATCGGGCATCTGTGGCAGATCGTTGCTGACGCGGCTGATATGAATGGCACGTTCAATATCGGCCTCTGTGATGTCCGGCTGCCCCATGCGCACGTTCTCGTGCAGCGGTTGGCTGAAGAGGAACGTCTGCTGCGGTACATAGGCAATGGCCTTGCGCAGATCATCCAATTTCAGGTCACGCACATCCTGGTTGTCGATCAAGACCTGGCCTTCCTGCGGATCACTCACGCGGGAGAGCAAATTCACCAACACGGACTTGCCGCTGCCCGTCGGTCCGACGAGCGCCACCACCGAGCCGCTGGGAATGTGCAGGTTGATGTCGCGCAGCAGCCACTTGCCTTCTTCTTGCAGGCTCACGCCTTCAAAACGGATGTCGCCGTTGGCCTGGGGCAGCGGCGCGGCTTTCTCACCATCCCGAATATTGGCCTGCTGCAAGAGCGGCGTGATGCGCTGGAAAGCCCCACGAGTCTGCATGTAGCGCTGGTACGTCGTGCCGATCATCAGCAGCACGCGGCTGATGAAGCTCAGGTAGAGCAAGAACTGGGCGAAGTTGCCGATGCTGAATGCCGGATCGTTGATCGTCAGCAGGCCGCCGAAGAGCACGACGATGCCCTGTGTGAGGTAGCTGATCATCTGTGGCAGCATGCCGACGGGTTCATTGCGCCGTTTGAAGAACAGCCAGCGTTGGCGGAACTCGCGGTTTTCCTCCATGAATTTTTCGGAGACGTGCTTCTCGCGCCCGAAGCTCTTGATGGTCTGAATCCCGGATACGCTGTCCTGCACCAGGGCGGAAATCACCCCCGCTTGATCCTGTACGCGCTCCGAGACGGGTACCAGGTATAACCCGGCGCGCATCTGGAAGGCCGTGCTGATCGAGAGGACGATGAAAGTCACGATTGTCAGGCGAATATCCACCGTTGCCAGCAGAATGAAGGTCATGATCAAGCCCGCGATTGCGTTGCCTCCGCGATTGAAGCCCAGCGCCAGCAAGCGCCAGACCCAGTTGAGGTCGCTGAACATGCGGCTGATGAGGTCACCGGTGGCGTACTGCTTGTAAAACGACTGATCCAGGGTGACCATATTGTCGAAGACGGTTTTGCGAATGTCGTAATGGACGGCGTAGGCCACCTGTCCGCTGTAATAGCGCTGTCCGAAGAACATCAGCACCCCGATGCCGGAAAGCGCAAACAAGACCAGGATTTGCTGGATGAGTTGCGCCATCACCACGCCGTCTTGTGTGATGTTGTCGATGATGATCCCGACCAGATACGGCTCGAAAGCCTGGGCAATGCCGCCGATTGCGCCCGTGATGAGCGCCATGATGGCGGCGAAGCGATGTTGGGCGACGAAACTCCACAGCCAGCGCATATCCGCGCGCCGCTGTTCGGGGAGCGATGCTGTTGTCGTTGCCACGGTCAACCCCTTCACGAAGGTAACTACAGATTGCTCTCTACCCGATTATGCATATTTACGGGTAAGCTGTCTATTGGAAACTGTGAATACTACGCGACTTCCAAGAAAGGGGCGTTTCCGTTCAGCGTCCTCCCAGGCGTTCGAGAATGGCTGCATATTGCTCGGCGGCGGCTTCCAGGAAGGGATAATCGACGACCTGACCAAGCGTGAGCAGCAACTCGTATTCTTGCAGCGCCGCCTCGTAATCGACTGTGCTGCCCGTCTGTGTTGCGCGTGTAGCGAAGATGCGAGCGCGTAGATAGTGCACTTCCGGCGTGAGGTCGATTGCGATATCGTCGCGTTCCAGGGCTTCGAGGGCGCTGGCGCTGTCGTCTTGCGCCAGGTAGGCGCGGGCCAGCGTGATCTGCACATCGTCGCGCAGCGGGTCGGGCAGGGTCTCATCCGTTCTCAGGTCAGTGGCGATTGCCAGCGCCAGATCAATATCGCCTTCGTCGGCGCGTTGCAGCAGCCAGTCAGCCTCGTGCAGCAGCAGGACTTCATCTGCAAGCACGCCGCTGCCTTCCAGGTCGCGCAGGTCTTCCAGCGCGAGGTCGTATTCCCCTGCGGCGGCGGCAATCTCGGCGCGACGCAGGCGCAGCGCCGGGTCATCGGTGCGTTCCAGTGCCCGTTCCAGGTCATCCAGCGCCTGACGGGTTTCGCCCAGGCGTGCGTACAATTCCGCCCGCTGCCGCAGAATCAGGTCGATTCCGGGGTCGGTTTCCTCGGCCTGTAGACCGCGTTCGTAGGCTGTCAGCGCCAGCGAATCTTTGTTCTCGGCTTCGCGTGCGCGTCCCAGCCAGTACCATCCCGTCGCGCTGCCGGGGTAATAAAGCAGGTATTGCTGGCTGTAGAGCACGGCCAGTCCCGGACGGTTCGCCAGCAGGGCGACTTCCGGTTGGTAAGCCAGGGCTGCTTCTTGCCAGGGATGGATGTGCAGCAGGGTTTCCAGTTCGTAGAGTGCTTCGTCGTAGTCCCCTTCGGCGACCAACAGCCGTGCTTTCTGCAGCCGCAGGGTGGGGC
Source organism: uncultured Anaerolineaceae bacterium (assembly GCA_964549915.1). Taxonomy (GTDB): domain Bacteria; phylum Chloroflexota; class Anaerolineae; order Aggregatilineales; family Phototrophicaceae; genus JAUZRW01. The sequence continues at coordinate 23,319 of CAZJWX010000026.1, read as the reverse complement.
TGCCGTACATATGCTCCAGAATGGCGGTATCCAGCAGGTCAATCGCTGCCTGCGTCTCGCCGAGCAGCAAGTGACGTTCTGCCAGCAGCACATAGGCATCGGCGAAGTTGTCGTCCTGGAATTCGACGACTTCCGTCAACTGCTCTTCGACGGATTGCAGCAAGTCTTCGGCAGCAGCTTGCGCTTCTTCGTCTTCGCTGGACAGCAGGTCTTCCGCTCGCAGCAGGTCGATCCGCGCCTGCGCAACACGAAGCTGTGGCTGCACGATTTCCGCCCGCGAAGAGTCGCCCCACTCCGCACGCCACTCATCCAGCACGGCTTCGGCCTCGTCCGGGTCTTCATCGCGCACGATGTAGAGGTAAGACAGGTAGTAGTGCGGGGCGAAGTCACCCGTATTGAGAGCCAGAGTCGCCTCTTCGCGGAGGATGTTGAAAGCTTCGTCGTAGCGCCCCTGCTCGATCAAGCGAACGGCTTGCTCCACCAGAATATCCACCGAAATGCCGGAGAAATAGACCTCGGTCGGTGCGGGTGGGAAATTGGGATCGGCGTTTTCTGGCGTGATGGTGATGGGCAGGGTCGGCTGCGGCGTGACCGATGCGGATGGCGTGGGCGAGGGCGTATTGGTTACCCCCGGGGTGCTGGTCGGCGTCGCTGTAGAGGTGGCTGTCGGCGAGCTGGTGGGTTCGAAGAGCACGGCCTGTACATCCGGATTGTTGAAGGCGATGGCAGCACCCACGATCAGGATCAGCAGGGCGAATGACGCCACCCCTGCGCCGATCTGGAAGACAAAACGGCGATACTCCCATTCGCCTGCGCGTCCGCTGGTTTTCTTCTCGTACGTGACATCGGCGGACTGGCTGGCAGCCCGTGCGGCGCGAATCTGCTCCTGGGCTTGCCGTGCCAGTTCGTCAATCTCGTGTTGGCTGCGCGGTAGGGGGATGCCGTCTTCCCCGGCGGGGGGCTGTGGCAGGTGTGCGAAGACCTCTTCAATGGTCATCGACTCCATATCGGCCAGGGCATCCGGCATGAAGGCCGGAGCAGGTGCAAGCGGGTCTGGCTCGGATGGATCACTGGTTTCGGTCTGCGAGGCGACTTCAGTTTGCCGCAAGCTGCGCAGGCTGCGTACCCCGGTGGCAGGACTCTCGGCGGGTGGTTCGTCGCTGATGCGCAGGTCGTCGAGAGACGGCAGTTCGATCTCTTCGTCCTCTTCGGAGTCTGGCTCCGGCTCGGCTGTCGGAGCGGGTTCTCCTGTGGGTGTTCCCCCGATATCCACACCCAGGCGGACGAGTGCCTGCCGTGCCTGGGCGTTTTCGGGGTTGAGTTCCAGCACCTTCTTCAGGATGCGCAGCTTATCCTCACGGGCTTCCGTGACCGTTGCCAGCCCGACCCAGGCGGTCTCGTTACGCGGATCAATCTTCAAGGCCTCGCGGAAGGCGCGTTGTGCCAGTTCTATTTGTCCGCCGCGTGCTGCTCGCAGCGCTCCCTGTAGCAATTTCTGTACGCGCTCGTCGGTCACGGTGCCACATCCCTTTCCATTCGCTGCCGAATCGCTTCGCACGTCCTATTGTACCCGCTGCAAGGCGTTCACAGCGTAAGCGATGAGGGGAATTGTGATGCAACCCGTAATGTGAGCGTTTGAAGCAATCCCCTGGTGCCGTCCCAGGCGGTTTGCGGGATAGGAGAGGCGAGAGTAGTATGGAACTTGAAGCAACCTGACGTTATGAAGCCACTGGCGTGGATTGGCCATTCCACTTCTCACAAAAACGACTCGTGTTGAGGCCAGGACAGGCTAGAAGGAACATCTTGTTCAATAAGATGCACGCATCGGCTGCCAATTGCCGCCCCCGTACGATGGTTTATGGTGAGACGCGGCCTGCGGGTGTATCCTTGTAGGACAAACGGCTTTCCATTGACCGCCAAACTAGAGTGAAACGGCATGTCGCACGTATTCGTCAGCTATTCGCGGAAAGATCAACTCGTCATCTTCGCCCTGATCTACGCGCTGGAGCAGCAGGGCATTCGCTTCTGGATCGATCGATCCAGCATTGAGGGCGGCGCTTACTGGGATGACTCCGTGGAGCAGGCCATCGAAGATGCCGCCTGTGTGCTGCTGGCGGTCTCTTCCAGCGCGGTGCAATCGGCCAATGTGAAAGACGAACTGAACAAGGCGCTCGAGCTGGAAAAGCCCATCGTGCCGATTCGCATCAATAACGTCCCCAAGATGCCGATGCGCTTCAACCGCCTGCAATACATCGACTTCACTGAGGATTATCACCGGGGCATGTCGCTGTTGGCTCCTCGCCTCTTGAGTTTGCTCCCCGCTGAAGCCCAGGGCGGTTCGTCCATCATCCGCACGGATATTGGCGATGTGCTGGGCGTGTGGGAAGGCGGGTCAGCGGCGGCGCGTGCCAGAATCATCTTCCCGGAAGACAAGACCCGGCTCGAACGGCAACGCTTCCCGCAGCTTCAGGTCGAACTCCAGGATGGGAGCCAGCCACTCAGGCGTACCTGGGTGATGAACATTGGCAGCGTCACCATTGGGCGTTCCTGGCACTGCGACATCATCGTGGAAGATCAGCGCATTTCTGGCAATCATGCCAAGGTCTACTGGCAGAACAGCGTCTACCTCGTCGAAGACCTCAAGAGCAGCAACGGCACCTCGCTCAATGGCAGAGCATTGAAATCCTCCGCCGAGACCCTGCGCGATGGGGATGAGATCGACCTGGCAGGAGTCTGCAAGATTCGCTTCATCCTGCGCGATCCGTTGGATGAAACGCTGCCCGCCCGCAAGTGATTCCCCGCCTGCAACTCTGCTATACTTACCGACTGATGACTTGAGTGCTGCTAAGGGTCTGATGCATGAGCTATGTATTCCTCAGCTACAGCCACAAAGACGAAGCGATGATGCAGGAGATCAAAGAAGAACTGACGGACGAGGGCATCACCGTCTGGTCCGATGATGAATTGGAATGGGGCACGCCCTCCTGGGAGCGCGATGTGCGCGAGGCAATTCGCGGCGCGGCGGCAATGGTCGTCTTGCTCAGCCCTAACGCCAACGAATCGGTGTGGGTCGGGCGTGAACTGAGCATGGCGGAATTGCTGGACATCAAGATTTACCCCATTTTGATTTCCGGCACGGAAGAGGAGTCGATCCCGCTGCGGCTGGTGAATCACCAGTACATCCATTACGACGACGATGATTTCCTGGAAGAACTCAAGCGGCTGCGCAGCAAATTGCGGCGCAACATCACCCAGGCGCGCGGAACGCAGCAGGAGACTGTTCCACTGCACGAGGCTGAAACGGAATTGCAAGCGCCCCGGTACGAAGAGCGCGTCGAAGCGGTGCAGAATCTGGTGCGCATTGACGATGATCGCGCCGTGCCGCTCTTGATCGAAGCGCTCCAGGCTGAAGAATTGAGCGTTACCGTCGTAATCGCCTTGATTCAAGCGTTGGCGGTCTACCGCGATGCGCGTGCAGTACCCGTGCTGGCGAAATACGTCCACGATGACCGCCGCCTGAAAGGGACGAATCGCGTGCAGGACTACGCCCGCATCGCCCTGCAAGCCATCGACACGCCCGAAGCCCGGGCCGCCCTCAATGGCGCGTGAACGGTGTGTGAATGGATGTGCGTGCGCTCTCTCGCTGCCGATGAGATGAATGGAAGCCACTGGCGTGGATTTGCCCTTCCACTTCTCACACAAAACAACCAGTATTGATGCCAGGACAGGCCAGAAGAACCACCTTGTTCAATAATGAAGTATTGCTCATGAGTGATGAACGCCGCCGACGACTGCGCAGACAGATCAACCGCTATGGCAAGGCCCCCGAACGCAACCCCACCTCGAGTCCCCAGGCAACCATCCTGGCGGGCTTGAACGTACTGGGAGCGCTGGAAGAAGCGGCGCAGCAGTACGTCCACGATGTGCTCTGGTATGGGCCGGGATCATTCGCCGGGCAGGGGTGGGCCGCAGCGCTGATCTGGTATCGCGAGAAGGGGTATTACGCTTACAAGCAGGTGATGCTCTTTGGCCTGTGGGTGGTGTCGGTGGATGCGGGCGAAGAACTGCGAATTGGTACACGCAAGCTGGCTTATAGCGCTCCATTTTACAACGCCGAATCTTACCAGCGGTTGATCCAACGCGATTTCACATCCTACTATGGTGCGGGGGAGCCACCGCAGGCTGATGATGTCCTCTACCGGATGACCTGGGCAGTCGAGCGACGGCTGGCGCTGCGCCAGGAAATTCGTGATGCCCTGGTGCAACACCTGCGCCTCGTACAGCGTTAACCGAAGTCGTCGAAGCCCCCATCATCCAGGTAAACCTCGCGGAATTCGTCTCCCTGGCGTCGATCTCGCCTTGGGCGTCCGCCGATGTCGCTGCTTTCGCCTCCGGGCCGCGCAACGTCGCGGATATCCGGACGATACTGCCCCAGATTCCCCTGCTGCGGACTACCGGCTTGCGGTGATCCACCCTGGAGTGGCTGCTGTCGTGGGAAGCCGCCCTGTTGCTGCGGACGCTGCTGCTGCTGTGGGAAGCCGCCCTGTTGCTGCGGACGCTGCTGCTGCTGTGGATAGCTTCCTGGCGGTTGCGGTGGTCGCTGTTGTTGTGGGAAGCCGCCTTGTTGCTGCTGTGGGAAGCCCTGCTGCTGTGGGAAGCCGCCCTGCTGCTGGGGTGGTCGCTGCTGCTGTGGGAAGCCCTGCTGCTGCGGGAAGCCGCCCTGCTGTTGTGGGAAGCCCTGTTGCTGCGGTGGTCGCTGTTGCGGTGGGAAGCCGCCTTGTTGCTGCGGACGCTGTTGCGGTGGATAGCCGCCCTGTTGTTGTGGGAAGCCGCCCTGCTGCTGTGGGAAACCACCTTGCTGTGGTGGCTGACTGGTGATGGGCAGCGCCCCGGTACCCCCCGCCTGATACGGGCGTGAGGGCGAGAGCGAAGGCATGTTCTGGGCGCTCTGCTGAAATCCCTGTGCTGATTGCGCACCAAAACCTCCCTGGTTCGCACTGGGAGTCAGTGAAGGGCGTGGCGGCGCACCGCTATTCCCCAGACGCGCCCCAAAGCGCGATGGATCGAATTGGGGCTGCTGGCTGCTCGGCGGTTGTTCGATGCTCTGTGCGCCGAACTGCTGGGCATGGCCTGCCTCAGGCGCGGGAACAAACTCCAGTTCACGCGCACGCTGCCGCAGCGCCTCTCGTGAGGCGACCCCGAGTTGACGTTCGCGCTCGACCCGCTCTTCCTGCTGTTCTTCGCGTTCGCCGCGACCTGTGAATGGCGAGAGCAGGTTGGAGACGAACCCGGAGACGCCCTGCCCGCCGAAACGCAGCACAATTACGATCAGGGCGATGATGATTCCCATTGCGAAGATCGTCAACGCGCAACTGACAATAGTGAGTGTGAGTAAATCCACGATGGTTGGCTCCCAATTGCTGCAAGCTTGCTCGTTTCCTCCGACACATGGAAGCGGGTTGCACCGCGCCGTTCGCCGGAGGTTGGTATTCGCTCGATGATGGCACTCAGGCTTCCGATTGGTTTTTTACAACTTCCATTGTACCGCTGATTCGCAAACGATGGGTGGGGATTCTCGTCCAGAATAGCAATGACCTGCCCGAATCTGTGGCAGCCTTCGTACATAGTGTATGGCTCCCCCGGTGAAATTGCTGCAATTTGCCGTACAGACTGCCGCAGGGGATGTGATACAAACTAGACACAACGTACACCTTCAGGAGCAAGATCATGCGCAACTTCCTTTCAAAATCCGTCCAGGACTTACCCGCTTCCGGCATTCGGCGTTACTTCGACATCGCCGCGCGGATGGAGGATGTGGTCACCCTGGGCATCGGTGAACCGGACTTTGTGACGCCGCAGCACATCATGAATGCGGGTATGCGTTCAATGTCAGACGGACACACGGGGTATACCGGGAATGCCGGGACGTTGGAACTGCGCACAGCAATTGCCAACCATATCGAGAAATTGTATGGGCTGCACTACGAACCTGAGACCGAAGTGCTGGTGACAGTCGGGGTCAGCGAGGCGTTCTGGCTGGCGATGAAGGCCATTCTTGATCCCGGTGATGAGGTGCTGGTCGTCGAACCCTGCTTTGTCGCCAATGCGGCTTCGGTGCATATGGCTGGCGGCGTACCGGTGATGGTGCCGACCTACGTAGAACATGAATTTCAGGTGACTGGTGCTGATCTGGAAGCGCGTATCACGCCGCGTACCAAGGCCATCATGATCAGCTACCCGAACAATCCCACCGGGGCGGTGCTGACCCGCGAACACATGCAGCAAGTGGCGGATGTCGCCGAAAAGTACGATTTGCTGGTGATTTCCGACGAAATTTATGAACGCCTCGTCTACGGCATTGAGCACGTCAACTTCGCCACGCTGCCGGGAATGTACGAGCGCACCATCCTGCTGAGCGGTATGAGCAAAGCCTACGCCATGACGGGCTGGCGCATCGGGTACGCTACTGCGCCGGAACCGCTGCTGAGCGCGATGAAGAAGCTACACCAGTACCTGATTATGTCCGCGCCGACGATGGGGCAGCATGCCGCAGTCCGCGCATTGCGGCACGGTGAGGCCGATGTGATGCATATGCAGCAGGAATACGACCGCCGCCGCCGCTTGATCGTCAATTCGTTCAACGAACTGGGCATGATGACGTTTGAACCGCGCGGCGCATTCTACACCTTCCCCAGCATCCAACACACGGGCATGACCTCGGCGGAATTCTGCGAGCTGCTGCTGGAAGAACAGCGCCTCGCCATGATCCCCGGTGATGCCTTCGGCGCGAGTGGAGCGGGCTTCGTCCGCGCCAGCTATGCCTCCAGCGAGGCCAACATCCATCGCGCACTGGAACGCCTCGCCCTATTCTTGCAAACTCACGGTTTCCTCAAGGCCGTTGCGGTTTGACCTTTCGCAACATCTCATATTCTCTCCTGGAAGCTCCTCGCATCGGCGGGGAGTTTTCGGTTCTGGGTGCGCTGGGCAGGGCAATCGCACGCAATTCTGGCGCGTAGTACAATGACGCACACCGCAACGATACACAGGACACGATCATGGCTTATACCCCCCTGCAATTGGCAGAGGCCTTCATCCAGGCTGGTGAACTGGATGACGCGCTGGATGCCCTGAACCAGCATCTCGACGCGAACCCGGACGACGCTGCGGCGCTGCGGCTGCGCATCGGTGTGCGGCTGCGCATCGGCGGCGAAGAGCAATTCCTCGCGGCGCTGATGGATGCCGAAGCGATTCCCCAGAAGACTGCCGACGATTACCAGCAAATCTCTGTGATTCAACAGCGGCTGGGCAATCTGGGTGCGGCGGAAGATGCCATGCGCGCCGCCCTGGGGCTGGCTCCCGGTGACCTGCGGCATACAGAACGCCTGGTGAAATTGCTGCAAGCCCAGGGTGAATTGCATGCCGCCCTCGAATGGGTGCGCGAGCAGGAGCGCTCCTGGAAGTGGCTGCAATGGGAAGGCGATTTGCTCGCACAGCAGGGCGAGCACACGATGGCGACGGCGCGGTATGGGCTGGCGCTGTCCCAGTTGGGCGCGTATGCTGGGCAGATGCGTCCGGATTACCTGCAAGCACTGCAAGCGCGGCTCTTGCTGGCACGCGCGGAGTCCTATCGCCACCTGGGGCAGTACGAAGTCGCTCGTGAACATTACGAAGAAGCGCAGCAGATGCTTCCGGAAGATCCGGCAATCGCCTTCAACCTGGGGCTGCTGACGGCGCTCTCCGGTGAACTCGCTGCCGGGGTGGCGCAGTGTCGTGCTGCGCTGGCTTCCGCACCTGATGCGATGCGCGAGGAGATGCTGACCTCACTGCACGATGATCCAGCGTTGAGCGCAATCGCTGCCGCACTGGACGAATCCGGATAGCGTGGGACTTACAAATCTCTCAAGTTTGACAGCGCGTTTTTATTTCGCTGGTGGCTTCCGGCTCACCCTTTCTCGATACGGTGAAGCTGTGTTCGTCGGGCACAACCCTCAATACACATACCGACGCACACACACTACAAAAATCGATGAAGGGAGACCCATATGAGCTTCAAATTCATTCGACTGTTGATGGTAATCGCTGCGGTATTCAGCCTGACTGCTGTAGCTGTCGCGCAAGATGAAGAGGAAAACTTCGACGATGTTGATACGCTGATCGTCGTGGATCCCGATCCTGCGGTTGTGGTGGACGCATCCAGCGATGCCACGATTGAAGCGATCACCGATAATTCGCCGGACTATTACGGTGCTCTGGTCACGATCAATGCGACGGTGAGCAACTTCCTCAGTCCGCGTATTTTCGAAGTTGGCGAAGAAGAACTGTTGACCAACAGCCGCGTGCTGGTCGTGAATAATTCCAGCCAGGCACTGCCCACCAGCCTGATTGAAGGGACGAGTGTGCAGATCACGGGGCGCGTCCATCCGTCCTATGACGCCATCGAAAACGGCTACGACTATGCCTACGAGCCGTATGCTGCTGCGATGGACAGCGAAATGGAAAGCGAAGAGATGGACGAACGCCGCATGAATCTCGTGAGCTTTGTGCAGGCGGGCTACATTCCGGGTGCCTTCGGGCAGCACACCATCGTAGAGGTGCTGAACGTCGAGAACGTCGATATTCTGCGCTATGACGGTTTGATCACGACGGAATGAGCAACCCGGTCGTGACTCTGGCGCAGGCAATCTTCTGATTGTCTGCGTTTTTTGATTCGGCATCAGCCCCGTGATGGAAGCGTGAAAGTGAACGTCGTACCCTCTCCGAGTTCGCTTTCTACCGTGATGATGCCCCCGTGAATCTCCACATAATCTTTGGCAATGGAAAGCCCCAGCCCGGTACCAGGAAGCTCCTGTGCGTTTTCGGCGCGATGGAACGGGGTGAAGAGGTGCGGTAAGTCTTCTTCCGGGATGCCGATGCCTTCATCCTGCACGATAAAGCGCCAGGAATCCGACTCTTGCGAGACCGTGATCGCCACCGTGCTGCGTTTCGGCGAATACTTGACAGCATTCGACAGCACATTCGTCAGCACATGATCGAGGAGCGTGGGGTCAGCCAGTACGCTGCCCTCGTCGCATTGCAGGGCGAACTCGTGCTCTCTGTCGTCCGTCAGTCGGATCGTCTCGATGATCTGCTGGCAGAAGTGACAGATGGCGACATGCTGCGGACGGAAGGGCGTCTTGCGGGCGCTGGCCTTGCTGAAGCGCAGCGTATCCTCCATCAAATTCACCATGCGCCGGATTTGCTCGCGCACCGTTTCCAGCTTTTCCTGTACGCGCTCTGGCTTCAAACGCTCATGGAAGCGCAGCACCATATCAATTGAAGTGGTCATCACGGCGAGAGGCGTGCGAAATTCGTGGGAGACGAGCGAGACAAAACGCTCCTTCATCTCGCGCAGTTCGCGTTCTTTTTCCAGTTCCAGTTCAAGCTGGCGGGCGTAAATGCGCTGATTCTCCAGTTCGACGCGGTGCGTAATCACCTGACCGATTCCGAGCGTGCGCCCGTTCGAGAGACGCACATTCGCCCAGGATGTATCGATGTAGCGCCCATCACGAGTGCGCGTCTTGCCATCAAACCAGCCCGGCTGCGGGTTCTCGATGGCTTCCTGCGCCAGTCGCTTCTGTTCGGGGTCAGGGTAGAACTCGGACCAAATATCGGGATGCGCCTGCATCTCTTCGATTGTCCAGCCCAGAACCTCCACCCAATGCTGGTTGACGTATTCGAAGTTGCCTTCCCCGTCCGTCTGCACCAGCATCACCGGAATGTTGGCGAAGATCGTCGACAACATCTCTTCGCGCTCGGCGAGCCGCTCCTGCGTCTCCATCAAGCGCGTGACATCGCGCCCGACCGCCTGAATCGTGACGACTTCTCCCGTCTCATCGGTGATGCCATAGTCGATCCACTGGATCCATCTCTTATTGCCTCCATCATCGAAGGAATGAAGGAGCCGCATTTGCGGAGAAGGGTCTCGCAGCACTTCGTGGATGCGGTCGTAGATGGTCTTTCGCTCCGTTGCTGGTGCCAGCGTGATGAAGGGCTTGCCCAGAAGCTGCTCTCGGCTGCGCTGGAAGAACTGGCAGTAGGCGTCATTGACGTAGACCAGCACCGTATCCGGCGTGTAACGGCAGACAAAATCAATCTGACTCTCGATCAGCCCGCGATAGAGTTGTTCGCTCTGGCGCAGTTGTCGTTCCAGGCGCTTGCGCTCAGTGATGTCCCGGATGAAGCAGGCGATTTTGCCATCTTCAAGCTGGATGTTATTGATCTCAACATCGATCACGGTTCCGTCTTTGCGGCGGTGCTGTGTCTCCACCGACATGAAGACATCCGCTTCAATGATCTCTTCGGCAGCCTGGGCGATTTGCGCAGAGGGTAGGGTAGCATCCAGCTCGAAGACGGTCTTCGTCAGCAGTTCGTCGCGGCTGTAGCCCAGCATGTCGCAGTATGCCTGGTTGACATCCAGGATGCGCCCTTCGATGTCGCCCAGCAGATAACCGTCGAACATCGAGCGCAGGATGCGGTCATTCTGTCGGGTCATTTGGGCGAGCTGGCCTTCAATCTGCTTCTGCTGCGTCACATCCAGCGCCACACCGTAGGTGTATTCGCCCCTGGTAATGGATGCCCAGGAGAGCCAGCGATACGGACCGTTCTTGTGGCGATAGCGATTCTCGAAAGTCGTGATGTGCCCGCTGCGGCGGATGACCTCCTCCGCACTGCGCGTAGGGGCTACATCGTCAGGGTGCACGAAGGTTTTGTATGGTTGCGCGAGCAGTTCTTCTTCGGTGTAGCCAAGCGTCTCGCAGAATGCCGGATTCACATAGAGGAAGTTGCCATGCAGGTCAGCTACGCAGATCAGTGCCACCGATACATCGAGAAAATGACGCGGATCGCCGGGGAAGGGATCGCGTTCGGCCTGGTCGGCGTACTCCGTCAGCAGGGTTTCTACAGTTGTGCTGCGCCGGGCTGCGATGCGTTCAAGGCGAGCGTATAATGTCGGCGAGATTGGGGCGGGCAATATGAATTCCTTGCGTTTATCAGGTGCCTTCGTGGGACTGGATGACTCCCAGTATAGCATGTAACCCGCGTACTACGGATCCATCTTATGGCGATTGCTGACTGTTCAGGAGCCGTTGCTGTGTGTTTTGGTAATCTGCTGTTCCGGTTCTGCCGTCCACATAACGCGCTTGCTGGCCGCTGCCTGATCTTTGGGCAGCATGATTTTGAAGCGCGTACCCTGCCCGACTTTGCTGTATACGTCGATTTCGCCTTTGTGAATGTCCACGATCCAGCGTGCGATGGACAATCCCAGGCCAGCCCCGTCGGCTTCGTCACGATGCGTTCGCGCGGTATCGACCTGATAGAAGCGGTCGAAGATATGCTGCAAGTCGTCCTCGGCAATGCCCACGCCCGTATCGCTGACTTCCAGCACAACGTGCTGCCCCAGGGGATAGACCGAGAGGCCGATGCGCCCGCCGTCGGTGGTGAACTTGACCGCATTGCTGAGCAGATTCAGCATGAGCTGCCGCAGGCGATCCGCACTGCCCTCAATGCGCACGGGTTCAACGCGCTCCAGAACGATGGACAGCTGACGATCTTTGGCGATCACCAACACCTGTTCATAAACTTCCAGCGCCAGCGCGTCCAGGTCAACGGCTTCAAATTCCACTTCGACTTCGCCAAATTCGGCGCGAGTCAGCATCAGCAAATCATTGACCATGCGCGACATCCGCGCCGACTCGCGGTAGACGACATCGAGCGATTCCTGGTCGAAGCCGTAGCGCTCCATCAATTCCAGGTTGCCCAGAATAGACGTGAGCGGCGTGCGTAATTCGTGCGACACATCGCTGATGAAGCGCTGCTGCACTTCGAAAAGCCGTTCCAGCCGCCCCAGCGTATGATTGAAGACCTGCGCCAGCTTGCCCAGTTCGTCCTGCGGGCCGTTCCACTCAATGCGCGTGGATAAATCCTGGGCGGCGGTGATGCTGGCAGCCGTGCGCGTGATGTACTCGATGGGCTTCAGCAAATGGCCGGAGAGCCACAAACCCAACCCCACGGAGACGCCAATGCAAATCCCGGCGGAGACCAGCGTGATCACCAGCAATTGGTCGTTGGAATTGACGATGGTGCGCAGCGGCGTTGCCACCTGCACGACGCCAATTTGCGCCCCACTTTCGCCCGTGTAAGGATGCGTGATGACCCGCATTGCGCGATCCTGCACCGTGACGGAGTTGAATTGCAGCGCATCCGCTTCGATGTAATGGGGGTCGAGCGGTGCGGTGCGATCCATCAGGTCGCTGGATGCATAGAGCAACCTGGCTGTGGCGTCGCTGCCGTCTCGCTCGATGCTCCAGATTTGGACGGAGACGCCGGGTTCTTCCAGCGTGGCCTCGGCTTCCGTCAACTGCAAGGGTGCCGAAGCTGCCTCGTCTTCGCGCTCGAAAACAGGGTCAATTACATCGACAATCTGGTGTGCAGCGTCCGAGAGCAGTTGATCGACCGTCTGCAAAATCGTCACGCGGCTGACGGCGATCAAGACGACGCTGAAAATGATGATGATGAGAGCCAGCAAGCCGCTATACCACAGCGCCAGCCTCTTGCGAATGGTCATTGACTATTCTTCTCTTAGGACGTAGCCCACTCCGCGTACTGTGTGGATCAAGCGGCCTTCGTTTTCATGCTCGGTCTTCTGGCGCAGGTAGCGCACGTAGACCTCGATGATGTTGCTCTCCCCGCCGAAGTCGTAGCCCCAGACGCGGTCGAAGATCACATCGCGCGTGAGCACCTGACGTGGATTGCGCATGAAGAGTTCCAGCAGCTCGTATTCTTTGGCGGTCAGGTCGATGGCCCGTTCGCCACGATGGGCGCGGTGCGTCCCGGTGTCCAGCGTGAGGTCAGCAAAGCGCAGTACTTCCGGGCGCGAGGTCGGGTGCACGCGGCGGAACTGCGCCCGCACACGCGCCATCAATTCATCAATTGAGAAGGGCTTCACCAGATAGTCGTCGGCCCCTGCGTCCAATCCTTTGACGCGATCTTTCACGTCGTCTTTGGCGGTCAGCATCACGATCGGCACATCACTGGCAGCCCGCAGTCGCTTACAGACTTCCAGGCCATCCAGCCCTGGCAGCATCCAATCGAGGATGACCAGATCCGGCGGATTATCGCGGGCGATTTGCAACCCCGTATGCCCGTCCCGAGCCACGTTCACGCGGTAGCCCTCGTAAATCAGGCCTCGTTCGACAAACTGCGCAATACGTGCCTCGTCTTCAATGATGAGAATCCGTTCACCAGGCATCCGAGACCCCCTCCCTAGTGCGAGTTATTAATGATTAACGGGATGTTACATGTTCAGGATTAGCACAGTCTAAGCGCAGGTGTGAAGTTTTTTGAATATTTCTGAAAGCGGACTTGTTAATGGCAGCTCAATAGAAACTCAGGAGTTTTGTCATATGTTCACAAGGTACGTTCGTCGCGTATTCAGCGCAGAAGCGCTGCTGTGCGCAGCACGAGCACCTTCTGGGTGGTGAAGAATGTCTCTAGCGCGTGTGGCAAAGCGCCTGCATGCAGGGTCGCGAAGCCCATCCGGGCATCCAACAGGCGGGCGAAGCTGCTGAGGTTCTGCATTTGTTCATGGATGGTTCCCGGCGATTGGGCGGGATTGAAGTCGTCCTTGGCCTCCAGTAGCAGCCAACCTCGGCTCGGCAGATGCAGCAGGAGGTCAACCTCTGCACTGGTTGAACCGCTTTGCAGCATCACATTGGCTTGATATTCGACGTGACCTCAATGCTCCTGCGCCCAGAGCAACACCAAAATTTCTGTGATGACACCATTTTTAAGCGCATCACAGAGCAGCGGATTGGGCTGGTAGGCGAAGGGCTGCTCTAGCGGGATCGCTAGTGGCTGGCGGCACCCCTGGCAGCGCAGCGGAGTCGCCCCTGCCGCAGCCAGTGAATACCAGCGCGTCAGGCCACAGATTTCACAGGAGAGCGTGAACCCGCGCCGGAACGCTCCTCGTTCGACCAGATGCGCAAGCTGCCCCATGAAACGCGGCGTCTCATCACCCGGCTGCGCGATTTGCCGTAGTTCCGCCGCCGTATACGCATGACCCTTACGCAATCCCGCCGCCCGAAAGAGTTGCACCCAGTACGCCTCGCGCCAGTAGTCCAACGCCTGCAAGCGTTCCACTGCCCCCAGCAGATGCCGCAGTCCATACAAGAGGCGCGTCTTTTCGGTCGGTTCGATGACGATGTTGCGTTCGTGCAGGTCAGCATACATGGCGTTGGGGTTCTGAGTTGTCATTTTGTGTGAGCGCCGGGCTGGTACATCTGCGTCTGTGGCTTCAGTAGCGGCTTTCCTGCTCACGCTGGACTTGCAGCCAGTGCCAGATGGCACCGCCGTCGTTGCAGAAGAAGGGCAGGTACACAGGCGGTAGCAAGGCCCCAACGGTGAATATGAAGAAGTTCAGCGCCAGGAACCAGGTCGCCAGAAACTGTGCCATCCCACCCATCGGTACCAGCACCAGGGCCAGCAGCAGCGCAGCGACTGTCACCAGTGCGCTGATGGCAGGGCCGCCCAACGCCCGCACGATATGGATTTGCGGCGCGAGTTCCGGCTCGTTCTTCGGATAGCGCGAGAAGACCAGCACCCAATCCATGCGCAGCCCATTCATCGGGTGCCTGACCTGCTTCGCCGCGAATGCGTGCCCGTACTGGTGCAGCAGATCGCTGATCCAATGCAGGATCGTCGCCAGAATCCCGGCGATCAGCGCATCGAGCGGGGTCAGTTCGGTCAGCCAGATGGCGGCAGCCGTCAACAGAATCGTCAGGATCGCAGAGCCAACCAGCATCGAGCGCCGTACCTGCACGGGCACGCCGAAAAATGTGAAGGACGCAATCACTTTCTTCATACCAGTAATTCCTCAAGTTCAACCGAATGCTGCCAAAAATCATAATTGCACAATGCGTGCTGCACAATCGCCACTTCGTGCGTGGGAGTACAATGAAGAAGGTTAGCGGAGGGTCGAACAAAGAGGAGCGAGAGGATTGCGCAATGGCAACGAAAACCCGCGAAGAATACGATCAAGAACTCGTAGCAATGTTCAAGCAGTTCAACAAGGTCATGATCTGGATGTGGAAGCTCGGCCTCGGGCGCTTCATCAATCTCATGCCGGCAAGCGTGGGGCAGATCATGGTGCTGGTGCATACCGGGCGCAAGAGCGGCCTCACCCGTAGAACGCCGCTGAATTTCGCTCGCATCGGTGATGGCATCTACTGCCTGGCGGGTTTTGGCCCCAACGCACATTGGTACAAGAACGTCAAAGCGAATCCTCAGGTGGAAGTCTGGCTGCCAGATGGCTGGTGGGCCGGTATGGCGCAAGAAGTCACGGAACGAGACGATCACCTACAGATTCTGCGTGCTGTGCTGAAAGCCAGCGGTTTCGCCGCGTCTGAGTTCGAAGGCGTGGATGCAGCGACCATCACGGACGACGAACTGGCGGATTTGATGCACGACCGCGATTACCGCCTGATCCACATCCAGCGCACGGAACGGCGCAGCGGGAGCGGCGGCCCCGGTGAATACACCTGGGTCTGGTGGCTGCTGCTGAGCGCCCTGGTCATGCTGGCTCTTCTCATTCGAGGCGCACGAGGCGCAACCAGCAAGGGTGGTGGTGAAGCGTCCCGGCGTGCCTGATGCTCACAGGCGCGATTCAAGAGATGTGCGAGCAGAACGCCGCCAGCGGCTTGTGGCGAACTGTGCATTGGCTGTGGAAAATGCACCTCTCTGGTATACTGTCGCCAGTGAGACAGCAGAGGAGGGGTAGGATGACAGCCGTGATCGTCGCAACATTTCCGACGCGAACTGCGCTCAAGCGAGCGCTGGATTACCTGGTGGAGAGCGGTGTCGTCACGATCAAGCGTGCTGCGGTGGTGGCGAAGGCCGCCAGCGGCGAGACCATCGTCCTCGATGATGATCTGAGCACGGCAGAGGGCGGTACTGCTGGTGGAACCGTCGGCGCGGCGATGGCAACCCTGGGCATGGTGCAGTTGGGGGCGCTGGCGCTGCCTGGGATCGGCACGGTGATCGCACTGGGTGCCGGGGCGCTGGTCGGCGGATTGCTGGGCAATGTGACCGGGCGCTTTGCCGCGAACTTGCTGGATTTCGGCTTTCGCAATGACCAGATCGAAGCGCTTTCTGCGCAACTGCGCGAAGGTCACCCCGCCCTCGTCATCGAAACAGAGGCCGCGATGGCCGAAACGCTCACACGGCTGCGTAAGGAACTCAAGCCCTACCAGGCCGAATTGATCGAGCCATTGCAGGTCGCCAGCCAGAAACAGCCGCCCGCTTCGACTGCATAATTGCCCGCAACCCGTGAGGAAAATCCGTCATGGCAGAGCAAGTTCGCTGGGGTATCCTGAGCACCGCCAACATCGGGCGGCGTGTGATTCCTGCGATCCACAAATCGACCAATGGCGTCGTCGCCGCTGTTGCCAGCCGCGACATCGAACGCGCCCGCACCTTCGCCGCCGAGCAGAATATCCCCGTTGCCTACGGTTCTTATGAGGAACTGCTGGCGGACGACACTATTGACGCTATCTACAACCCGCTGCCGAACCAATTGCACGCCGAATGGAGCGTGAAATGTGCCGAGGCGGGCAAGGCGACCCTCTGCGAGAAGCCGCTGGCGTCGGATGCGCAAGAGTCGCAGATGATGGTAGATGCCTTCGCCGCACGCAACGTGCTGTTGGCGGAAGCCTTCATGTACCGCTTTCATCCACAGACGCAGCGCGTGCAGCAGATGGTGCTGGATGGCGCAGTCGGTGACGTACACATCTTGAACGCTTCATTTACTTTCCCGGTGCGCAGCGAAGACAACATCCGGCTGAGCAAAGTGCTGGCAGGTGGTGCGTTGATGGATGTCGGCTGTTACTGCATCAATATCATGCGCTTCATCACCGGGGAAGAACCCATCGCCGGAGGAGCCTTCGCACAATTCGGCGCTACGACGGATGTCGATGAATTCATCACCGGAATTCTGCGCTTTCCGTCCGGCGTCCTGGGTCATCTGGATGCCAGCCTGCGCACAGCCTTTTCCAATACCTATGAGATTCGTGGGACGACGGGGCGCATCCATGTGCCGATGGCCTTTGTTCCCCGTGCGGATCAGACGACGTACATTCATTACTGGCAGGGCAACGACTATCAGGCGCTGGAAGTGCCCCCGGTCGATCAATATCAGTTGATGGTGGAAGATTTCGCCGACGCGCTGCTGAACGATCGTCCACCACGCTATTTGCCAGAGGATGCTGTCGCCAACATGCGCGCGATTGATCTGCTGCTGCGTTCTGCCAGAGAACATGCACAGAAATGATGGAGTTCTTACGAAAGTTTGATGAGCGGAACATAAGCTAGGACTATGTACCTGTAGTCATCCAAGAGAAACCAACCATGCCTGCCTACGAGTTCCGCTGCAAATCGTGCGGCGAAGAGTTCACGACATTCTACAAGAGTTACGCGGCCTACGATGCGGCGACACCCACCTGCCCGAATTGCCTTTCGCACGAGCTGACGCGGGTCATTCGGCGCGTCAGTTTGCAGCAGCCCACCCGCAATTACGCCAGAATGACCTCCAACGAGATGCTCAGCGTCCTGGAAAGCGGCGATCACAAGCAGGTTGCCGATATGTACAACCAGGTCGGCAGCGCTGACTCCTTTGTCAAGAAGGGCGACTCATCCGAATGAGATCATCAGCCCATCGTCGCGCCAGTATGCGATGATGGGCTGTTCCGTGCTCCGTCGAGGTCATCGGGATGATGAGCCTGCGCCGTCCGCCTCCGATTCGCCAATTCTGCGCCAGAATCTCCCCCACCGGGCAGAAGATGTATTATACTGGGGTATTGAAACAAAAGTTCAGTGCCGGGGTGCAGCGCCAACATGCGAAATCCACTCGAAGAACCAGTTCCAGACGACAAGATTGAGCAGGTACATACATATGCACGCGATTATGTATATGGCGTATCCAAAGGTTTATGGGGTGCCGAATCAGGGGTAATCAGCGCAGGTGGCAGCGAAGACTGGGTAAATTTTGACAGTAACGATTCCGCTTTTGCAAAATTATTGCAAAAAACATTCGTTAACACGGGGAGCGCCGAAGAATACGAATTTGCCGTCAGCAAATTGCTGAATGCACTGGGCTACGCAACGTACTAGACCCAGTACTCAGAACTGAAAACTCAAACCTAAAACCCGACAACTTTGAACTGAGGACTCAAGCCTATGACCACCCCGGACAACCCGAATTCTCTGGATGAATGGTTCCCGCGTGATGCCAATTCACCCGTTTACGCGGGTGGCAACGGACACGCTAACACGGCGCGGCGGCTGGGCGTTATCGTCGGCGGCAGCATCAGCCGAGGGCTGGCGGTCAAGCTGGAACCCAACGTCAGCGTGGAAGACCTGGCCGTCGGGCGCTATGTCGTCGTTAATGGGCAGCGCAAACGCTTCTTCTGCATGATCAATGACATCACATTGGACAGCACCAATATTTCGGTGCAGAGCGACCCACCAGACATCAGCGACCCCTTCATGCGCGATGTCATCACGGGGACGGTCGCCTATGGCATCGTCACGGTCACGCCCATGTTGGTGATTGATGACGAAAAACGCGCACTACCCGTGAAGACCATTCCGGGGCATTTCAACAATGTGGTCACGGCAACCGAAGCGGATGTCAACGCCGTCTTCGGCGCGGAAGACGACAAGCACTTCAATGTCGGATCGCCGCTGGAACTGGAACATACCAACATCAACCTGAATCTGCGCCGCCTGGTCGAGCGCAGCGTGGGCGTGTTTGGCAAGAGCGGCACGGGCAAGAGCTTCCTGACGCGCGTGCTGCTGGCGGGAGCCATCTCGCGCGGCATCGGCGTCAGCCTGATCTTCGATATGCACAATGATTATGGCTGGGAAATCCAGAACGAGGGCGGGTACGCGGTCAAGGGGCTGCGGCAATTATTCCCGAACAAGGTCTCGATCCTGACGATGGACGCGGAAAGCTCCAATCGTCGCAACGCCAAGTTCGATTTTGAGGTCAAGCTGGGCTTCAACGAGATCGAACCGGAAGACATCGCCATGCTGAAGGCCACCATGAGCCTCAGCGATACAATGATTGACGCGGCCTACACCCTGCGCAAGCTCTGGGGTGAGCATTGGGTGCGCCAGCTCATCAAAGGGGATCCCGAAGACCTGGATTTCGTCACCAGCGAGACCAACGTGGGCGGCGGGACGCTATCGGCCTTGCAGCGCCGTCTGGAACGTTTCGAGCGCTGGCATTTCTTGATCCCGGAAAATGATGGGGACAGTGTGCGCCAGATCATCGACCTGCTGGTGAACGAAGAGAAGAGCGTCGTGCTGGAATTCGGGCGCTACGGCAATTCGCTGGAAGCCTACATGCTGGTGGCGAATTACCTCACGCGGCGCATTCACCAGCATTACGTCGAAAAGATGGAGCGCTCCCTGGGGGACAAGTCACTGGAACCGCCGCAACTGCTGATTACCATCGAAGAAGCGCACAAATTCCTTGATCCGCAGGTGGCGCGGCAGACGACCTTCGGCGTGATCGCCCGCGAGATGCGCAAGTACAACGTGACGTTGCTGGTGGTCGACCAGCGACCGAGCGCGATTGACGAAGAAGTGATGTCGCAGATCGGCACACGAGTCACGGCGCTGCTGGATAACGAGCGCGATATTGCCGCCGTATTGAATGGCATCAGTGGCGCGGCAGGCTTGCGCGAAGTCCTCGCCCGGCTGGAAACCAAGCAGCAGGCGATTATCATGGGGCATGCTGTGCCGATGCCTGTTGTCATCAAGCCGCGCACCTATGACGAAGATTTCTATCAGGCGGTGATGAGTGGCAAACCCGTTGATCCGGAGAAAGCCCGTTCGTCGCTAGGGAATAACAAACGACGTCGAGTCTGAGCGCGTCGTCAGTGGGGCACGGTTGATCGTGCCCGCTTCGCCAGGAAATGTAGTTTCGATGTCAGGGTCCGATTGTCAGTATACGATGTAGGTCTCGCGCAGCTCTTCGCGCAGGCCGAGGAAATGCTGGTAGCGCCGCTGGCTGATGTCTCCGGCTTCGACGGCGGCGATCACTGCACAGCCTGGCTCATTGGTGTGCGTGCAGTTGCGGAACTTACAGCGCGGCGTGTATTCAGCGATGTCCAGGAAATACGCATCCAGTTCGTCCGGCTCCACGTCCCAGACCGCTAACGAACGAATCCCCGGCGTATCCGCCAGGTAGCCGCCGTGCGCCAGCTTGATGAGGGCGCTGTCGCGGGTCGTGTGCATCCCTTCCTGGCTGTAGCTGCTGACGGACTTCACGGCCCGCCCCAATTCCGGCTGCATGGCATTGAGCAAGCTGGTCTTGCCCACGCCGGATGGCCCCGTGAGCACTGAAATCTTCCCGGCGAGTCGCTCCGTCAGTTCGGCGACTCCGTCTCCGCTCAGAGCGCTGGCGTAGATGATTTCATAGCCCATCGTCCTATATGGGTGCAGCAGCGCTTCTAACTCTGTGCGGTCTTCCAGCAGGTCTGCTTTGTTGATGACGATGACGGTTTCTTCAACGGCTTCGCGTTCTGCCGTCACCAACAGGCGATCCAGCAAGCGCCAGTCGGGGGTGGGTTGCATGGCGGCGAAGACGAACAACGCCTGGTCGAGATTGGCGATCAAGACGTGTTCGCGTTCGGCCTGTCCTGCGCCGCGCTTGCCCGTCGTCCGCACAGCACGTGAGATTGTGCTATGCCGTTCTTCCACTTCGTCGATGATGCCGCACAATTCGCTGACACCCTCTTCTTCAACAGGCGTGAACAGCACCCGGTCGCCGATGGCCGCAATGTCCGATTGCTGCGCTTCTTCCTTCAGCTTGCCGCGCAGCCGACACCGATACACCTGTCCGTCCTGAGCCTCCACCCAGTAGAACCCACTCTGATCGCGTACAATCAACCCGCTGTGTTGCTCGTTCAAGCTGCTGCCTCCGCCAGAGTCCCGCTGGCCTTTTCTCGCATTCTGCACCTCTATTACGATTTGGTTATCACCATTATAGGCGAAATTACGGATAAGAGTCGCGGCGCGTGCGGATTTCTTCACACTCCCGTAAGCAATGGGGGGTTTTTTGGCGTATACTGGGATGGCGAGTGTAGTGGTTCTGGCGTGATGGCTGCGTTACAATGCAGCGTAATCCGAGGAACTGTAACAACTGTAGCGATCGAAGGATGATCTCGTGACGGAAACACCACAAAACCAACCTCTCGAAACCCCTGAAATGACAACGCCCCCACAGACTCCGGCAGCAGAACCCGACAAGCCCAGGCCCAGCGGCGATACGGTGACGCTCTCGCGCAACACCTTCAACGCCCTGGTGATCGGCGCGACGTTTCTGGTGATCGGCGTGGTGATTGGTGCGCTGGCGTTTGGCGGCAGCAGCGGCGTCGATGAGACGCAGGTGCGGGCAATTGTTCGCGACGTGCTGGAAGAGAGCGGTGTAGACTCTCTGGAAGATATGCAGTTGATGGCAGATGATGATCCGTACATCGGCGATGAAGACGCCCCCATCGTGATTGTCGAATTCAGCGCCTATGCCTGCCCATACTGCGGACGACACTTCGAGCAGACGCTCGAGCCTCTGCTGGAGAATTACGGACAGTATATCCGCTATGTCTATCGCGACTTCCCGACGATCAACCCCAACGTCTCCTTCCCGGCGGCGATGGCGGCCAACTGTGCGGAAGAACAGGGGATGTTCTGGGAGTATCATGAACTGCTCTTCGCGAACCAGGAGCGGCTCAGTGCGCAATATCTGCCGCAGGCGGCTGCGGAGCTGGGCTTGAATCTGGATGAGTTCAACGAATGCCTGTCCTCGCAGCGCTATTACAGCGAAGTTGAAAATGACTTCTACGATGGCTCGGTACTGGGGATCAGCGGCACACCGTCCTTCTACATCAACGGCTCCTTTTACAGCGGTGCCCAGCCCTACGAATTTTTCGAGCGCGTGATTCAGCGTGAACTGGATCGTGCTGGCATCTCCTACTGAGTCGATCCTCAATGCGGGAAGAGGGCGTATGTCGTCCTCTTCTTTGAATAATCCTCTTCGGGATTCGGGCAGTCTGCCGGGTCACAAGCAGCGCGAAATCCGCTATCCTTGAAGGGTAAACGCGCACCGAAAGTTTTGTGAGGATCATCCGCCGTGAAGCAGCCAGTTGCACAATGGTTAAAGCGGCAGTTCGCCGATGTACCCGATGTCCGCAGCGTCAACACCGCAGATGCGGGGCTGATTTTCCAGACGCACGATGCGGATTTTGTCGTGTCAACCTGGATGGGGTCGAAGCTCTATGTGTACATTCTGGATCGAGCGCCTCGGATTCGAGATTTGCGGGCAGCGCTGCGCGAAAACGCACGAGCGGGTATCGGGTCGCTCTTCCTCGCGCACCGTGCGCTGATGCCGTCCCCCGAGGCGGTTATCCGGCTGGCGGATTGGCAGGAACTCCTGATGGAGCTGCATGACGGCTTCCTTTACACCTTCCATGTGGATGACCCGCACATTTCGGTTGAACAGGCGCATTTCACGCCTTCCAATGCCAACCCGGACCAATACCGTGTCTGGTATCTCAGCGATTTTCAAATCGAAAATGTGAATGTCCGCAAGCGCGAATTGCAGAACGCGATGCGAGCGACCGTGCTGGTTGGTGATATCGCTTCCATCAACTACAAGCGACGCATGAATTACGAGCGCGTCAACCAGCGCTTCCACTATCGCACCCAGTACACGCAGCAGATCCCACCCGGGGGAGGACGTGCTGCCGGATCGCAGTCGGACAATCGTTCTGGGGCGAAACGGGATGACGTGCTGCTGAAATACTATGCCATGCTGGGGGTAGAGCGCACGGCGACTGAGGCGGAGATCAAGGCGGCCTTTCGGCGCATGGCGATGCAGGTGCATCCCGATGTGAGCGCCTTACCCCGTCATGAAGCCAACCGCCGAATCAAGGAACTCAACGAAGCCTACGACTACATCAAGGACTATCACGGCTGGAATTGAAATTTCTGCTATCGGTTTTTCCTTATATCTGGTGCGTCTCTGGCTGTATTTTGGAATGGCAGCGTCCCCAGGAAACCCTCTCTTGCACGCAAGTTGATCAAGGAATTTTCCTCGTCCGGGTGGTTCCTTCTGGCAATGATTTGCCTCCCACGCAGTCGCGGAAGCGCAAAGGGGGGAAAAGGTGAGCGTGAGGTCAAAAACGGGTGGAAGCGTCTGGAATCGCGGTAAAGGGGCGAAATTGG
>CAZJWX010000025.1:46757-53354 GCA_964549915.1 uncultured Anaerolineaceae bacterium | reverse complement strand
GATGACACCTTTTTGTTGCAATTACTCTTACAAATTTGAGGCGATTGCCCTGTGATTATCCTGCCCTCGTTTGTTTGAATCTCGCATGAGCGATATGCTATATTGACTCAACAGGAGCCATACGCTCCCTGTAGCTGACTACGATGGGTAACCCTCATACGGTGTGTAGGCGTGCTGTGTAGGCCACCGTCGAACCCACCGGCGTTCGTGCCCATCGCGTATTCATTTCCGACGCAGAGAGGTGACACAACCCCATGTCCCCCGTACTCGAAGTCCTGATCGGCATGATCTTCCTGTTCAGCTTGTTGAGCATCCTCGTCACGCAGATCAACACCGTGATTTCGCAGGTGCTCAAGCTGCGGGCGAAGCATCTCCGAGATGGCATCGGCGAGTTGATCGACGATGAAGAGATCCGTGCTCGCGTCATCACCCACCCGCTGATCCGTCTGGCAGACCACAATCCCGTACTGCCCAATCAGCAGTTATCCGAAGAGCAGGTGAAGCAAATTGTGGATGGTGCTGTTCAGGCGGTGAATTACATCAATCCGGATACCTTCGTGGATGTGCTGCTGAGTGTCATCAGCGTGGATGCTGACAAAGAGTTGTTCGGGGCACTGCTGAATGTCATTGATGGCATGCCATCGGGGGAGGATCGCCGCCGCCTGCGTCTGAAAGTCAATGAGGTGATGGACTCGGGCGAGGGCATCCCGGAACTGAAGGCGATGATCGCCGAGTTGGACGAGAATACGTACAAAGCCACCCTGGAAGAAGCCATCCTGGAAATCGAGCGAGAGATCCTCAATATGGGCTTGAAGCCCGATACCAACATCGCCTTGCTCGCAGGCATTCGCCAGATTAAGAATCCTTATTTCCGCGAGGCCATGCTGACCGTGCTCTCCAATTCGCAGAATCTCGCCCAGGCCAAGAAGAAGCTGGAAGCCTGGTTCAACGACGGTATGGATCGTGTGTCTTCGGCTTTTTCGCGTCATTTGCGCTGGATTTCGCTCGGCGTCGGATTGTTGATCGCCGTTGTACTCAACGTTGATTCGCTGTACATCGCTCGCACGCTCTGGAATGACCCCGCTTTGCGTGAAGGGGTGGCAGCAGCCGCAGCGACGGCTGACTTGCAAGCCCTGCAGCGCGAGGTGGATGAAGCGGAGGAGGCTGCCGAGAGCGATGAGACCGGACTCGAAGAAATCGCTGAATCCGCTGAGGCAGCACGCGAGACCCTCACAGTGCTGCTCGACTTGCGTCTGCCGTTGGGGTGGAACGGCGATGACCTCAGCGGAGACCCCGGTGATCCGCGTATTGGCGATGCACGCTATTTCTGGAACTTCAACCCGGCGAATTACGAGCATTGGCTGGGGTTGTGGATCCTGAAGATTATCGGCATCGTGGGCACGGCGATTGCCACCGCACAGGGCGCACCGTTCTGGTTCGGCATTTTGCGCCAGCTTTCCGGCGGCAGCACAACCGACTGACGCGACCTCACATCCTGATGAGCGGGTACGTTTCCCGGCCTGCTCACTTGCCTGGCGGTTTTCCGGTATAGCGCAAGGTGACCGCCGGGTTGACTGCGGCGTAATGCATACCCCAGGCCAGCATCGCATCCAGAACTGGTTGTAAGCTGCGGCCTAGCTCCGTCAGTGAATACTCGACCTTGGGGGGCACCTGCGCGTAGACCTCCCGATGCACGATTCCCGCTGCTTCCAGTTCGCGCAGATGCTTGGTCAACATCCGCTGGGTCACACTTCCCGGCATGGTTCGCCGTAGCTCATTGAAGCGCAACGTCCCTTGCATGAGATGGTACAGAATCAGGGGTTTCCACTTGCCACCGATGACATCCATCGTCGCCTCGACGGGGCTATCATATTCTCTCATTTCCATGGCTGAATACTCACAGTACCTTTTTGGGTACTATAGCACAAGATAGTGCGTACTTGTTCCGGGCGTAAATACCGCATAGGCTGTGAACGTGTGTGGGACGAATGCCCTGCACGGACATCGTAGACTGCCTGGAAAGGGTGTAAAACCATGATCCTCGTCACCGGGGCGACCGGGAATGTCGGCGCTGAAGTCATTCATGCGCTGCCGAACAAGTCCGAAATTCTCGCTGCTGTGCTCGATGTAGAGCAGGCGCGGCAGCAGCTACAGGAAGACTGCGAATACGTCGCTTTCGATTTCACAGATTCTGCCTCTTTTCCAGCATTGCTGGAGCGCGTTGATAAGATCTTCCTCGTCCGTCCGCCTGCTATCGCCGATGTCGCGGTCTTCGAGCCGTTGATTGTGGCGGCGAAGGCTGCCAATGTGCAGCAAATCGTCTTCCTCTCGCTGCAAGGGGTGGAGAAGGTCTCGTTCGTCCCTCATGCCAAGATCGAAGCGCTGATCGAAGAATCGGGCATACCGTATACCTTCCTGCGTTCGGGGTTCTTCATGCAAAACCTGAATACGACGCATCGCCAGGACATCGCCGAAAACGACGAAATCTTCATCCCGGCGGGGAAGAGCCGCACCGCCTTCATTGATGTGCGCGACCTGGGAGCGATTGCGGCGCGGGTGCTGACCGAGCCGGGGCACAGCAACAAAGCGTACATCCTCACGGGCAGCGAAGCGTTGAATTACCATGAGGTCGCGCAGGCCTTCACCGAGCAGCTTGGGCGTCCGATCCGCTACCCGAATCCATCTGTGTTGTCCTTCGTGTGGCGGATGTGGCGCAGGGGCAACAAGTTGCAACAGGTAATCGTGATGGCTTTCCTCTACACGATCACCCGTATGGGGCAGGCCAAAGAAGTCAGCCCGGAAGCGGAACAGCTTCTGGGGCGTCCACCGCATTCGCTGGCGGAATATGTCCGGGATTATCGCGCTTGCTGGGAACCGTCCTCTGCCCTTACCTGACATTACAAGTTTGTATGTTGTTGGCGAATCGCTAGTGGAATCATTGTAGTTGCGGCATAATCGCGGATCAGCTTCTCTTTCGCAGCACCTAAATGGGTAAAGAGTGATTTTGGGGATCGCTGTTCCGTGATCAACCGCACAACTATGTCCACCGATGAATTGCTACAGCAGCTCATTGATCTGGCGGCGCGTCATCAGTTGCCGCACCTGTCTCTCTCGCCTCTGGCAGTGCAGAACGAGACTCCGCTGCCGGAAGCGCTGCGCGTGTTCCCGTTGCAAGTGACCGAACTGCACGCGCTGAAACTCTTGAACCTGAACGGCAATTGTCTGCGCTCACTGCCGCCCGAAATCGGCGCTTTGCGCAACCTGACGATCCTGTGCCTTCAGGATAATGGGCTGGAAGCCTTGCCAGATGAAATACAGCAGTTGAAGGCACTGATGACCCTCGACCTGCGCGGCAATAACTTGCGTTCGCTGCCGATTGCCCTGGGTTGGCTGCCGCGCCTGCAAAATCTGCTCGTTGAGGGCAATCCGCTCACGGACTTGCCCCCGGATGTCGTGAAGAGGGGTGACCGAGCGGTGCTAGATTGGGTGCAGAAGAAAGCGCTCCAGTCGCTGCCTTAATGAGCGGCGGGTACGGCCTCCCGTGCCATCACCTGCATCGGCATGCCGCCTTCCATGCGCGTGTTGAAGCGCCAGATGGGGGTCATGTCGTAGTCTTCCGGGAGTCGCAGGCGAACGCGCTGCAAAACCGTCGCCAGCGTTGCACGCAGTTGCAGCATCGCGAAGGAATTGCCGATGCAGATGCGCGGCCCCGTCGAGAAGGGAATGTACGCATTCTTGGGGATGCTGCCCTCGTTCTCCGGTGCGAAGCGTCGCGGGTCGAATGTCTCCGGCCTCGGGAAGATATCCGCGCGACGATGCAGCGTCCAGGGTGCGACCAGCACCGTCGCATCCTTCGGCAGTTCGTAAGCGCCAATTCGGGTTTTCTCCGTCGATTGGCGTGCAACGGTTGCAGTCACCGGGTAGAGGCGCATGGCTTCCTTGATGACTTGTTCAAGGTAGGGCAGGTTCGCCATGTCGTCGAAGGTGATGCGCTTGCCGCCGAGGGTGTCAATTTCTGCCAGCACCCGTTCCTCAACTTCAGGATGCCTGGCGATGCAGTAGAGCGTGAACGCCGCACTGTAGGCCGCGACTTCATACCCCGCCGCGAAGAGGTTCAACACTTCATTGCGCACCTGATGATCGGTCAGGATGCCTGTGTCGTCGTTGGCCTGTGCCACCAGCAGCATCGAGAGCAAATCGCCATGATCTTCGCCTGTGCGCTTGCGCTCGTCAATGATCGGCTGTAAGAGGTCATCGCCGATGCCAATCAGGTGTTTCATGCGGCGAGTCTTTGGCAGCGGCAGCCAGCCCGGAATCGGCACGAAGGACGTGATGCGCTGGTTGAATAACTCCAGGAATTCCAGCACGGCATCGCCTGCCGTATTGCCTCGTAGGTCGACATCGAAGAGTGTCTTGGTGATGATCCCCATCGTCAAATCCATCATGGCTTCGGGGATGTCCACCTGCTCCTCCCACCCTTCGAGCATCTCAAGCGTGTATTGCACCATGACATCGGTGTAGCTGCTGATGCGCTGCATGTGGAAGGCGGGTTGCATGGCTTTGCGCAGTGCACGCCAGCTATCGCCATCGCTGCTGAAGAGATTCTCCCCGATCAAGCCTTTGACAGTGTACTTCACAGCGAAGGGCTTCTGGAATTTGCTGGCCTGTGTCACCAGCACTTCGCGCACATAATCGGGATGATTGACGAAATAGGCCGAAAATGGCCCCAGCTTGATGCGCAGGAAATCGCCCTGGCTGGCGAGATGCTCCAGATAGCCCAACAAATCGTCGCGCAACCCGGCGACATGGCTGCGATTTTCCGGCGCGGTTGCGATGGGAATCGGCTGGCTCATGATGACTATATGCTCCGTTGCTACCAGTACAATCTCAAACGAGGTCAGTGTAGCCGGAGTAGCTTAGGTGTGCGTGAATCTATTGCGCTGCCTGAGCCAGATGCTTCTCCACCAGGGTTGCTTCGCGCTCGCGGGACATGCCTGCCGGACGCCCCGGCAATTCCCCCGTCGGGAACTGATCGACGTACGCCAACGTGGCGCGGATGGTATCTTCCAGTGGACGGAAGGTCAGGCCTGCGTCGATGGCTTGCTGCACGTTGATCGACATCAACCGATCCACCACCGGACGCGGCAGCCAGAAGGGCAAATCTGTGAAGGGCGCGACCTCGTTTTCCAGCAAGAAGGCATCCTCTACCCAGACGAACTCCGCGTCGGAGCCGCTGACCTGTTTGCACGTTTCGAACAGCTTGCCGAAGGTCAGGCGGTAATTCGGGCCTGTCGCGTTGAAGATTCCGGTGGTTTGCTGTTCTGTCAGGCGGATCATCCACTGCGAGAGGTCGCGCACATCGATGAACTGTGTTGGGGTATCCGCGCCGCCGGGAGCCAGCACCTTGCCGCCGTCGCGAATCCGTACTGGCCAGTAGGTGAAGCGGTTGGTGTGGTCATTGGGGCCAACGATCAGCCCGGGGCGAATGGTCAGCACTCGTCCGGGGAGGGCTGTTTCCGCCGCCTGCTCACAGAGGACTTTCAGGCCACCGTAGGTCTCACCCGTGACTTCTTCCGTCGTCGGATCGTCCAGGGTGGCGAGGGGGGCATTCTCATCGCGCCCAGTCGTGTCGCTCTCCGCATAGACCGAAATCGTCGAGATGAAGATATAGCGCTGCACGCGATCCGCCAGATACTCCGCTGAGTCTTTGACCAGGCGCGGCACGTACCCGGATATGTCGATGGCCGTATCCCAGGTGCGGTCGCCGAGCGCATTCAGACCACCGTCGCGGTCGCTGAGGATGTGTTCGGCTTCTGGGAAGAGGTCGGGGTTGGTCTGGCCGCGATGGAAGAGTGTTACGGTGTGCCCGGCATCGAGGGCAGCTTGCACGATGGCGCGTCCCACAAATTGGGTTCCGCCGAGAATGAGCAGATTCATGTCGAATTCCTGGTGCAAAGCTTGCGTTCTGGTGTGTATTGATTCTGAGTGTAGCCCACAATGCGCCATTCTGCGACGTGCCAGAGAATCAAAATGGGGCACAACCTGTGCGCCCCATTCGTATCTTCTGCCGTTTGCAGCCTTATTCCATCGGCGGCAGCAGCACGCCATCGATGATGTGGACTACGCCGTTGCTCGCCATCACATCCGGCGTAACAACGCTGTAGGTGCTGCCGTTGGCGTCGGTGACGGTCACGCCATCTTCGCCGACGTTGACGGTCAGAGTCGCGCCGTTGACGGTGGTGACTTCCATGCCATCTTCGAGCATGTCGGAGGTGACGGTGCCTTCAACAACATGGTAAGTCAGCACGCCCGTCAGCAGGTCGGTATCGGCAGCGAGTTCGCTGAAATCCATACCGAGCGCTTCCAACGCTGCGTTGAAGGCGTCGTTAGTGGGCGCGAAGACGGTGAATTCACCTTCGCCGTCCAGCGTCTCGAAGAGATCGGTTTCCAGCACGGCGGTCGTCAGCGTGCTCAGCTCCGGTGTGGCAACCGCTGCACCAGCGATGGTCGGCAGGTCACCGCCCATATCGGCTTCTTCAGTGGCTTCGGCTTCGGCTTCCTCAGCGACTTCTTCTTCCGCCATCTCTTCTTCGGCGG
>CAZJWX010000025.1:0-46657 GCA_964549915.1 uncultured Anaerolineaceae bacterium | reverse complement strand
CGGCTTCAGCCATGTCTTCAGCTTCTTCGGTGGCTTCGGCTTCAGCCATCTCTTCAGCTTCTTCGGTGGCTTCGGCTTCAGCCATGTCTTCAGCTTCTTCGGTGGCTTCGGCTTCAGCCATCTCTTCGGTTTCTTCGGTAGCCTCGGCTTCAGCCATCTCTTCGGTTTCTTCGGTAGCCTCGGCTTCAGCCATCTCATCAGCTTCTTCGGTGGCTTCCATGTCGCCCATGCCTTCGGCTTCTTCAGCCGGCGGCAGCAGCACACCATCAATGACATGAATCACGCCGTTGCTGGTGACCAGGTCGGTCTGCGTGACGTTGACGACGTTGCCCTGACCATCGGTGAGGGTCACGCCATCTTCGGTGACACCGACGGTCAGTGTGGCACCGTTGACGGTGGTCACTTCTTCGCCGTCCAGTTCCACAACCGTTTCAGCCAGAACCGTGCCTTCGACGACATGGTAGGTCAGGACGCTGCTGAGCAGTTCAGTATCGGCGAGCAGTTCTTCCGCGCTCATATCCAGCGCTTCCAGTGCCGCCAGGAATGCATCATTGGTGGGTGCAAAGACCGTGAATTCGCCGCCGGAGAGCGTTTCAGCCAGATCAGCCGCGACGACTGCATCGACCAGAATGCTGAAATCGTCGTTGCCTGCGGCAATGTCGACAATTGTACCGACTTCTTCGGTAGCTTCGGCTTCAGCCATCTCTTCAGCTTCTTCCGTGGCTTCCATCTCTTCCGCAGTTTCGGCGAGTTCTTCGTCTGTATCCATAGCAGCCGTCGGGCGTGCCCAGACCGTTTCAATGGTCAGGTCACCGACTTCATAGGTTTCGCCCTCTTCCGGGGCTTCGTTGGAGATCGGCGCATCAATGGTGATGCTCTCGCCGTTGTCAAATTCCAACGTGACGCTCGTGACTTCGCCCGGACGCAGGTCATCTTCAAGCTGCATCAGCATCACGTGGAAACCACCCGGTTCCAGTGCGACTGACTCGCCCGCCGGGATGACGAGACCGTCGGTCATCTCTTCCATGCGCGCCACATCATCCTCTACGATGGTCTGGTGCACTTCGGTGATACCCGCGATTTCCGCGTTGGCACTCAGCAGGGTAATGTCTTCTTCACCGTTGTTGGTGATGACCATGTAAGCGGCGCTGACGGCGTCCATCTCCATCGCGTCCATGCCGTCAGTCTCTTCTGTGGCTTCCATGTCCGCCATTTCTTCCGTGGCTTCCATGTCCGCTTCTTCTGTCTCTTCTTCGGAAACCACAACACCGTCGTCCGTATCTTCGACTTCGGCTTCCTGGGTTGCTTCGGCCTCTTCTGTGGCTTCTTCGTCAGCGGCCTCAGCCTCTACTTCTTCGGTCGCTTCGATTTCTTCAGTAGGTTCTTCTTCAACAACTTCTTCTTCAGTGGGGGGGACTTCCGTTGGTTCCGGGGTCGGAGTCGGGGTTTCTTGCGGCCCACACGCGGCAAGCGCCAGCGCGAAGATAGCCACGAGTACCACAATCAAGCGCATTCGACGTTGGATCATGTATGTCTTCTCCTCATTGGATGAGCTAAACGAGAACAACGAAGCAGCGCTTCCTGTGAGCAGCGCCAAACTTCTTCCCATGGCAGTTTATGGTAACACCTCCACGCGATATTGGCATCTCATGAAGCTAGTAAACTCATGAGTCTTTAGGCGATTTTGTGTAAAAATTCCCTCAAAGACGCTAAATCCTGGATGTTTTCGCCGATTGTTTGCCGATTAATACGTTTCAGCAGTCCGGTCAGAACATCCTTTGGGCCGATTTCGACGAAGCGTTCAACCCCTGCCGCGATCATCGCCTGCACCGATTGCGTCCAAAGAACGGTTCTCGTGAGCTGATCTTCTAATTCGTTGTAGATGTCTTCGACGGTGTGCAGCGGTTGCGCACTGACGTTGCCATAAATAGGAATGTGCGGCTCATCGAAAGAAATCTGGTGAATGAAATCCCAGAAGTCTTTCCGCGCAGGAGCCATCAGCGGGGAGTGCGTGGCGACGCTGACCGCCAGCGGAACGGCGCGTTTCGCTCCGTACTCTTTCGCCATCTTCACGGCTTCATCCAGCGCGGTCTGGTCGCCGCTGATGACAATCTGTCCAGGGCAGTTGTCGTTTGCAATGACCAGATGCGTGCCCGTCCTGGCCGCAGCATCTTCAACCAGCCGCCTGGCATCATCCTGCGTGATGCCGAGGACGGCTGCCATGCCGCCGGGGTGCTTCTCGCCCGCCTCTTTCATCAAGCGCCCGCGCTCTGCCGTGAGCCGGAGGCCTTCCGCGAAGGGCAAGGCTTCTGCTGCTGTCAGTGCGGTCATTTCGCCCAGGCTGTGTCCCGCTGTGTAGGCGGGCCTGGCATCCGGAAGCTCGGAGCGCAGCGCACGCAGCATGGCGATGCTGCAAATGTAAATGGCGGGTTGGGTGATGGCGGTGTCGTTGAGCTGCTCGTCGGGGCCTTCGAACATAATCTTGCGCAGGTCGTAGCCCAGCGCCTCATTTGCTTCTTCGAGGGTCTGCTGTGCAACAGGATAGGCTTCGGCAATATCCTTGCACATACCGACCGTCTGGGATCCCTGACCAGGGAAGACAAAAGCAGTAGTTGCAAAATCGACCATGAGTCTCTTCTCCCTGATGATTGTTTTCGCCGTAAACAAAAAATCGCGCTAATGGTAGCACGATTTTTCGCGAGCGTAGAGCATGTATAGCTGCTCTTATTCGTCTTCTACGTCAATGACGGTTTCACCGCGATAGCTGCCGCACTTGGGACATACCCGGTGGGAGATGTGGTACTCTCCGCAGGTTTCGCACACGACGAGGTGCGCGAGTGTATGTGCATCATGAGAACGGCGGCGATTGCGGCGCGACTTCGATACCTTGCGTTTCGGAAGCGGCCCCATTTCGCTGTCTCCTTGGTGGTTTGCGCTTGCAGAACTTGAGAATTATAGGCATCTCTGAAGTACCTTGTAAAGGGAAAATACCTTCAGGGCTGCTCAAGCTGGCGCTGCATCCAGTAGTAACCCCGCAGCCTTGCCACGAACATCGTCGGCGATTCTGCGTAGAGGCGCTTCCCCCGCTCCTGGGCTTGCTTCAGCAAGGAGATGCGTCGATTTTCCAGCACATCCAGCAGAATCTGCCCGCCGGGAGTCGCCGTGATCTCGTACTGGTGCAAGTCTTCTTGCAATACCGTCAGGTCATTGGCATCGCCCAGAAGATCACCGAGGCCGTCGAGCTGTTCGACCAGGGGCGAGAGCATGGGCGGATTGAGGCGTTCCAGCACGCGCATCTGGTTCCACAGGTATTTCACGCGCTTGCGCCATTCATGATAGGCCTCTGCCGAGAAGTCATCTCCCAGTGCCGCCTGCATCGCCCCGACGCCCTGACGGTAATTCTTCTTCAGACCGGGGGCAATCAGGGCGAAGTCGTCTTCGCCCAGTTGCCATTCCTGGATGCGCTCACGAGCCTGCCGCAAGGTGCCAATGACTTCCTCGCCGATGGTGCGATCTTCTACGAGGGATTGGTGGGCCTCATCGTACCGTGCCTGCAAGTGCTCGCGCAGAATGGCGGCGGCTCCGTGTGCTTCGGGATTGTCGACCTCTTTCAGTGCTTCATCCAACGTTTCGATGCGGACGAATGCATCGCGCAGCGGGCCGAGGACACGCCCGGCGTCGCGGTACGTCTCGTTTTCCCGGTCGTATACATCCTTCGCCAGTGTCCCACGAATCAGCCGCAGCACGGCGCGAATCTGCTTGAAGCTCTTGCGAGCCTCATGGATTTGCTTGTCGCGGTCGCCTTCTGTTTTCCCAAGCTGTTCGATGGCGTAATCTACGCGCTCGGTCGCTATGCGTCGCATGGCATCGCGTAGGTCTTCGCCGACTTGCAATTGGTAGCCCATATTGCCACCTCACTAATGTTAAATTCACGTTAAGACATGATAACACATGTGCGAGGAGGCAGGTAGGAAAATCGCCGCCAGCGGGGATTAGAAAAAGATTGGGGCAGGCCGGGGTGCGTGTGTGACCTGCCGACAGGATTTCATTCCACCGTCACGCTCTTGGCGAGGTTGCGGGGTTGGTCAACATCTGCGCCGCGCAGGGCTGCAATGTGATAGGCCAGGAGCTGCATCGGCACGACTGACACCACCGGGCTGAGGAGCGGCGGCGCTTCCGGCACGTAGAGCACATAATCCGCCTTGTCAGCGATCAACGTATCGCCTTCAGTGGCAATGGCGATCACGACCCCGCCGCGTGCCTTGGCCTGCTCAACCTGGCTGATCATCTTCTCGTACAGATCATCTTGCAGCGCGATTGCCAGCACGGGCATTTGATCGTCAATCAGGGCGATGGGGCCATGTTTCATCTCGCCTGCCGGGTAGCCTTCTGCATGAATGTAGCTGATTTCCTTGAGCTTGAGCGCCCCTTCCAGGGCAATCGGATAATTGATGCCACGCCCCAGGTAGAGGAAATCCGTGTACTTGTAGAACTCCTGCGCCAGGGCTTCTATGGCTTCATCCGTTTCCAGCACCCGCCCCACCAGGTCAGGCAGGCGTGCGATGTCCTGCACGTACTGCTTGCGCTGTGCGAGCGTCAGGGTGCCGCGCAGTTCCCCGAGCTTCAGCGCCAGCAGATATTGGTCTACGATGCTGGTCGTGAAGGCTTTGGTAGATGCCACGCCGATTTCAGGCCCTGCCTGCATATTGATCGTGCCATCAGCGAGGCGCATGGCCTGGCTGCCGATGGCGTTGACGATGCTCCAGACAGTCGCGTTTTTGTTACGCGCTTCTTCGACAGCTGCCAGCGTATCCACCGTCTCACCGCTCTGCGTGATTGCCAGCAGCGCGGTTCTTTCGTCAATCAGCGGGTCGCGGTAACGGTATTCGCTGCCGTATTCGACTTCGGTGTGTAGCCGCGCCAGCTTCTCAATATAGAACTTGCCCACCAACCCGCTGTAGTAGCTCGTACCGCAGGCCACTGTGACCACGCGCTCGATGCGTTCGACCAGTTCAGGCGTCAGATTCAAGTCCGGTAGGTGGATATTGCCGCTCTCGAAGTCGATTCGACCCCGGATCGTATCGGTCAGGCTGCGTGGCTGCTCGAAGATTTCTTTCTGCATGAAGTGCTTGTATTCGCCTTTGACCGCGCTCACCGGATCATAGGGCAGGTGATGGACATCCAGCGTCACCGGATTGCCATCGAAATCCTGCACAGCGTAGGAAGTCGCGGTGAGAGTGGCCATCTGTCGGCTTTCCAGAAAAACGAGGTCGCGCGTATGCATATGAATCGCCGGAATATCCGATGCGACGTACATTTCATTCGGGCCAATCCCCAGCACGACTCCGCCTGCGTTGCCGATGCGGACAGCGACCAGTTTGCCCGGCTCGTGGCGGCTCATGACGACGATGGCGTGCGCTCCACGAAGCTGTTTCACGGCCTGCCGAGTCGCTTCGGTCAGGTCATTCGTGCTGCTGGCGAGGCGTTCGATCAATTGCACAATCACTTCGGTATCCGTATCGGAGCGAAATTCTACTCCTTCGGATTGTAGTTCAGCGCGGAGTTCCAGGTAATTCTCGACGATACCATTGTGGACGACGACATAATCGCCGCTCATGCTCAGGTGTGGATGAGCGTTGTGCTCGGTGGGTTCACCGTGCGTGGCCCAGCGGGTATGCCCGATGCCGATGGTGCCAATCAGCGGATCGTTGGCGACGCGCGTCATGAGATTCTGCAATTTGCCAACATCGCGCCGGATCTGGATCTGGTCGTCATGCAGGACGGCGACTCCGGCGGAATCGTAGCCACGATATTCGAGGCGCTGCAAGCCCCCCAGGACGATTGGCGAGGCTTCCTGTGAACCGATGTACGCAACAATACCACACATGGTCTTTCCTCCTGTGCGTGAAGCTGGCACGCAGCGATAGCCTGCCGACTCGCGGCAGTCCGCCTGGTGCGCAATCTGCAATGAGTATCTATGTCGGAATCCACTTGCGAGGCCTTTGTCCCGGACGTTGCCATCCGGTTTTGTGCGCTCACTTGCGTCTCTGGGAGGAAGGTCAGAGTAGGATTGTGGACGAACCCTGGCGGCATCCGCCGAACTGCTCGATTTTCCCCGCGTGTTGCGGGTTAGCTCCTGCGGCGAAACAGGAGAACCGCCACCTCGTCAGCCTACGGTAACTCGGGTAGGCACTGGCGCTTATTCGTTCCTCCGGCTGCGTCATTCCTCTCTCTGATTGGTACACGATTGCGGCACTATACCCGTTTGTTGTGCGATTGCAAGGGGCTTCAGAGAAATTGCAGGTATTTCGTCGTCGCGTTCTGCACATCGGCGAAGATACCGCGATTTTCCGCATATTCGTCTGGCATCGCCAGAGCAAGCTGGTACATCGCTTCGAGGATCATGCTCTGGCGCACCTCGCGCGAGAGGCGCTCCCCTGGCGGTAGGGCGAAACGAAACGGCCTGCCAAAGTTGACGCGCACATGCTTGCGACGCAGCCGTTTCAGGTCTTGGTTCCAGCCCTGTGCCCCGCCAATGGCTGCCGGAACGATGACCGCCTTCGATTTGTGGGCGATGTAGGCCACGCCGCTTTTCGGCTCTTGCAACCCCTGTGGATTGCGCGTGCCCTCCGGGGCGATCAATACCAGACGATTGGCCTTCAACAAG
The DNA here is from genome assembly GCA_964549915.1 of uncultured Anaerolineaceae bacterium. Taxonomy (GTDB): domain Bacteria; phylum Chloroflexota; class Anaerolineae; order Aggregatilineales; family Phototrophicaceae; genus JAUZRW01. The sequence continues at coordinate 39,990 of CAZJWX010000025.1, read as the reverse complement.
CCGATGGCATTGACCAGAGCCGTGCGATCCACTTCTTCACGGTGAACGACGAAATTGCCCCACAGGTTGACGATCCCGCGCGAGAACCAGCCGTCCAGCGTCTCAGCCTTCGCCATCGAGATCACGAATCGATTGCGGTTGACCGCCGTGAAGATGATGGGGTCAATGAACGAAATGTGGTTCATCATCAAGAGCGTGGGGCCGGCAGCGGGGATGTGCTCCAGGCCAGTGACTTCAATATCCCAGATGAGGTTGGCGAGGGCGCGCAGCGCCGGATGCAGGATGCGCCGCCGCCTGTCGATGCGCGGCTGACGTCCCACGAAATCGCTGGACGCAGCGGGTGGTCTGGCCTGCATCATCTCGGGACTGCGTGTCGTCTCACTCTTCATCGTCGCTCACAGGTTCCCTGCCGTGAAACTTCTTGTTCTTACGCCGAATGAACTTCACTTCTTCGGCGGGCATCAACATGGCGGCAACTTCGTCGTCGTCCAGGCGGTACCACGCCCCACGCTTGAGCGTACCCAGGCCAAGCTGCCCGATGTGGGTGCGCACCAGCCGCTGCACGGGATGCCCCATGATCGAGGCTACCCGGCGAATCTGCCGCTTGCGCCCTTCGATCATCACAATGCGCAGGATGGTGGTCTCGTTCCCTTCTTCCAACACGCGGATGAAACAGGGCGCGGTACGCGAGCCATCCAGCCAGATGCCGTTTTCCCATTCCGCCAGCGTCTGCGGGTCGGGCTTGCCGTAGACGGTCACTTTATAGGTCTTGGTATGCTCGTAGCGCGGGTGCGAAAGGCGGTTCGCCAGGTCGCCGTCGTTGGTCAGCACCATCAAGCCCTCACTCTCGGCATCCAGGCGACCAATGCTGAAGAGATGGCCCTCTACCGGGATGAGTTCGCGCACGGTGGGGCGCTTGTCTTCCCCCTGCTTGATGTTGGTCGAAAGCACATTCTTGGGCTTGTGGAAGACATAGTAGCGCATTTCGACCTGCTTCAGCTTGAGCCGCTGGCCATCAACCGTGATGGTATCGCGGTCCGGGTCGGCCTTGTCTCCCAGGGTGATCGTTTTCCCGTTCACCTGCACGCGGCCTTCTTCGATAATCGCTTCGCTCTTGCGGCGCGACGCGATGTTGGCGCGTGCCATCAACTTCTGTACACGTTCTTTGGGCATGGCGTTTCTTCTTTCTCGCGTCTTCCCGACGCGACTCCGTTTTTCGTCTCCCGACGATGTTCCTCAATCATAGCAAAACGTGCGTAAGGAACTAGATGAAGAACGGCACATCTCCGTAAGAGGTTTGTTGTCAGAAGTGCGAAATGAGCTTGCCTTCGCTGAGCGTCCTCTCAGAAAGCCGATTCAATTCGGCGCTCGTTGAACTAGACGCTCGTTGAACAAGGGGTCACTTCTGGCCTGTACTGGCCTCAATACTCGTTGTTTTGTGTGAGCAGTGGAATGGTAAATCCACGCCACTGGCTTCATAAGACGCCTCATACTTTCTTGCTGACGCGGAATTGCAGCGGAACCCCCAGCAGCAGCAGTGTTTGGGCTTGCAGCGCGGGAATCGCGACCACAATCAACGTCAAGAGCGGCATCAGCGGGAAGCTGACTACTGTCCAGAAACGTTCCGGTAGGGTCATCCGGTGCGTGCGGGGTGGGCGCACGGTCACATCCAGCAGCCAGAAGACGAAAGCCAGCAGCACAACCATTGCGCCCGCGCTGATGAGGATCAACCATGTCGGATCGCTGAGGATGTTGTTGATGGCGGTCTGCAAGCCAATGACAGGATCGCTCAGGATCTGCCCGATGTCAGCGGGCGCAATCGAGGGGTGCAGCAGCACCGGGAGCTGTGAACCGACCGTGATGATCGCCCAGCCTGCACCCGCCATCAGAATATCGTGCGAGATGCGCACCAGCAGCCGCAGTGAAGGCAGGACGGGGACTTCTGGATGGTCGATGATTTTGGCGATGGTGTAGCCGATTTCCTTGCTGCCCCAACTATGGCGCAGGGTTTGCAGGTAGCGCTCGCGCAGTTCGTCCAGCAGGTTTTCGCCCACTGTGGCATCGGCGACGAAGGGCAGCATGATGCGCTGTAAGCTGACCTGACCGTCATTAGCGAAGTAGGCTTTGATGTACATGTGCCATTCATCTGCGATCACATCACCATCCCAATAGCCACTGCGATCCAGCAACCGTAGGCTCAGCGAATAGGACGACATCGGCATCGCCATCCACCAGGGAGCCGCCAGATAGGAGAGTTCGATGGCGGTCGCGTAGGCATTCACGATGCGCAGCAGCGGGTTGATCTCCCAGATGTTGCCGTGATAGCGAATTGACCCCTGCCAGAAACGGTAATAGCGTCCCTCGTCCAGGGCGAAAAGGACGCTGAGCACCAGGAAATGTTGGGGATGCCAGCGGGTATCGGCGTCCATGGTGGTCACGCAGATGTGATCCATGTCGTAGCCCAGTTCGTCCACCAGCCTGCGCTTGATCCAGCGTGCTGCCCAGGCGACATTGGCGGATTTGCACTGCATCTCTCCGGGGAGGCCGCGCGGATGAACGGTGAAATGGAAGTGGCGGAAGTACCGCCCAAATTCGGCCTGGAGCGTCTCCGCCTTGGCGACACAGCCCTCTTCCCCTGCTTCCATCGCCAGCACGACCGTCATCCGTTGGTCGGCGGCTTCTTGCTCTGCCAGTGCTGAGAGCGTCCGACGCAGTACCGCAAGCGGCTCTTTGTAATTCGGGATCAGCACGAGATGATGCACAGTCTCGAGCGGCAGTGAGGCCTCGGTGGCGTGTTCATCATAGTAGGCGTGCCAATCGCGCTGTTCCCACTGCCGGATCAGCCAGAGGCCACGCACATTGGCGATTCCCGCCAGCACGAAGCGAATCGCCGTGTACAGGCCGACCAGGGCCGCAATCAAGAGCAGGGTGCGCGGAAATGCGACAGCGCTCGCAATCGAGAAGAAGAAGGCCAGCCATGCCAGAAAGCCGGGGATGCCGTCCAGCACGCGCTCCGGGATTGGTGTAGGCGGCATATTGCCCCACACCGGCGAGCCGATGCCCAACTGCATATTGTTTCGACGTTCTCGTTCGTTGGAACGATAAGGCACTGCGTTCCCATTCTACCCACCAGCATGGAAAATTCGCCGCAAGCATAGCACCGTTTGCACCCCCACACAACGCGACACTTGCGCACGCCACCGTTCCTCATGTGGAAGCAGGGTAATCGCCTTAAGCCGTGCATGGTGTAGAGAAGGGACAGAATAGCGGGTGAAACATGGTGTATTCGCCATGTTCCCCCCTTCCGTCCCCCACTTCGTAGGGGGAAACCATTCTCCTTGCGCAGCGGAGGGAGTTAGAGAGGGGAGAACTTGTACAGCGGGGCGTGATTCTGGCCTTTCCTCTGTGTTCTTTGTGACTTTGTGGTTCAAATCATTTTGCAGCGATTGCCCTGCATGTAGAAGTCGCATGTCCTTACCATTGGTGCTACAATTCAGTGTAGAAGAGTTCAAGCTTTGTAACGCGAGGGACGGAACATGACTCAGCGTGTCCTGATCATCGAAGATGACAAAGAGCTTGCGCGGTTGTTGCAGATTGATCTGAAGCGGCATAATTTCGATGTCACCGTATCGCACAATGGCAGCGAAGGTCTGCGCATCTTCCAGGATACGCTGCCTGATCTGGTCGTGCTGGATGTGGCGCTGCCGATGATGGATGGCCTGACGGTCTGCGAGCGCATTCGGGAGATTTCTAATGTGCCCATTTTGATGATGACGGCACACGCCGTAAGCGAGCAAGACATCGCCGAGGGGCTGAACCGAGGCGCGGACGAATACATGATCAAGCCGCTGGGCAAGATCGAGTTCCATGCACGCATCAAAGCCCTGCTGCGTCGCGCTCGCCTGACGGAAGACAACACCCAGGTCGTCACCTCGTACGAAGATGACTACCTGAACATCGATCTCAAATCCCGCCGTGTCAGCGTCAATGGCAAGGAGATTCGCCTGACTCCGACGGAGTTCAAGCTGCTGGCGACATTCATCCGCAATCCCGGCGAAGTCCTCAGTTTTCAGCAATTGCTGGAGATGGTCTGGGGTACGGAATACACCAGCGAACACCACTACCCGCGCATTTATGTGTCACACCTGCGCCGCAAAATTGAGCCGGATGCCAAGCAACCAGCCTATATCCACAATGAATACGGCGTGGGCTATCGCTTCGTCCCGCGTGCGATGTGAAAACGCAGCGTAGCACTGCCAGCCCGCAGGTCAGGGGACGCTCCGCCGGAACGCCCCCACTTCGACTGCGCTGTCCCCGCTCACTGCCCCTCAATTAGTTCCAGGCTGAAAGCGCCAGATGACGTACCATCCGCACCCAGGTAGCGAGTCGCCAGGATGATGTAATCGCCTGCGCTGCCGAGAGTGACGGTCTGAATCAGCGCATCGACGCCATTTTCGCTCTGCGGCGCGTCATCATTTTGCGATACCACCTGCCGCGTGCTGCGGTTGACCAGCACCAGGAATGGATCGAGCGTGTCGCCTTCCGTCGTCATGCGGATTGTGATAACATCCCCCGCCTCTGCATTGAAGACATAGGGAACGAAGACATTGTCCTCGTTGATGACTCCTTCGACGGTCTGTCCATATTCCAGGCGCGTGAGGATGATGCCGCTTTCGGGGTCGATGTCATCTGCCAGGGCGCGGGTGAAATCCAGTTCAAATTCGCCGGAGGTGGGGCCTTCTTCTTCGCGGAAGCGTGTCGCGATGACGATGTAGGTTCCATTTTCCGGGATGCGGAAGCCGCGAATCGCTGCATCGCGCACGCCGGGGGCGGCGTCATCGTTCGTCTCCAGCACCTGCCCATTGGCATCTACCAGCAGCAGCAGCGGATCCAGGAAGCCGCCGATGGTGTTCATTTCAATGTTCACCAGATCACCGCGCGAGGCTTCGAAGAAGTAGTATGCGCGTGGCGTCTCATCGTCGATGGTGCCTTGCGCCCGGAAGCTGGCCTGTGACTCAATTTCTTCCGAGGGAGCCGTCGGGCTGGGCGTGACCGTCGCTGTCGGTGAATTGGTGGGTGTGGGCGTATTGCTGGGTGTGAAGGTTGCCGTCGGCGTGTTGGACGGTGTGGCGGTTGGGGTATTGGTGGCGGTTGGGGTATTCGTCGGTGTGTCAGTTGGCGTCGGCGTATTGGTTGATGTAGGCGTGGCGGTGTTTGTCGGCGTCGCTGTCGGGGTATCGGTCGGGATGCGCGTGGGAACGGACGCACCGCGCAGGGTTGGGGTTGCGTCTTGCGTGGTATCACAGGCGCTCAGCACAATGAGCAAGATGAGTCCGATCAGGCTCGCACGATAGAACACAGCTACCCTCTCCCTGGTTGTTGATCGAAATTCCCAAGCCCCTATTGTAGGTGCGTTTGATGCTTTTGGCGAATAGAATCTAGTTCGTTTCCGCGCCCTTCGTTCCCTTGGCACCTTTTAGCCCACGCCCCGCCGCTACCGAGACCAGATTTGTCTTGTAATCGTATACGTTGCGGCGTTTCTCGGCGAACGCATCGCGGGCATATTTCACCAACTGCGCCACCACTTCTGCCCCGGAAAGCCCCGTTTCCTGCCATAGATAGAATGCCAATGAGCCGGGCATGGTGTTCAGTTCGTTCAGGTAGACCTGGCCTTGCTCCGGGCGCACCAGGAAATCAATGCGCACAATCCCGCGCCCGTCCACCGCGCGGAAGGCATCCAGGGCAGTCTGCTGAATGGTTGTGGTGAGTTCTGCGCTGATGGGTGCCGGGATGATGCGATCTGCGCTCTTCATGCCTTCATCCCCGCGCAGGTACTTATCCTCGAAATTCAGGAAATCCGACCACGAAATCGGCTGTTCCAGCACCGAAGGGATCAGGTCATCTCCGTAGCCCATCACCGCGCAGTTGATTTCCACGCCATCCGTGATCGCCTTTTCGACCAGCACACGTCGGTCGAAGTTGGCGGCGACCTCGATCCCGGCACGCAGCAAGGACTCGTCGTCGGCGCGGCTAACGCCGATGCTCGACCCGAGGGTGGCGGGTTTGATGAAGACCGGGTAGCCCAGGACATCGGCAATGCGCTGCACGACGGCTTGGGGATCGTCCAGCCATTCGCTGCGGGTGACGGTCTGCCCCTGGACGACTGCAATGCCGTTCTGTTGCAGGATTTGCTTGGTCAGGATTTTGTCGTTGGTCAGGGCGCTGCCGAGGGTCGCGAAGCCGACGTAGGGAATATCGGCCAGCTCAAACAATCCTTGCAGCGTGCCGTCTTCCCCGTGTGACCCGTGAATCGCCGGGAAGACGACATCCAGGCGTTGTACCTCGCTTTTCTGAAAACGTCCCGCCAGCGGATTGCGAATCAACCCGTGATGCCTTACATCGGGCGATAGAATCACAGGCTCGATGCCGTCCTGGTGTGCCAGATCATCCCCTTTGAAGCGCTCGATGTCGCGCAGGGCGTCTCCCCCGTACCATTTGCCGTCACGGCTGATATAAATCGGCACCACCGCATACCCCGCCTCTTCCAGCGCACGCATGATCTGCTGCGCGGTGACGATGCTCACATCATGTTCTACGCTGCGTCCGCCAAAGATGACGCCGACGGTCGTGGTTCGCGCTGCCATTCCCACGTTCCTCTCTGTTGATGGTCTGGTAGCTGGCAAAATCGGCAGCAAGCATAACGCGCTCCCGGTGGGATTCAAGAGCCGAGCTTGTTCGATGGCGGCTCAATCTGCGATGTACCCGTCTTTTCGCCGCATCATCAGCACTTGTTCGACCCGATTGCCATCCATCTTGATGACCTCGAAGTGGAAATCGCCCCAGTCGAAGGTTGCACCCGCTTCCGGAATTTCGCCCAAACGCAACAGCACGAATCCCGCCAATGTCTGATAGTCGCTGCTCTCGTCTTCTGGGATTTGCAAATCGGGCAGCGCTTCTTCCAGATCGTGAATGGGCAGGCTGCCGTCCAACAGCCAGGAACCGTCCGCACGGCGCATCACAGCGGGATCACGCATATCGACATCGCCGACGACTTCTTCCACGATGTCATTGAGAGTCACTAACCCATTGACGCCGCCATATTCGCCCAGCACGATGGCGACGTGCACTGGCGCGGTCTTGAAGCGATTGAGGACATCCAATGTGCGCGCGGTCTCCGGGACGAAGTGCGGCGGACGCATGACATCGCGCAGATGGAAATCGTTGTTTTCCAGCATTGCCGCCAGCATATCTTTGGCCCGCACCACCCCAATCACATTGTCCAGGGTGCCATCGCAGACCGGGTAGGCGGAAAAGCGCGTGTCTTGCATCCGTTCGCGGATCGTTTCCAGGTCATCGTCTTGATCCAGCCAGATGATTTCCGTGCGCGGCGTCAGGATTTCGCGCACATAGAGGTCATCCAGTTCCAACGCGCCCCGCACCATCTCCTGCTCTTCCAGGGCGAAATCTCCCGTGCGCAGCCCTTCGCGCATCATGGCGATGATTTCATAGTCCGTGATCGCATTTTCATTGTCCACCCGAACTCCCAGCAGGCGTGTGGCGGTCTCCGTAGACCAACTGAGCAACCAGACCAGCGGCGCTGCCACAAGCGAGAGCCAGCGCATCGGACGCGCTACCAGTATTGCGACAGCCTCCGGATTATTGAGTGCGATGCGTTTGGGAACCAGTTCGCCAATGACGAGATTGAGGTAGGTCGTCAGGGCGACGATCAACGCGAAGGCAAGCTGCGTGGAAAATGGTTCCAGCGTTGGCGCTACGGTTACGAGCCATGCTGCCAGATCATCCGCCAGGGCAGAGCCGCCGAAAGCGCCGATGATAATGCCGACCAGCGTGATGCCAATCTGCACGGTGGACAGAAAGCGGTTCGGGGCGTTGGCGAGCTTCAACGCCGTATCCGCTGCCTGGCTACCTTCGTCGATGAAGGGCTGCAAGCGAGTCCGGCGCAGTGATACAATCGCCATCTCCGACATGGCGAAAATGCCGTTGAGAGCGAACAGCACAATCAAGAATAGCAGTTCCATATGGGTGCGATCTTCCCTCATGTTGCGGTGTGTGTGCTATTCACTGTAGCGCAGAGCGCCACGAAACCATAGCGCACGTTGTCCCTCTCGTGGTGAGTTTCCGGTGAGGGCGGGCGCAACACGCCGCGCCTGTATGCGCTCAGTATGTGTCGGGCAGGTCATTCAGGAATAGCACCGTATCCCCGGCCTCCAGGTTTGCCTTGTACCACTCCACCGCCTCAGAGAGCGTATCGACGGTGCGCAGGCGCTCCGGCGGGAAATCCGTCGAGAGTACGCCCTGGCGGATCGGTTCCGTCTGCTTCGGCCCTACCAGGATGATGTCGGTGGCGTATTGTGTTGCGGCAACGCCGAGCTTACGATTCTCTGGCTCGTGCAAATCTGCCAGTTCGACCATGCCAGGAGTGATCAGCAAGCGCTTGCCTGTCTGGTACATGCCCAGCACGCGCAGGGCGCTGATGACTCCCACCGGGTTCGCGCTGTAGGCATCGTTGATGATGGTGATTCCGGCGTCAGTCGTCTGGCGGGCGAGGCGACTCTCGGCAGGTTGCAGGGTACGCACGCGGAAGGCCACATCGCGCAGGGACATGCCTTCATGCACAGCAACTGCCGTCGCCAGCAGCAGGTTGGTGACGTTATGCTCGCCCACAACAGGCGTCTCGAAGCGTTGACTCTCGCCGCTGTGGACATCGGTCACTTTGAAGGATAGGCCGCCAGCGCTCTCTGTGATGTCCGATGCGATGAAGCGCGGGCCATTCTCCGGCACATCATCCGGCGCAAGTGTCTTGCTGACAGCAATGCGATTCGCTGGATAACCACGTTCGTACATCTCGCGCACGTAGGGATTATCCCAGTTGAAGATGCCCAGTCCGTCCGGGCGCAGCTTCTTGATGATCTCGTATTTGGCGATGGCGATATTCTCCAGGCTGCCGAAGCGCTCCAGGTGCTGCGGCCCCACTTCGACGACAATGCTGATGTCTGGTGGGGTCAAGCCGCAAATGCGGGCGATTTCGCCGGGGATATACGCCCCCATCTCGCTGATGAAGTATTCCACGCCGTAATCGTCAGCCAGATGGTTATTGATGGCGATGCAGACGCCCATCATGGTGTTGTAGCTCTTGGGCGTGGCATAGGTTTTGTAACGCCCGTTGAGGATGTCGCGTAGGAAATTCTTGGTAGTGGTCTTGCCGTAACTGCCCGTAATGCCGATGACTTTCGGTTGGACGGCTGCCAGCACCGATTTCGCCTGCCGGATGTAACGCCGCCGTAAAAAGGCTTCCACCGGAGCCAGCGCCCCGTTGCCCAGGATTAACCATAGCGGAGATAGCAAGAAGAGCAGGAAGCCGCTGCTAGCCGCGAAAACCGCCGCAAATCGGTCGCTGTCGAGGCTCAGGCTGCCGCCAACCATCCACAGCAGGAGCACCACCAACGCGGCAATGACGAAGGCCGCCGCCAGCATCCGTGTGGCACGCTGGGTGCGGACGAATTGCTTCTTGATTTCGCCTTCACCTGGGGGATAGGCCGCGACTGCCGCCGCGATGATGCAGGCCATGTAGGGCACGATGGCCGTTTCGCCGGGGATGCTATCGGTGAAGAAGGCGATCACTGCCCCCACGAAGAAGGCCACCAGAGGACGCGCTGGCAGCCAGCGGTCTCGCGCACCGATCAGCCAGCGCAGGTAGCGATTGCTCTTGTATTCTTCGATCTGGTAAAAACGCGCCTGCTTGTAAATCCGAACCCAGGTTCCGACCAACCAGACGGCGATGATGGCAATGCTTAAGATTTGCTGCATGTCTGGAGATGTCCCGTTTCAAGCCATTATCAGCGCCGCATTATAAAACGGGCAGCGGGATTGTCACGGGGGTTATTCTTGCCGAAAGAAGAAATCCATCACCCGCGCAGTGTCGGCAAGTTTATCCAGATAGGCATAATGCCCTGCGCCTTTGTGAATCACCAGCCCTGCATCAGGGATCGTTTGCTCTAATTTTTTGCCCATCCATAACGGCGTTTCTTCGTCGCCATCACCCCAGAAAAGCAGGGCGCTGGCTTGGATGCGTGCTGCGTACGGCAGCAAATCTTCATTGACGACATTGACGAACGTCTGGCGCATCACACCCGATACGGCCTGAAAATCCCGCGATCCATAGCGCTGGTTGTAGCGCTCCCGCAGATGTTCCGCGAGACCTTTCGCGCCGAGTCTGTACAGCCCGTCGCGGATGGTCTTGTACGTCCGCAGCCGAATCTCTGGCAGCAGCGGCTTTTTCGGCGGCACGCCCGCGCTGTTGGAGAGCGCGATTTTGCGGATGCGCTGCGGGTGTTCTGCGCCCAGAATCAGGCTCAATCTTCCGCCGAAAGAATGCCCGAAGAGAAATACGTTTTCCAGGTTTTGCGCGTCCATGTATTCGATCACGAGATTCGCGTAGTCAAAAACCGTCCAGGCGGCGGGTGGTTCTGGGCTGTTGCCCATGCCGGGGAAATCCAGCGCGTGGCAGCGATAGCCCTTGTGGATCATGGCTTCGGCTAAAGGCCAGACGAGGCTTGCATCTGCACCCCAGCCATGCAGCAGCAGCAGCGAATCACCTTCGCCTGCGACGGCGTGGTGAATGAGCAAATGGTTGAGTGTGATGGCTTTTGTTTCTACCATAGCGCAGACGTGTAGAAGCCCATGGTCAGCAGCGCGATGAATACGAGGCCGAAGATAATCTCTGAAATGCCAACCTGCTTGGCGGTGACGAACCATGTCTCGTGATTCAGCGCGAAGACCGCCCGCATCCAGAGCAAGCCCAGTACAATCGCAGCCAATATGGGCAGATCAACCGCGAAGACCAGCCCAATGGCAATCACCAGGGCGACGGCGTGTGCGGTGTGGACGAGCGGCAGCAGCGGCTCGGCACTCCGCAGGATGCGCAGTCGTGCGCGGACGTAGAGGATGCTGGTCACGGCGCGTAAGCTCATCAGCAACCAGAGCATGAAAGCCAGTCCCCAGGATTCACCGCCGAGGTGTGCAATTGCCGGAGCGAGCGTCGCCAGGGCAATCGCCCCGCAGATTTCCGCCAGCATGTGTCGGCTCTCGTTGCGGCTGTCGAAGTAAATCTGCACCAGAGCGAAGGGAACGCCCAGCAGCAGCGGCAGCAAGAACGTCGGCGGATTCGTCAGGAAGACCAGCACGAAGGCCAGCAGCGCGATCCCGGCGTATCCGAGGACGAAGCGTTCTGCCCAGGCCGTGCGCGGCACTCGCCGTGCCTTGATGCGGTCTTTCATGGCAATTTTCAGCGGCTGGTGCAGCAAGAAGACGAACAGGCCCACGATTCCCAGGAGCACGCCGGAAACGCTGGGAGCCAGCAGCAGCGCCAGCAAGATCGGTTCGTAGAGAAATGCCCAGCCGCCGTGTTCGGTGGGGAGGGCGATTGGTCGTAGTTTGGGGGTTCGGATGGCAGTCATGGTGATTTTGACGTTGAGAAACCTGAAGACAATATGAGAAAGACTATAGTCCCTTGGGGTTGCTGTCAACTACAATATGGCGGCAGATTCGGGAAAGGAGAACCCACGCATGAATAAACTCCCGATCATGATCTTCCTGCTGTGCCTACCCCTTATCACGATCAGGACGCCCGCGCAGGAGGCACCCGCCCCACCGGAGGCCATCACCACCGAGACGCTCACCCGGCTGCAATCCGTGCAGCAAATCGATTTCGCGGAACTCGATGCGGAATTTGACACAGGCTGGTTTGCGCTGGATGCGTCTGGCGAACGGCTGGCATTCAGCGACCGTACAGGCGGCTTGGTGCTGTTGGTCGATGGACAAGTGTTCTATGTGGGGCATCCCGGCGCGGAGGATGAATCGTATCCCGGCTCGCTGGTAGATGTGGTTTTCCTCGGCGATGAGGCACTTCCCGTGCATATCCTCGAAGGGCAGACCTATTTCGATTTCGAGCCGATGGCATTTGAGCAGCCGGTTGGCGCCTGGGTGAACGCTGATACGGAACGCATTTACGCGGAAACGGCTGCCTTCGCCGACGCAGGTGCGCAGATTGTCGCAATCACCGCAACAGACGATGAGGCTGGCTACGAGATTGCCGACATCTTGCCCTATGCGCCTGGTGCGGATGAGTCCGGTGTGGTGCGGGTAGGCCGTATTCCCCGCCCTTACGCGGTGACTTCCTCGCTGGAAGGCATCGTCAAGCTGTGGAACCTGGAAACGGGGGAGGCGCTCTACGAAGTCGACAACGGGACGGGCCAACCCTCTGTCTTTGGCGCGATCAACCTCCCGCCGACGCATCTCGTCTGGCGCGACAATGCCAACGAATCACTCTACCTGCTGGATTTCGAGACGGGCCAGAATCGGTTCATTGATGACCTCGACGGGGAGTACGCCCAATGGTACTTCCTCAGCAACGATGCCAGCACCATCCTCGCCGTGAATCTGGGGTTTGAGCCAGTTGTCGTCGCCTGGGATGTCGCCACAGGGGAGCGCACGATTCTCGGTGAATATCGCGAATGCAGCCGCCCACAGCCAGATATGGCGCGACTGAGTGACGACGGCACCACGCTGGTCATCGGCTGTGATACGGGGTTGGATGTGTGGCGGATTGCGCCGGACTCATAGCGCTCTGGCGATGGCAGCAGCGGTGCGAGCATTGTTGATGAGCAGGGCGCGGTTGGCTTTGAGCGAACGTCCCCCCGTGATTTCGTGGATGCGCCCCAGCACGAAGGGCGTGATGTCCTTGCCTTGAATGCCCTGTTCGTCCGCCCGCTGTATAGCTTCGCGAATGACTCCCTCGGCTTCGGAGTGTGATAGCTCTTCCCGCTCAGGTACGGGCACAGCGATGAGAATGCCGTGGCTTGCGCCCAGTTGGTGGGCTGCGCGGACGATGCTGGCGGCTTGCGCTGGCGTATCCACGCGCACATCAATCGGCAGTCCGCTGTGGCGTGTGTAAAAAGCGGGTAGTTCATCCGTCCCCATGCCGACGATGGGCACGCCCTGGGTTTCCAGCACTTCCAGCGTCAGCGGCAAATCGAGGATTGACTTCGCCCCGGAGCTGACGACTGCCACCGGAGTCCGTCCCAATTCCTGCAAATCTGCCGAAATATCAAAGGGATGGCCTTTGTGTACGCCGCCGATGCCCCCTGTTGCGAAGATGCGGATTCCAGCCATGTGCGCGACGATCATCGTTCCGGCGACGGTGGTCGCGCCATCTTGCCCCAGGCCGACTACGATTGGCAAATCGCGGCGGCTGCACTTGCGCACATTTTCGGCCTGTGCCAGCCGTTCGATCTGCGCTCCGCTCAGCCCGACGATGATTTCCCCACCCAGGATAGCGATGGTTGCCGGAACCGCACCTCCTTCGCGCACGGCGGCTTCCATAGCTAGCGCCGTATCGCGATTGGCCGGGTACGGCAGGCCATGTGCGATCACGGTGGATTCCAGCGCGACGACGGGTTTGCCCTCAGCCAGCGCTGCGGCGACTTCCGGGGCGATTGTCAGGTTTTGGGATTGCATGAGACATTTCTCCAGGATGACAGTCCCATCATACGCAGTCTGCGAAAAGAAAACCAGCCTGCACCGAGGCACAGGCTGGTCGTCTTTCAGTCCCTCGTTGGGGCGGTCAGTCCTGTACCAGGAGGCCGTCCACGCTGAAGGTGTTCTGATGATCGCGATTCTCCAGGATGAGGATGTGCTCGCCAGCCCCCAGCCCGAAGAACATGATCGGTGTGAAGTACGAACGGCGTCCGTCCTGGCTGAAGTTCGCCAGTTCGACCGCCAGTGCGTATGGCGGCGGATCAACCGGGTTGTCGATGGCCTCGACGCTGACGGCGGCTTCCGGCGTGCAGTGGATCGTCGCGCCAGTCACCAGCATGCAGACCTGTACGTTTGCACTGTTGCGATTGTGTGTGGTGTAGTACAGGGTTACGGCGTTGCCGTCCACGCGCATCTGCGCCACTGCACCGGCATTTTCGGCCTCATGTTCGCTCAGGCCGTAGGGGCCGCGCGGCGGGCCACGACGATCATCCGTCTGCGTCCAGAAGACGGACGGCTCGAAGCTAATCGCGGCATCCGCATCATCGTAGAACCCGTCCTGGATCAGGGGCAGCGCACTGTAGTCGCTGAAGACGGCTATCGCATCGATCTGGAGCGAGTCGCGGTTGGAGTTGACGGCATCCTGGTCGATCATCCGCACCAGCACGCTGTAGTTGCCCATCGGCAAGCCGTAGTAGGCGAAACCGTACTGGTCGCCCCGTCGCGGTTGCGGACGATAGGCGTTGCGCGTCTCCCATTCCTGGGTATCCGTCGTGACGACATCGCACCAGGTGCCACCGAGCGAGATGTCCTGGATGTTGTTATCCCAGATTACGTTGCCGTTCTCGTCGATCACCTGCGATGTCGCCGGGAAGACGGGTTCGCCCGTCAGCGGCGTCTGCTGGTAGCAGATCAGCGCATCGACGCCGTTGTTATCCGCCGTTGTGATGACCGAGAAGCCTGTGCCCTCGATATCGAATTCCAGCGAGGCGTCAGCGCTGTTGGTCGTCAGCACGGTACCACCGTAGCCACGTCGTGATTTCTCTTCACACCAGTTGAGGCTCTCGTCACAGCGCGGGTCGGTGCGGTCAGCTTCGTCTGCCTCACTTGTGTCGAAGTCCAGCAAGCTATCCGGCAGCGGATCATCGTAGATGCCGCTGGCGAGTGTGCTGCCGTTGATGACCTGGATGGCGTCGATGCTGAAGATCCCTGGCGTCAGGCTGGTGAACTGGAAGCGCGTGACGCCCGTTCCTACCCCCAGTTCGCTCGTGTTGATCGAGGCGACTGCGGTCTCCGTCAGATCGTAGAGCAGGCAGTCATCGCTGTTGGCGAGGCTGAAGACTTCGCCGTCCCAGGTGATCTCGCCAGACATACCGTCACCCGCGCAGACCAACACCTGTCCTGTATTGCGGTTGTTGGCCTCGCCCGCGTAGAGCAGAACCGTCGAACCGTCCGCAGGGACATCCACATAGAGCACAGCGGCCTGTCCGGCGGAGCGGCGGTCTTCGCGTCCGCGATCATCAATCACAGCGACATAGCTTTCCTGCGTGTAGTCGCGTGCCTGACGACCCTCGAAGCTGCCCCAGCGGTCTGATGGAACCAGTTGCAAGTAGGAGTCGCCGTTGGCGTCCATCGCATCTTCGTTGTAGTAGCCCGGCGGGATGGTCGGCGGCGGTGCATCATCGTAGATGTGTACGTAGTCAATGGCGATGCTGCCAATCGGATTGCGCGAGTTGCGCGGTTCTTCTGGCCTGCGGCGGCGTGTGACGGTGTAGCCGTCTTCCACATCGCGCACGCGGACGTAGTACGTATCCGACGGCAGCCCGACGACCGTTCGCGGCGCATCTTCTGTACCCCGGCGATCTTCTTGCTGGTAGGTCAGGCATTCGGCGTCATCGTAGTTGTTGCCGCTGGCGACATAGGTTGCGGCATCCACATAGCATACTTCCATCTCGCCGCCATCGCGGTCGATGATAGAGGCGATGCTGAAGCCCGTCCCCTGGAAGGTGAATTCCATAGACGCGCCGTGTGTCGTGCTGCGTACTACGTTGCCGTCGGTGTAGTTGCGGTTGTAGTCGCCCTGCCAGCTTCCACCCAGGTTGACGGATACGTCGTCAACGTAGAGCGTGCTGTTGGTGGCATCTGCGAGGATTTGCACCTGCGCCGGGAGACCGCCTTCCGGGATTGATGTCAGCGAGAAGTCGATGCGCAGGGTAATCCAGTCGTTATCGGCTGTCTCGATGGCTGTTGATGCGATGGTGAAGGCACCGCCGCCAGTCTCGACGATCTTCATACGGGCGCGTCCGCTGGACACGCGCACGCGGGCCACCGCTGTATAGGTCACACCTGTTTCCGGCAGGATGAAAGTCTCACTGCGGATACCCTCACCAATGTCGCCCTGGATTTCCCAGCCGCGACGGCCTTCGTAGCTCTGTCCAGTTTGCTCAGAGACTTCTGGGCTACCGACGTTGCTCCAGTCGGCATCTGCTTCCATGCCGCCGTTGACGACATAGTTCTCATAGCGCCCATCGTAGAACAGGGACGGATCAGTGGCCTCGTAGGTGCCTTCCGTCAGCGTGACCGTGTTGTGAACTTCAACGGCGTCCACTTCAAAGTCATCATCGTTCAGCGCAAAAGCTGTGACGACGTAGTTTGTCTCGGCAGTGTCACCGAAGGCTTCGAAGCGTGCGCTGATGGGAACCTGTGTCTCATTGCTGGTATCCAGCGGGATTTCCTGGCAACGTACATCGGTCGGATCATTTTCCGGTGCGATGCACAGGCGCATGATGGTACCCCGGCGTCCCAGGTTGACGTAGAGCGTCAGCGCGTCGGCGTTAGCCGTGCGGAAGACGATCCCCGAACCGTAGGAGTCGGCGGCATCATAGTCCCCGTTGGAGTTGTTGCGAGCGCGATTATTATCGACCGTCTGCCAGCTCTCTCCGTAGTACAGGAAGAGGTTATCGCTTTCGCGGTCAACATAGCTGGTTTCGTAGCGCATACCCGTTTGTAGGGCGATCAGATTCTGCCAGTCGTTGTTGGACGTGCCGTAGACCTCCACGCCTTCGATGGTCAGCACCAGCGGCAGGTCGCGGTCGTTGTGTGGCGCTTCTTCGTAGTTATCTGGCAGCATCTGCACGGCTGCGACGTACTGTCCATCCGGCAAGCCGGCAATGGTCAGTGGCAGCGCGTTGGTTGTACGACGGTTCTCTGTATCGAACGTCTGGCAAGTGCCCGCGAGGGCATCAGCCACCGTCTCCGTCCCGGTATCAGCCACATAACACAGCCGTACCGCGTCGGTATTTCGGTCTCCCGTAACGTAGACGGTAAAGCCCGTCCCTTCCATCCGGAAGTCCAGCGTCGCGCCGTTGCTGCTGGTTAGCTCTGTAGCATCGGCGACCAGTTGCATCGCGCTGCCGCCGAGGAAGTCGTTGTCTTCCACTGTCTGCCAGTCCTGCGTGGAAGTGCTGTTGTCATCGCTGAAGGTCAGCCCACCGTAGCTGTCCTGGTAGAAACCTTCGGTCAGCGGCGCGCTGGTATCGAACAGGCGCAAGTAGTCGAAGGTGGCGGTATCGCCGCCGATGTTGCGGACCGAGACCCAGCAATCGCTGTCGCAGAAGTCGGCAGTAGGTTCGATGGAGGTTGCGACCTGGCTGGCGTTGGTGGCATCGTTGTTCACCGTCGTGCACTGGTCGGCGGCGCGGGCATCCGCCAGTGTATCCGTGCCGATGGCGCCGTAGCAGATTTCGACGGTGCCGTAGCGGTTGCTCATCTCGCGCACATAGCTGAAGCCCGTCGTTCCGCCGCTCGGCAGATCGGTGATTTCCAGGTAGATCAGCGAACCCTGGCGGCTGCCCGTGTGCTGCGAGTCGCCGGAGAATTCCGTGCCGCGCTTGGGTTCTTCTTCCACATAACTGCCGAAGGGCAGGTAGCGCGTTTCGGTGTCGTCGTTTTCGTAGCGAGATGTGTCGCCGATGATGAGCGTATCGTCATCGCCCAGCACATGCACTTGCTGGATTGTCAGCGTGCTGTTGTCGGTATTCGTCAGGCGCACACTCAGGGTGCGTTCTGCGCCAGTGGCATCGTGCAGGCCGACATACGTGATGGAGTCCGTATTCGCTGATTCGCCCGCCAGCGGCAGGTCATCGTTGATCACATCACAGTCGGTGGTGTCCGTTACGCAGACGTTGTAGGTTTCCGCGCCGCCGCTGACGACGAAGCTGAAGCCTATGCCCGTGATGTTGAATTCGGCGGAGTCGCCGTTGCCCGGCAGGTCGATTTCGTTATTGCCCGCCAGTTCGGCGTTGCCACCCAGCGTATACGTGCCGGGGAAGTTCCCGAAGTACTCGGGGCCATAGATGCCTTCGTGGTAGGAACCCGTTCCCGGGTCTTCTTCCAGCACCTGCACGGCATCCAGGGCGAAGTCGTTATTCTCCGGCAGGATGATGCTCACGAAGTAGTCACCCTGCGCTGGTGCCTGCACCGTCGCACGGCTGCTGCCATCCAGTATCACGCTTTCGCAGGTTTCCACCAGGGTGGTGGTATCGCGGAAGCAGACATCCACCGAGGCAGCGCGTGTCTTGGTGTTGTCATAGAAGAGATTGATACCAAAGCTATTCTGGATCTGGAAGGAGGCCAGTGCACCCACCGTCTCGGCGAGATGGCTGGTCTCGTTGAGGGCGTTGCGGGCACTGCGCCCGACCAGCACTTCCCAGGTCTGGTTGCCCGGTCCGTAGGTGATGTACGGTACGCCGCCAGGAGTCGTCTCCGCGTCATCGTAGAGGCTGCCCAGCGATTGCAGGGTGCCGTAGACTTCGATGGCGTCCAGGACGACACTCTCATTGTCCTCGTTGGCAGTGGTGATGCTCACATCGTAGGTGTCATTGGGCAGGCCAGCGATGGTCACGGCGGTGCCGTATTCACGTCCCTGCGATGTATTCACGACGCGAGTCTCATCAATGCTGCCACCGTTGCTGACGTTCACCGTGATTTCGCCGCCCCGGTTGTCGAAGGCGGTCACGATGGATACGCCCGTTCCTGTGAAGCTGAAGTTCAGCGTTCCGGCGGGTTCACTGTTGACCAGGGCAGCTCCGCCGCTGTAGCGATTGTTGCTATCGAACGCCCATGTGCTGCCTGCGAAGTCGAAAACGCCTTCGCCGAGGCTCTCTTCGTAGAAGCCTTCGGTCAGCACGACATCGTAAAGAACCTGGAAGCCATCGATCAGGAACTGTCCCGGTTCCAGCGTTTGCAGTGTCAGGATGACTGGTTTGTCGCCGCCTGTGCTGTTCGAAAGTTCAGGCAGCAGGCTCGGATTCAGATTGACGAAACGGTTGTTTTGCAGCGCATCCAGCAAGACGCAGTTCTGCGTCGCATCGTCATCCACGACGGAATAGGTCTCATCCGGATTGTAGGTGACGACGCCTTCGATGCCACCGGCACAGGCCAGCAGTTGTCCGCTGGCGCGGCGGTTGCCCTCGTTGACATCCAGGATGACAGTCGCGTCTTCGCCGTTCGGGATCAGCAGGTTCAGTGCGGCGACGGGACCGCTGGCATCCCGTTCCTGGCGTCCACGGTCGTCGATGACGGTGGCTGCGGTCTCCTGGGTGTAGCTGCGGTTGCTGTCGATGCCCCAGCTTGCGTCGGGCAGGCGCAGCAGGATGGGTTCAACGCCGATGAGGGCATCTTCGTTGAAAGTACCCGCGCCCGTGAGCTGCGGCGGAGTCTGGTCGAAGATTTCGATGTAGTCAATCACCAGCGTGCCGAGCGGCGTGCGCGAATTGCGCGGGTCGCCCGGATCGCGCCCGGTGACTGTCTCGCCGTTTTCAACATCCCGGATGACCACAGCGTAGTCGTTGGCACCATCCAGCCCGTAGATGACTCGCGAGACGCCTTCATCGTTGCCTCGGGTCTCGTTCTGGTAGGTGAAGCATTCACCGTTGTTCAGCACTTCGTTGTTGCTCGGCACATTGCCCGTGTAATCCAGCCAGCAGACCTGCATCTCGCCACCGTCACGGTCGTACCTGGTGCCGATGCCGAAGCCTGTGCCGCTGAAGGTGAAGGCCGCCTGTGCCCCGTGCGAGGTGCTGATGCTCTGGAAGCCGCCGTAAGCGTTGCGATCATCTTCTGCACGCCAGCCGCTACCCTTGACCACCTGCACATCGTCCACGTAGTAGGTCATGTTCGCTGTACCCGTGAACTGAATCCTGCGCAGGGCGTCGTCTGATGCGGAACCGCCGGGGATGTAGAAGTCATCACGCAGGGTGATGTATTCGTTATCCGCGATGGATGTCGTTTGATCGGTCGCCTCGCTCACACCCGGCAGCGACATGGTGACGGTACCTGGTGTATTGCGGTCGATGTAGACACGCGCGATGACGGTGTAAGCTGTATCTTCTTCCAGAGCGAAGGGCAGGCTTTCGATGCCGTCTCCAGCGGACGCGCTGGTCACAATCTCCCAGCCTCGGCGTCCGGTGTAGCTGCGTCCATCCTGCGCCGCGCTGATCGGCGATCCGAGCGGATCCCAGTAGGTGACAGCGCCGTTTTCTGTTTCCATGTCGCCATTCGGAACCAGATTCTCGGCATCGTAGCTGTAGACGATGGCCGGGTGACCGTCATCGTACTTGCCCGCGCTCAGCGGTGTCGTCACCGCATTGGGGGTCACAGCGTCGAAGTTGAAGGTTCCATCGCCCAACGCCGTCACGGTGATGATGTAGTCTCCGGTGCTGCGGGCTTCATTCAGGTAGAAGCTCAGTTCGTTCTGATCCCCGCGCCCATCGTTCGAGAGTTCGAAGCAGGTACGTGCCGTCGCGCTGCCTTCTTCGATGGCGCAGACCAGCCAGTTGGTGTAGCGGCGGTTCAGCGAGCGGATCAGCGTGACCACATTGGCGCTGCTGACGCGGAAGGCTACCGTTGCGCCGACTTCGCCCCGGCGGATTTCATCGTAGTTACCGCCGGATGAATTGCGGGCACGGTTGCCGGATTCGCTCTCCCAGCCGGAGCCGAAGTAGGCGAAGGTGTTGTCGTCCGCGCGATTCGCGTAACGGCTCTCTGCTGTGACGCCATTGGTCACCGGAGTGAGCTGCGTGAGGTCATCGTCGTAGACCTCCACGCCGTCGAACCACAGCACAGGCGTGCGCGACAGAGCCTCTGGCTCGAAGTTATCGCCCAGGAAGCGTACCGTCACGGTGTAGGCAGCATCCGGCAAGCCCATGACCGGGAGTACCGCGCCGTAGGTGTTGCCGCGCTGTTCCGTATCGAACTCCTGGCAGGTTCCGCCTGTGATCGTCGCTTCTGGTGTCTGGTCGCCTGCGAGCCAGCAGACCTCGATGGCGCCGCCGTGGCGTTCCATGCGTACGACGGGGGCGAACCCGGTGCCATCAACCTCGAAGCGAATCGTGGCATTGCGCGTATCTGTGTAGATCACGCCGCTGCCGCTGTCGCGTCTCGCGCCGCGCCCGAAGACCCGCGTGAAGTCCGCCGTGTAGTCGTTGGTGCGGCTGCTGTCCGTCACCTCCGTCGTTGCAGCGCTGCTCGTCTGGTTAACGGGATCGTAGAGGTGGAAGCTCAGGTTGCTGACGTATTCTTCATAGCGCCCGGCGGGCAGGGGAACACCGCTGCCAGCCGCCACCACGCGATCCAGCGTGAAGGAGTCATCGACCAGGCTGAAGATTTCGACGGTGTGTTCGCTGCCGCTCCAGGTTGTGCGGAAGTCGCCTTCGTGGATGATGATGGTGCCATCCGTCAGCAAGATGTTGTTCACGGTCGGATCGAGCGTGCCATCAGCCAGGACCTGCTGCATGGTGCCCTCGTCCAGATTCACCTGGATGCAGTTGCCGTGCGCCGTCGCGAGGTCATCGCTCAGGTCGCCATCGTTGGTGATGACGCCGTCCGCACGATCCACGCAGATCAACATCTGTTCGCTGGGGCGGCGGTCTTCGTAGGTGTAGTAGATCGTGTCGATGCCACCCGCAACCTCGAAGCCGATGAAGGGGCCAGCAGCCGTCACACGACGTTGCAACTCGTAGAGACTGCCGTTGAAGGCATTGTTGTCATTGGTGTCCAGCTCCCAGCTATCTTCCAGGCCGCCACCAACTACGAAGAAGCCAATGTCATCGGCGTTCACCGTCCCGTTGACCTGCTGGATGGGATCATCGGTCGGTTCGAAGACGACGACCGAGTCGAAGACGAATTCGCCATCCTCGACCAGGGTGATGTTCAGGATGTCTACCTGATAGGTGTGGCTGGGATTCATCCCATAGAACGGACGGAATGTATCCGACGCGCTGCGCGTGCGATCTTCCGGCGAATTGGTATACGTCTGGCAGGTCGCCCGATCCGTCGGATCGACATCGCCATCCACGCCCATATCCGTCACGCACACGGTGTAAGACGCCGTATCGCGGTTCAGTTCGGTGCCGAGCGCGAAGCCCGTCCCGCCTTGCACGGTGAAGCGCAGCGGATCAGAGGGCGTTGTGTCGTCGGTGTAGACGTAGGCCAGTTCGTTGGAGTAGCTGCGGTTGGAGACTTCCTGCCAACCGCTCAAGCCCTGGAAGATCGCCCGTACTTCGTCTTCCTGCACGTCATGGAAGCCGGGACCCAGTGGGCCAATTTCTGGACTGATGAGCACATCGCTGATGCTGAAGGCATCCACACTCAGGTCACGACCTTCTGTGTTGATGATGTTGACGACGTGTACGCTGTCGTTGGCACTGTCGCAAGACACCGTATAGGGGTCGCGCCCTCGGTTGGTCAGCTTCAGCACGCCGCCATCGTCATCAATGGATGTGCTGGTGCAGGTGAAGCCGTCAGCCGTAGCTGTCGAGCGATAGACATCTTCGGAGTCCGGGATGAGTGACCAGCCTGTGACGATCTCGCCATTAATTTCGAGATCCCAGTAGCCGCCGCGTCCCTGCTGCTGCATGTAGAGCACGAAGCCCGTCCCACTCAAGCCGAAGTTGGCGACATCGCCCTCTCCAGACGAGGTGTGCAGCGTGTTGTTGATGCTGTCCGCTTCATTTTCGGCTTCCCAGGCTCCGGGGCCATCCCCGGTGGCGTTGCGATAGTCGAAGGCGAAGCTGCTGTCGTCGTAGATGCCCGCGTCGGTCGGAATGCGGCTGACCGAAATCACCCGCAGCGTATTCGTCACGGAGTTGCCGTCAGCGTCCGTCACCTGATAGGTCACCGTTTCTTCACCGATGGCATCTGCCGAGAGCGTGATGCCAATTTGCCCGGTGCTGGTCAGTTGCGAGGTGTCGATGCTGGTGACGACGTTATCCAGGTCATTCTGCTGCGTGATGTTCGTGAACGTGAACGGATACTGGATCTGGTAGGAGCCAATCGTGCCGAACTCCGGATTGTTGGCTTCGGAGAAGCTGAAATTGTTGAACAGCACGAAGGGACGCAACCGCACGTTGATCGTCGTGCCGATGTTGCCCGTCACGCGGTAAAGGTCTTCCGCCGGGTTCCCATCGCCGATGACTGCCGTCAGGGCCGGGTCGCCCGTTGGCGTGATGCGCATCAAAATCGCGCCCGTATCCTGAACACCGGCTTCGTCAATCACGGTATACGTGAAGATCTGGTAATCCGGCCACGAAATCACACCTGAACCGAGCGTGCACGAGAACGGATCGGCGACGAAGTCGGCTTCGTCTTCGCAGTAGTCATAGATACCCGTGCCTTTATCCAGGCCAGTGCCGGGGAATTCATCGGCATCCGGGTCGTTCTCACCTGTGACCGCGCGCGGCGTGTCATCGTTGTAGAAGTCGCGCGGCGGGCAGTAGAAGAGGCGCACGCCCCCTCTGGATTGCGTGATGAAGGCACCTTTGTTGTTTGTGCCGTAGCTGGGACCACAATGCGTGCCGTAAGTATCCGGGCTGCTCAGCAAGGTGAACGTCAGCTCACCGAAGCCACCCTGCACCACATCATCCAGGTTGATGACGATTTGCGACGCATCTTCCTCGTAATCCGGCAGCGGATCAGTCGGCAGACCCGTATCAGTGGTCGTGGTTTTGTGCGAGAAGATGTCGATCACGATATCGAGGCGGTTGAATTCAAACGCGCCGATGTCGATGTTGAAACTAGACGTATCTGTGTTGTCACCCTGTTCCCAGTTGGCGACATCCACCAGGCGAAGCTGCCCCAGGATACCGCGCGTGAAGGGAGCTTGCGTCAGGTCAACATCGCGGCCTGCGGTGATGTTGCTGTAGTCGATGCCCAGGCTGTAGATTTCGTTCGCTTCATCGAACTGGCGCAGGCTGTAGTAGACGACATCTTCGTTGGGGTTCAGCCCCGTATTCACCTGCCCGATGAAGTCGTCGGTCGGGTCGTCGGCGGCATCAACGATGTTGCTGTTGGCGGCCATTTCGTCCGCGCAAGCGCCGATCGCGCCGCTGTCATCCCACCAATTGTACTGCGTGGCATCTCCGGTTCCGGCGAGGTTCTGGCAGGCATTGACCGAGCCGTTATTCGCATCGCGGAAGAGACCACCGGGGAAGGTGTTGCCATCCAGCAGGTTATTGAAGAAGTCGAAGCTCTGGGTGTTGCCGCCGATGCTGCCGCCGTTGCCCGCCACACGATCCCCACGCGCAATCACAGCACCATTGGTATCCAGGTCGTTGCGCACGACGGTGTTATTCATGAACGACAGGCTGGCGGCGTAGTAGCCATGTACGAGCGGAGCGCCATTGATCGAGCTATCGTTGTTCAGGAAGAGGTTGCTGACGATGCGAATCTCGCTGGCATCTGCTTCACTGTCGGTCAGTGCTGCGATCACGCTGCCGGCATCATTGCCAACGAAGGCATTGCCGACAATATCGGTGTAGCTGCCCTGCGAGAAGAGCACTGTCGGCCAGATGGCTGCCCCAGCGATGTCGCTGCTGGTGTTCTCCTCGAAGAAGTTCTCCTGTACCAGCACGCGCTGCCCTTCGGTGGCGTTACCTGCATCGGCAATGGTCACTGACGGCGAGTAGAGAGTCGTTCCGGTCAGGCCGCCTGTGTTGTCCTGGAAGTTGTTATTCAGGATGTTGATCGACGCACCGCTGAGGATCTGGATTGGGCTGCCGATGAGCGTTGTCCAGCCTGTGAAGGTGTTATCAGAGATTGTCACGGTGCTTGCGTTGTACGTGGTGATGGCCTGGCGTGCGGTGACACCGCTGCCGAAGGCCCTGGAACCGACAAAGCGGAAGCCTGCGACAGCATTGCCTGTCGTTCCGTCAAAGTAGATACCACCCGTGTTGGGGAAGGTCGTGATGACGCTGCCAGCACCGCCCGTGTAGGTTCCGTTATCGAACTGGCCGACTGTGCGCACGACCGTTTCCGGGAAGGTGTCGCCCGTGACCAGGTCGTAGGCGAACAGGCTCAGTCCATTCTCGTTGACATAAAGCGGTGTGATGTACTCACCCGGCATCAGCACGACGCAGCCATTCACGCCCGCTTGCTCCACCGCATAGCCCAACTGTGAGTAGGGCGCAGCGAAGGTGCCATTTTGCGTGCCGCCGATATCGCCCTGCCCGACATAGATCACATTGGCCGTGCAGTCATCGGCTTCGGGGAAGAAATCAGCGGGTTGTATGCCGTTCTGTGTGTTGAGCAGGTTGTAATTCGGTGTGCCCGGATAGGTCAGGCCAGCCCCATAAGTCGTGTCGAAGGAGTCCGGCGCGTTCACGGGAAGATCGACGCTGCGCGCCTGCATGTAATCCTGCTGTGCCTGTACCGCTTCTGTTGTTCCGCCATCGAAGAACGGCGCAAGCGATCCGCTGGAGCGTGCCAGCGCGGCGATGCCTGCGGCATGCGCAGCGGCTGCGGAAGTACCGCCGAACCCGCCGACAGCTTCCATCCCTGCGATGGTGCCATCGCATTCGCTGCCATCTGTCGCCAGCGCGGAAATCGACGTTTCGACATAGGAAACACTGGTGATGTCCGGTTTGACTTCATCGCGCAGCGGCGGCGAACTCAATCCACCGGGGAGGGAGCCATCGTTGCCATAAATGGGGCCAATGGAGCTATCCGGCAGCAGTGTGTAGCCGTTTGGCTCGTAAGCGCAGACGCTCGCGACCGCGATCACATCCGGCGAATCGGCAGGGCGTGCCAGCGTGCCGACATTGGTCTGGAAGCTCGCGCCCGTGATGCCCGTGATTTGCACATCTTCGATTTGGGTTTCACCCAGATCCGTTAGCTCACGCGGTACTACCTGTACCTGCATCAGCACTGCGCTATCACCCTTCTCGCGGGTGATGGTCAATTCCAGGGCGCAGCCATCGGGATCATCCGGCGGGCATTCCAGGCCGCTGACATCCAGGAAGGTGCTGGGTGCATCGGAGAGCGTCTCGCGGAAGAAGGGATCTTCCGGCGGGCCATCCGGGTAGGTGGCGAAGGGATCTTCCCCGGCGAGACCAAGCTCAATGGTGAAGTCTTCCAGGTTCTCTTCAGCGTCGTCACCGAGACCCTGCCAGTCGTTCCAACTGATGTACACACGATCCGTCGCTGTGGCTTGCAGGTCGAGTGTCACCGTCGTGCCGGCTCCAGAGCCGATGTTAAAGGCTGCGTAGCGTGACAGGCGAGTAGCGCTGGTTGCGCCAGGGTTCGAAATACCGTTGTTGCCGCCTGCTGCGAAGATGATCATACCTTCTTCGCGTGCCTGTTGCAGTTCAAGGTACGGATCATCGCCATCTTCGCGCCCGGTACCATCACCCGGAGCGGCGGCAGCGCCCAGATCCAGCGTGATGACCAGCACATCGATGCCGATACTGCGTGCGCGGCGCAGGGCTACGGTCAAGGATGCGTAGGTGCTGGCGGAGAAGCCGTAAACCTGCGCGTTCGGCGCGATATCGCAGAGGACTTCGATCACATTCAGACCGTGATCGCCCGCGCCAACGGGTTCGATGATTTCCTGGATACAGCCATACTCGGGACCAGCCGTCGGGCCGTTGAAGCCCGTGTCAATCACGCCAATGCGGACGCCGCCGCCCAGCACACCCGCAGCGTGCCAGTCATCCACGCCCAGGCGATCAAAGCCTGCGCTGAAGACCGATCCATCAGGAGCAGCCGCTTCCACGCTGGCGGAACCAGTGGAGACGCCCGTTTGCATGGAGCGGATGTAGGTCACATCGTTGCGATTGGCTGCCTGTACCAGGGCTTCGAAGGTGGCAGCCGCTTCGATCAGATCGGTTGTATCGGCGTAGATCTCGCTGCCGTAGTCGGTCAGCAGGGCGACGATGGCTTCGCGGTTTGCCCCTTCCGCCAGCCGAATCTCGACCAGGACGCGATCCTCGTCGTCCAGGGAGTAGCCAGCCAGGAGCAAGGTTTCCAGCGCACCTGGTGTGTCGCCTTCTACATAGGTGTTGAGCGCCTGTAGCAGATAGCGCTGCATTTTGTCTTCCGCCGAGGGCAGCAGGCCATTTTCGCCCGGTTCTTCGGTGACTTCCGGTGTCACTTCGCTAGTAGCTTCCGGCGTGACTTCTGGTGTCACTTCCGGTAGCACATCACTGGTGGCCTCCGGCGTCGTCTCTGGCGTGACTTCCGGGAGCACATCACTGGTGGCTTCCGGCGTCGTCTCTGGCGTGACTTCCGAGGTGGCTTCAACCGTTGGTTCGGCTGTTGGCTCGGTAGTGATTTCCGGGTTAGGAGTCGCCGTCACTTCCGGTGTGGGCGTCTCCGCTACCGGGGGAATGGGCGTTTCGGGATCGATGACCGTCACGAAGAGATCATCCACTGCGACTTCGCCCGTGTTGTTCAATCCGCTGCGGAAGATGATGTTGCCTGCACCCAGCGGAGCCGGATCGGTATACGCGATGCGCGGCGTGCCGTTCACGCTGATGCCAATGCCGTCACCGACTGCGGTAATGCTAACCGCCAACCAGACGTTGGTCGGCGCATCTTCGGGTGCAGTGTAGCTGTCCAGGAGGGTGTTGTCGCGGTAGAGTGCCACGCTGCCATTGCTGGCGAAGAGGGCGCGATATTCCTCGAAGGAAGCGCGGAAGGCGATTTCCGCCAGATTACCCTGAATCGCCCGCAGGCGTGCACTCAGTTGCAGGTCAGCTTCGATGAAATTGTTGAGAACCGCGCTGGAACCACCCTCGACCGTGCCCAGATAGGTGTTCTCGGCAGCAGTGATCGTCTGCCAGTTGTTCAACGTCCATACAGAAGAGTCGAACGCCTCGAAATCTTCCGAGACGCTATCGACCAGTTCGACTGGCGTTGGCTCGCTGGTAGGCGCTTCCGTCACTTCGACGGTAGCTTCTGGCGTGAGTTCTTGCGTGGCTTCCGGAGTCGCCTCAGGCGGGACTTGTGCCGTCGTCTCCGGGGTCAGTTCGTCCGGAGCCGGAGTCGTTTCCGTTGGGGCGGCCTCAGTGGGTGATGGAGTGACTTCGGTCGGTGCCGGGGTCGTCTCCTGCGTCACTTCGACGGGAGGCGTCGTTTCGACGGGTTCCGTCGCTTCTTGTGCGCTCAGGTTCGGAAGCGAAGTCGCCAGCACAAGCGCGATGAGCGCGAGCGCGAGCACCAGCTTCCGGCGCATTCGTGACTGCTGATGCAATCTCATAATTCCTCCTGGATGATCGGGAATGTGATGTGCGGTTCAGGTGGCGACAGCAGAATGATGAATAATGATCTTCATCGCCCTCTTTAATTTGCTGTACATCAATTGTAAAACAACTCTTGGTTGCGTTCAGCAATGCCACTCTTAGCATACTGCATCCAGCGAACTTGAGTGGTCACCGAAGTTGTAAGAAAGTGTGACGCTTTTGTAAATTAACGGCTTTATAACCGGATTTTCTCCATTCTGTTGCCGCCTTTTAAGGCGTGGCGGTGTGCGGTACAATTCTCGTATGATCCACACGGCAACCACCTGGGAACCAATGTGAGCAGTCAAACCCCGGAAACACCGGAAACGAACGACGGGCCGCAGCAGCGCGGCACAACGCGCCATCGCCGCGAGACGCGACGGCAGATCTGGTTGCCGTTCGGGCTGGGTGTGGCACTCGTCCTGCTGGCTTTTCTGATCGTCGCGCTGCCATCCGACCCCATCTGGCGGGTGCGGGCGCAGGCCATCGGCGATTTTCTGTATACGTTATTATGTTCCCTGCCCCTGCTCATCTGCCTGCTGCCATTGTATTTGTTGGTCATGCTGGGAATATATGGGATGAACCGCCTACACGATAGCACCGAAAGACCGCTGCGGCGCGTTGAGAATCTGGCGGAAGGGCTGGCAAAGCGCATCGAAGGCGTGACGACCAGTGTGAACAATCAGACGACGAAATGGAGTACGCGGATTGCCCCACTGATGCGCCTCCTCGGAGCGTTCGATCCGAATGACGGGCAAGACGCAGAAGCGAACAAGGAGCGTGAAACATGACCGAAACGACGACGAACAACGAGACTCCCGCGAATCCGGCGGGCAACTGGAAGACGCGCACCTACGTCATCGGCACGATTCTCGGTGCAGTGACCGGGCTGCTTTCGGCCTATCTCTTCGCACGTGAAGCCGAAAACAGCACCGAAGAAGGCGAACGCCCGGAGATCCCGCCCAGCGCCTTGCTCGGCTTGGCGCTGTCAGCGTTGTCCCTGGTTCGCCAGATTTCCGAGACGGGTAAGAAAAAGAAGAAATAATCATGTGTGGACGCTACGTGCTGGCAGCGACGCCGGAACAGCTCCAGCAGGAGTTCGATCTGGCGCAACTGCCGACGATTGAGTCTCGCTTCAATATCGCCCCCTCGCAGCCGATGGCAGTCATCACCAACGATGCGCCGCAAGAACTGACGCTGGTCAAGTGGGGGCTGGTGCCGCATTGGGCCAAAGACCCCGGCATCGGCAACAAGATGATCAATGCGCGTTCGGAGACCGCTGCCGAAAAGCCTTCGTTCCGCACCGCCTTCAAATACCGCCGCTGCCTCATCCCGGCGACAGGGTTCTACGAGTGGCGCAAGACGGACGACGGCAAAATTCCCTACTACATTCATCTGGCAGAGCAGCCCGTTTTCAGCTTCGCGGGACTGTGGTCAGTCTGGAGCGATCCGGACGGCGGCGAATTATGGACGGCGACCATCCTCACGACGGACGCCAACGAGAAGATCAAACCGCTGCACGAGCGCATGCCCGTGATTCTGCCGCGCCAGAGCCGCGAAGCGTGGCTGGATAAAGAGGCCGATCCGGCGGCGCTGCAATCGCTGATGAAGCCCTACGATGCGCAAGCGCTCGATTATTACCCTGTGTCCAGGGCCGTCAACAAACCCGCCAACGACAATCCCACGCTGATCGAACGAGAAGACCCACCCAGGCAGCAGAGTCTGTTCTGATGCTGCCGATGTTCGAGCATGAGCAGACGCCGCGTGCACGCGAAATTGCCGAGCGTCTGCTGCCACTGGCAAGAGACTACTGGGCAGAAAACGACCCGCCGAGCTTCAAAACCGACCCCTATGCCGTGATGCTGGTCGCAATGTTCAGCCCACGCACGCGCACAGAAGATTCCCGCGCGGCGATGACCGACATTTTCGAACAGGCGAACACACCGGAAGCCATCGCGCAGCTATCCTACGAGCAGGTCTACGAGATTCTGGATCGCAATGGCGTGCGCTTCCCGGAGAACAAAGCCCGCTACTTAATCGAAGGGGCGGCGCAGCTCGGGGCAAACGGCGGGGAAGTGCCGCGAAATCTGGAAGACTTGATGCAGTATCCCGGCATGGGCTGGAAAACATCACTGCTCACGCTCTGGCTGGCTTATGGCCTCGCGCCGGAAATCACAGTGGATGTACACGTTGCACGCATTGGCATTCGCAACGGCTTCGTGAACCCCAAAATCACCGACCCGCAGAAGGTCAGCCGCGAATTGATGGCAATTGTCCCGCGTGAATATTGGGGCTGGTGGAACTCGATCTTTGTTTACTTTGGCAAAGTCCGCTGCTTACCGAATAATCCCCGCTGCAACGGCTGCCCAATTTATGACCTCTGCGAACGGGTTGGGGTCACAAATTCTGGATAATCAACACTAGCAGCAATAGAATCACAACTACCCCAACGCCAACAGCAATCTTGAACCAAATTGGTTCACTAGCGATAGCTTTGCTGTAATTTGCCAATTTAACAGCCGCAGCAGTGGGGGTGATGGCTTTATGGTCAGCGGCGCGATCTGCCAGGGTTTCATCTTGCTGATGACCAATCCCCGTCACAACCGGAATCTTTGATAGACAAATGGCTTCTACCACGCGAAGATCATTGTAGGCAGAGAGGTCTTCGTGTCGTCCACCACCGCGAACCAGTGCGATGACATCAGCTTTTTTCTCTTCGTTGGCTCGTTGGATAGCGCGTTGCAGCATTTGCGGAGCTTGTGCGCCCTGTACCAGAGCCTCCAGGACTTCGATTTTCGCTTTACCGCCACTCGCATAAAAAGTATCACGGAAGTCTTCTAGACCTTTGCTGTTTTTGCTGGTAATCAGTGCAATGTGCTGGATCGAGCTGGGAAGATCAAGTTTTTCACGAGGCCAGATTCCACGTTGTTTCAGTTCTTCGACAACATTAGGATCGAAACTAGCTGTCCCTTGATCCACAAGGCGCACTTTCTCCACCTGGATTTGTACTTCGGCTCGTTTCTCGAAAACAACCAATGAGCCGTAGACATCAACCATCATTCCGTTACTGAGAGGAAAGTCTATTTTTCCATGAGTAGCGTTGGGAACCATGCAGCGAATGGAGAAGCCTTCATCAACCAAATTGAAATAAGCATGTCCAAGATCAGATTGGTAGAAGCGCTCAATGGTTCCACCGAGCCAGAATGCCTGCCCGATTATGGTTTCCGTTTCCACCAATGAGCGCACCAGTGCATTGGTTTCCTGAGATGGTGCGCGTGTTTTCCGGCTCTGATTGCATGGTTCTTCGTCTTTCTGGCGATTTCATCGGACAAAATCGAGCGCGACATGTCACGCCCCTACGATACCCGCTGACGAGCTTTCCTAGCCATCCCAATAGCCGCTGTCTTTCTTCTCCTGGCGCATTTTCTCTTTCATGTGCTTCTCGATGATGCCCTTGAAGGGGTCTTCGCCGCGTGGGATCAAGACGCGCCGCGCACGTCCACCGCCGACAGCATCGCCCACAATGCCCAATTCTTCCAACATATCCATGATGCGTGCGGCACGTGGATAGCCCAGGCCAAGATGCCGCTGAATCAGCGAGGCAGAGGCTTCCTGCGTGGAGACGACGAACTCAATGGCTTCTTCCAGCATGGGGTCGGTTTCTGCCAGGAATTCACGCCGTGTGAGGCCGCGTGCCCAGGGGCCAGTGCGCACCCGTTCGCGATTCCCGGCTTTGATCTCTTCGTTATTCCATTCACGCCAATGTTCAACGATTTTGCGCGTCTCTTCGTCGCTGACGAAGCAGCCCTGCACACGCGCTGGCCCCCCGGCATCGGATGAGAGATAGAGCATATCGCCGCGCCCCATCAGATACTCCGCGCCCGTCGTATCCAGGATCACGCGGGAGTCCACACCAGAGGCCACCGAAAAGGCGATACGTCCGGGGAAGTTCGCTTTGATCAAGCCCGTGATGACATCCACTGAGGGGCGTTGCGTAGCGATCACCAGATGCATCCCGACGGCACGAGCCATCTGCGCCATACGGGTGACGGCGCGTTCGGTCTCTTCCGGATGACTCATCATCAAATCGCCGATTTCGTCAATCAGAATCAACACATAGGGCA
Source organism: uncultured Anaerolineaceae bacterium (assembly GCA_964549915.1). GTDB lineage: Bacteria > Chloroflexota > Anaerolineae > Aggregatilineales > Phototrophicaceae > JAUZRW01. Next base: position 7,757 of record CAZJWX010000025.1, on the reverse strand, counting down.
TGTAATCCCGCCCGCGCCGCCGCGAACCGAACTTTTCGTTGTAGGTGTCGATGTTGCGGACGGCGTGCTCTTCCAGCACTTTATAGCGCCTGTCCATCTCGCGAGTACACCATTTCAGCACGCCGACGATGCGCTCGGGATCCGTCTCCACAGGGCCGAGCAGGTGCGGGATGCCGTTGAAGCGGCTCAATTCCACCATCTTCGGGTCGAGCATGACGAGCTTCACTTTGTCCGGGTGCGCATTCATCAGGATTGAGCAGGCAATGGCAGCGATAGCCACCGACTTACCGGAACCCGTCGTACCCGCGATCAGCAAGTGGGGCATCTTGGCGATGTTGATCGACAACGGTTTGCCGGATACATCGCGCCCCAGCGGCACTACGAGCGGCGCATTTTCCTTCTGCATCTGATCGTAGAAGACCTTGCTCTCCATCACGGAGCGCAGCGTGACCGTGCTGGGATTGCGGTTCGGCACTTCGATGCCCATGTAATTCGTGCCCGGTACCGGAATCTCCAGCCGCAGCCGCTTGGCAGAAAGCGCCAGCGAAAGGTCATTATGGTAGGATGCGATTTTGCCCAGGCGCACACGTTCGGTGCTGCCATCAGCTTTGCGGCTGTACGGTTGCACCGCGTAGCGCGTCACCGTTGGCCCTACCTGTACATCAATTACATCGATGTCGATGTCAAATTCCAGCAGCGTGTTCTCGATCAAGACGACTTTGTGATTGATCTCCTGCTCGTCCGGCAGCGCCATATCTTCTTCGTTCAGCACCTCGAGGCTGGGGAGATATCTCTCGCGCCGCCCGACCTTCTTCTCCTCCTTCATCTTGGAGACGTTGAAATAGCGCTTTTCGCGTCCATCGGGACGGCGCACAATTGGCTGACCATCCTCAGCCTTTTTGCGAGTCACTTCGCCGATGATGTTGACATCGAGCTTCAGTTCATCTTTGGCTTTAAAGAGTGGGTGATTGCTGATGTCAATGTCATCTTCTTTGTCATCACCACCGCTGAGCAGGGCACGCCGCAGCGAAGGCGGCAGATTGTCCAGATCGGGGACGATGCGCATCAACGGCGTGCGATGTGTGGAGACCGCGACGACCGTTTCGGTGGCGGTCGGTGCTTCGGGCCGTGTGACGCGGTTCATCGTGCCAGACAGTGACTCGCTGTAGATCAGCAAGCGCTGCCCCAGGGACTTGAAGAAGCCGATCACGCGGCTGCGGCGCAATCCACCCACGACAGCGAAGCACAGCAGCAGCAGCGTGCCGAAGATGAACAGCGTGGCGCTGCGCCCCAGCAGCCAATATGGCAGAGCGCTCAACCCCCAGCCGAGCAAGCCACCGCCGCTGCCTGTCCGCGCCAGCGTGCGCAGATTCTCGTATGCGCTGAGGATATGCAGCAGCGCCAGGAAGCTCAAAAAGCCCACTTCCAGGGCGAAGATGCGGTGCGGTGGAAAGGCGATGGTGAGGCCGATTTTGGGCAGCAAGATGATCACGCCAAATGTGAAAATGCCAGCCGCCACCAGCAAGCTGCCATCCCCGAAGAGATTGCGCAGAATCCGTGCCCAGGCGACCGCGACTGCCGCCCCCGTCGTATCGAACAGGGAGAGGAAAGACAACACGCCGAAGATCAGCAGCGCAATCGCCAGAATCTCATCTGCCCAGGGGGGCAGCACATCCCGCAGGTCATCCCAGAAGGTCGGCTGACGCGCCCCTTCCAGTTGGGGCAGGTCATCGCCCTCCCCGGACGCAGCAGGTGCGGGAGTGGGTGTTTCGTGGGCCTCGTCTGTCGATTCGCCGCTGGTTGGGTTCAGCGTCTGGGGGTGTCCCGTTTCCGGCTCAACAGACCGCGATTGTGCCACAATGGTTTTCCCTTGTGCTCAACGGATGTTCGTCTCGTCATTATAGCAGGATCAACATTCTCGGACAGCTTGTGACTGCCTGAGAATCGAACGCCGGAACGCGATGCTCCGGCGTCAGTGTCTATGGTTGATGATCGGGCGAAGCGCCCTGTCAGTTCGTCACCTCATGAGAGGCGCAGGCTTAAGCCCAGGCGACGAGCTTTGCCATCAATGCTGATGATTCGCGCCCGTACGAGGTCGCCTTCCGCAACCACATTGCGCGGGTGCAAGAAGTGGCCTTCCGCCAGTTCGGAAAAATGCACCAGTCCCTCAAGCCCTTCTTCGATGCAAGCGAACGCTCCGAAATCGACGACGTTGGTGATACGTCCCTCGACAATTTCACCGATTTCGTAGCGCTCGTCCACAGTCGCCCAGGGATCAGGGTGCAGACGTTTCAAGCTCAGTGCGACACGTGCCTGTTCCGGATCAACGCCCAGCACATACACCTCGACTTCAGTACCACGTTCCAGCATATCCGCCGGATGCGTGACGCGCCCCCAGCTCATCTCGCTGATATGGATCAAGCCTTCAACCCCGCCGAGGTCAACGAAAGCGCCAAAATCGCAGAGGTTGGTGACCGTCCCCTGCACGATGTCGCCCGGTGCCAGATTGGCCAGAATTTGCTCGCGAGTTCCCGCGCGAACTTGCGCTGCACGCTCGGAGAAGATCAGCCGATTCTTCTCGGCGTCCAGCTCGATGATGCGTAGCTCCAGCGTGTCTCCCACTCGTTCTACAAGGCTGTGACGGCGTTTGCTCTGTTCGCCGTCAATCGGGAATTCGACGAGTTGGCTGGCAGGTACGAAGCCGCGCAGTGAGCGCCACTCCACCAGCAACCCTCCTCGGTTGTAGCCAATGACTTTGAGCGATAACGTCTCGTCCGCGTTCATGATCCGCTCAATCTCAGTCCAGTCAGAGGCTTCGTGCATTTCCTCATTGGGTTCCGGGATCATCTCCGGTTGGATCGGGGGGCGTTCCTGCTCATCACGTGCTGTCGGTACATCCCACGTTGTGTGATCCGAACCGGGTTCCACAGACCGCGCGAACTCACCCTCCGTGAGGAGGGCATGCCAATAGCCTTCTTCCAGTGCCGGTGATTCTTCGGCGTGCTCATCCCGAATGGTATACGTAGCCATAACCGTCTCATCTCCCCTGAAGACGCTCAACTTACGGTAAAGATTCACTTTCTCCCTGATAAAACAAATTATAGGAGTTCGGCGATTTGATGTCAAACGGATACGTGTCTGTTTGGGTCAGGAGGGGGACTTATGGGCTAAAACGTCCCTTTCCATTTCGAGTAAGGCATCTGCGACGGCCTGGATCGCTATGCGCTGTTTTCGGTACAAATCCGGCTCGCTGACGCTCAGACGACGTGCCACATCGCGGACTTTTTTGCCCTCAATGAAACGCAGCGCGACGATATTATACATCGTCCACTCGGCAGCGGTCATCGTGCGCGGGCTTTCCGGACGCAGCTTGTTCAGTGCCTGCTCGATGATATTGCGCAGCGCCTGCACGGAGGATTCCGTCTCGCGCATTTCCTGCTGCACGACCTGCCAGTCCAACAGGCGGCTGCGCGTCATGCCAGGGCCACCCCAATACTGTTTGAGCGCTGCGCGAACCAGTTCATACGCTTCTTCGCGGCTGGGTAACTGCATAGATTGCACGTATCCGGGTCGGTATTCTACCTCATCAGCCCGCCGCCGCGTCATGCTGATCTGTGGCAGCAGCCCTTCCAGCGCAGCGAAGATTTCGCCTTGCAAGACCAGGTCGTCCAGCGTTTGCTCAGCGCGTTCAATGAAGGTATGCAGCGTCTCCAGATCTTCTGGCTCTACAAGTTCCTGCGGCGTCTGGGAAAGTTGCACACCGATGACACCCAGCAGCTTGGGTGCTTCGTCGTCATTGTTGCCGCGCAAGCTGTAAAGGGGGGCGACCTGGAAGTCTTCCCAGGGCTGGAATTGCAGCTGCTTCATATCTGGCTCGATGCCCTGGGCCAGCGTTTGCAGCGCCTGAAGCTGTTGCTGCCCTTCGCCATTTCGTGGGAGCCAATCGCCAATCGTGCTGACGACCTGCGGCTCCGTCTCGACAAACGAGACCACAAACGCAACTTCGGTGCGCAGGAAGTCGCAAATTGCCTCCAGTGTGGCTTCATTCAATCGCGAAAGATCCGTGCGCGTCAGGATGCGCGTGCTCAAATCTTGCAGTTTGGCGAGTTGCTCGTCATCTTCGTCACCGTAGACCAGCCACCGTTCCAGGAAGGGCAGTGCCAGATGAATCATCCACTGCCACAGCAACACAGTCGCGACCACCGCGAAGGGGGTGAAATCTTCACCGGAGAGTCCCACGATTTCGGTTGCACGCCGGGTGGAAAGTACCGTCGCGAGCGCCAGCAGCGCCGTACCCGGACCGCGCAGCAAGAAGCGCAACAGTTCGACTTTCACCACGCGATCCGGCACATCCGAGCCGAAGAACGACAGCGGATACGATAAGAAGATCAACATGATGATGACGACGACGTTGGCAGTGTTGACCAGCAATTGCACTAGCAGGGTGTTGCCTTCGCCCGCAGGCAGCAAGGCGGAGTAGGGGAAGACCCCCAGCGCTGGCAGCAGAATCCCGAATTGCAGGTAGGCCATGCGACGCGCGCTGGATGTCGTCAGGCAGCGCTGCCGTGCGCGGTTGACGTTGATGAAGGTCACGATGCAGGCTGTTACGAAATAGGCCAGATAGACCCAGAAGAGCGAACCCGCCAGAAATTGAATGCTGCTATCCAGGGCGGCTGGTTCCGCGATCAAATTGGTGAGCAGGGCAGCAACGAAGAAGACCGCACTCAGCGCGTAGAGAACGCGCACGATCCGCCGTCTGCGCCCCCGGGAAGGCAGCCCCGTCGTCGCCAACAGCGCATCCGACAGATGAAAGAGCGCCGCCGGGATGAAGGCAATCCCCACCCACTGTAAGCGACCGACGGTTTGCAGTGCTTCCCCATCTGGCCCCAGGGAGGCGAAGGCATCTACCAGATAGACTGCCGTCACACAGGCCAGCACGACGCCAGACGCACGCGCCACCCGATTGTTGAGGTTGCGCGTGAGATTGTAGAGCAGCAGCGACGCCGCAATGATGACAATGCCAACTGCCAGAATCTCATTCACCAGGGCCAGCAGTTGCGCGATGATTTGATTGACATCCATATAATTTACATTCTGGGATTAAGTCGGGTCTCAAATGGCTCGGATTAAGCAGTCTAAGGTCAGACACAATGAGATTGCAAGACAGAACTGATGGCTCAATTCAGAGAAGATGGATGTTGCCAAAACTGGAACGCAGGATGAATTCCACCGGAGCAGCCGGCTCGTCAGCAGTGCGGCTGCGGTAAACGCCGGGAGACACTTCCTCGTACCGCTGCTCATTCACGTGTAGCTGGCTGAAGCGACCGGGATTCACGCGAATGGTGACGGGGGTATCATCCGGCGCTTCGACGAAGATGCTGCCGAGCGTGGAAGTCAAGTGCAGCGGTTGGAACGCTTCGCCAGGGGCGACGCAGCGAATATCGCCGATGCCCGTCGCAGCCCGCACTTCCTGCACGATGACATCGCGTAAATCCATTTCAACCTGACCCAGCGAAGCCCCAACGAGAACCTGCCAGGGCAACTCGGTTGATAATCCCAGTTCCCAGTCCGCCTGGTTGTACCAGGGCGTCTTCTCGCGCTGGAAGATCAGGTGGGCATGGGTATCTTCGGCGTGCAAATCCGGGCGTGATTGCAGCGCATACTGCCCGGCAATCAGGCGTTCGGCGCTGCGGGCAGGCAGCGCACGCAGGCGCACATCCACCTCTGCGGCGTTGATCTCCAACGTGGCCGATTCGAGGCTGCCGCGCGTGATGCCGAAAGGCCGCGTCTCACTGCTCAGCAGCAGATCACCGCGCAGCAGCACCTGCACGCCGACCAGCACCAGCAGCAGTGGCCAGAGTTGGATCAGTTGAAAATCACCGAGCAAGAAGAAATTCGCGAGGAGCAAAAGCCCCCCGACCAGCACCAGGAGACCGGGCCAGATCAAGGGACCTTTGGGGATGTGCGTGCGTTCCCGACTGCCCAAGATTACCTCTCGAGCAAATAGTCGCGCAGGATCACATGGGCGCTGGACTGGCGCAGGCGGTTGAGCGCTTGCGCTTCCAACTGGCGGACACGTTCGCGGGTGACGCCGATGGTCTGCCCGACTTCTTCGAGCGTATACACACGCCCGTCGACCAGCCCGTAGCGCAGCCGCAAGATCTGTGCCTCGCGTGGCGGCAGCTTATCCAGCGCCTGCTGCAACTGTTCCTGGAGCAGGTGCGTGGTCACTTCTTCCGCCGGGGCAGGGCTGTTCGTATCTTCCACGAAGTCGCCGAAGGTCGAATCGCCCTCATCGTCAATCGGCGTCTCCAGGCTGACAGGACGACGCGAGATTTCCAGCAGATTCTCGACCTTCTCCGGCGTGGTTTCCATGCCCACAGCCAGTTCTTCGATCTTCGGGTCACGCCCTAATTCTTGCAGCAGCTTGAGCTGCACGCGGCGCATGCGGTTCAACTGGTCGCCCATGTGTACCGGAACGCGGATGGTGCGCCCCTGGTCGGCGACGGCACGGCTGACGGCCTGGCGAATCCACCAGGTTGCGTACGTGCTAAACTTGTGCCCGCGCTGATATTCGAACTTATTCGTGGCGCGAATCAGGCCGATGTTACCTTCCTGGATGAGGTCGAGGAAGGGCACGCCGCGCCCGATGTATTTCTTGGCCACGCTGATGACGAGGCGGGCGTTGGCACGGATCAGGTGTTCCTGTGCGCGTTCACCATCGTCAATGACTTCGCGCAAGGACTGCTCTTCCGACCACAGCAGTTCCTCGCCACTTTCTTCGCTTTCCTGCATTTTCTGCCGCGCCCATTCGGCGGCTTCCATGCGCTTGGCCAGCGCGACTTCTTCTTCCGCTGTCAGCAGCGGCACGCGCCCGGCTTCCTTCAAATAGAGGCCGACGACATCATCGGTATCCAGCGCCTGCTGGTACCCTGCGTCGTCCGTCAATTCGTTCAGGCTGCTGAGGGTTTTACGAGTCGCAGCGAAGAGGCTGACTACTTCTGCTTCCTCTTCTTCTTCATCCTCATCATCCTCGAGTTCAGCCCCGTCGGTGTAGGCATCCTCAGCGTCCTTCTCGTCCTCATCGGCAGCGGAGTTGGCGTTCTCGTCATAAAGATCGCGCTTGCCCGTGCCACGGACAACGTCAATGCCTGCTTCCAGCAGTTCGTCCATCACGTCGTCCAGTAGTGCTACATCCTGCTCGACATCAGGCATGACGGCGAGGATATCATCATATGTGATGAAACCCTGCTTGCTGCCCTTCTCGATCAGTTGCAGGCGAACTTGGTCTTTTTGCATCGTTTGCACCATTGCTACCCACCATACTTTCTCAGACAGATGCAATCGCCTTGCTCAACACAATTGCGAAGGCAAGGCGGAAACGTACAGCCGTTCAAACTGTTGGCATGGTCTGCACAATGTGCTGACCATTTCTTTAACAAACCCTCATAAAAATGGTGATATATTGGAAGTTCATGTCGTAAGTAGCGTAGCCTGCTTTACCACCAGGATGCACTGCATCCTTTATACAACAGGTCTCTTATAATACCGTAAACGGGTCGTTGACACGTCTGCATCCGCAATCTTTCTAAGCATATTGCGGAAAGATTCGGTAATCAGATACAGCAAAACACAGTACCCCGCTTTTGAAATGATGTCAAGTTAATGGTAAATCGATGAAAAATTGAGACACCCTGTCTATTAATGGACAAAGCAATTAGACATCACACAAAACAGGTGGTAGATACTTTTCAATC
>CAZJWX010000024.1:0-53648 GCA_964549915.1 uncultured Anaerolineaceae bacterium | reverse complement strand
CGCACCAGACTCTACCTTGCTTTATCCTTCATATCCACTGTGACTGAGTACTAGGAGGGGGCAATCCCATAGGTACAGCAAGGGGCGTCACGGCACAAATGGGGAGCGCACGCGGCGCTCCCTACTCGATTGCTGCGGTGCGTGACCGCGTGTGAACTCAGGCTTCTTCGGTCTCCGGCTCCGGCGCGCGGATCACAGCATCGCGGTCGTGGATGCCGGTTGCGCCATCGGGACGAGCCGGGCTGGGATCGGTGGGCTGCAAGATGGGGTCACTTTCGCCTTCCGGCGCGGGTTCATAGGCACGCACGGCGAAGGTATGCTCGCCCTCAGCGAACGGCCAATCATAGCGCCAGATGACCCAGGTGCGATCCGAGAGCGGCTCACGCAGTTGGGCTTCCTGCCATTCCCTATCATCCACACGCACTTCCACGCGGGCAATTCCGCGATCCCCGGCGTGGGCAATCCCCCCGACCGGGACGAACATCTGCCCGGAATCATCGCTGTAGATGTTGTTCGTGGAGACGGTATCGATCACCGAAGTGGTCTGTACCAGGGCTTCCGCCGACCAGCCACGACGCACCCAGTAGCCGCGCTCGGCTTCCGCCACGAACTCCATGCCGACGATCCACTTGGGCTGCTTCATGCCGTAGCGGTTGGGGATGTGCGTGCGCAGGGGGAAGCCGTTGCGCAGCGGCAGCGGTTCATCGTCCCAGGCGTAGGTCAGCATGATGCGCTCATCTTCGCGGATCAAATCCAGGTCGATGAATTCGTCGAAGCCATCCGCACCCGTGATCTTGATGGCGGTGGCGTCTTCGCTCGGCTGTACCTGCTCCAGAATGTGCTGGAAGGAGACGCCCGTCCATTTGGTCGTGCTGATGAGGCTGCCGCCGATGCGGTTGGAGATGCAGGACATGGTGATGAATTCCGTCATGCTCGGCATCTGGCGGATGTCGTCCAGCGACCATTCAACCGGGTTATCCACCAACCCCGTGATTGGCAGGGTGTAATCTTCCGGGATGGAAGGCAGGCCGCTGGAGAGGATGTCGATGCGGTAATGGTTCTCAACGGGCGTCACCTCGGCACGGGTACCGGGCACAGGCTGCACGGCAGCATCCGCATTGGGGAGCTGCGCGGCCTCTTCCGGCGGCACATCGTCCACCGTGACCGTCGGCGTGCTCTGGCCGCTATCGGCGAGGAGCTGCCCCAACCCGGCACCGAGAACGGTCAGAGTCGCCGTCGCGCCACCCATGCGGATCAGGAATTGACGGCGTCCGGTGACCTCAACCTCGGCCTTCTCTTTTTCCACTGCCGCAGCGCCCGCCACAAGCTGCTCATACGCCCAGGCCACTGCGCCCCCAAAGCCCAGGAAGAGCAAGGTCGCCCAGACGAACTGGATCAGCGGCGAAACAGGTGACGAGATGTTCACTGTCTGGCTGATGAAGACGAAGGGCAGCCCGAAGATCAGGCCGAAGATCCAGCCCGCGAGGGTCTTGTTCTGCGGTTTGACGATGTTGAGCACGATGAAGAAGATCATCACCGAGACCAGGCCAACGCCCCAGAAAAAGCCGATGCCCATCAAGCGTTCGGCGGTCTTGCCCGCTTCATCGAGGTTCTGGGTATTCCCCAGCGCGATCAACAAATCGACCATCGTCTCTTTGCCGAAGTTAATCAGCGGCGCGGGTGTGACCTGCACCAGCCAGTCGAAGAGGTCGAATGGCAAAAAAGGCAGGCTGGCGAAGCGCTGCCCCAGGAAGAATACAACAATCAGTACGGGCATGAACAATGCCCCAATTAATGCTCCCATCCAGAAGGGAACCCGTTCTATACGCTCAGTCATCGTCTCGTCGATCCTCTCTCTCTCTTTCGTTCGGCACCGTACCACAGAGACGCTAGCCGCAGATGAGTATCCCGTCGCGCTGCCCCTGCCCGGAGCCTTCACGCCAGAGCGTAGCCTACATTTCTTACGAGCCGATTGCACGCGGAAGATTCCGCAGCAGTGCTGCATCGCCGCGAAATCTGCGCGAGGCAGTCAACTTCATGACTCCATCAGAATTGCCTGTTATAGTGATGCCAGACTGACCAGAGCTTCGCGCTGCCCCAGCCGCAGCGTCAGACGCAATGCAAAGGAACCCCCAGATGACGAATCCCGCCCCCACCATGCAAGTGGAAGAATTCAGCCGTCTCGCCCAGGCCATCGAAGCTGAGGTGAGCAAGGTCATCGTCGGCCAGCAGAATGTAGTTCGCGCCGCCCTGATCTGCATCCTGGCAGGCCGCCACGCCCTGCTGGAAGGTGTGCCGGGGCTGGGCAAAACCATGTTGATTCGCACGCTGGCGGAAGTGCTGGAGCTGGATTTTTCCCGCATTCAGTTCACGCCGGATCTGATGCCTGCGGACATCGTGGGCACGGACATCCTGGAAGATACGGAAGAGGGGCGGCGCGAATTTCGCTTCCAGGCCGGGCCGATTTTCGCCAATCTGGTGCTGGCGGATGAGATCAACCGCGCCACGCCCAAGACGCAATCCGCCATGCTGGAAGCCATGCAGGAGAAGACGGTGACCGTCGCCGGACGCCGCTATGACCTGCAAGCGCCCTTCTTCGTGCTGGCGACACAGAATCCGCTGGAGATGGAAGGTACCTATCCGCTGCCGGAAGCCCAGCTTGATCGCTTCCTCTTCAAGGTCGATGTCACCTTCCCCAGCGTGGAAGAATTGGTGACCATCGTGGAGCGCACGACGGGCACGGAGACCCCGACAGCCTCGCAGGTCGCCACCGCGCAAGATGTGCTGCGCATGGGGCATCTGGCGCTGAATATGCCCATCGCCAGCCACGTCACGGAATACGTCGCCCGCCTGATTGCCGCGACACACCCGGAGAACGAGCAGCTTTCGACCGTCATGGTGCGGCGCTATGTGAGCACGGGGGCCAGCCCGCGCGGGGCGCAGGCCATCATCATCGGTGCCAAGGTCAACGCCTTGCTGGAAGGCCGCCCCAACGTGGCCTACGATGATGTCGAGGCCGTCGCCAAAGCGTCGCTGCGCCACCGCATCCTGCTCAATTTCGAGGGGCAGGCTGATGGCATCCCGACCGACGACATCATCGAAGACTTGCTGACGGTGGTCAAGAAACGCTGAGCCACCGAACGGCGAATGCCCGCCGCCGTAACAATCTTCGTACACATTTCACACGAAATAAACCAAAGTACCCTTGGGCAATCTCGCCAGTCTGTGCTATATGTGTAACAAAGCCGAAACGCGGGGAACGGAATAGGCAGCGTATGAACGGCAAGAAGCTCTTTGGGTGGCAGGTGCTGATCGTGACGATCGGCGTTTTGTTGTACGTCGGCGGAGCAAGTGTTTGGGCGGCGCAGAGTCCCGGTTGCCAGGCGCTGGGCGGTGATACAGGCACGACGGCGGAGTTCTTCGCCGGGGAGCGTGTGCGGCTGACGGTGGAAGTCTTCAACGCGGGGCCATTCACCCCGACTCTCTTCTATGATGGCGTGGGACAGGTGACCGGAACGCCCTTGAGTCCAGGGGAGACCGGTCGCATCGCCTTCACCATACCCATGACAGGGATTGCCGAGGTCAACGGTGTACTGGTGGGGGCGGGTAACGACGCGGATTATTCCCTGCTGTATGAGTGCGTGGTGGCGACAGCCGACGACAGCGAACCCAAGGCCGACAACGCGCTGACCATCGACCTGGAAGCGCCAGATAACCGCCTCAACTGGCGCATGGGCGATGATTTCGCGGTGATGTACCCGGCACAGACTGCCAACGGCAGCACGCGCCTGGATGTGTACTGCTACCTGGATGGGCGCGGCGAACTGGCCTTCTCCGTCTCGGCGGACGAGGTGAACCGTTCCGGCACGGGGAACGCCGAAGCGGTGCTGCTGGCCTCAGCAGATGGCTGCGGCGCGGAACTCTATTTGCTGCCCGGCGGCGAGATTCAGGTGAACATCCTGACGCCCGAAGCCAAGCTCTACGAGATCATCTGCGAAGATTTGCAGTGCATCGACCCGACCATGCGCTTCACTGACCCGAATCAATGAGCGGGCAGAATTGACCGCGTAACCCGCAGCACCCTACCCGGATCGGGCAGGGCGCTTTTTGCGTTCGTCTTGCAGCGGGCTTCCTGCGCCGGAATCATCCGAGTGCCAGCACATCCGGCGTGATGGCACCCAGCGCCGCCCGCAGCAGATCCAACGTATGCGCGTAATCCTCACGGCTGAGGTAGGCCGTCGGGCTGTGGATGTAGCGGCAGGGCATCGAAATCACGGCGGACGGTACACCTGCATTCGTGGTGTGGATGCTGCCCGCGTCCGTGCCACCCCCCAGGGCTGTCTTCAACTGGTAGGGGATCCCGGCCTCTTCGGCTGTCTGGCGCAGGAATTGTAACAGGTGCGGCGGCGTAATCATGCTGCGATCCATGACGGTGAAGACGGGGCCATCACCAACTTTGCAGGCGGGGTTGCGCACGGTCAGGTCGTCCGGGTCTTGCAGCGGATTCGGCACATCATGGGCGGGGGTGCCCTCCAGCACGAAGGCCACATCGGGCTGCAAACGCTGTGCGGCGACCTTCGCCCCGCGCAGGCCGACTTCTTCCTGCACCGTGAAGGCCGCTACGAGGTCAACCGGGAGCGCTTCCCCCTGCAAGAGGTCGATCAATAGGGAACAGCCCACGCGATCATCAAAGGCTTTGCCGCGCACCATCACCTCGTTGATCTCGGCAAATTCGCTGGCGAAGGTCGCCCGGCTGCCCCGCTTGACTTTGCCTTCGGCGGCGCTCTTGCTGCCTGCACCGATGTCGATGCGCAGGTCTTTGAGCGGCTTCACATTCTGGTCGCTGTTACGGTGGATCGGAGGCCAGAGGATCACGCCGGAGATGCCCTTTTCGCCCACCTTCAGGCGCTGACCGGGCAAGATGCGGTCATCGACGCCACCGACATTGGTGAAGCGCAAGAAGCCGTTGTTGTCATACCCCGTAATCATGAAGCCGATTTCGTCCATGTGCGCCGCCAGCATCACGCGCAGCTTGCGCTCGCCCGTGCCTTTCTTGAAGGCAGTCACGTTGCCGATGCTGTCAATTTCGATGTCGGTCACATGGTCTTTGATGGCGTCCAGCACGATTTTGCGCACTGCACCTTCATCACCACTGACGCCAACCACATTCGAGAGTTGTTCCAATAACATGGCGCGTGTCCTCAAGATTCCGTGAATATCGTGTTGTTCCGGGTTCTGGCACGTGTATTGTAGCGTCCGCACCAACGTCCCGAAAGTCCGGGGTCTGGCGCAGGGCAATCGCTGCAAAATGATTTGAACCACGAAGTCACAAAGAGCACATCACAAAGAGCACAAAGGAAAGGCCAGAATCACGCCCCGCTGGGCAAGTTTCCCCATGTCCCCCCTTGCGTCCCCCCACTTCGTAGGGGGAAACGGTTCTCCCCTTGCCCAACGGGGGGAGTTAGAGGGGGGAACTTCCATAGCTTCACCCGCGATTCTGCCCCTTCTCTACACCCTGCACGGCTTGAGGCGATCACCCTGGGGGCTGGCGCAGGGCCAGCGCCGCCCTCAGGCATAGGTATCCGTCAGGGAATGCACCGCGAAATCATCGGACATGATGGGTTCATCGGCGATCACCTGTACGGTGTAGGGCTGGTTCGGGCGCAGGCTGAAGAAATTATCGCTCAGGCGGAAGTCGCGCTCACCGACGACTTCGACCCAGACCCCCAGCGCGACGACATCGCTGCTGAACACAATGGCCTGCTGCCCGTCCTGTATTTGCAATTCGGCGCGAATCTGCGGCGTTTGCAGCGCCAGATGCTTGGGACGATTGAAGGTGATCAGATTGCTCGAAAGCAGCTCCTCACCCGCGATCAATTCCAGCCAGACCAACACATCGCGGTCTGTGCGCGTTTGCAGCAGCCCCTGCACATCCAACGTGGTCACTCGCCCCGATGTGCGCGGGGCAACCGTCACGGGCAAAGCGCCACCATCCAGGGCATTTCCGGCGGCGTCTGTCGCCTGCCAGCGCATCGTCGCCTGGATGGGTGCGCCCTCGTCACTGGTGATGTGCACCTCAACCGTACCACTCGCGCGATCTTCCACGCCGGAAATCAGCACCGGGGCATAGAAACGCTTCGCCAGATAGTGCAGGGCTTTCCAGCGTCCGCGCCAATCCAGCGATGACCACGTAGGACCAGGCCAGAGGTCGTTCAACTGCCAGTAGAGCGTGCCCATCGTGCGCGGCATATTGCGCCGCCAGTGCTCGACGGCGTATTTCATGCCGATGGCCTGCAAGAACTGGCTGAGCCAACTCATCATCTCGAAGGATGTAGGCAGCTTGAACCATTCCAGCATGTAGTGGATCACGGTGCCGTTGCCGATGGGACTGCGTTGATGATATTCCATCGTATAGCTGGTGATGTTGCGGTCTTCGGGCCGGGTGAATTCCCGCGTTGTGCGCGGCTCCGGGAAGGACTGGAAGCCAAATTCGCTGATGAAGCGGTGCTGGTTGCCGCGATACCACTCGAAGGGCTGTTTACCATGCCAGACCGCCCATAAGTGCGCATCCCCGCAGTCTTCATTGAAGTAATCTTCGCGGTCGGCGCAGGGTTTGTGTGGGCTTCCGGGGACGTAATCCGTCTGCGGGTCAAGGCGCTGCACGACATCCCGCAGCAGAACGTCGAAGAGCTTGCTGTAATCCGCCCAGCTCATCGTCTCTGGCGACCATTCCGCCGCCACCAATCCCTGCTCGATCTCGTTATTGCCGCACCAGAGAGCGAGGCTGGCATGATGCCGCAGACGGCGCACATTGTCTTCGGCTTCGGCGCGGACGTTCTGCATGAAGGCGTCGTCGAAGGTCGGCGCTGTGCTGCACGCGAAGGCGAAATCCTGCCAGACGGCGATCCCCAGTTCGTCGCAGAGGTCGTAGAAATCGTCGGATTCGTAGATGCCGCCCCCCCAGACGCGCAGCATGTTCATGTTGGCGTCCAGCGCGGCGTGGATCAGGCGCTCGTAGTCGGCACGAGTCATGCGCGAGGGGAAGACATCCCCCGGAATCCAATTGGCTCCCTTGGCGAAGAAGGGCACGCTGTTGCAGGTGAACTGGAAGGACTCGCCCCATTCATCCGCATGGCGATCCAGGCGCAGCGTGCGCAGGCCGATGCGCTTATGGGTGCGATCCAGCGGCGTCTCGTCCGTAGCCAGCAGCACCACCTCCAGATCGTAGAGTGGTTGCTCGCCCATGCCCCTCACCCACCACAGGCGCGGATTCGTGATGCGGAAGGTTGCTTCGGCAGTCACGGGCACGGTCACGGTTTCGTCGAATCCGGCACCATCGGAGAGGCGGAGGCGAGCATGCAGCGGCGCATTGCTCAGGTGCTCAGCCTCGACTCGCAGCGTCACATCGACGCCTTCCGCGCCGTGTTCCTGCAAAATCTGCACATCCCGGATGCGCCCGGTGTCGAAGGCCAGGAGTTCGATGTCGCGCCAGATGCCACTGGTGACCAACTGCGGCCCCCAGTCCCAGCCGAAATTGGCGGGTTCTTTGCGAATGTAGGCATACGTCCCGGCGAGGTAGCTATCCAGCCCCCACAGCGGCAGGGTTCCCAGGGCGGCTTCTTGCTCGCGCGAATAGCGCATGGGGGAGGTGAAGGTGACGGTGATTTGGTTCTCCCCGGCGTGCAGGGCGTCGCGCACATCCCATTCATAGACGCGGTACATGTTCTCCGTGCGGGCGATTTCGCGCCCGTTGAGGGCAATCGCGGCGACAGTATCCAGGCCATGACAGCGCAGCAGCACGCGCTCATGTCGCAGCAGCGCCTCATCAACCATGAAGCTGCGTTCGTAGCGCCAATCAGCCTCGCCCACCCAGCGCTGCGCCGCTTCCTGATCGCGGTAGAAGGGGTCGGGGATGATGTCGTGTTGCAGCAGCGCCTCGTGGACGACGCCCGGAACGCGGCCTGTGACGGCAACCTCTCGTTCTCCCAGGCTGATGATCGCCCATTCGCCGTTCAGTGTCTGTGTGTGCATGGTTCAAAGCCTTTTCGTACTCCGTGCTGGAGGTTGAATACTGTGCGCGGAAGGTGGCAACGCTTCCTGTGTAGGGTTGATGCAGGGGCGATGTCCGGCGACCTGCCAGTTCGCCCCGACGCAACGTCCTTGCCCGCGTGCCTTTCCCGGTTCAGGCCTTGCGCTGGACTGACCCGCCTTCGCGCAATTGGGGCACGACCTGTATCCGCAGCAGCGGACGATCCGGGAAGGCAGCACGCTCACGCAGCACCCGCACCGCTGCTTCGCCTACGAAGGCGCGATCAATGGCCATGGTGGTCAACGTTGGCGTGGTGGCCTGCGCCAGTTCTGACCCATCGAAACCCACCAGCGAGACATCTTCCGGCACGCGCAGCTCCAGCTCATGCAGGGCACGCAGCACCCCCACCGCCACATCATCGTTGCAGGCGAAGATCGCGCTGACCTCTGGCGAGCGCTGCATCAAGCGCAGAGTCGCGTGGTAGGCGTCTTCCCGGTTCAGGTCGCTCTCTTCGATGTATTCGCGTTCGATGCCGAAATAGGCCAGCGCCTCACGATAGCCCTGCCGCCGTTCGCGGATGCTGGGGAAGGAATGGGCGCTGCTGCCAATCAAGCCGATGCGCCGGTGACCGTACTCCAACAGGTGAGTGACCGCCACCGCCGCCCCGGAAACATTATCTGTGACCACGCTGTCAAAGAGCGGCGTCAGGGTATACGAATCGACCAGGACGATGTTGGTGCCGATGTCCTCTGTAAGTGCCGCGACTGTATCGGCGAAGAACGCGCCCACAATGACGATCGCGTCCACCTGTCGTTCGCGCAGCATCGCCGGAATTTCTACGGCATATCCGTCCTTGTCGACTTCCACCTGGGAATAGAGCAACTGGCACTTCTGCCGCTGGCAGGCACGTTCCGCACCAGACAGAATCTGCGAGTAGAACGGATAGGGAGCTTCTTCCGGCACGCTGGGTTGCCAGCGCGTGACAATCCCCACTGACGAAATCGGCGTGAGGACGGGCGCTTCGTAGACGACTTTCTGCTGATAGCCGAGGATTTGCGCGGCTTCGCGCACGCGCTCTCGCGTCTCTTCCGATACGCCGGAGCGATTGTTGAGAACTTTGGAAACTGTACTGAGTGCGACGTTGGCATACTGCGCGATGTCACGCAGCGTTGGCTTGCTGTTCACGAAACTTTCCCACATACTTGCGAACAAGTTTCCCCCATTGTGCGCCTCTTTGCAAATCATTGCAATCTATTACGGCAAATGTTGGTGATTTGTAACCGAATCCAGCTCATCCAGGCGAAACCCTGCGAAAACCCGCAGTAGAACATGCGAACATGTTTCCACAATGGGTGTAGAGGTTGCGCAAGGGCAGAGCCACCCGTTCACGGTCAGCCCACTGGACTGAAGCGAGACCCTGCTATATGCAAGAGACGCGGAAAAGCACCTTGCCCCGGTTTCGTCCCCCTCGTATGCTAGGGCGCGTTTTCGAGATGACCGATACGACGAGGGACTCCATGTCGCATTCAGCACTCGCTGCCCTGCGCGGCGAACCCAGTTACGTGTGGCGTGCGGGGCAGGAACGCCGCTTGCAGATGATCGCACAGTGGGCGAACCTGGAACCCGGCGCGCTGGTGCTGGATGCAGGGGGTGGCAACGGCCTGTACGCCGCGCAGATCCAGGAGCGCACCGGGGCGCATGTCCACCTCTTCGAACTGGAATGGGAGCGCGTGCAGGAAGCGCACGAAGCAGTGCCGTCTTCGCTGGTGGCGGCGGCGGAAAACCTGCCCTATCGCAGCGACAGCTTCGACACGCTCATCTCAAACGAAGTCATCGAGCATGTGCGGGATGATCGGCAGGCGGCGGCGGAGATGATTCGCATCCTCAAACCGGGGGGGCGTCTGGTGCTCTTCTGCCCCAATCGCTGGTATCCTTTCGAGACGCATGGGCACTACTGGCGCGGCGAATACCACTTCGGCAACACGCCGCTGATCAACTATTTGCCCGATGCGCTGCGGAATCGACTGGCGCCACACGTACGCGCCTACACCAGGCGGGGACTGCAGCGGGTCTTCGCGAGATTGGGGGGCGAAATTGTGCATCACTCGCGCATCTACGGCGGCTACGATAACTTGATCGCACGCCTGGGCACGCCGATGAAGACCGCCCGCGATGCCCTCTATCGGCTGGAAGGCACCCCCCTGGATACCTGGGGACTGTCCCACCTGCTGATTATCAAAAAGTTGTAAAAGAGGATTGCCGCATCATCTCTTTCTCCGGCGTTTCACTCTATAATGCAGGGATGCATGGGCTGATACCATGTAACACGAAAAATAAATCCGGTAATGAATACGAAGGCAGACGACATGGCTCGCGTTGTGATCCTGGGTTCGGCAGCCGCCGTCAACGACGCGCAACACGATTACACGCATTTCTTGTTGATCGGTGAACAAGATGGGCCGATCCTGGTGGACGCTGGCTCCAACCCGCTGGGCAAAATCCAGAATCTGGGCATGGATGACGAGTCATTGCAGGACATCATCCTCACCCATTTTCACCCGGATCACGTCGCGGGCGTGCCGAATATGATGATGCACATGTGGCTGCTGGGACGGCGCGCGCCCATGCGCATCTACGGCCTGCATCACTGCCTGAATCGCGTTGAGGACACGATGGAAGCCTATGGCTGGCAGGAATGGCCGGATTTCTTCCCGGTGTCCTTCCACCGCATCAGCCAGCGCGATGATGCCCCCCTGCTGGAAAACCGCGATTTCCGCATCCGCGCCTTCCCGGTGAAGCACTTCGTACCCACTATTGGCATGCGCATCGAGAATAAGCACAACGGCAAGGTGCTGGGCTATGGCTGCGATACGGAACCCTGCGAAGGGGTCTATAAGATCGCCAAAGATGTCGATATTTTGATTCACGAGGCTGCCGGGGAAGGTCCCGGTCACAGTTCAGCGCGGCAAGCTGCTGAAATCGCGCAGACTGCACAGGCCAAATCGCTGCACCTCATTCACTATGCCGTCTGGAATACCGACCCGGAACCCATCGTGGACGAAGCCAGAGAGATTTATAGCGGCCCCGTACACCTGTGCAAGGATTACGACGAGTTCGAATTCTGAGAGGGGCGCGACGGGCGTACCCCAGGGGCCATAATCGCAACGATGAGGAACCACTTGCGTGGATTTTCCATTCCACTTCTCACACAAAACAACCAGTATCGAGGCCAGGACAGGCTGGAAGAGACACTTTGCTGAATAAGAGCACGGATGCAGCCGCGCAACGCGCACACCTCCCCCAAAGCGGCGTGCCAGAGCGCTAGCCCTGGCACAACCATCAAGGAGGGAGACATGCATCCGGTTGCGAAAGTGTTCAAAGGGGGAGATGACACTTCACAATCCGGTTGGCAACCGACATTACCGATACACACACACACCTGCCGGCTACCATTCAGAACGTTCACTTTTTTGTGAAAGTTCTGAACGATCATCAATATACGGCATCTCGCCCCGCTTGTAAAGGCAAATCGAACCATTCTCACCCGGTCTTCACCGTGTTTTCACCTGGGCACTTGTCCCTGGTGTGACGGCGCAGAGGCGCTATGATTGCCCCCGGACGACAACCACGAGAAAGCAGGACTCTATGCAGCAGCGATCAGTCTGGTTCGGCATCTTCTTGATGTTGAGCGGCATTCTGGCGGCCTGTGGCAGCACCGAAGGCCCCCCTCCACAGCCTTCCGTCGGCTTTGAACGCGGGGAAATCATCCTGGAAACCCGCTTTGACGATGCTGCGGGCTTCAATACTTTCAGCATGGGCGCGGTGCAGTTCGCCCCGGTCGAAGGCGAGTTCCAGGCCATCGCCCCTGGCGGCGGTTACATCTGGACGCTGAACACCCAGACGCACCAGGACATTGTGGCCGAACTGACGATGGAAGTCCTCACGCCGGAAGATGAGCGCTCCATCTACGGCGTGATGTGCCGTGCCCACCCCAACGACAACGGAGTTGGCTATTTCTTCCTGCTGCGCGGGGATGGCTACTTCGGCATCCGGCGCGGTACCGGGGACGATATGAGGCCGCTGGTGAACTGGACGCCTCACCCGGCCATTCGCACGGGGCGAGGCCAGGTCAATGACCTGCGCGTTATCTGCGTAGAGGATTATCTGGCGCTCTACATCAACGATCAGTTCGCCGGGGAAGCGCGTTACGATTGGCTGGACGAGGGCTTGATGGGCTTCGCGCTCAACGGTGCCGATGAATCCCTGATTGGCGTCGCCTACGATAACCTGACCGTCTGGGAGGCAACCCTGACCGATACGCCCTGATTTGGAGGGCAGCGACCAGGGCAGGTATACTGAGGGCGCATCGAACCGCAACAGCAGGAGCCGTGCGAATCTCATGAGCCAGCCGTCACAATTGCCGGAAACGCCCCCTAAACGCAAGAACCGTTCGCCCCTGCGCGTGATCGTCAACGCCTGGGGCTGCCTGCTGGCTCTGCTGATGCTCGCCATCGGCGCGACCCTGGGGCTGACGGGTGCGATATTCTTCGCGCCGCAGCTTCTGGGCTTCAACGCGACAGCAACCGCCCTCGCTGACGAAGCGATTCTGCTGGCTTCCACGCAGGCCGAAGTCAACTTCCGCGCCAGCGAAGCCGCCGCCGCCGAGACGTTGTTCGCCCGCGATAGCGACGCCACCCGCGCGGCGCTGGGCAACGAAGAAGCGCTGCTCGGGCAGACGGCAACCCAGTCGCAGCGCTTGATCATCGCTACCGAGACGGCAATCGCAGCGGAGAACAGCCGCCAACGGACCCGGATCGCCATTGACTACCAGGCGACGCAGGCGCAGTTGCAGCAAGAAGCCACCGCCGCCGAGATCGACTTTCGCAATGCGCAGGCCGCCCTCGGCATCGACAGCAGCGCAGCCGAACCGACCGCCGACGATCCCAACGTTGAAGCGCAGAGTGTGCCTGAATCGACCCCGGCGGCACTGCCACCCACGACCACGCCCGCCCCCACCGGGGTCTTGCTCCCCGCCAGCGACACCCCCAGCCCCACGCCGCAGGAAGTGCGCATCGAAACGGATTTCGGCGGCGGCTGGGATGCGAGCCAGTGGCGCAGCGTCGCTTCCGCTGCCTGGGCACAAGCGGATACGGGAGCCATCGCCCGGCGAGATGGCGCATGGCTGCTTTCGCGGCAGGCTTTGCGCGTGCCCTACCGCGCCGAGGTCGTCTTTGCCCCGGCGGTGGTGCTGAATGGAGCCTACGATGTGCTGTTGAGCGTGGGCGAAGATGAGGGACATGTGCTGCGCTTGCTCACCGAAGGGCTGGCAGTTGCCGAGGTGGAATTCTACCGCTTCGACGCCGAGGCACTGGGCGAAGCCCCCTTGCAAGCACAGGACATGGTCTTGTTGCAGCGCAGCGTCGTCTCCCTGCCATTGACCGAAGAGACGACGCTGCGGGTTACAGTGGACTCGCAACAACTCGAAGCCCGCTTGAACGGCGACCTCTTGCTGCAAACCGCGCTGCCGGATAGCCCGCAGCCGGGCACAGTGGGCGTGGCGCTGCCCCTGGAAGCCGCGCTGCTGCGGGTATCGCTGGACGAGTCGTAGAATCGGCGTAGATTTCGCTCACAGGTCTTGTGCGCCGTAGACCTCCGCATCTTCTTCGCGGGCGATGCGCTTGCCCTCGGCGATGTTCACGCGAGTCAGCAAGAAAGCACCGATCAGGAACAACACGATCAGGCTGAGGATGGCGGGACGGCTGCTGTTGAAGAGCAGGGCTGCCCCCGCGAACAGGCCTGATCCGATGACGGACGCCCCTTTGCTGAGGATGCTGAACAGGCCGAAGAATTCACCGCTCTTTGACGAAGGCGAGAGCGATGCGTAGAGGCTGCGCCCCAGCGCCTGCGAACCGCCCTGCACGGTCGCCACCATCCAGGCCAGGAACCAGAATTCGATGGTGCTGTTCAGGAAGAAGCCCCAGACCGCGATGATGCAGTAGATGCCAATCGCCAGCAGAATCGCGCGGCGCGTATCAATGCGATCCGCCAGCCCCCGGAAGAAACGCCCGAAGAGAAAGGCGAAGCCAACCCCTACCGCTTGCAGCACCAGCAGCACCCCGATGATGGCGGGCAGGTTGTTGACGCGCACAGGGGGCAGCACTTCGATTTCACTGATGGCAACTGCTGCGCCGCTGCTCTGAGCGTTGGCTTCGCCCGTATTGATCAGAACGATGTCGTACTGTCCTGGCCGGGGTAGTTCGAGGGTGGTGGTATCGCCATAGCGGATCGTCTCATTATAGAGGTCGATGCGCAGCGGGACTTCCACTTCTTCGCCGTCGAGGGTCTCCGTCTCGGTGAAGGTCTCGCCGTTGACCTGCACTTCCAGGATGCCACGATCCGGCCCTACATCATGCACCAGAGTCACTTGCTGCCCGTTGATCGAGAAAGCATAGCGCGAATCCGGATCATCGCTCACGGCGTAGACCGCATCTTCCGGCGTCCCGACGAAGGCCGCCAGCACGCCCTCCCCAGCCTGTTCTTCGCCCGTGATCGTCACGATTTCCCACTCATCGCCCTGCAAATCGGCGAGGTCTTCAACGCTGTAGACCCCTTCCCCGCGAAATTCGCCGACGGTCTCATACGGCGCGGGCTGCTGCCCGGTGATGTCTTGCGGCAGCGTCTGCGCACCGATGATCGCCACCAGGGGCAGCAGCACCATGTTGAAAAGGATGTAGGCCAGGTAATAGTGGCGGCGGTTGTCGTCGCGGGCGGGCAGGCGTCCGAAGATCAGCGTGAAGGGCACGCCGACGAACTGCACCAGCAGCAGCGCCAGGACAAGTTCCAGCGTGCCGAAGCCCAATTCCGCGCCGTAAATCACCGCCAGGCCGATGATCGTGTTGATCGGATCGTTGTAAATCAGGAAGGCGATCAGATACTTGAACAACTCGCGGTACTGCCGCAGTTGGCGGAAGGTATCCGCGAGGCGCTGGAAGCTGACCCGCACCAGGCTCTCACCGGGGGCCAGCGCCTTGGTCGCGGCTGGGGGTTCGGGAACCTGCCGCAGGATGGGAATCGAGAAGACCGCCCACCAGATCGCCACGCTGAGGAAGGATAGGCGAATCCCCGCATTCTCGAAGAGCGAATCCGGGATGAAGAGGAACATCACCACGTTGATCGCCAGCAGCAGCCCGCCCCCCAGGTAGCCCAGGGCGAAGCCGCGCGCCGAAACCGAATCTTGATCTTCATCGCGGGCGACATGCGGTAACAGGGCGTCATAGAAAACGTTCGCCCCGGAAAAGCCGATGCGCCCGAAGACCAGGAAGAGCGAGGCCAGGAACCAATCCCCCGTATTCACCAGCACCAGCAGGGCCGTGCCGATGATGCCGACCAGGATGAAGAAAGCCAGGAATTTCTTCTTGCCCCGTTGAATATCCGAGATTGTACCCAGAATCGGCGAGAGAATGGCGACGATGAAGATGGAGAAGCTGAGGGTCAGGCTCCAATAGGCGGTGGCGGTGGCTTCCGAAGGCAGGGTCGCCCCGGCGACGGCGCTGTAATACGCGGGCAGGAAAGCCGCAATCACGGTGGTGACGAAGGCACTGTTCGCCCAGTCATAGAGTACCCAGGCTCGTATGCGGCGACGGTAGGTAGCTTCGTCGATCTTGGGCTTGGAATCGCCCGGAATCGCTGCGCTGGATGCCATTAGCGATCACTCTCCTCTGGTTGAATAAGCAGCAGATGGGATTGCGCCGGGCATTGTAGCGCGTTGCGAGCGATTTTTCACCAGGGTGAGTGTCTTTGCACAGAGCAATCGCTTCCAGGAGGTTGAAAATCATGTGGGACAGACAACAGGC
This sequence comes from uncultured Anaerolineaceae bacterium, assembly GCA_964549915.1. Lineage (GTDB taxonomy): Bacteria > Chloroflexota > Anaerolineae > Aggregatilineales > Phototrophicaceae > JAUZRW01. The sequence continues at coordinate 37,766 of CAZJWX010000024.1, read as the reverse complement.
CAAGCCAGAAGCATCCCCGAACGCCCTTCTCTCGCAATGCGTAAGAACGAACGATGGCATGGATTTGCCATTCCACTGCGCACACCAAACAGCAACTGTGGAGGCCAGGAAAGGCCAGAAGATACGCCTTGTTGAATAGCAGCGCAAAGCCGCCCTCAAAGCTGCTCGTACAACTCGTCCAGTTCGGCCTCGGTGTAGTCCGTGCGATCGCTGGACTGGGTGTGTTCCGCCAGCCGATCCAGGCGATCCACTTCGTCCCGGTCGAAGACGCCGCTGCGCACGAGCTTGTCCAGGTAGACAGCCCCGTGTTCGCCCAGCGGAATCACCAGGGCGAGACGCAGGGCGGGGAAGTGTTCATTGGTCTGCAAGGGGGAGACAACCTGACGCATCAGGTTATTGGTGAGGACGGCTTTGCCCTCGGCCTGTGCCTGCCGGACGGCCTCTTCCGTCATCTCGAAGAAGCTGTCATCGTCCAGCACTTTCTCCGGGACGTTGTGCGTCTCGAAGATCTTCATAGCCGGGTCTAACGCCAATCCGCGCTCAGCATAGGTCTTGCGCTGTGCGAACCGCATGAACGTCGTAACAAAGTCCGCAGCACTCATTGCTCTCTTCCCCTCACGGTTGAAGCCAGTTCCGCATTGCACATATTCTAACCGATTCCGTGCCGTGTTGCGATGTTCGAAACAAAATCCAGCAATAGGACTTCTGCCCCAGGATGCAATCTTCGCTCACTGAAAATGCATAACTATGTTAGCATGTTGATGAAAAATCATCCGGTGCCGCGCTGCACATCAAGGGAAAATCATCCGTGCACATCGCCATGATCACGACCTACCCGCCCAGCAGTGGGTCGCTCAACGAATATGCCTATCATTTTGTGGGAGCACTGCGGCAGAAGCCCGAAGTAGAGCGCCTGACGATTCTGGCGGATGTGCTGCCGGACGGTGCGCAGTACCCCCCGTTCACAGAACCGGGCGTGCCAACGGACATCGTCGGCTGCTGGCGCTTCGGCGCGTGGGATAATGCCCTGCGCCTGCAATCCGCCGTTCAACGCATTCACCCGGATGTCGCCCTCTTCAATATCCAATTCGCCAGCTTCGCCGGGTCGCGCGTTCCGGCGGCACTGGGGCTGTTCTCGCCCGCCCTCATCAAGTGGCGCACGAGGACGACGACCGCCGTGCTGCTGCATAACTTGATGGAGACCGTTGACCTGGACAGCGCCGGATTCGGCGGCAATTCGCTGCTGGGGCGGCTGACTCGCTTCGCCGGGACGGTGGCGACGCGCACCATCTTGCAGGCCGATCTCGTGGCGCTGACCATCCCCAAATACGTCGATATTCTGGAAGAGAAATACGGGGCGGAGAATATTTTCCTGGCACCACACGGGGCATTTTACGAAGTGCCGCAGCCGCCACAGGACGACAATGGCACTGCAACACAGACGATTCTGGCCTTCGGCAAGTTCGGGACGTACAAGCGTGTGGAGACCCTGCTGGAAGCCTTCGAGATTTTGCAGCAGCGGCGCGAGGCCCCCATGCGCCTGGTCATCGGTGGGACGGATAACCCGAACGCAGCCGGCTATTTGCAGGAAATACAGCAGCGGTACGACCACATCCCCAACGTGGTCTATACGGGGTATGTGCAAGAAGATGATGTACCGCACCTGTTCCAGTCGGCGGATGTGGTGGCTTTCCCCTATACGAGCACGACGGGCAGTTCCGGCGTGCTGCACCAGGCCGGGAGCTACGGTTGTGCGGTCGTGCTGCCCAATCTCGGTGATTTCGCCGAGTTGATCCGTGATGAGGGCTACATGGGCGAATTCTTCCAGCCAGAGGACGCGCAGAGCATGGCGGCAGCGATTGCACGCCTGCTGGATAACCCGGAACTCCGGCAGCAGCAAGGCGAACAGAACTTCCTGGCCTCGCAAGGCATCCCCATTGCCGATGTAGTGGACTGGTATCTGCTGCATTTCGAGCGCCTGTTAGGCGAACGCAAGTGATCCCGGCCTACTCATCCAGAACTAACCTGTTTCAAGTGTTTGTTAGGCGCGTGCAAGTAGGTTGCAATAGTGTAATTCGCAAGGGAGAACGCAACAACATGAGGCAGGAACGCGATGGTTTTGGAAATTCAGCGTCATGAGAATATCCCCGTTGTCTCGCTCAGAGAGCGGGTAGACGCACGAGTGGCGTCACACCTCCGCAATGAATTGGAGAAGTTGGCGAATTGCGAGGATTGTTCCTACATCGTCGACCTGGGTGAGGTCGAGTTTCTGGATAGCGCCGGGCTGGTTCCGCTGGTGAAGCTACTGAAGCACGCTCGCAAGCGCAAAGGGCAGGTTGCTCTGATCCGCTCGCGCAAGGAAGCCGCCAACCGCATCCTCAAGCTGACCAAATTCGATCAGGTCTTCCACATGGCCGAATCGCGCCAGGGTGCGCTCGACCATCTGAAAACTTTGCACTGACGACCAGCCCCCCGCTGGTTGTGCTGATGGACTGACATCAGCCCTCCGCAGACCGTATGACAATCGAATCGCGTGCAACAGGTGCGCTGCATCTTCGCGCAGCGGCGGATAATCCTCTACAATCAGGGGCGCGAATCCGCCGATACCGAAGGACTGCTCCTCATGCCCATGCTGCACGAGCACGCCGTACATCCCACGCCCGGCAATTTCACGCAGGCTGAATCCGGCTTGCTGGCACAGACGGGCGGGCATCATGCCCTCTGGGCAGGACGTGCCGCCACCGCGCTCTATGTGGCTTACCAGATGGCGAAGGCGCGACACCCGCAGATTGCGCAGCCAGCAGTGATCGTCCCGGCGATGATGTGCGCGACGGCAGCCAATACGGCCTTGCTGGCGGGTTTGACGCCGCGTTTCGCCGATGTAGGCGCAGATACCGGACTCGTCACGCTGGAGACGTTGCGCCAACGCCTGACGCCGAACACGGTCGCAGTGGTGGTGATCCACCTGCTGGGGCACGCCGTCCACATTGACCCCATCGCGCAGTGGTGCCAGGAGAACGATCTGCTGCTGATCGAAGACCCGACGCAAGCCCTGGGCGGGCAGTACCCGGACGGGCGCTTCCTGGGTTCTGCGGGGGATGTCGCAGTCTACAGCTTCAACCGCACGAAGATCATCCACCTGGGCAACGGCGTCCTCAGCGCCAATACGCCCGCTTCCGCGGCCCTCCTGGAAACGGTGCTGGCGCAGGGAGATTTCCCCAATACCGACCTGCACCCGGGGGCCGCTGCGCAGCTTGCGCTCAGCTACCGCAATCTACATCATGCCCTGGTCGGGTTGCTGCGGCTGCGTGCGCTCCCGGCGGCGGATGCTGCGGCGGCGTTCTTGCGCGTGCAGCCGACCTTCCTGCCGATGTTCTACCGGGACGCAAATCCCGACATTGACCTGAACGCGGCCTGGGAGTCCCTGGCGAACAATCTGACCCGGCGGGTGGCGCTGGCGCAGCGCTACGCCGAACGCTTGCAGGGCGGCCCCTGGACACTCCTCACCGATTTTCAGCAGAGCGGAGTCTGCTGGCGCTTCAGCTTGCTGCTGGATGACGAAGCGCGGCAGGTGGCGCTCAGCGAGGCGGTGCGGCGTGATGGTTTCCATGTCTCCAACCTGTACTGGCCTGTGAACCAATTCTTCCGTCCGGAGGATGCCTGCCCCGGGGCGGATGCCTTCGGGCGGCGTGTGGTCAATCTCTGGGTGGATGCCAGCGTGGATGAAGATTACGTCGAACGCTGCTGCGCGAGCCTGCTGCGTCATTCCGAGGAATGACTCCATTTTGTGCAGTTGTTGCAACATCTGCCCTGGCTTGTACCGGAACAGCCGTCAAATCGTCTATACTGAAAGCGTGTAGTCCCTGCACAAGAAAATTGGAGTCCCGATGAACGAGCCGCCCACCCAACCCCACACCGCGCAAATTGAAGAGCTGCGCCGCCTGACCCATAATACCGCTGCGGATATGCGCATGACGGCCTACAGCCTGGCGGAAAGCTCCGAGCTTTCGACGCTGGAAATCGACGCCATGATCGAACAGGTCGCCCGCATCGTCCCGGCGGGCAACATCCCAAACCTGATCCTGAGCGGATTGGCCCGGGTCAATGGGGCGGTGCCGGGGGCAGATCACATGCGGCGGGACATCGGCATGTTGTTCCAGGGCGTGCGCCACATGCGCGATAACATCGTCTACAGCGCCTTCTTCGCCGGGCCAGCGGCGATCATCTGGGCTTACCAGAATCTGCTGCGGCTGGCGGGCAAAGACCCCGATGCAGCCTTCCCGGAAGGAACCTGGCAGTTCTACGTGGAATACGCCCTGCGCGAAGATACCGCCCGCCATACCAACGAGACGCACGGCTTCGACACGGCCTTGCAGCGCCACAAAATCCGCCTGAGTGATGTGGATCGCATTGCAGCCTGGGCGATGGCTGCCGTCAACATCTTGCACAGCTATCCGCGCCTGCTGGAAAACGAATGGCGCGAGCGCGTTTACACCTGGGCGCTGCTGGCGATCCATGATGATGGACAGCACCGGGAACGCTATGCCCACGTCTTCCGCGAATGGCAGGAGCACCACCTGCCCTACTATCGGCTGGCGGATGCGCGGGGCGACGAAGATTATGCAACCTATCGGCGGCGCAAATTCGACGAATTTCTCAGGTGGTACATTGATGGGCTGCCGCGCCAACTGCGCGAGAAGTGGCTGCGCTACGTGCAGGATGCCAAGCAGGGCGAACACCTGCCGGGGGATGCGCACCGACGTTACGGCAAACAACTCACCATCTGGAGCTACCTGGAGCCGGGCGAATACAATGAGATGCGCCAGCCGCTGACGCTGCACCAACTCCATGTTGGGCTGGTCTACGAAGGGCGTTACTACCGCCTGCCCGCAACGGATTACCAGAGCGCCGCGCCGATTCCGGCAGAGGTGATCCGCGCACAGGTCGCCGCGATTCTGCAAAATTCGACACAGGGGTCTCCGGCCAACCTGACCGACCTGGCACAGGTGCGGCGAGCCGCCTGGCCGGGGCTGCGCCAGCGCTTGCCCGCCGACCTCATCAGCAACCTGGATGCGCTGCGGCAGTGCCCCATCCTGTTGAACTGCGACCCGCGCGACCCCAAAGCACCGCTGGCCGAACTGCGCGCCGGGGAGCGCGGCATCGGCGACCACGCACTGACAGTCTTCGACACGCGCCGTAGCTTCGTCTTCGACCAATCCCACATCTACTTCGATGGCACCTGGGGGGCGGCGCTGGCGGAAATCATGACCAACGAAGCGCTCTCCTGGGCGAGCTACTTCCACACGCTGCCCAGGCCCCAGCCTGCCGCCGAAGTGCCCCGACCACTCGCGCTGCGCGTGCCGGCTTCGGTGCAGAAGCTGGTCGCCAGCGCACCCCACGTCATGCGCGAGGTCACAGCGGAGAACGCACAGGTTGATCTGGCGACACTACGCAAGCTGCGGCAGGCGTTCAAGCAGCGTAATGACTTGCTCAACCTGACCGTGAATGACTTGCTGGTACTCTACCGGGCCATTCACGCCATCAGCTACCGCCCCTCGGAAGATTTGCTGGCAGCGGTGGAGAAATTCGGGCGCAGCCGCAAGAAGGGCGCGAAGGTCACCGCGAATCGCTTGTTGGAGACCCTGCGCACCCCTGGCGAACGTTCGGCTATTCTGATTCCGGTAGATGGCAGCAAACGGCAGCCGCGCGACCGCGTGTATCCGATGACCTTTGAGGTGCCGCTGGCAGAACTGGATTTGCTGGGCTTGCACGATCGCGTGATGGAGTCCCTGCGCACGTATGAACGGCGCAAACGCGGCGGCAGCGATTTCGACCAGTTGCAACGCGAGTACCTGGGGGCGCTGGCGGGCTTCGGGCTGGTGATGTCGCAGGCCAAGCAAATCGCCATCGATGGCAAGAGCGCCAGCGTCAGCACCATCAAGCTGTTGGCGCATCTACCGGACGCACTGCAACGCTTCCTGAACGGCTTCCCGGATCGCTTCGACCTGCTGAACGACATCATCAAGGGGCGAGAGGTCTTCTCCAACGTGGGCGCGGTAGCTCCCAGCAGCAGCCTGGTGCGTTTCATCACCGCCAAGGACGACAACGAGAAGAAGACGCTGGCCTGGGGCGTGCTGACGGATGCCCAGGGCGTCATGGTCATCACCCTGCGCGATTTTCGCCCGCATGTGGCGACCCTGCTGGAGCTGGGGCGCGAGTCGCTGGCGCAGCGCATCGCCCAGGAATACCTGGACAGCTACGTGAGCGGGTTCAACCAGTACGTCGCGGATTTGAGCCGCATCGTGCGCACCAGCCGCGTCCGCACCTGAGCAGGAGGGCCTCTCGCACTGCGTAGGGGCAAACGAGTTCTCCCCTTGCGCAGCGGGGGGAGTTAGAGGGGGAGCTTGTGCAGCGAGGTAGATTTCCGTGTGGTAGGCTGGATTCTGCGCTACACTAGCAGGCAGAAACCATCACCCATCCGGGATATGCCATGGCTGAGACACCGATTTCCCACGCATTTGTGCTGCCAGATCGCAATTTCTTCCAGTGGCTGAATGCGCTGCGCCCCTATTTGAACACCTTCGAGCGCGTCGCCGTGATTCGCGATCCGGGCGCGAAAGACCTGAACCCCTACCGCAACGTCAGCGCCGTGACCGCGCCCAACCTCTGGCTGCGCGACGACCCGCTCTACCACATTCGGCGAATTTACCCGCAGGTGGTGCGCGTGGATGTGGTACGTGCCCGTACTCCCAACGAATTGGCAGCGCTGATGCAGTCGCGCATCGCCAACCGGGATCGCTTCGGCGAATTGCAGAACAGCGACAATCACCTGCATGAGCGCTTCGTGCTCTCCTGGCCTACCACGCACCGCCCCTTACGCATCACCGAGAAGATGACCCTGCCGCCGACGGGCACCCTGGCGGATAACCTGGGCGTGCAGATCGCCAGCCGCCCCGGTGTGGAGGTGATCGCGGGAGCCGCCGGGCGCGTGACACGACAGTGGGCGGGGGAGCGCGACGATGCCCTGCGCATCGGCAAATATGTGCGCGTGCAGAGCGTGGTACAGGGCATGACCTATGTCGTGACCTATGCCGGACTGCGCGATATTCATGTGCCCCTGAACACCCGCGTTGCCGAAGGGGATGTCGTGGGAACGGCGGAGCGCGACTCCTTCACGGTCATCGTGCAGGGCGCGAACGGCCTGGACGGGTATCGCTTCCCTGGCGTTCTCAATCCGCTGGCGTTGTTCTACATCACCAATTTTCGGCTTTATCCCACCGCCAGAGGACTGCGCGTACGCAGCATTCCGAGCACGCTCGGCAATATTCTGACCCTGGTCAATCCGTCCGATGTGCTGGTGCCGAAGGAGATGCACGGCAGCGTCCTCTCCAAATTGGGTGTGGAAGGCCAGTGGGTGCGGGTGCGCATCCCGGACGGGCGAACCGGGCACACCGCGGCCTGGTTCGTGGATGGCGGTACAGCGGGCCAGCGAATCAGCGGTGTGAATCCCGTCGGGGTCAACCTGGATGCCTTTCACCGCCTGGGCACACCTGATCCTTCGCGTTTGGGGGAAGTCGGCTGGGTGCGAATGGGCTACAACGTCAGCCGGGGGGCGGGGTCTACGGACATCAACGCGGCCTACGAGCGCTATGCCCCGCTGGCACGCGCCTACACGCGGGCGGGTTACAAGGTGCTCTTCGTCGTCACGCACCAGACCTATGGCGAAGCACAGCGCGATTTCCTGCCCTCGTGGGATGCGATGACGAGCGAGCAGTGGCAGCTCCTCAGCAATCGGCTGGCGGACATGCTGTTTCGCATCGGCAAGCAGTGGGAAGGCAGCGGTTTGGTCGCTGCGTGGCAAATCTGGAATGAGCAGGATGCGGGGCGTGGGGCGCGGTCTTCAGTGCCGATCCCGGCGGGGGAATATCGCCGGATGCTGCAACGGGTGGTTCCGGCCTTGCGCAGCGCCGACGACGAGCCGCTGGTCATCAGCGGGGGGCATATATCCGGGGCGGAGGCTGGCCCCAAGTACGCGCGTGCGGCCATTTCCGGGCTGAACGCCGGGGCACTCCCGGACGGCATCGCCTTTCATCCTTATGGGCGCGGCGCGAATCCGTCATCTCCCTACGCCCCCTACGGGCACATCGAAGAGTCGGTGCGCAATTATGGCGACGTGCTGCCGGATCAACCACTGTGGATCACGGAATGGGGGGTGCTGGATCGCCCGAATGAGAGTCCCATCGCCATCGCGGAATACGCCACCAGCTTCGTAGAGTACCTGAAGGGGCGCTATGGCAGCCAGATTGCGGCGATGATCTGGTATGCCTGGGCACAGGGCATGGACAACGGATACGGCCTGGTTGACCAGAACGGGAGTCCGCGTCCGCCGTTGACGGAGTTGTACCTGCGCTCGTAGGGAGCTACTCCGAGATTTCTTCCCCGGGGTGGCGGAATTGCGCGCGCAGCATCAGCCGCCCCAGGCGCAGTTCGTCGCCATCGCGCAGCACGCGGCGCTCCGTGGGGTGCAGGCGGCGTCCGTTGATGTAGGTGCCGTTGGCGCTGCCCAAGTCGTAGATATGGATCATCTCGCCCGTCGCTTCGTAGGAGAGCGCGGCGTGCAGCCGCGAAACCCCCAGTTCCGCGCCGCCCACCGTCGCCAGGTCGATCTCCGGACGCACGGAGACACTCTTCGTGCTGCGCCCCATCACCATCTCGTTCTGGCGCAACTGCGGGCGCAGTTCAAATTGGCCCTGGGGATGATCCGGCACGGTGAGCAGCAGCACCGAATCGCCGCCGAAGTATTCGGCGCTGAAGAGTTCCTGCGTGGCGCTGGCGAAGTGCCGGGTTGACGAAGACTCCTGTGTGTTTAGCAACTGCCCACAGGCGAAGCAGAAAATCTCGCCCTTGCGGTTCTTGCGTCCGCAGTGTTCGCATTCCACCCAGATTTCGGTGGTCGTGCGGTTGCGCAGTTCGGCGATTTCTTCCGGCGGAACCGCCAGGGTCTCTTCGCGGGCTTCGACTGTCTCCTCGCCACCCTGTTCCCAGGCGCGCAGTTGTCGTGCCAGGTCTTCGCGCCGGGAATGGCTCAGCGGCTCGACATAGGAACGCAGGGCACGCAGCGCCTCATTGGCGGAGAGGCCATGTTCACGCATCCGGCGGTATTCCGCGAAAATGTCTTCGATTGCGTCCATTTGCAGTCGCCCCTCATCCATGGATTCCATGCTCACATTCTACTGGAAGAATAACCATCCTGTGCATTGAAAATGGTTTGGAAAATGCGTGTGCGCCGTAGGAAGGTCGGGGACTTCTCCGTAGTTGGGATTCGCAGAATGTGGTCTAATGCGGGCAGAAAGATGTGAGCGAGTCGACGAAGAACGAGGATTTCATGCGAGTTTTCGGGTTCTGGATGATCGCGCTGCTGCTGCTGGCACCGGGTACGGCGGCGCAAACGGGCATTGTAGAAATCTGCCCCGGGGTGGGGATCCAGCCGCGCAGTGCGGATTTCCAGCCGGGTGGGATCATCCTGACGGCCTTCGACGGGGAAAATCTATGGGTCTACGACATCGACGCTAACACGCGCTATCCGCTGCCGCAGACCAATCCCTGCATCAACAACTGCCATCTCTCGCCGGACGCCCGCTGGGTCAGCTACCTGAATCCGGAAACCTTCCTCTACAATAAAATGCGCCTGGATGGCACCGAACGTCAGCCGCTTGCCAGCAATGCCTCGGACGTGTCCTGGTGGTCGGATGATACGCTGCTGATCTGGACGCCCGATCACCGCGCCTACCTGCGTCCGGAAGCCGATGCGCTGGCACCGCCGGAATTTCTGCCTGTGGATGGCGTGCGCTCGATCCAACCCGGTGGACGGCACGGCCTCTTGATCGCCGCTGATGACGCCGGTTCATTCCAGCGTTACCTGCTGGATCTGCAAACGCGCGGCAGCGAAGCCGAACAGCGCGTGCGCCTCGCGCCGGATCGCCCGTACTTCAATGCGGCGGCCTGGTCTCCCGATGGACGCACGCTGGCCTATGTGGGCAATGGTGCGCTCGACCCATCTGTGAACGTAGCGGGGGCGGAATTGTATTTCATCCAGCCAGGGAGCAGCCTCCCGCAGCAAGCGACTTTCTTGTTCGCCGAATACGGCGCTGTACGCATCAACGGTTACGCCCCGGAGGAATTGAGCTGGTCGCCGGATGGGCGCTACATCATCTTCTGGGTGCTTGAACTGCTCGGCGCGAATGTGGAGGCCAACACGGGCAACGCGACTCTGCATCTGCTGGATGTCGCCAGCGGGGAACTGCGGCGCTATTGTGGCTTCGCCACCACCAACCACACGCCGAAGCCGCCGCGCCTGGTCTGGTCGCCCGATGGGACGCAGGTCGCTTTCGCCGGGGATGTGGCGCAGGATGGGCGCGGGGCGCTGCTGCTGGCGCTGGATGTCGAGAGCGGCATCTTCACAGAACTGAGCGAGGGCATCTACCCGGCGCTGGGTATTCCCGATGTGGTCGCCTGGGGGAATCGTCCATGAGGGTCTTCCTCACATGGAAGCTGTGGGACGCGCTCTATGCCCCGCCGAGGGCGCACCCGCTCGTCCGCCGGATGACCCAGCGCCGCCGCTGGCGACTGCCCGCGCGCTGGCTCTCGGCGCTGAGCCTGCTGGGGTTGGGGGTGGCCTGTGTCGTCTTCTTTCGCTTCCCGGCGCTGGCGCTGAGCCTGGCCTTCGCCCTGGGGATCGCCCTGCCCGTGCTGATGATCGGCGCACATGGTAGCCTGCTGGCGCTCTGGTGGGCGTGGCACATCAGCGATGCCCTGCTGGATGCACGCCGCGACGAGCAAGACAACCTGCTGGGGACGATCCCTGGCGGCTGGCTGGGGGCTGGCTGGCTTATCAGTGCCGGATTGATCCATCGCAATGATTGGCTGCAACAGGCACACCGCGTCATGCGGCTGGTGCTGTTGATTGTGGTCGGGCTGCTGGCGATCCTGGTGCTGTGGGCGATTGGCTGGCTTGCGCTGGCGGGCAATCCCCTGACGGCCAACGAACTGACGCCGATCGTCGGCGTCTATTCGTTAATCGCCCTGGGGGTGGCCTTCTGGTTCGACCATGTGCAGTCGATTTTGCTGGCTCCGCTGCTCGGTCTGCTGCTGCCCGAACTGCTGCGCGATCGCTTTCTGGTACGGGTCACGTTGGCGCTGGGCTTCCCGCTGTTGCAAATCGGCATGCTGACCCTGGCCTGGGTGCTCTACCAGGGGTGGACGCTGCTGGTCTTCGCCCTGATCGAGAATCTGCTGCTGGGCTATGCGCTGGCGATGGGGCTGGGTGTGCTGACGTTCTTTTTGCTGCGCGACTCGCTGGTGGCCTTCCTCTGGCACGCCCTGCTGCGCACCTATCACACCCCGCCGGGGGAGTTCTTCACGGCAGTGCGAGGGCAATAGGCGATTTTCGGGTGGGCGCACGCGCTGATAGCAGGGGAAGCGCCAGCCAATTGCCGCGCGGCCTTCCCCATGCGTGCGAGCGACTCACAGATACCGGAGCACGCTGTCGGGATGTGCCTTGCGCAGGGCGCGGTAGCGTGAAGAGAGCCAGTAGAGCGGAATCAGCGCGACCACCACGTAAACCGCCGCCAACCCGAAGCCCTCCATCGGCAGGAAAGGCCCCACGATTTCCTTGGCCCCAATCAGCGCGTAGATGTGCATCACGTAGAAGAAGAGCGCCGTCTGCCCCAGGGTCGCCAGCCGCCGCCCCGCCCAGGAGTCCTGCAAGAACTGGAAGTAATGGAAGGCACTCAGCAGCAGGAAGGTCAACCCCAGGTAGAAGCTCAGGTAGGCCAATGAGGGCGGGTGCTTCGTCACGATGATGGGATGCTCAGGATAGAGCACGCCGAAATCGTTGATGAGCGTGAGGATACCCCAGGCCGCCAGCAGTCCGGCACCGATGCCGAATGTGACGCGCGCGAACTTCTCGCGGTTGGCGTTCAGGTAGCGCGTGATCAGATAACCGCCAATCATCACGGGCAGCCAGGAATAGAAGGGGAAACCGAATTTCACGGGTTCCGCCGGGCTGGGATACAGCAGCGCCGCCCGCAAATAATTCACATCACCGGGTATGGGCGTCAGATGATAGGTGACTTGCATGAAGAGCGTCATGCCCACTGCCAGCAGCGCCAGCACCCGCCAATCCAGCAGACGCAAGAAGGCAATCGCCAGCAGACAGAGGCCGATGGTCAGCAAGACGAAGTAACGATGCGGGAAGTATTCGAAGGACGGGATGTACCAGGGCAGTACCAGGAAATCCAGCATGATCAAAATGGAGCCACGTGTGACCAGGAAGCGCGTGATCTGCCATTCGGACCAGCCTTTGCGACGACGTGCTGCCTCGAAGAGCGCAATGCCGAACCCCGCTAACAAGAAAAAGGCCGGGGTTGCCATCGCGAAGAACAATCCCAGCCAACTCATCGGATCCGCCACAGCGAAGTTTGGCGCATCCCAGCCGAAATGCGTGCGAAACCCGAAGCCGGGCGTGGCGGAATTGGTATGAACGATCAACATTGAGACCATTGCCAGCCCGCGAACCATATCAATGGCGCTCAGGCGTCCAGATTTTCCCTTGGCGCGCGAACTGGCAATCGGCTGCGCGATTGTCGCTGCTTGTGTTCCCATGAATGACTATCTCTCGGCGCATGACTGTACGGATAAGATCGTGAACCGCCCTACACCATAGCCCAGGTTTCCTTTCTCCAACCTTTCAACACACAGCCGCTTCTGAGCCGTTCATGAGAGCCTGACCGGAAGCCAGGTCGTAATGTTAGGTAACAACTAAAACGCCCCTTGCAGAGAGCCATTATGGCGTTCGCATCATGTAATCCTGGATCATGCGATAGGGGTAAAGTTCTGGCAGGCGGCTGACGGCATCCAGGCGTGCGAGTTCGTCCTCTGTCAGGTTCAATTCCGCCGCTCCCAGGTTATCTTGCAACTGCTGCATGGTGCGCACCCCAATGATGACGCTGGAAACCGTCGGCTGCGCCCGCACCCAGGCCAGCGCAATCTGGGAATGGGTCGCACCCCGCTCCCTGGCGATTGCGTCCACCACATCGACGATGCGCCAGTTGCGCTCGTTGTTGCGCCGCTCCCAGGATTCTTCGTGGTCTGCGCTGGCCTCGCTGATGCGCCCACTCTGTGGCTGTTCACCGCGCGGGTACTTCCCGCTGAGGAATCCGCCGCCCAATGGCCCCCAGGGCGTCATGCCGATTCCGACCTCGTCGAAGAGATCGAGAAATTCGTATTCCAGGTCGCGCTTGACCAGGCTGTACTGGTACTGCCCCGCGACGAACTTCGCCCAGCCGTTGGCTTCGCTGAGCGCGATGGATTTCATCACCTGCCACGCTTTGAAGTTCGAGACGCCGATGTAGCGCACCTTGCCCGCCGTCACCAGATCATCGAAGGCACGCAGGGACTCTTCCAACGGCGTCAGCGGATCAATGCCGTGCATGTAGTAGAGATCGATGTGATCCGTTTGCAAGCGGCGCAGGCTGGCTTCCACCGCATGCAGGATGTGATAGCGCGAAAGCCCCTGCTCATTGACGCCATCCCCCATCGGGAAGCGCGTCTTGGTCGCCAGTAGCAGCTTATCGCGCTTGCCCTTGACCGCCTCGCCAACGATTTCTTCACTGGTTCCGCCGACGTAAACATTGGCCGTATCCAGGTGATTGCCCCGGCGTCAATGTAGGCGTCGATGATGCGGCGGGCCTCCTCCGGCGGGGTTCCGCGCCCCTCTTCGCCGAAGATCATCGTCCCCAAACACAAATCCGAGGTGAGCAAGCCGCTGTTTCCCAGGCGTCGATATTGCATGTGTCGCTCCTTTTCCTATGGCACTGCGCGAATTGTATCGCTTCGAGCGCACTCAAAGTCAAGGGGAGCGCTGGCGCTGCTTGTACCGCCGACGCCAGAGAATCACCCCCCAATCACCTCTGTGCGGATGCGGTGCAGGACGTGCAACGCAGTCAGGTTGCGCAGCACATAGCCGTATTGCAGATAGTCCCCGGTGAAATTCGCGGATTGGGCGAAGCCTTCCGGCGGGATGGAGGGATGCAGGCCGTCCTGGCTGAGGCCGTCATTGGGCAGGGTGTGCATCGCTGCGCCATAATCCCACAGGGAAGAGCCGGATTCGGCGGCGATTTGCCTGATGAGCTGGTTGAAGAAGGTGGTGCGGTCTTCGTAGCCCCGGCGTGGCGGAATCGTGCTCAGCACCGGGATGACGCCTGCATCGCGGGTGATATTGACGATGGCACGCAGGTTATAGGCGTACTGGTCGGGTTGCAGCCAGATCACGTCATTGCTGCCGAACATAATCAGCGCCACCGCCGGACGAGTCAGGCGGTATTCGCAGGCCAGTGGCGTTTCGCCCGGTTCACAGACGGTGCGATCCGCCAGATTCGGATCGAGGACGGAGGCCGTCGTCCAGCCGCCGCGTGCTGCCAGCGATGCATTGTTGAAGGAATTGTCGGTGCGGGCGCTGCTGTTGCGGTAGAAGTCGAGAGTGGGCTGCAAGTAGGCGTAGGAACCCAGCGTGTAGCGATCATAGCCGAAGGGACGGAACATGACTTCTTCGGCGGTGATGCTGTCGCCCACTTTGGAGAAGACGTTAGCGCGATTGCCCATCTGCTGCCCCTGCGCGAAGATCGGGCGGGCATTGGCTCCCAGCACAAAATAGGCATCCAGGCCGCTGCGGGACGGCGCTTCGGCAGATTGGGAGTCCGGCGCGGGCGCAACTGGCTCCGACCCGGCGACAGGCAAGGCGGCGAAATCGAGCGTCGTCACCAGATAGGCCGCCGCGACCCATCCCGTTGTGCCATCGCCCAGTTGCACCTGAATCCAGGCCGTATCCGCGCTACGCGCAATGGCTTGCACGCCCGTCCCACCCGGCAGCCGCGAAATCACCGCCGCGCTGGTTTCCGGCGCAGCCCGCAAATTGAGCAAACTGGCGCTGACGCGGGCGTTGGCGTCTGTCGCGTCAGGTGGCGTTTCGGGGGCTGCGGCAGGAGCCTCGGATTCGGCGGGAGCAGCGGGCAGCGCAGGCGCTGGCGGGGGGGCGCTGGCATCCAGAATCGGCAGTTCGGTCCGGCTGATGCTCAGCAGTTCCACGTAACCGCTGGCAACCCAGCCGCTGATTCCGTCCTGGGTCTGTGCGGCGTACCAGCGATTATCGCGCGTGCGTCCGCTGACGAAGAGCGGCGTGCGTCCCGGCAGTTCCGCGACCACTGCGGCATCATCTGCCGGGGCGGAGCGCACATTCAGCGCCTCCCACATGTCGATCACGCGGGCGTTGCTCGTCTGCGCCTGCACCGCGATCCCCCCTCCCAACAGCGCCATCATCATCACCAGCAGTATCCGCCGCATTGCCTCGCTCCATGCTCTCATAACACTGAGTACAACGAAATCGGCGCACAGTGTACCGGGGTCAGGCGGATTTGGCTATGGGTTCGCGGCGGCATCTCGCCAGCAAAACATGACAATTGGCGGTTGGTAACCATGACAAACAGCATACAGAGAAGCCTTATCCAGCCTACATTTTTCGTCGTTTCCGGGGTAGAATCATGTAAGGAAGCGCAATACTACGCGCTGCTATCGTAATGTTGGCCTCGTGAGTGCGCAACACTGGGCCTGCTTAGTTTAGGACGCTACCCATGAATCCATTGCTCCCTTGGTTCGGCGTGTTGTTCGACCTCATACGACAGGCCCTGGCTTCCATCTTCCGCTATAACAGCTTCCCTACGCCCGAAGATGCTATGTGGATGGTGCAGCAGCTTGTGCAGGCCAATCCCTCGGGGATGATCGTCACCGATGCACAGGCACCGGATATACCCATCATTTATGTGAACGATGCCTTCGAGCGCACGACGGGCTACAAATTGCATGAGGCCATTGGGCGCAACTGCCGTTTCTTGCACGGAACCGACCGTTACCAACCCGGCCTGGACATCATCCGCGAGGCGCTCCGAAAACAGGAAGCATGCGTTGCGACGATCCGCAATTATCGCAAAGATGGCAGCATGTTCTGGAACGAGGTTCGCATCTCGCCCATTCGCAATGCGGCAGGTGATGTGACGCACTTCGTCGGCATCCAGAATGATGTGACGGCACGCAAAGATGCCGAGGAAGAGTTGGCACGCAGCGAGGATCGCTATCGCCAGATCTTCGAGGACAACCGCGCCATCAAGCTCATCATCGACCCGGACGACGGGCGCATCGTCGAAGCCAACAGCGCCGCCGCCGCGTATTACGGCTATTCGCACGATGAACTGCAAGCGATGACCATCCAGCAGATCAACACCCTCAGCGACGAAGAAGTCTACCAGGAGATGCAGCGGGCGCGTTCGCAGGATCGCACCTATTTTCAATTCCGGCATCGCCTCGCATCCGGCGAAATCCGCGATGTCGATGTCTTCTCCAGCCCGGTAGATATGCCGGAAGGGCGCTACCTATATTCGATCATCATCGATGCGCAGGAAAAGCGCGAGGCAGAACTGCGCTATCGAGCGCTCTTCGAACAGTCCAACGATGCCGTCTTCATCCTGGATTTGCAGGGCAAGCACCTGGAAGCCAATCGTCGTGCGGCGCAGATGCTGGGCTACACACCCGAAGAGATCATCGGCCTCTCGTACCGGGATATTGTCATCCCGGACGAACACACCAGCAGCCAGAACGTCTTGCAGCGGATGCTGGCCGGGGAGAAGCTCCCGCCGTATGAGCGGATTTTCCGCCGCAAGGATGGCAGCGTCATCGTGTGCGAAGTCAATGTCGAGATGGTGCACGACGCAGAGGGCCATCCCCTGCACTTGCAGAGCATCGTTCGCGATGTCAGCGAGCGCAAGGAAATGGAACTGGCGCTGCGCGAGAATGAACGCCGCTTCCGCAATGCCATTGATGCCAGCCTGGACGCCTTCTATTTGATGGAAAGCGTCTACGACGATGCCGGGGAACTGGTGGATTTCCGCATCGTAGAAGCCAATGATCGGGCATTGCAGCAGATGGATATGCCGCGCGAGAAGCTGATCGGCGGCTTGATCTGCGAATTGTTCCCGGTCAATCGCGAGAACGGCTTCTTCGAACGCTATAAACAGGTCGTGTTGACGGGTGAGCCGCTGGTCGAAGAGTTTCACATTCCAGACGAATACCAGGCACCCGGCTGGTATTACCATCAGGTCGTCACGGTCGGCAATGGCATCGCCATCACGACGCGCGACATCACAAAGCGCAAGCGCATGGAAGACGCCGTGCGTGAGAGCGAGGAACGCTTCCGGGGGTTTGTCGAACATTCCAGCGATGGTGTAGTGCTGGTTGACGAAGACGGACGCATCGTACACTGGAATGAGAGCATGGCACGCGTGACGGATCTGTCCGCGGAAGAGGCCGTCGGGCAGTATCTATGGGATGTGCAGTTTCAGCTTGCGCTCGAATCGCTGCGCACGGAAGCCGCCTACGAGCAGCTCAAAGCGATAATGCAGGAGATGCTGCGGACGGGCGAGGCGGGCTGGCTGTTGAAGCCGCGGGAGTCGATTGTTGTCGGGGTCAAGGGAACCCGCAGCACCGTGCAGGCAGTCACCTTCCCGATCCCAACCAGCAAGGGGTATCAGGCGGGGAGCATCCTGCGCGATGTGACCGAGCAGAAGCAGATGGCAGATGCCGTGCGCGAGAATGAACGCCGCCTGCGTGCGATGATCGAAGCCATTCCCGATACCATCTTCCGTAACCGCGTGGACGGCACGTACCTCGATTGGTACACGCCCGACCGGGATGTCCTCGTTGAACGCCCGCAGCATTTCATGGGTGCGAAGGTGCGCGATGTGCTGCCAGAGCCAATCGCCAAACCGTTGATGCACGCCATCCGGGAGGCTGTGCAAACGGGACATATGGTGACCTACGAATTTGACGTGCCCCTGGGTGCGGAAAGCCGACACTTCGAGGTGCGCGTCGTCCCGGCTGGTGACGATGAAGTGGTCTCCATCGCCCGCGACGTGACGGAAATCCGGCGTGCACAGCAGCACGAGATGAATCTGGCGCTGGAGCGGGAGCGCAGCCAACTGCTGACGACCTTCATTCAAAATGCGGCGCATGAATTCCGTACGCCGCTGGCACACATCAGCACCAGCGCATATTTGATGTCGCGCCTGGATGATGCGCAGAAACGAGCGGAAAAAGTCGAGCGCATCGAGAAACAGACGCAGCAGATCACCCATCTGGTCGATATGCTGACGCTGATGGTCAAGCTGGAACGACCCGAAACGTTGCAGCACGATCCGGTGAACCTGGTAGCCGTCCTGCAATACGTCTGCCGTGAGCGCACGGAGCACCACCCCGAACATGCGCCGCTGCACTGCGCGATTGCGGAGACAATCCCCGATATTACGGGCGACCTGGTACACCTGACGATGGCCTTCACGCAACTGCTGGATAACGCCATGCGCTATACGCCCATCGACGGGGACATCTGGGTGCAGGCAGCGGAAGCCGATGGCGAAGCCCGCATCGTGATTCGCGATACCGGAGCAGGCATCGCAGAAGAGCACCTGACGAAAGCCTTCGAGACCTTCTGGCGGCATGATGAAGCGCACACGACACCCGGCTTTGGGCTGGGGCTGCCCCTGGCACAGAAAATCATTGAAGGGCACGGCGGCACCCTTCACCTGGAAAGCCGCGCAGGTCAGGGGGCAACCGTCACCGTGACGCTGCCCCTGCCAGAGTGAATCCGCTGCCCGGTACCTCAGCCGCGCCTGCCGCTGTGCCGCTGGCGGGGAACGCTCTCTTGTGCGGGGAGATCAGCCTCTTCGGATTCGAGCGCGATTCGCCGGGTTGGGGACGCTGCCGTCAGGCTGCCGTAGGCCACCATGCGATCCTGCGCTCCCTGGCTGGCCCTGCCCTGTGGCGCGTCCGCTATGCCCAGCAGCCATAAGAGCACCAGCCCCATCACCGCTCCTTGCAGCAATCCGCCCAGGGTGAACAAGAGGACCGCGCCGAATATGCTGAAGAAGGGGTTCACGACGGGCAAGATGAAGAGCGCTGCGCTGACCAGACCCGCCAGTGGCCACAGCCAGACATGCCCCACGTGCTGCCGCAGCAACCACGCCTGAATCAGTACATGCGGCAGGAAGACCAGCGCGAAGCCCAACGCCGCCACCAGGATCGGTGGCCCACTGCTCAGCAGCGCAGCGAGCGGCGGCGGCGCATAGGTCAGCAGGTAGAAGATGCCGCCGCCGAGCAACCATCCCAGGCTGCTCTGCCACCACCAGCCCCGAATCGCCTGCCCGGTCTGCGCACGAATCAAGGCATGTTGCGCGAGGCTGATGAGCAAGCCGGGAATGGCGATGAAGCCGACAAGCAAGGGCAGCGGCGCGAAGACGAAGAAGAAATCCGGGATGAGGAAGGAGAATAGGAAGGCGAGCGTCAGCGGCACGCCCCAACCCAGGACGTAGGCCCCGGCCCAAAGCCCCGCAAAGCGCAGGCTGCCCATACCGGAGCGCGTGATTTTTCTCTTCCTGGATGCTGCCATGTGGTGGTTCCTCGCTGCACAAGACGATACCGCCATTAAAGCACAGGGAGGCCGCGCCACATGCAAATCGCAGGAAAAGCGGCGGGCATCAAGGCAGCGTCAGGATTTGCGGCCCCTCTTCTGTGATGGCAATCGTGTGCTCGAAGTGAGCGCAGAGCGAACGATCCTGCGTGACAACCGTCCAATCGTCGTCCAGTTCTTCCAGCTTGTCGCGCCCCGCGATCAACATCGGCTCGATGGCGTAGGTCATGCCCACCTGCAACTCATAATCCGGCCAGGACATCTGCCCGCGTTTGGGCTTGCCGCGCGGCCACCAGTTCGGCACCTGGGGCGGCTCATGCATCGCCGTGCCGACTCCGTGCCCGGTGTATTCACGGGCGACGCTGTAGCCATTGCGCGAGGCGAATTTCTGCGTGGAACGCGCCACATCGCTGATGCGATTGCCCACCCGCGAGAGTTCAATGGCGACATAGAGGGCTTCTTCGGTCTTTTCCAGCAAGCGCTGCACCGCCACCGGAACCTCGCCAATGGCGTAGCTGAAGGCCGCATCGCCCACATAGCCCTCGTAGAAGCAGGCCGTATCCAGGCCGATGATGTCGCCTTCTTGCAGGAGGCGGTCTGCACTGGGGATGCCATGCACCAGTTCATGATTGATGCTGGCGGTGATCGTTGCCGGGAAGGGCGGCTTATTGCCCGGCGCGTAATTCAAGAAACAGGGGGTTGCCCCATGATCGCGGATGACCGTCTCTGCGATGGTATCCAATTCCTTGGTGCTGATGCCAGGACGCAGCGCTGCCGCCATCTCCGCATGTGCCTGGGCGACGATGCGCCCCGCTTCGCGCATGATGGCGATCTCATCCGGAGTCTTCAGAATGGGAGCGGGTGCTTTGGATGTCGTCATACATTCCCCTTCCTGGGAGAACCAACGGTTTTCGTGCCGTTCGCCCCGCACTCACAAGAGCGCTGATCGCTATTCCAGACCGGGCGAATCCACCACTGGCGGGGGCTGGCAAATTGGTAGGGACAACGCTGATGTTGTCCCCCATGTGCAGGTCACAGGATGATGACCGCCTTAGCCCTTGACCGCGTCCAGCGTCTGCCGGATGGCGGCGCTGACCGAGGCGATGTCCTGCTCCGCGTTGATCTCGTAAAGCTTGCCATGCTTCTGATAATACTCGATCAACGGCAGCGTATTGTCCAGGTACGTATCAATGCGCTTGACGACGGCCATCGCGTTGGCGTCATCGCCGCGCCGCTTCAATTCGCGCCCATCCAGCTTCGCCACCAGCCGGGGCGGATAGGTGCCGCTGGGGTCTTCTTCGATGCTGAACTCGACGCCATCGCGCTTGGAATAGTAATTGTAGCTCTCGCCCGTCTCCGGGTCGGTCACGCGCCCGAAGGCTCGCTTGAAGGCCACGAAGAGATCAAGCTGGAGCAGCAGCACCGCATTGACCTGCTCGCCCTTGTCGGCGAGGAAGCTCGCCAGAAAATCCGCCTGGGTTTTGTTGCGCGGATAACCGTCCAGGATGACGCCGTTCTGCGCGTCGGGCTGGGACAGCCGATCAGCGACAATTTCGTTGGTCGTCGCGTCATCGACCAGGGCACCCGAGGCCAGAATGTCCTGCACCTTGCGGGCCAGGTCGTCGGTGCGTGTCTTCATCGCGCGGAAGAGATCCCCGGTCGAAACATGGGGGATCTGATAGGTCTCGCTGATGAATCCCGCCTGTACGCCCTTCCCCGCGCCCTGCACGCCCATCAAAATTACATACAATCCCATCAGATTTACTCCATAAATGTGATTCTAAGTCGCTGTACTATCGCCAAAAAAGCCAATATATTGAGGCTGTGGGGGTGCGATTCCCCCCAGCGCCCCTATTCGAATCGTATTCGGTAATGCGACAAAACAGCCAGCACAATCCACCATGAAACGGGTGACATTTTTCACAAATCAAACAGGGCGACTACATAGTTCCGTAGCCGCCCCAGGTGATGACATCACACAAATCGTAGGGGCGATCCCCCTGTGGCTCGCGAGGTAGGGGCGACCCCCTGTGGTCGCCCGCGAAGGCGATCCCCCTGTGGCTCGCGAGGTAGGGGCGATCCCCTGAGGTCGCCCGCGAAGGCGATCCCCCTGTGGCCCGCGAGGTAGAGGCGAGAGTTAGCGCATGAACCCTTCGTAATTGCGCATCACCAACTGGGCTTCCAACTGGCGCATGGTGTCAATCACGACGCCGACCACAATGATGAGGCCAGACCCGGTGATGACCAGCGCCGGATTGGTCGCGAAGCTCGTTCCCACTTCCGCCGGGAAGAGCAGGCTGTTGATGAACTGCACGAAGCCGGGTACGACGGCGATCAACCCCAGGAAGAGCGCCCCCACCAGCGTGATGCGGCGCGTCACCTTGACGATGTATTCTTCCGTACGCTGCCCCGGGCGAATGCCGGGGATGAAGCCGCCCTGCCGTTGCAGTGTCTCCGCGAGGCGGTAATTACCCACCATCACATCCGCATAGAAGAAGGTGAAGCCCACCGTCATCAGGAAGAAGGTGAACCAGTAGATGAAGCCCTGTTGGCTGCCGAAATCCACCTGCAAATTGTAGAGGAAAGTGCCCGGTTGCGGCGAGAAGAGGCCGATGAGCACCGCCGGGAACGTGATGATCGCCTGGGCGAAAATCAGCGGGATCATGCCGACCGGGTTCACGCGCAGCGGGATGTGCTGCCCACGACCCTGCACCTGACGGTTGCCGCGCACGCGCTTGCCGTACTGCACGGGGATACGGCGCACGCCTTCCTGCACGATGACGATGCCGATGACGCTGACCAGAGTGATGACAACGAACATCACCAGATTGTAGACCAGACGACCACCGCTGCTGTTGGCGATCAGACTCAGAAGCTGCTGCGGCACGAGCGCCACGATACCCGCGAAGATGATGATCGAAATACCGTTGCCGATGCCGTCTTCGGTGATGAGTTCACCGAGCCAGAGCGCGAACATCGTGCCCGCCGTCATGGTGATGATGACAGAAGCCGTCAGCAGCAGATTGCTGCCGAAGCCGGGGATGATCGCTGCGCCTGCCAGGCCGGAGAACGCCAGAATCTGCGCCAGCGACTGCAAAATCGCCATCGGAATCGTGGCGAAGTAGGTATAGCGCTGGATTTTTTCCTGCCCGCCCGGTTCGCGCTGGATGGCTTCCAACTGCGGCACAACTGGAACGAGAAGCTGGAAGATAATCGAGGCCGTGATGTAGGGGTAGACCCCGTTCGCCAGCACGCTGAAGTTCTGCACCGCGCCGCCAGAGAGCAGGTTCAAGACCTGGGCAAAGCCCGCGCCCTCACCGGTGAAGACGGCTTCCAGCGCCTGCGGATCCACACCGACAACCGGAATGTGCGCAGCGAACTGATAGACCAACAATAAGAAGAATGTATAGAGCAGTTTATTTCGGACTTCTGGCAAACGCCAGGCGTTACGAGCGGCCTGTAACATCGGCTCTTCCCTCTACTGTTTTCAACATCGCGGATGCATTATAAGCGTAGCAGCGGCGCTGCCAAATAGCGGATTTTGCAAGAAACGCGTTGGTATTTCTCATTTGACCGAGTGGCTAGAACAGAGACCATGTTCAACAAGAAATGATCTCCCAACTGATTTCCAGGTTCTTCGCTGGCATGTCCCCTCCCGCAATTCTTTGCCGCTGCGCAAGCTCCCCCTCTAACTCCCCTCGCTTCGCAAGGGGAGCACGAGTTTCCCCTCTACGCAGTGGGGGGGACAGAAGGGGGAGACAAGCGGATGGGATCATCGTTTCTCTGATTGCCTTCTTCCGCCTTCTTCGGTCGCAGGATGACTTTATTCGCCACCCTGTTCTTTGGCGCGGCGCAGCGCTTCGTAGTCTGCCTTGCGCAGCTTCTTGACGGTCGCGTGTGCACCCGTCACCAGCAGCTCCAGCTTCTCGAACGAGCCGCCGGCCTTCTCCAGCTTCTCGGCAGCGCTCTTGCTGATGCGGTGCGCTTTGACGGTCAGCTTCTTGTCCAGTTCGCCGCGCCCCAGGATGACATACGGCTCATCCACTTCGCGCAGCAGCCCGGCTTGCACCAGCGTCTCCGGCTCGACGGTTGCGCCTTCGGCGAAGTGCTTGTCGAGCGCGTCCAGGTTGATTTCCTGGTACTCAATGCGGAAGATATTCTTGAAGCCGCGCTTGAACGGCAGGCGGCGCACCAGCGGAAGCTGACCCCCTTCGAAGTAAGCACGCTTGTGGCGACGGCCACGAGCGCCCTGCCCTTTGATGCCGCGCCCGGCGTAGGTGCCGCCACCTGCGGCCTTCCCGCGCCCGACGCGACTCTTCTTCCTGGTTGACCCTTTGACGGGTTTCAGATCATGTAGTTTCATCGCTATAACGGCGCTGACCGACACATTTGCCAGCCTACGCCTGGCTCCTTTCCTCGCTTGTCCCTGCGGCTTATTCGGCGTCAGTGACTTCTTCAACCGCCAGCATGTGCCCCACCTTGTCGAGCATGCCCTGCATCTGCGGGGTGACTTCGACAACGCGGCTGGATTGCAAGCGACGCAGCCCCAGAGATTTCACAATCTCTTTCTGGCGCTTGTCGTAGCCGATGGGGCTTTTGACCAGCGTGATGCGGACTTTTTTCCAGGTTTCCTGTGCCATCGCTCAGTCCTCCTCGTGCCGCATGCCGCGCCGCGCCCAGACTGGCGTCACTTCGCGAATGGGCACCCCGCGCATTTCGGCGAGCTGCTCCGGACTCTTGAGCTGCTTGAGCGCGTCGATGGTCGCCATCGTCACGTTGTGCAGGTTGGGGCTGCCCTGGCTCTTGGAGAGCACGTTGCGGATGCCCACGGCTTCCAGCACTGCACGCGAACCACCACCCGCGATCACGCCCGTACCCGGCGCAGCCGGCTTCAGCAGGATCTGCGCGCCGCCGTGCCGCCCGATGACTTCGTAGGGAATGGTGACATTGCCCGCATCATCGGTGGAAAGCGCGATCTTGGTCATGCTGCGACGGGCTTTTTCGTTGGCCTTGCGGATGCTATCCGGCACCGCGCGTGCCTTGCCCGTGCCCACGCCCAGGCGGCCCTTGTTATCGCCGACGACGATGGTCGTGCGGAAGGCGAAACGACGCCCACCCTTGATCACCTTGGCGACGCGGCGGATGTCGATGACGCGCTCATCGAGTTCTTCGCGTTCTTCGTCGCGGCGCTTTCTGTTCTTCTTGTCGTTGCGTTTATCTGCCATTGCTCACTCCACTCAGAACTTCAGCCCGGCTTCACGGGCGGCATCAGCCAATGCAGCCACGCGACCGTGATACTTGAATCCGCCGCGATCAAACACCACCGTCTCGATTCCGGCTTCCCTGGCGCGTTCGCCAATGGCTTTGCCGACGATCTTGGCAGCTTCCGTCTTGGATTTGCCATCGACCTGCGGCGCGATTTCCGGGTCAACGGTGGATGCAGCGACCAGCGTGTGGCCGGTATCATCGTTGATGATCTGCACGTGCATGTGCTGCACACTACGGTAGATGCTCATGCGCGGGCGCTCCTGGGTGCCGTGCAGCTTGGCACGGGTACGGCGAGCGCGGCGCAGACGAGCCTTGTACTTGACGTTTCCCTTAATATCCGGCATGAGTACGCTCCCTTACTTCTTCCCGGCTTTACCCGCTTTGCGGCGGACGTATTCGTCGGAGTAGCGGATCCCCTTGCCTTTGTACGGTTCCGGCGGACGCCATGCACGCACATCCGCAGCAAGCTGCCCGACGACTTCGTTGTCGATGCCGTCAATGTGGATCGTGCGACCGCGCGATTCTTTGGGCACATCGAAGGTGATGTTTTCCGGCGGGTCAATGACGACTTCGTGCGAGAGGCCGACCTTGAGTTCCAGGCTGTTGCCGCGCAGCGCAGCTTGGTAGCCGACGCCTTCGATTTCCAGCGTCTTGCGAAAGCCTTCGCTGACTCCGTGCACCATATTCGCCAGCAGCGCACGAGTCAGGCCGTGCAGCGCCTTATGGCGTGCCTGGTCACTGGGGCGCTCGACGATCAGTTGGTTATCTTCCTGCTTCACCGTCATTTCGGGGTGAATGCGGCGTTCCAACTGCCCCTTGGGCCCCTTGATGGTGATGAAGCTGCCGTCAATCTTCACGTCCACTTTGGCGGGTAGTGTGATGGGCTGTTTCCCAATACGAGACATGTGCTCATCCTCCCTGTATTACCAGATGTAGCACAGCACTTCGCCGCCGACGCCTTCGCGACGGGCCTTTTGCGCGGTCATCACGCCCTTGGGGGTGGTGATGATGGCAATGCCCGTACCGCTGAGCACAATCGGCAGGTCGCTGCGCTTACGGTATACACGGCGCCCTGGTTTGCTGACCCGCTGCAACTTGGTGATGACGGGCTGACGTTCGCGGCGTGAACCGTAATATTTCAGTTGAATGTGGATCATCGGCACGGGCGTTTCATCGCCCACCGAGTAATCTTCGACGTAGCCCTCTTCCTTGAGGATGCGGGCAATCTCCACCTTGAGTTTGGATTTCGGCACAGCTACGGTGCGGTGCCGCGCCATCAGGGCATTGCGGATGCGCGTGAGCATATCCGACACTGGATCATTCGTCACATTGGACATCGGGCAATTCTCCTACCAGCTCGATTTGACGACGCCGGGGATTTCCCCTTTCAGCGCCCGCTCACGGAAGCAGATGCGGCACATGCCAAAGCGGCGGATGTATGCGCGCGAGCGCCCACAAACGTTGCAGCGATTGACGACGCGCACGGCGTATTTGCGCTTCTTCTCGCGTGCGATATTGCTTTTCCTCGCCATATTCTACCTCCTTACCGTTCCTGGAAGGGCATATTCAGCAGTTCCAACAGCCGACGCCCCTCTTCATCTGTTTCGGCAGTGGTGACGATGGTGATTTCCATGCCACGCACCTTGTCGATCTTATCGAAGTCAATTTCCGGGAAGATCAGTTGTTCGCGCAGGCCGATCGTATAGTTGCCGCGCCCGTCCAGCTTGGGCGGCACGCCGCGAAAGTCGCGGATACGCGGCAGGGCGACGTTCACCAGCCGATCATAGAGCGACCACATCTTCTCGTGCCGCAGCGTGACCTTGACGCCGATGGGGCGTCCTTCACGCAGCTTGAAGCTGGCGACGCTCTTCTTGGCGCGGGTGATGACCGGTTGCTGCCCGGTAATCACCCGCAGAGTATCGACTGCATGATCCATCGTCTTCGGTTCGTCGTTGGCTTCGCCCATGCCGATGTTGACGACGATTTTGGTGATGGACGGCACCTGCATGACGTTCTTGTAGCCGAACTCTTCCATCAGGGTCGGCACGACTTCTTCCCGGTAGCGTTTCAGAATCGTCGGGATCACCCGTTCTTGAGTACTCATTGCTTACGCTCCGGTTCTCTCACTCGATCTCGTAATCGCACTTCTTGCAGACGCGAACCTTATACCCATCGTCGCGGGTGCGATAGCCGACGCGGGTCTTCTCGTCGCAACTGGGGCAGACCAACATGACGTTGGACAGATCCAGAGGCGCTTCAAAGTCCACAATCTGCGCCGGAATCTGCTGGTTGCCCACCTGGCGAGCGCGTTCGTGCCGCTTCATCATGTTCAGGCCGTTGATGATCACGCGGTTCTCTTTGTTCAGCACGGCGATGACTTCCCCTCGTTCGCCGATGTCCTTCCCCGCGATGATCTCGACGGTGTCGCCTTTCTGGATACGCTGCATCGTTACACCTTCCTATAGCGTTTCCGGTGCCAGGGAAACGATCTTCATGAATCCCTTGTCGCGCAATTCGCGTGCCACCGGGCCGAAAACGCGCGTCCCTCGCGGGTTGGTCATGTCATCCGCCAGGACGACTGCCGCATTTTCGTCGAATCGGATGTAGGAACCGTCGGAGCGGCGGTATTCTTTGGCGACGCGCACAATCACCGCCCGCACGATCTGCCCTTTTTTGATGTTCCCCCCGGCAGCCGCCGACTTGACCGTGCCGACGACGATATCGCCGACATGACCGTAATAGCGCTTGGAACCGCCGAGGACGCGGATCACCAGGATTTCCTGTGCGCCGCTGTTATCCGTCACTTTCAGGCGCGATTCATTCTGAATCATCGGTAAACGCCTCCTCTTCACCCGTCTCCAGCTCGGCAGCCAGGATCGCTTGTTCGTCTTCGGTGGTGGATTCAATCACTTTTTCCACCATCCAGCGCTTGCGCTTGCTCAGCGGGCGGTGCTCGACGATCTGCACGATAGCCCCCAGCGGGACGCTATTCTCTTCGTCATGTGCCAGCACCTTCTTGGTGGAGGACACAACCTTATGGTAAAGCGGGTGCATGGTGCGGCGTTCGATGGCGACCGTGACGGTCTTGTCCATTCGATCGCTCACGACGCGCCCGACCAGCCGGCGCTTGTTATCACTCGCCATCGTTCGCCTCCATCTCTGCGATTTCCGCAGCCAGTTCGCGTTCGCGCAGCACTGTGAGCAAACGCGCCATGGTGCGCTTGGTCTGCTTGAACTGCGACGTATCGACGAGTTCGCCCGTCGCGTGGTTCAGCCGCAGTCGGTAGAGTTCTTCCTTCAGGTCTTCGTACAGGTCGAAGAGCTGGTCATTGGTCTTGCCGCGCAGTTCGCTCGCGTACATGTGCATCAGCCCACCTCCTGCCCGCTGATGGGGTCGATGCGCTTGACGAACTTCGTGCGGCAGGGCAGCTTGGCGGCGGCGAGGCGCAGGGCTTCGCGCGCGACATCTTCCGGCACACCCCCCATCTCGAAGAGGATGCGCCCCGGCTTGACGACAGCGACATAGTATTCCACCGTGCCCTTACCGCTACCCATGCGGGTTTCTGCGGCTTTCTGCGTGTAGGGCTTGTCCGGGAAGACGCGAATCCAGACTTTGCCACGACGTTTCATGTAGCGCACAATCGCGCGACGGCAGGCTTCGATCTGGCGGCTGGTCATCCATACCGGATCCAGCGCCTGCAAGCCATAGTCGCCGAAGGCCACCGTCGAACCACGATAGGCTTTGCCGGTGCGGCGTCCGCGATGCGCCTTGCGGTATTTGGTGCGTTTTGGCATCAACATGCTCGTAAACTCCTCATGTTCTGTGCGCGGTGGCTCAGGCCTCCGGCGCTTCCTTCTTGCGGTCTTCGCCCATCTGGTTGCCGCGATAGACCCAGACCTTGATGCCGATGCGCCCGAAGGTGGTGTGCGCCTCGGTGAAGCCGTAGTCGATCTTGGCGCGCAGGGTGTTGCGCGGCACGCGGCCTTCCGTCATCCATTCGCGACGGCGCATATCCGCCCCACCCAGGCGACCGCTGGCTTCAATGCGCACGCCTTCAGCCCCCTGGCGCATGGCCTGGGTCATGGCGCGTTTCATGGCCCGGCTGTGCCCGATGCGGCGTTCCAACTGCCCGGCGATGTTCTCCGCGATCAACTGCGGGTCCAGGTCGGGCTTTTCCACCTCGGTCACTTCCACGCGCACGGTCTTGCCCGTCATGCGTTCCAGGGCGGTGCGCAGTTCCTTCACGGCCTCGCCCTTGCGCCCGATGATGATGCCGGGGCGGACGGTGTGAATGTTGATGCTGACCAGGTTGGGCTGCCGCTCGATCTCGATGCGAGCCACGCCAGCGCGTTCGGTCTCTTTCTTGACGAACTTGCGAATCTTGCGATCTTCATCCAGCAGGGCGACGTAATCTTCGCCCTCTGCGTACCATCTCGCGTCCCAGTCTCGGTTGATCTTGAGCCGGGCGCCTACAGGATTAACTTTGCGACCCATCTTGTTATGCCTCTCGCTGTGCCAGTGTGACCCACAGGTGCGACTGACGGCGAACACGCGGCTTGTAGCGCCCACGAGCGCCCGCTTTGTAGCGCTTCAGGCGGGGGCCTTCGCCCGCCCAGATCTGGCTGATGACCATATCGGACGTATCCAGATCGAAGTTATTGCGAGCGTTGGACAACGCGCTGTGAACCGTCTTGTAAACGAAATCCGCGCCTTTGTGGGGCATGTATTCCAGCACCACGAGCGCCTCTTCCGCATCCATGCCGCGAACCTGGTCACAAACCAGTTTCAGTTTCTGCGAAGAGATGGGCAGGTATTTGGTCGTTGCTTTGACTTCCATCAGTCCCTCTCCCCGGCCTTAGCGGCGTTTCTTTTCGACAATATGCCCGCGATAGGTGCGGGTCGGTGCAAATTCGCCCAGCTTGTGCCCCACCATATTCTCGGTGATGTAAATCGGCACATGCTGGCGACCATTGTGGATGGCAATCGTATGACCGACCATCTGCGGGAAGATCGTGCTGGAACGGCTCCAGGTCTTGATGACCGCTTTCTTGTTCTGCTCGTTCAGTTGCTCGACCTTCTTCAGCAGGCTCGGCTCGATGTACGGGCCTTTTTTCAGTGAACGTCCCATTGGTACAACCTCCCTGTGGCCTTAACGCCCACGCCGCTTGCCGCGACGGCGAACGATGAAGACATTCGTGCGCTTGTTGCTGCGCGTACGGACGCCGAGGGCAGGTGCACCCCAGGGGGTCTTCGGCGCAGGCATACCGATGCCGGAACGGCCCTCACCACCACCGTGCGGGTGGCTGGCGGGGTCTTGCGCCGTACCGCGCACGGTCGGACGCCAGCCGAGCCAGCGGCGGCGACCCGCCTTGCCGAGCTTGATGTTGCCGTGTTCGGCGTTGCCCACCTGGCCGATGGTCGCCATGCATTCTTCGTGAATGCGGCGATATTCGCCACTGGGCAGGCGCAGCGTGGCGTACTTGCCTTCCTTCGCCACCAACTGCGCGGACGTGCCGGCGGAGCGCGCCATCTGCCCACCCTTGCCGGGGCGCAGTTCGATGTTGTGGATGACCGTACCGACCGGAATATCCTTCAACTTCATGGCGTGCCCGGGGCGCAGTTCGGCCAGTTCGCCGTTGCCCAGCGTCTGCCCGACGGTGACGCCCTGCGGCGCGATGATGTAGCGCTTTTCGCCGTCTTCGTATTGCAAGAGGGCGATGCGGGCGCTGCGGTTCGGGTCATATTCGATGGCAATGACTTCCGCCCTGCAATCGAACTTGTTGCGCTTGAAGTCGATGATGCGATAGCGGCGCTTGTGGCCGCCCCCACGATGGCGCACCGTGACGCGACCCTGGTTGTTGCGCCCGCCTTTCCTGCGCAGCGCTTCCGTCAGGGAGCGTTCCGGCTTGCTCTTCGTGATCTCTTCGAAGGTATAGCCCGTCATGGTGCGACGGCCTGCCGATGTTGGTTTGTAGACTTTGACTGGCATGGCTACGCCCCCTTACACGTTGAAAATATCAATGGAGCGACCGGGCATCAGCGTGACAACGGCCTTCTTCCATTGACGACTACGGATATACTGCTTGCGCCCACGAGTCCCGCGCTTGCCCGGGACGATCATCGTGCGCACTTTGACCACGTCTTCTGCCGGGATGCCGAAGATAATATCCAGGGCTTCCTTGATCTGGAATTTGTTGGCGTTTTGCGCCACTTCGAAGACGTACTGGTTCTGCTCGTCTTGCAGGATGGTCGATTTTTCCGTCACGATGGGGCGACGGATGACATCATACGGATGCAATTCAGGCATCGCTGCGTCCCTCCTGTCCCCAGATGCTCTCGATCACTTCCAGCGCATCCAACGGGATCACTACTTTGTCGTATTTCAGCAAGTCCCGGATGTTCAGGTAGCTTGCGAGAATCGAATGGGCCTTGGGCAGGTTGCGCACGCTACGTGCCACAGCCTCGTCCTTCTGTGCCAGCACGACCAGGGCGCTCTCGCCACCTGTGATGGCCTTGAGGGCGTCCTTCATCTCGCGCGTGCGGGGCTGCTCAAATTCCAGCTTATCCACGAAGATCAACTGCTCATCGTTGAGCAGGGCGCTGAGGGCGACGCGAATCGCTTTACGGCGCATCTTCTTGGGCATCTGCTTGGTGTATTTGCGCGGCTTTGGCCCCATCGAGATGCCACCGCCGACGAAAATGGGCGCAGTACGGGCACCATGCCGCGCACGCCCCGTGCCCTTCTGGCGGTAAATCTTGGCGGTGGAACCGCGAACTTCGCCGCGCCGTTTGGTGCTGTGCGTCCCCTGGCGGGCGTTCGCCATTTGCAGGGTGAAGAGCTGGTGCATCAGGCCGATGCCCTGTTCATTCACTTCCTGGGCGAAGATAGAGGCCGGGAGTTCAACTGTCTGCACTTCCTGGCCCTGTACGTTGAGAACGGGTACTTCCATGAGTGATTTCCTCCTTGCTCGCTCCGGGCGGCTTACTGTTTCTTCGCCTTGCGGGCAGGACGGATCACGACAATCCCACCCTTGGTGCCGGGGACAGACCCCTTGACCGCGAGCAGGTTCTTCTCTGCATCGACCACGACAACTTCGAGGTTTTGCATCGTCACGCGGTCATTGCCCATGCGGCCTGCCATGCGCTGCCCCTTCAAGGTACGAGCGGGGCTGGCGCACATCCCAATGGCACCGGGTGAGCGCTCGCGGTCGGATTGACCGTGCGTTTTCGGCCCACGACCGAAGCCATGCCGCTTGATGGTACCGGAGTGACCGCGCCCTTTGGTCACGCCGATGACATCGACCAGTTCGCCCGTCTCGAAGACATCAACTTTGATTTCAGCGCCTTCTTCCACGTCCAGGGGTTCATCGCCCCGGATGCGGAATTCACGCAGGACGCGCAAGGCGGGCAGGTCGTTCTTTTGTAAATGCCCTAGCTGCCCCTTTGTCAGGCGGGCGGGTTTGGCCTCGCCGTATCCGAGTTGCACTGCGGTGTACCCATCGCGCTCGTTGTTGCGCACCTGGGTCACATAGCAGGGGCCAGCTTCAATGACTGTCACCGGGACGACGTTGCCCTGGTCGTCGAAGACCTGGGTCATCCCTATCTTTTTACCAATCATGCCCTTCATGAGACTCAGCCTCCAGAGGGGGGTTAGACGCATCCGAAATGCGGGGCTAGTTCCCCTCCCAATACCTTCGTTACAGATTGTGTCATGGAGTTCGGTGGGTGCCGAACGGGTGGATCGCCTGGCGCGCTGGCGTGGGCGACCTAAATCTTGATTTCGATGTCCACGCCAGCGGGTAAGTTCAGGCGCATCAGGGTATCAATCGTCTTGCTATCCGGATCCATCACATCAATCAGGCGCTTGTGCGTGCGAATCTCGAAGTGTTCCTGCGAGTTCTTGTGCACGAAGCTGGAACGAATCACCGTGAAGCGTTCCAGGCGGGTGGGCAGGGGAACCGGGCCGATGACCCGCGCGCCGGTACGTTCTGCCGTCTCCACAATGCGCTGTGCGGATTGGTCGAGCACCCGATGGTCATAGGCCTTAAGTCGGATGCGGATTTTGTTCTTCGCTGCCATACATTCCTCTTCCTGCTAAGGAGCGGACGGGTGCGCCAGCCAACGGAGAAAAATATACCGGGGCCGTTGACCGCACCCCGGCATATGCTGTTGTCTGGCGTCCAGTCGCCTTAGTCCAGAATTTCCGTGATGAGGCCTGCGCCGACCGTCAGACCACCTTCGCGGATTGCGAACTTGGAGCCTTTTTCCATCGCCACCGGCATGATGAGTTCAACATCCATCGACACGCTGTCGCCCGGCATGACCATTTCCACGCCGTCCGGCAGGGTCACGGTGCCCGTCACATCCAGGGTGCGGATGTAGAACTGCGGACGGTAGCCGCTGAAGAAGGCCTTGTGACGACCGCCTTCATCCTTCTTGAGGATGTAGACTTCACACTTGAACTTCTTGTGCGGGGTGATGCTGCCCTTGGCTGCCAGCACCATGCCGCGTTCCACTTCTTCGCGGGTCTTACCACGCAGGAGAATACCGGCATTGTCGCCCGCTTCGGCCTGGTCGAGTTCCTTGTGGAACATCTCGATGCCCGTCACGGTCGTCTGCTGAATGTCGTCACGCAGGCCGACGATGTCGATTTCCTGCCCCTTGGTCAGCGTGCCGCGTTCCACACGACCCGTCACCACCGTACCGCGTCCCTTGATGCTGAAGACATCTTCAATCGGCATCAGGAAGGGCTTGTCGGTCTCGCGTTCGGGGGTCGGGATCCATTCATCAACCGCGTTCATCAGCTCCCAGATGGGGGCGTATTCCGGCGCATCCGGGTCGGTGCTTTCGGATTCGGTCACCTGCAGGGCGGAACCCTTGATGATGGGGGTATCCGGGTCGAATTCGTAGGATTCGAGCAGTTCAGACAGCTCCATTTCCACGAGTTCGATCAGTTCCGGGTCGTCCATCTGGTCGATCTTGTTGAGGAAGACCACCATCGCAGGCACTTCCACCTGGCGTGCCAGCAGCACATGTTCGCGCGTCTGCGGCATCGGGCCGTCCGGGGCGCTCACCACGAGGATCGCGCCGTCCATCTGCGCGGCACCAGTGATCATGTTCTTGATGTAGTCACGGTGACCCGGGCAGTCCACGTGAGCATAGTGGCGTGCATCCGTTTCGTATTCCACGTGACGGATGGCGATGGTGATACCGCGTGCGCGTTCTTCCGGCGCGTTGTCGATATCTTCATAATTTTGCGACACTGCCTGCCCGCGCATACCCAGCACTTTGGTGATGGCCGCCGTCAGCGTGGTTTTCCCATGATCGACGTGACCAATCGTGCCGATGTTCACATGCGGTTTGGTACGTTCGAATTTACCCTTTGCCATTGGTACTCTATCCCTCTGTATCCAATTGGTTCGATCACACCTCTATCAATTTGCGAAGAGAGGCCGACTTGCCTCAATACTGCCCGGCAGCCTCCCGGGCGTGCAGGCCGTGCATGACGCACCCGCACGCAGCCGGGAAGTCGATGATTAGCGTTCGCCCTTCATCACCTCTTCGGCGATGGCATTGGGCGCCACCGTGTACTGGTCAAACTCCATCGTGAAGTTGCCGCGACCCTGCGTCATGTTGCGCAGTTCCGTCGCATAGCCGAACATCTCGCTCAGCGGCACCTGGGCGCGGATGGTGCTGAAGCCTTCGCCGCGCGGTTCCATGCCCTCGACCGTGCCACGACGGGAGGCGAGGTCACCCACGATGGTGCCTGTGTAATCATCCGGTGCCACGACTTCGACCTTCATCGAGGGTTCCAGGATGACGGGGCTACCCTTCTGAACGCCTTCCTTCAGCGACATCGAGCCTGCGATCTTGAAGGCAATTTCGCTCGAGTCTACATCGTGCATCGCGCCATCGACCACACTGGCCTTCAGGCGCACAACGGGATACCCCGCCAGCACGCCGCCTTCCAGGGCTTCGCGCATACCTTTTTCAGCAGCGCGGATGAATTCTTTGGTGACGGCACCGCCGACGATGCTATCGCTGAAGAGCAAGCTGTCCGGTGCTTCGGCAGCTTCTTCGTCGGTCATCGGGGCGTATTCCACCACGAGACGCGCATACTGCCCGCTACCACCCGTCTGACGCTTGAAGGTCGTATCGACGGTGTGTGCCTTGGTGATGGCTTCGCGGTAGGCCACGCGCGGGCGACCGACAGACGCTTCCACGTTGAATTCACGCTTGAGGCGATCCACCAGCACTTCCAGGTGCAGCTCGCCCATGCCCTTGATCTTGGTCTGGCCCAGGTTGGCATCCACTTCGACCTGGAAGGTCGGGTCTTCGTCTGCCAGGGCGGAAAGGCCCTTCGCCAGTTTTTCCTGGTCGGCCTTACTGTTCGGCTCAATAGCAACTTCGATCACGGGGTCGGGGAACTTGATGTTCTCCAGCACCACTGGCGATTCGTCGTCGCACACGGTGTCACCCGTGAAGGTATCCTTGAAGCCGATGACGGCGGCGATGTCGCCAGCGTGGATTTCTTCCACGTCTTCGCGGCGGTCAGCGAACATGCGCACAATGCGCCCGACACGTTCCGTCTTGCCCTTGACCGGGTTGTAAACGCGCGTCCCCGTCTTCAGCACGCCAGAGTAGACGCGGGTGAAGGCCAGACGACCGAAACGATCGGCCACGATCTTGAAGACCAGGCCAGCCATCGGTTCTTCGTCATTTGCCGAGCGCGTGAGGATCTCTTCTTCGTTCGTCGGCGAAACCCCTTCCACCGGCGGCACTTCCAGCGGCGACGGCAGGAAGTCGACGATGGCATCCAGCAGCATCTGCACGCCCTTGTTCTTCAGGGCGCTGCCGCAGAGCACGGGGTGCAGCGCATTGCTGACCGTCCCGGCGCGCAGGGCACCGATGATCTCATCGTCGCTGATTTCCTCTTCCATGAGGTACTTCTCGGTGAGCAGGTCGTCGCTCTCGATGACTTTCTCAATCATCTCCAGGCGGCGCGTTTCCGCTTCTTCGCGGTGGCTGTCCGGGATGGGGTGCCGCTCGATCTGCGTGCCGTAATCGTCGCCATAGGTCACCAGTTCCATCGCCAGCAAGTCGATGATGCCTGCGAAGTCGTCCCCACTGCCGTAAGGCATCTGGACGGGAACCGGGTTACCGTTCAGGCGTCCTGCAATCATGGAGACGGTGCGGTCAAAGTTCGCGCCCGTACGATCCATCTTGTTGACGAAGCAAATGCGCGGCACGCTGTATTCCGTCGCCTGGCGCCAGACGGTTTCGGACTGCGGCTCCACACCTGCAACTGCATCGAAGACCGCCACACCACCATCCAGCACACGGAGACTGCGCTGCACTTCCGCAGTGAAGTCCACGTGACCGGGCGTATCGATGATGTTGATCTTGTGCTCGCGCCAGGTGGTCGTCACAGCAGCGGACGTGATGGTGATCCCACGTTCCTTCTCCTGCTCCATGTAATCCATCGCTGCCGCGCCATCATGCACTTCGCCGATGCGGTGCACCATACCGGTGTAATACAACACACGTTCGGTGGTTGTGGTCTTGCCTGCGTCGATATGGGCGATAATGCCGATATTGCGAACTTTGCTCAGATCGTGTTCGATTTTCTTTGCCATTGGGACCTTCTTCTACAGGTTTGCTCGAACCGTCACGAAAATAGGCTGCAAATTAGCGGAAATGTGCGAAAGCGCGGTTGGCTTCTGCCATCTTGTGCACTTCATCGCGCTTCCTGACCGAATTGCCCTGTCCCTGCGCGGCATCCATCAATTCGGCTGCCAGCTTATCCGCCATGCTGCGCCCGCCACGCGAACGCGAATTCTGGATGAGCCAGCGCATCGCCAGGGCGATGCCGCGATCCTGGCGTACTTCCGTCGGCACCTGGTAGGTGGAGCCACCAACGCGGCGCGGTTTCACTTCAATGGCGGGCTGCACGTTGCGCAGTGCCGTCTCGAAGACTTCCAACGGTTCATTGCCCGTCTTGTCCTGGATGATGTCAAAGGCTTTGTAGACGATCTTCTGAGCCGTGCTCTTCTTGCCACCGTACATCATCCGGTTCACGAACATGGAGACGTGTACGTTGTTGTAACGAGCATCCGGCGTAACCTGCCGCTTCGGCGGTGTTTTTCTACGCATCGTTCTCTTCCGCTTCCCTTCTCAACTCCGGCTTATTCTTTCGGGCGCTTGGTACCGTACTTGCTGCGACCCTGCTTGCGCGCTTCGACGCCATTGGCATCCAGCGTGCCACGCACGATGTGGTAACGCACACCCGGCAGGTCTTTCACACGACCGCCGCGTACCAGCACCACACTGTGCTCCTGCAAGCGGTGGCCTTCACCACCGATGTAGGCTGTCACTTCCATCTGGTTGCTCAGGCGCACGCGCGCGACCTTCCGCAGCGCGGAATTCGGTTTCTTGGGGGTCATGGTCTGCACGCGGGTGCAGACGCCGCGCTTGGCGGGTGCCCCTTTTTGCTGGCGCGTACGCTTGTTGCCCTTCAAGGCGTTCATCGTGTATTGCAGTGCGGGTGCCTTGCTCTGCTTCTTACGGGCAACACGACCCTTGCGCACCAACTGGTTAATCGTTGGCATAGTTGGAACTCTCCACTTTGAATGAACTCGCCATTTTCAAATGAGGTTCGGAAACCTGTCGTTCACTAGGCGTACAAACGGGCGCACCTATATACAGATATAGAGAACGCCCGTATCTCAGTCGGAACGTGACGAGACACTCCGCCTGCGGCAAAGCTCTTT
This sequence comes from uncultured Anaerolineaceae bacterium, assembly GCA_964549915.1. Taxonomy (GTDB): domain Bacteria; phylum Chloroflexota; class Anaerolineae; order Aggregatilineales; family Phototrophicaceae; genus JAUZRW01. Next base: position 157 of record CAZJWX010000024.1, on the reverse strand, counting down.
CGTCACCTTACTCGATTCAGAAGGACAGCGCCTCAAGAACTTGAGGATACTCCAACTGCATTCAATGCGAAGGATACTATCAGGCAAATGGGGGGATGTCAAGGGCAGGGCAATCGCTTCAAAAATGAAAGAAAGTTGGTAATGTGTAGTGGAGAGA